>NZ_LHVJ01000031.1:0-1375 GCF_001269745.1 Pseudomonas sp. P97.38
GGGGACCTCATAGCCTTGGTTCTGTGGTCGAACCCAAACGACGAGATTTGATTTGGATATATCGATACCGACCCAGGAAATCATGGCAAAACCCTCTTACACTCAGAAATGAGAGTGCTCTGGCTTTGCCCACGCTTGTGATTCGAGTGCCGCTCGTACAACTGTTCGGGCTTATGGGCCAGAGTAGAAAGGTAGATGGCAGCTTTGCTCCCACTCGTGCTTCAAGCACCGCGGACTCACAGCTTGCCATCTACCCCTCTCACCCCAGAGTTTATTCCCTTACTCAGACACAAGCGGACTTGCTCGCGAAGAGGCCCTCAGCCCACCCTCAATCCTGAGGCTTGATCCGGTCAGCCGGCCGCCGCACGCCCGCCACGATCTTGTCCACCGCCTTGGTCGCCGCGACCATGCCGAATGTCGCCGTGACCATCATCACCGCGCCAAACCCGCCGGCGCAGTCGAGCTTCACGCCGTCGCCGACAAAACTCTTCTGCAAGCAAATGCTGCCGTCCGGCTTCGGGTAACGCAGCTGTTCGGTGGAGAACACGCACGGCACGCTGTAGTGACGGGTCACGGTGCGAGAAAAACCGTAGTCGCGACGCAGGGTCGAGCGCACTTTGGAGGCCAGCGGATCATTGAAGGTACGATTCAGGTCGCACACCTGGATCAGCGTCGGGTCAATCTGCCCGCCCGCGCCGCCGGTGGTGATGATCTGGATCTTGCGGCGCTTGCACCAGGCGATCAATGCCGCCTTGGCGTTGACGCTGTCGATGCAGTCGATCACGCAATCGATGTGGGGCGTGATGTATTCGGCCATGGTGTCGCGGGTGACGAAGTCTGCTACGGCGTGCACCGTGCAGTCGGGGTTGATGCCCCGCAGCCGCTCGGCCATGACCTCGACCTTGGGCTTGCCGACGGTGCTGTCCAGGGCGTGCAACTGGCGGTTGGCGTTGCTGACGCAGACATCGTCCAGGTCGAACAGCGAAATCTCGCCTACGCCACACCGGGCGATCGCTTCCGCCGCCCAGGAACCGACTCCGCCCACCCCGACCACCGCCACATGGGCCGCCCGCAGGCGCTCCAGGCCCTCGATGCCATACAAACGGGCGATGCCGGCAAACCGTGGATCTTCTGTACTCATGACCATTACCCCAAAAACCGGCGCGCATTATAGGGCTTTGCCGTGGCAATTCGAGCCGTTCGCGAATTGAATCCCACCAATTCCCCCTTGTGGGAGCGAGCTTGCTCGCGATGGCGTCAGTCCAGTCAATAGAGTATCGACTGATCCACCGCCATCGCGAGCAAGCTCGCTCCCACAGGGGTTGGTGTTTTGCTATAAGATAACCGCCATTTTGTGAGCGTTGGCCGAACACTA
>NZ_LHVJ01000032.1:0-48665 GCF_001269745.1 Pseudomonas sp. P97.38
CTCATAGCCTTGGTTCTGTGGTCGAACCCAAACGACGAGATTTGATTTGGATATATCGATACCGACCCAGGAAATCATGGCAAAACCCTCTTACACTCAGAAATGAGAGTGCTCTGGCTTTGCCCACGCTTGTGATTCGAGTGCCGCTCGTACAACTGTTCGGGCTTATGGGCCAGAGTAGAAAGGTAGATGGCAGCTTTGCTCCCACTCGTGCTTCAAGCACCGCGGACTCACAGCTTGCCATCTACCCCTCTCACCCCAGAGTTTATTCCCTTACTCAGACACAAGCGGGCTTGCTCGCGATGGCGGCGTACATCTGCTAGAGATTCAACTGATACACCACTTCCCTCAGCTCGCCGCGTCCTTGTACGCCTTCAACGTCCTGAGCCGCTCGCGCTTGATCGCCTCGCCCAGTTCCGGGCCCTTGAAGCCTTTTTCCAGCAAGGGCTGGACCGCCACCCCGCGAGCCGCCGCCGCGGCCCCTCGCAGATAGTCAGCCTGTGGATAACTGCGCTGCTCAAACCCTTTGCGTCCTCGCGCGTCCATCTCGCAGGCCGCAATGAACTCTTCAAAGCGCTGGGGCCGACGGTACACATCAAAGCTTTGCAGCAGTTCGAGCAGCGTGGATGCCTTCAACTCCAGCGCGCGATGACCGTGGGTGTGATATTGCCCCACCAATAGCGCCAGTTCCTGGCAGTCGCGCGGCACCTTGAAGCGCTCGTTGACGGCCTTGATCAGCTTCAGTCCCTTGTGTTCATGGGCGATGTGGCGCGGCCATTCGTGTTCGGGTGTCAGGCCTTTCCCCAGGTCATGGAGCAGGCAAGCCCAGCGCACGGTCAGCGGTTGGCTGTGACGGGCGGCCTGCTCCAGCACGCCCAGGGTGTGGATGCCGGTGTCGATTTCCGGGTGATGGGCTTCGGGCTGGGGGACGCCGAACAGCGCATCGACTTCGGGCATCAAGACCTTGAGGGCGGTGCAGTCGCGTAGTACCTGGATGAACACCTGTGGTTGGTCTTCCATGAGTGCCCGGGAAATTTCCTTCCAGCTGCGCTCGGGCGTCAACGCTTCGAGCTCTCCGGATTCGCTGAGCTGGCGCATCAGCCCGAGGGTCTGCTCCGCCACTTTGAAACCCAGCGGCGCGTATCGCGCGGCAAAGCGGGCGACGCGCAGGACACGGAGCGGATCTTCGGCGAATGCGGGGGAAACGTGGCGCAGTATGCGGGCTTCAAGGTCTTGCTGGCCGTGGTATGGATCGGTCAGGTTGCCGTGGTCATCCTCGGCCATGGCGTTGATCGTCAAGTCCCTGCGGATCAGGTCTTCTTCGAGGGTGACCTCGGGACTGGCATGGAACACGAAGCCGCCGTAGCCCCGGCCGCTCTTGCGCTCGGTGCGGGCGAGGGCGTATTCCTCGCCCGTCTTCGGGTCGAGGAACACCGGAAAATCGGCTCCCACGGGGCGAAACCCCCTGGCGAGCATTTCATCGGCAGTGGCCCCTACCACGACTCGGTCGACGTCAGTGACGGGAATGCCCAGCAAGCGGTCGCGCACCGCGCCGCCGACTTTGTAGATCTGCATAAAAAACCTCCGTTGGCCCGACAGGATAACCCTTTACGTCGGACTTCCGGAGGCGAAAACGGGATCAGAGATGGACGACGGCCAGGTCCAGGCGGCCATAGTCCCCTTCGCCCTGTTCGTTTCGGGGCGGCACGTGATGGGTTTTCATCACTTGGTCGCCCTGCAGGGTTTCCAAGTGAATGTCGAAGCCCCAGAGGCGGTGCAAGTGCTTGAGCACCTCGTCGGTGGAATCGCCCAGCGGTTTGCGATTGTGGGCCTGGTGTCGCAGGGTCAGGGAGCGATCGCCACGGCGGTCGATGCTGTAGATCTGCACGTTGGGTTCGCGATTGCCCAGGTTGTATTGGGCGGCCAGGGTTTCGCGGATGATGCGATAGCCGCTTTCGTCGTGGATGGCCGGCACCAGCAGGTCGTCCTTCTGGTCGTCATCGAGGATGCTGAACAGTTTCAGGTCGCGGATCACCTTGGGCGAGAGGTACTGCAGGATGAAACTCTCATCCTTGAAGCTGCTCATGGCGAACTTGATGGTGGACAGCCAGTCCGCGCCGGCAATTTCGGGGAACCAGCGGCGATCTTCTTCGGTAGGGTCCTCGCACATGCGCCGGATGTCGCGGTACATGGCGAAACCCAGGGCATAAGGGTTGATGCCGCTGTAGTACGGGCTGTCGAAACCGGGCTGGAACACTACGCTGGTGTGGGACGTCAGGAACTCCATCATGAAGCCGTCGGTGACCAGGCCTTCATCGTACAGGTCGTTCATCAGCGTGTAGTGCCAGAAGGTCGCCCAGCCTTCGTTCATGACCTGGGTCTGGCGTTGTGGATAAAAGTACTGGGCAATCTTGCGCACGATTCGCACGATTTCCCGCTGCCACGGCTCCAGCAGCGGCGCGTGTTTTTCAATGAAATAGAGGATGTTCTCCTGGGGCTCGGCAGGAAACCGTGCATTGTCCTTCTCGTTGTATTTGTCCGCGCCCTTGGGAATGGTGCGCCACAGGTCGTTGATCTGCTTCTGTAAGTGCTCTTCGCGATCCTTCTGGCGCCGGCGTTCTTCTTCGGCGGAAATCGGATAAGGGCGCTTGTAGCGGTCCACGCCGTAGTTCATCAGGGCGTGGCAGGAATCCAGCAGGTCTTCGACGGCATCGATGCCGTGGCGCTCCTCGCATTGCATGATGTACTGCTTGGCAAACACCAGGTAATCGATGATGGAGCTGGCGTCGGTCCAGGTGCGGAACAGGTAGTTGCCCTTGAAGAAGCTGTTGTGCCCATAGCAGGCATGGGCCACCACCAGTGCCTGCATGCAGATGGTGTTTTCTTCCATCAGATAGGCGATGCACGGGTCGGAGTTGATCACGATTTCATAGGCCAACCCCATCTGGCCCCGGCTGTAGGACTTCTCGGTGCTGAGGAAATGCTTGCCGTAGGACCAGTGGTGATAACCCAGCGGCATGCCGACCGACGCGTAGGCGTCCATCATCTGCTCGGCGGTGATCACCTCGATCTGGTTCGGGTAGGTGTCGAGGGCGTAGCGGTCCGCGATACGGCTGATTTCGCGGTCGTAGGCCTGGATCAGCTCGAACGTCCATTCGGAGCCGGTGGAGATGGGCTGGCGCTTCTGCTCTTTTTTGGCGGTCATGTCACTAACCTGCGCTGGAAGAGTTCACGGAAGACCGGGTAGATATCCCCGGCCGAGACCAGTTGCTGTTGGGCAAATGTGTCGGAAAACGCTTCGGCAATCCGTTCGTATTCATACCACAAGGCCTGGTGTTCCCGTGGCGTGATTTCCACATAGGTGTAGTACTGGACGAACGGCATGATCTGGTTGATCAGGATGTCGCGGCAGATCGGCGAATCGTCGTTCCAGTTGTCGCCGTCCGACGCCTGGGCCGCGTAGATGTTCCATTCGTTGGCCGGGTAGCGTTCGGCCATGATTTCCTGCATCAGCTTCAGGGCGCTGGAAACGATGGTGCCGCCGGTTTCCCTGGAATAGAAGAATTCTTCCTCGTCGACTTCCCGGGCGCTGGTGTGGTGGCGGATGAACACTACGTCGATCTTGTCGTAGTTGCGCTTCAGGAACAGGTACAACAGGATGAAGAAACGCTTGGCGATGTCCTTGGTGGCCTGGGTCATGGAGCCGGACACGTCCATCAGGCAGAACATCACGGCCTTGGAGCTGGGATTGGGCTGTTTCACCAACAGGTTGTACTTGAGGTCGAAGGTGTCGAGGAACGGCACGCGGTGGATGCGCGCACTGAGTTTCTCGATTTCCGCTTCCAGGTCCTGGATGTCGCCGAAGTTGTCCGGCTCCTCGCGCTTCAGGCGGGCCAGCTCTTCCTTGGCTTCGCGCAGCTTGGCGCGGCTGCTGCCCGACAGGGCGATGCGCCGGGCGTGGGCGGAGCGCAGGGTGCGGATGATGTTGATGCGCGATGGATTGCCTTCGTTACTGATACCGGCGCGCACGGTCTTGAAGGTGTCGGTGCCGGTCAGGTTGCGCTTGACCAGGTTGGGCAGTTCCAGGTCCTCGAACATGAACTCCAGGAATTCCTCCTGGGTGATCTGGAACACGAACTCATCCATGCCTTCGCCGGAATTGCCCGCCTTGCCGGGCCCCTTGCCGCCACCACCGCCCTGTGGCCGGGGGATGTGCTCGCCGCTGGTGAATTCCTTGTTGCCGGGGTGCACGACGGTCTGCTTGCCACCACGGCCGTGGTGAAGCACCGGTTCATCGATGTCGCGACCGGGGATGCTGATCTGCTCGCCGTGTTCCATGTCGGTAATGGAACGCCGGCTGACCGCCTCTTCGACGGCCTTCTTGATGTGGTCACGGTAGCGCCGTAGAAACCGCTGGCGGTTCACCGTGCTCTTGTTCTTGCCGTTAAGGCGTCGGTCGATCACATAGCTCATAGGCCCCTCCGGGCAGCTTCAAGTGATGAGCTACAAGCTCCAAGTAGAAGCAGTCACCCACTTGCCGGGGCTGACGCGCTTTTTCTTGCAACTTGTAGCTTGCAGCTTGCAGCTGTTCTATTGCGATTTGCGGACCCGCAGGTACCACTCGGAGAGCAGCCGTACCTGTTTGTCGGTGTAGCCACGTTCGACCATGCGTGTGACGAAGTCGTTGTGTTTTTGCTGGTCCTCCTTGCTGGCCTTGGCGTTGAAGCTGATGACCGGCAGCAAGTCCTCGGTGTTGGAGAACATTTTCTTCTCGATAACCACCCGCAGCTTCTCATAGCTGAGCCAGGTGGGGTTCTTGCCATTGTTGTTGGCCCGGGCGCGCAGTACGAAGTTGACGATCTCGTTGCGGAAATCCTTCGGATTGCTGATGCCGGCCGGTTTTTCGATTTTCTCCAGCTCCTCGTTCAGGGCGACGCGGTTGAGGATCTCGCCGGTTTCCGGGTCGCGATATTCCTGGTCCTGGATCCAGAAGTCCGCATACAGCACGTAGCGGTCGAAGATGTTCTGGCCATACTCGCTGTAGGACTCCAGGTATGCGGTCTGGATTTCCTTGCCGATGAACTCGATGTAGCGCGGCGCCAGGTATTCCTTGAGGAAGCGCAGGTAGCGCTCGCGGGTTTCGGCCTGGAACTGCTCCTGTTCGATCTGCTGTTCCAGCACGTACAGCAGGTGGACCGGGTTGGCGGCGATCTCGTGGGGATCGAAGTTGAAGACCTTGGAGAGGATCTTGAACGCGAAGCGCGTGGAGAGCCCGTTCATCCCTTCGTCGACGCCCGCATTGTCGCGGTATTCCTGGATCGACTTGGCCTTTGGATCGGTGTCCTTGAGGTTTTCACCGTCGTACACGCGCATCTTGGAGTAGATGTTGGAGTTCTCCGGTTCCTTGAGGCGCGACAGCACCGTGAACTGGGCCAGCATCTTCAAGGTGTCGGGGGCGCAATGGGCCTTGGACAGCGAGCTGTTGAACAGCAGCTTGTCGTAGATCTTCACCTCATCGGTCACCCGCAGGCAGTACGGCACCTTGACGATGTAGATCCGGTCGATGAAGGCCTCGTTGTTCTTGTTGTTGCGGAAGGTGTGCCATTCCGATTCGTTGGAGTGGGCCAACAGGATGCCGGTAAACGGAATCGCCCCCAGGCCCTCGGTGCTGTTGTAGTTGCCTTCCTGGGTGGCGGTGAGCAGCGGGTGCAGGACCTTGATGGGCGCCTTGAACATCTCGACGAATTCCATCAGGCCCTGGTTGGCCCGGCACAGTGCGCCTGAGTAGCTGTAGGCGTCGGCGTCGTTCTGCGGGAATTCTTCCAGCTTGCGGATATCGACCTTGCCGACCAGCGCCGAAATGTCCTGGTTGTTTTCATCGCCCGGCTCGGTCTTGGCCACCGCGATCTGGTTAAGGATCGAGGGATAGAGCTTGACCACCCGGAACTGGCTGATGTCGCCGCCGAATTCGGCCAGGCGCTTGGTGGCCCATGGCGACATGATGGTATTGAGGTAGCGGCGTGGGATGCCGAAGTCTTCCTCGAGGATGGCGCCGTCCTCGGTGGCATTGAACAGCCCCAGGGGCGATTCGAACACCGGCGAGCCCTTGATGGCGTAGAAGGGCACCTTTTCCATCAATTGCTTGAGTTTCTCGGCCAGGGACGATTTACCGCCACCTACGGGGCCGAGCAGGTAAAGAATCTGTTTCTTTTCTTCCAGGCCTTGGGCGGCGTGGCGGAAATAGGACACGATCTGCTCGATGCATTCTTCCATCCCGTGGAAGTCTGCAAAGGCTGGATAGCGGCGAATCACCTTGTTGGAGAAGATTCGCGAGAGCCTCGAGTTGGTCGAGGTGTCCAGCAGTTCCGGTTCTCCGATTGCCAGCAACAGACGCTCCGCAGCCGATACGTAGGCGCTGCGGTCCTGCTTGCAGAGTTCGAGGTATTCCTGCAGCGAGTATTCCTCCTGCCGCGTGGACTCGAAACGTTGCTGGAAGTGGCTAAAAATACTCATGACGTCACCTCGCTCGATACGTGGAGCCGGTGTCGGATCAATCAGTCGTTGCTGGACAGCCGCTGGGAACCCAGTGGCCGTTTACCCCCCAGAATGCTTCCAGGCATGCAGGCTTCCTGAAAGCTTACTCCCGATTACCCGCGCGCCGGTGTACCGGCTCTCCCCTGTTTTGGATGGCCTGAGGCTAAGGATAGTTCGGAATGGGAAAGGTAAAGGCGCAATACGTAATTAGTTATGGCTGACCGTTCGTCCGCCACCGCTCAAGCCCGCGGATCACGCGGGCTCTGGCGAGATAAAAAATTATTCGTGGGTGTCGTGTGTCGTTTCTGTCGGAAAAGTCGCACGCCATAACTCGAAACCACCGTCCAGGCTGTAGACGTCACTGAAGCCCTGGCTGACCAGATAGGCGGCTGCGCTCTGGCTGGAGTTGCCGTGGTAGCAGACCACCACGGTCGGCGCGTCGAGGTCGGCGCCGCGGATGAAGTCGGCGATGGAATGGTTGTCCAGATGCCGGGAGCCGCTGATGTGCAGCGCGGCAAAGGTGGCAGGGTCACGGACATCGACGACCACCGCGCCTTGCTCGCGCAGGGCCTGGGCCTGTTCCGGGGGGATGCGTTTGAATTCGGTCATGGGGAACTCCTGTGGCCCGGCCTGGCGCTGGTCATGGGGCCGCGCCGGCTGGCTGTGATGCGGTGGTCGGAAGGTGGGTTGTGGCGTGGCCCTGGTCGTCGCAATCGCAACGCAGTTGTTCGCCGGTGTCGACATTCATCAGGGTCATCGCGCCGCCCCATACGCACCCTGTGTCGAGCGCGTAGACGCCGGGTTCGTCGCATTGGCCTTCCAGCGCCGCCCAGTGGCCGAAGATGATCTTCAGGTTCCGGGTCTTGCGCGTCTTGTGCTTGAACCAGGGCGCGTAGCCGGGAGGCGCCGTCTCGACGCCTTCCTTGCCCTTGAGGTCGAGCTTGCCTTCGGCGGTGCAGAACCGCATGCGGGTGAAGTAGTTGGTGATGACCCGCAGGCGGGCTGCCCCGGTGAGATCATTGTCCCACTTGACCGGCTCGTTGCCGTACATGCCGTCGAGGTAGGGACCGAACAAGTTGTCGTCGCGCAACGCTTGCTCGACTTCGGCGGCGCACTTGAGCGCCTTGCGCAGGGACCACTGGGGCGCAAGCCCGGCATGGACCAACGCCAGGTTGCGCTGCTCGTCATAGTGCATGAGCTTTTGCAGGCGCAGCCACTCCAGCAATTCGACGCAATCGGGCGCTGCGAGTATTTCGCCCAGGGTGTCGGATTTTTTCAACCGCTCGATGTTCTGCCAGGCCGCCAGCAAGTGCAGGTCGTGGTTGCCGAGCACGCACACCAGCGACTGGCGGATGCTGTAGAGAAAGCGCAGCGTTTCGAGCGATTGCGGGCCGCGGTTGACCAGGTCGCCCACCAGCCACAGCGTGTCTTTCTGGGGGTCGAACGCAACCCGTTCCAGCAGGCACTTGAGCGGGTCGAGGCAACCTTGCAGGTCACCCACCGCATAAGTGGCCATCAGTGCAGGGCTCCGGGCACCGCCAGGCGAAAGGGCTTGATGATGGCATCGAAGCGCTGGCCGTCTTCGGCGAGCATCTGGTAGGTGCCTTGCATGGTGCCGACGCGAGTCGTCATCACGGTGCCGCTGCTGTAGTTGTGGCTCTTGCCGGCGTCGATCAGCGGTTGCTGGCCGACCACGCCCTCGCCACGGACTTCCTCGACATGGCCGTCGCCGTCGGTGATGACCCAATGCCGCGACAGCAGCCTGGCCGCTAGCGAGCCGTTATTGCGCACGGTGATGGTGTAGGCGAAGGCAAAACGGTTGTGCTCGGGTTGCGATTGTTCTGCCAGGAAGCGGGTGGTGACGCTGACGTCGACCTGGTAACGAGGATCGGACATGCAAGAGGCCTTAAAAACGAAGCGGGACGCGGGCGTGACTGAGGGGGTCAGTCTAGGCCAAGTATCGGGTAGTAGGCCAGAGCGGCGTCCCACCCGATAGCGCTCATCGTCCGTTAGCTGGCATCGGCTTTGGAGGCGACCTGTTCGCTGAGCTTGTCGGCAAGGCGCACGAAAGCCGCCAGGTCCAACTGCTCGGGCCGCAGGCTGCCGTCGACGCCGGCGGCTTCGATTTCGGCGCTGCTGAGCAACAGTTTCAAGGTATTGCGCAGGGTTTTGCGGCGCTGGTTGAACGCTTCGCGCACCACCCGCTCAAGCAGGCGATGGTCCTTGGCCGGGTGCGGCAGGACAGCGTGCGGGACCAGGCGGACAATGGCCGAATCGACTTTCGGCGGCGGGTTGAATGCCCCTGGGCCGACGTTGAACAGGTGTTCGACCCGGCAATGGTACTGGACCATGATCGACAGCCGGCCCCAATCGCCACCTCCAGGCCCTGCGGCCAGGCGCTCGACCACTTCTTTCTGCAACATGAAGTGCATGTCGCGGATCAGGCCGGCGTTGCTCAGCAGGTGGAAGATCAGCGGTGTGGAGATGTTGTACGGCAGGTTACCCACCACCCGCAGGCTGTTCGGCGCGGCGTTCAGGCTATTGAAGTCGAACTTCAGCGCGTCGCCCTGGTGCAGGCTGAAATTGCTCTTGCTGGCGAACTGCTGGTTGAGGATCGGCACCAGGTCCTTGTCCAGTTCCACCACGTCGAGTTGCGCGCCGCTGCCCAGCAGGCCTTCGGTCAGGGCGCCCTGGCCCGGGCCGATTTCCAGCATGCGATCGTCGGGCTTGGCATTGATGGAGCGCAGGATGCGATCGATCACGCCGGCGTCGTGCAGGAAGTTCTGGCCGAAGCGCTTGCGCGCGCGGTGTTGGTATTGCTCGGTCATAAATGGGTCTCGGCCATCTGGTAGGCGGTTTCCAGCGCGACTTGCAGGCTGCCGGTGTCGATCTTGCCGCTGCCGGCCAGGTCCAGGGCGGTGCCGTGGTCCACGGAGGTGCGGATGATCGGCAAGCCCAGGGTCACGTTGACCGCAGCGCCGAAGCCTTTGTACTTCAGCACCGGCAGGCCCTGGTCGTGGTACATCGCCAGCACTGCGTCGCAGTGCTCCAGATATTTGGGGGTAAACAGAGTGTCGGCCGGCAGCGGGCCATGCAGATTCATGCCCTCGCCGCGCAGGCGTTCCAATGTGGGTTCTATGATGTCGATTTCTTCACGACCCAGGTGTCCGCCTTCGCCGGCGTGGGGGTTGAGCCCGCAGACGAGGATGCGTGGCCGGGCGATGCCGAATTTTTCCTGCAGGTCAGCGTGCAGGATGCGCGTGACCCGCTCCAGGCGTTCGGCGGTGATGGCATCGGCGATATCCCGCAGGGGCAGGTGAGTGGTCACCAGGGCCACGCGCAGGCCGCGGGTCGCGAGCATCATCACCACTTGCGCGGTGTGGGTCAGGTCTGCCAAAAATTCGGTATGGCCGGAAAAGGCGATGCCTGATTCGTTGATCACGCCCTTGTGCACCGGGGCCGTGATCATGCCGGCGAAATCCCCGTCCAGGCAGCCTTGGCCGGCGCGGGTCAGGGTTTGCAGGACAAAGGCGGCGTTGGCTTTTTCCAACTGGCCGGTGATGACCGGGGCGCCCAGCGGCGTGTCCCAGACATACAGGCTGTTGGCGGGCGCCGGCACGTCCGGCCAGGCCTGCGGCGTCACCGGCAACAGGTCGACGACCACCCCCAGTTGCGCGGCCCGCTCAAGGAGCAGGTCGCGGCTGGTGATGGCAATCAGGGGGTGTGGCTGGGGCTGCGAGGCGAGCAGCAGGCACAGGTCGGGACCGATGCCGGCAGGCTCGCCGGGGGTCAGCGCGAAACGCTTGGGTTTCACTGCGCTGCCTGGTCTGCACCAGGGAGTTTGATCTCGACATAGGCTTCGTCGCGAATCTGACGCAGCCAGGTTTGCAGCTCTTCGTCGTATTTGCGGTTGCGCAGCACGGTCATTGCCTGCTGTTCACGGGCCTGGCTGGTGCTGTCGGTGGCGCGGCGGCCAAGGACTTCCAGCACGTGCCAGCCATAGGGGCTCTTGAACGGCTTGGACAGTTGGCCTTGCGGCGTCTCGGCCATGACCTGGCGGAACTCGGGCACCAAGGCGTTCGGATCGACCCAGTTGAGGTCGCCGCCATTGAGGGCCGAACCCGGGTCTTCCGAGAAGCTCTTGGCCAGCTCGGCGAAATCTTCGCCCGCTTCGATGCGGTCGTAGAGTTTCTCCGCCAGACGCTTGGTCTCGGCTTCGCTGCGAATCTCGCTTGGCTTGATCAGGATGTGGCGGACATGCACTTCGTCACGAACCTGGGTGCCGCCACCGCGTTTTTCCAACACCTTGAGGATGATGAAACCGCCGGGCGTACGTGCTGGCTGGGTGATGTCGCCGACGGCCATGGCGCTCAGCTCACGGTCGAACGGTGGTGGCAGTTGAGCAGGCTTGCGCCAGCCCATGTCGCCGCCTTCCAGGGCGTTTTCGCTGCCGGAGCGGGCGACGGCCATCTGGCCGAAGTCAGCGCCTTGCTTGAGTTGCTGGTAAACGTCCATGGCCTGGCGGTAAGCACTCTGAATGGCTTCGGAGTTGGCGCTTTCCGGGGTCGGGATCAGGATGTTGGCCAGGTGCAGTTCTTCGGACAGCTGCATCTTGCCCAGGTCGGAGGCGAGGAAGTTCTTCACTTCCTGCTCGGACACCTGGATGCGCTCGGCCACGCGGCGCTGGCGCACGCGGCTGATGATCATCTCGCGACGGATCTGGTCGCGGGCGTCCTCGTAGGAGAGACCGTCACGGGCCAGGGCGGCGCGGAATTGCTCCAGGCTCATGTTGTTGCGCTGGGCAATGGTGCCGACAGCCTGGTTCAGCTCTTCATCGGTGATGCGGATACCGGAGCGTTCGCCGATCTGCAGTTGCAGGTTCTCGACGATCAGGCGCTCCAGCACTTGTTGGTCCAGCACGCCCGGAGGTGGCAGGCCGCCACCGCGCTTGGCGATGGTTTGCTGTACTTCATGGACACGTTGGTCCAGTTGGCTCTGCATGACCACGTCGTTGTCGACGATGGCCACCACTTTGTCGATGGATTGAACCGCGGCGTTGGCCGCGGTACCCAGGAACAATGCGCCCAGCATCAGCGGGCGCAGACAATCAGAAAGCTTGGTCTTCACGTTCACGATAACCTTGGATGCCTTTGTCGAGGAAGCTCTCTACCTTGGCGCCGGTGAGGCCGCCGAGTCCCTTCAGAACAATTTGGAGGAAGACGCCGTGGTCGCCTTTTTCGTTTTCAGGGGCGGCTTGACTGAATTCTTCATAGTCGACCCAGTAACGGTTGATCAGGCGCAGTTTCCAGCAGCAGTTGTCGTATTCGAAACCACCAAAGGCTTCCAGGGTACGATTGCGGTTGTAGTCATACTGCCAACGGCTGATCGCGTTCCACTGTGGCACGATCGGCCAGATGACCGAGAAGTCGTGCTGCTTGATCTTGTAGTAGTCCTTCACGTAGCCAGGCTGGCCTGGCGTGCCGTAGTCGCCGCCGCCCACTTGCCATCGGCCGGTGGTCTGATCGTAGCGGACCTGATCGTTGCGATAGCGGTAACCGGCATTGATGACCTTGTTCGGGTTGTCTTCCGGCTGGTAGTGGAACATCGCACTGCCCGAGCGCGGGCTGTGGGTATCCGGGTCCCAGTTGTAATCGGCCGTGGTGCGCCAGTCGCGGTTCCAGCGGTATTCGTATTCCAGTGCGTAAGGCGAAACATTGGAGTGCGCATCTTCACGCGTCCTGAAGTCGATGCCCGGCAGTTGGACCTCGCGATCCTTGAAGTAGAAAGCCTGGCCTACGCTGATGCGTTGACGCTCGAAGCCGTCTTCCTGGATCCAGCGGTTGGTCACGCCCAGGGACAACTTGTTTTCGTCGCCGACACGGTCGGAGCCGCTGAAGCGGTTATCCCGGAACAGCGACGAGTAGCTGAAGGTGCTTTCGCCGGTGTCGAAGACCGGAATGTCGCTCTGGTCCTTCTCCGGCACATACAGGTAGAACAGGCGCGGTTCCAGGGTCTGACGGTAGTTCTTGCCAAACCACTGGGTGTCCCGGTCGAAGTACAGCCCGCTGTCGATGCTGGCAATTGGAACACCACGGCTCTGGTTGCGGCTGTAGGTGCCGTTCAGGCGGTCGCCTTCGGCGCCTTGGTTGGCGATATCGGCTTTGCCCTGGTTATCCAGGTCCAGATCGTAACGGGTGTACTGGTACTTGAGCGATGGCTTGATGAAACCATAGCTTGCGTTCATCGGGAGGCTGACTATCGGGGCCAGGTTCATCCGGTCGCCGGTCGCGCGGGCAAGCCCAAATACATGAGTATCCAGGAAATCCGTTCCGGCTATTCCACTGACAGGGTCAACTGGGCCGCCGTCTTTATCGAGGTATTTGCCCTTTCTAAGATCCCGATCAAACCTTACGAACTCAGTGTTATACGCAAAGTCCAGACCACCCGGATGCTGCGGCAACGCACCATTGAAGGTGATCTGCGGCAGGCGATCATACGGCGTGATGTTGGAGACCGTGGCCATCTGATAGGCCTGGACATTCAAACGTGTCGTAAACGTGTCACCCCGGTAGCTGACCGCACCCTGCTGGTTCACGTAATCCCTGGACTCGACACCGATCTGGTCGGTCTGCAAGTCCTGGAAGTAGTAGGGGTCGCTGATCTTGGTGTAGTCGACTTCGGTCGACACACGCGAGTCCAGGCCGCCCTTGTGCTGCCAGTTGTACATGTAGCGGGTCTTGCTGTAGTCGGTCTGCTTGCTGCGATCGTCGTCTTCGTCGTTGAGGTAGGCGGCACCGAACTGACCTTCGCTGGACTTGGTCAAGTAGCGGAATTCGCCTTCCATCAACAGGCCGCGCTTGCTCATGTAGCGCGGGTACAACGTGGCGTCGTAGTTCGGCGCCAGGTTGAAGTAGTACGGGGTGACCAGCAGGAAGCCGGTGTCGCTGCCGCTGCCGATGGTCGGCGGCAGGAAGCCGGACTGGCGACGGTCGTCGATCGGGAAATAAATGTACGGTGTGTACAGGACCGGGAAGTCCTTGACCCGCAGGGTCACGTTGGTCGCGGTACCGAAGCCGGTGGCCGGGTTCAGGGTGATGTTGTTGCCCTTGAGCGTCCAGGCGTTGCTGTTCGGTTCGCACGTGGTGTACGTGCCGTCCTTGAGGCGGATGATCGCGTTCTCGGCGCGCTTGGCGTACAGGGCGTTACCGCGGATGCGTGATTTGTGCATCACGTATTCGGCGTTGTCGACCTTGGCTTCGCCGGTGTCCAGCTGCACATCGGCGTGGTCGCCGACGATCAGTGCACCGTTGTCGCGAACACGCACGTTGCCGCTCAGCTCGCCACGGTTCTCGGCCTGGTACAGGCTGGCCTCGTCGGCCTCGACCTGCATGCTGCCCTGGCGCATGACCACGTCACCGGCCAGGGTCGCCACCTGCTGTTCCTGCTCATAGCGCGAAGCCTTGGCGCCGAGGAAGGTCGGAGCGTCGCTCTTGGCGGTCTTGTCGTTCATGCCAGGGCGAGACGGTTCGATATAGGCGCCGGAGCAATAGGGGCCGGTTTCAGCCAATTGCGCCGGGGTGAGGTTCTCCCGTGGAACCCAGTCCAGGTGGCTGTAGTCTTCACTGCGCGACTTCAGGCCGCGGCCCTTGGCTTCGGTGACAAGCATCGGTTTTTCACCGGCCTGTTCGACCGAGCCGCTTTCGGCCGGCGCATCGCTGCTGGAAGAAACGGCACTGCCGTCATGCACGGGACGCGGCGGCAAGGCCGCGGCCGGTGTCTTCGGTGCACAGTCCCAGGCACCCGAAGCGGAGACGGAGCAGTCATACTGCTGCGCCGCGACGACGAATGAAGAGGCCAGGGGTTGCAGGGCCAGCAGACTGCCGGTGACCAGCAACGGAAATTTTTTACGAAACGCGGGGGATTTCAATGCCATCTTATTAGTCCGGGCTTCCTGCGTGCCATCTGCCCGCGGTGTGGGCCGCACGCCTCTCGATGGTCTGAAAAAGATGCTGGATAATAAAGCATGACCCGCTTGACGGCTAGCGCCGTCGGAGACCCTTGCAATGCCCGACCAAGATGTACGCCTACAACACCTTAAAGTTTGGCTCGATGAACAACTGCCGATCCTTTTTGCCCGCGAGGGCTGGGGTGCCGTACCCCCGGCCACATTGACCGCGGCCAGCAGCGACGCGAGTTTCCGGCGTTATTTCCGCTGGGAAGGCGAGGGCCGCAGCCTGATCGTGATGGACGCGCCACCGCCCCAGGAAAACTGCAAACCGTTCGTGGATATCGCGTTTTTGCTGGCGAAATCCGGCATCAACGTGCCAAAAATTTATGCCGAAGACCTCGAACGTGGCTTTCTTTTGCTCAATGACCTGGGCAATCAGACCTACCTGGATGTGATCAACGGCGAAAATGCCGACGATTTATTCCGCGATGCCCTGCAGGCTCTGTTGGCTTTCCAGCAACTGCCCATGGTGGCGCCCCTGCCGAGCTACGACGTCGCCTTGCTGCGTCGCGAGCTGGAGCTGTTCCCCGAGTGGTACGTCAAGCGTGAGCTGGGCATCGAGTTCGATGGCGCCCAGCAGCAGCTCTGGCAGCAAGCCAGCGACCTGCTGATCGACAGCGCACTGGCCCAGCCAAAGGTGCTGGTGCATCGCGACTACATGCCACGCAACCTGATGCTCAGTACGCCGAATCCCGGTGTGCTGGACTTCCAGGATGCGGTCTACGGCCCCGTCACCTACGACGTGACCTGCCTGTTCAAGGATGCCTTCCTCAGTTGGCCCGAGGCACGCGTGCGCGGTTGGCTGCGGGACTACTGGCAGCAGGCCGGTGCCCTGGGCATCCCGGTTCAGCCGCAGCTCGAGGATTTCCTGCGGGCCAGCGACCTGATGGGCGTGCAGCGTCATCTCAAGGTGATAGGGATCTTCGCGCGCATCTGCCACCGTGACGGCAAGCCCCGTTACCTGGGCGATGTGCCGCGCTTCTTCGCTTATATAGACGCCGTCGTTGCCCGGCGTCCCGAGCTGGCTCCCCTGGCCGAGTTGCTCGGCAGCCTGCGTCCATCGGCTGGAGCCACGACATGAAGGCGATGATCCTGGCGGCGGGCAAGGGCGAGCGCATGCGCCCCCTGACGCTTACCACCCCCAAGCCGCTGATTCGCGCGGGCGGCGTGCCCTTGATCGAATACCACCTGCGGGCCCTGGCGAAGGCCGGGTTCACCGACATCGTGATCAATCACGCCTGGCTCGGCCAGCAGATCGAGGATCACCTGGGAGACGGTACTCGCTTTGGCCTGAGCATCCGTTACTCGCCCGAAGGTGAGCCGCTGGAGACCGGCGGCGGTATCTTGCGTGCGATGCCGTTGTTGGGCGAAGACGCGTTTGTGGTGGTCAATGGTGACGTCTGGACCGACTACGATTTCAGCTCCTTGCGCAAGCCGCTCGAAGGGCTGGCGCACCTGGTGCTGGTGGACAACCCCGCGCATCACCCGGAAGGCGATTTCATTCTGATCGATGGAAAGGTTCAGGATGAGGGCGCCGCTGCCGACAAACTGACCTACAGCGGCATCGCGGTCCTGCATCCGGCACTGTTCGACGGTTGCACGGAGGGCGCATTCAGGCTGGCACCCCTGCTGCGCAAGGCCATGGCCGAGGGGCGCGTCAGTGGGGAGCGCCTGCAAGGGCATTGGGTCGATGTCGGTACTCACGAACGTTTGGCGCAGGTCGAAACCTTGATAGAAGCGAGCGGTTGATATGTGGTGGCCAGGGACTCTGATTGGAGCCGGGGCGGGCTTTGCCATAGCCAGCATTCCGGGGGCCATGCTCGGCGCGTTGCTGGGGCAGGCGCTGGACCGGCGCCTGAATCTGCACGACTGGGCGCAGGTGCGCGAGCGGTTGGGCGGACGTCCGGCGCTGCGCAACGACGAGCTGTTGTTTGTCTTGCTGGGCCGGTTGGCCAAAAGCGATGGACGCGTGGTCGATGGCCATATCCAGCAGGCTCGCCAGGAGATGCGCTCGCTGGACTTGAGTGAGCCGGCGCAGCGCCGGGCCATCGCGGCATTCAACCGTGGCAAGTCGCAAAACGTCCCGTTGCGCGGCTACCTGCGACGCCTGGCTGTCCAGCCTCATGCGGCCGAGGGTGTTTTGCGCGCGTGCTGGCGGATGGTCTGGGCGGACGGTCGCGCGGGTGAAAGCGAGCGTGAACTGATTGACCGTTGGGGCAAGTGGCTAGGTTGGACGCCGCAGCAGGTCAAGGCGCTGGCGGCGGATTACGAGCCGCAGAAACTGTCGCTGCCCAGCAGTGGCGTGACCTATCAGGAGGCGCTGCGCCTGCTGGGGGTTTCGGCCACCAGCGAACCGTCGCAGATCAAGCGGGCCTACCGACGCCTGCTCAGTCGCCACCATCCGGACAAGATCGCCGGCAGCGGGGCCACGCCGTTGCAGGTGCGTGAAGCGACCGAGAAGACCCGGGAACTGCATAACGCCTATCGGCTGATTCGCGAGCGCCGGGATTTTCGCTAGTCCCGCAGGACCGGTTACCGCCCCATGACGAGGGCGCTCGCTCCCTCGTCATGGACTAAAGGCTTCTATTGCCCCGCATTCTGCGGATTCAACCAACCGCGTACCCGACGAAACAGCTGTTCCTGGTCTGCCGAGAAATTGGGCAGCGCCTTGAGGGCCACCTGGCTGAAGGTCGAGTCTTTCAAGCGCTTGCTCGCCTGCAGACGCTCCAGCGCCGCGTTGCGGTCCAGCGGCTTGTCCATGTAGAAGAGGTCGGCGGTCGCCAGTTTCAAGGTCGGCGTCAGTTCGGCCAGGCCAGGCTTGGCGGCGACTGGCGCCTGGGCGGCCACCATCACGAAACGTTCGACTTGCGGCGGCTGCCGCTCATTCAGGTAACGCGCAGCCCAATAGGCCCCCGTGCCATGGCCCAGCAGCACGATGTGGCGTGCACTCTGCTGTTCGGCGAAGGCCAAGGCGGCATCGATGCGGGCGAAGATGCGCTCGGCATCGGCCTTGGCGTGCTCTTCACCGGTTTCGGCGACGGCCGGATCCGCCGCGTCGGCTTCGCCCCCGGCCACTTGTTCGATCGGTGCCGCCGTGGTGGCATCCGGTGCTGCGGCGGCGGTGTCCGCCGGCTTGATGTCCGGGGGTGTTTGCACCACGCGTGGAGCGATCACGTCGCTTTGCAGGTCGGGGAGGGTGATACTCAGGCTGCTCCAGGCTACATCGGGCAGTTTCTTGCGCAACGGGCTGATGACTTGCGGCCAGTCAGCCGTTTCTCCAGCGCCGGGGACCAAAATGACCGCGCCCTTCGGGTCGCTGCTGTTGGCCGGTTTCCAGAGGGCCAGGAAGGTGTCGCTGCCGGCTTGCAGTTGCTGCTGTTCCTGGGACGGTACCTTTCGTTCCAGGGCGTTGGCTTCTTCCTGACTACGCTCAAGCAGGGGTTGGCGCTCGGCGGGCTTCTCGGCCGGTTGCTCCGCAGCGGCGGGGGCCGGTTCGCTGGCCTGTGCAGAAAAGGACCCCGGCAGGATCAGCGACAGGCACAATGCTGGCAAGGCCAGGCGGTAAACAGAGGGCATCGGATATTCCATGACCAGAAGTAGTTCCGGCAGCCTAATGGGTTGGTCAGTATTTGTCAGTGCATGAGACTTCGATGATGCGTTTTTGCTGCCTGTGGGTTATCGGCTGTTTATGGCTTCCCTTGATGGCGTGGGCCGCGCCCGCGCCGCCCACGCACGGGGTCGCGCTCAATGCCCAGCAGCGCCAATGGCTGGCGCAACATCCGCAACTGCGGGTCGGCCTGGTGTTGCAGGCGCCCTATGCGCAATACGACCGGCGCCTGCAACGCCTGTCTGGCACCAACGTCGAGCTGATGCAGTGGCTGGGCAAGGCGTTGAACGTGGAACTGACCTGGCGCAACTTCCAGGACACCGCACAATTGGAGGCGGCGCTGCGCGACGGCGAGGTGGATGTCGCGCCTGGCCTTACCCAGTCCCCGAGCGGGCTTCGGCTCTGGCAGTTTTCCGATCCTTACATGCGCGTGCCGCAATTGATCGTCGGTGAACAGAAAGGCGCCGAGGGCGTGGAATTGGAAAAGCTCGACGCCCAGGTTCGCGTGGCGGTGCGCATGCCCAGTGCCACCGCGGATTACCTGCGCGCCACCTACCCGATGTTGAATCTTCAGGGCGTGCCGGTGGAGCGCGAGGCCCTGCAATTGCTGCTCAGCCAACAGGCCCGCTACGCCGTGGTCGACGAGGCGCAGTTGGGCCGGCTGATGGTGGAGCCGGAATTCGCCGGGTTGGTGGTGGTCGGCGACATCGGCTTGCCGCAGTTGCTGCGTGTGGCCACGCGCCGGGACTGGCCGGAACTGGCCGAGATCATCGACAGCGGCTTGCAGGCGATTCCGGCCAAGGAGCTGGAGCAACTGCACAGTCGCTGGCTCAAACCCAAGTACCCGCGCCTGACCGAGACACCGGGCTTCTGGCAGAACCTCACCCTGCTGATGCTGGCCTTGTCATTGAGCTGCATCGCCATCGTCTTCTGGCAGCGCCGCCAGCAACGGGCGTTGGAGCGGCGACTGCGGGCCGCGCGCGAGGACATCGCCCAGCGAGCCGCCAGCGAGGAAGCTTTGCGCCTGACGCAGTTTTCCATTGACCAGAGCACGGTCGGCATCCTCTGGGTCAATTGGGACAGCCACGTGCGCTATGCCAACCGCGCCGCCGAAACCATGCTCGGCTATGCCCCCGGCGCCATCATCGACCGCCCCTTGATCGACTTCGAGCCGGGCCTGCACATGGATCGCTGGCTGAACCTGTGGAAGCGCGCCCGTGCCAGCGAGGACGGGCCACAGAGTTTCGAGACCGAATGCGTGCGCGCCGACGGCAGTATCCTGCCGGCCGACGTGTCGTTGAGCTTTTTGCGCTTTCGCGACGCCGAATACCTGGTGGTCTACCTCAACGACGTGACCGAGCGTCGACGCGCGCTGGCGGCCTTGCGTGAAAGCGAGGCGCGCTTGCAAGGCATCGCCGCCAACGTGCCGGGCCTGGTGTTTCGCCTGGAGCGGGCGCCGGGCAGTGGCCAGATTGATTTTGCCTACATCAGCGAGGGCAGCGAGAGCCTGGTGGGGTATTCCCCCGCGACCCTTGCCCGCAGTGACACCGGGCTGCGCAGCCTGGTGCATCCGCAGGACAAGGCCAGTTACCACCGCACCCAGGACCAGGCGCTGGACAGCGACAGCGACTGGTCGTGGCAGGGCCGCATCCTGACCCGCGAAGGCCAGGAGCGCTGGGCCGAGATCAAGGCGATCACCCGGCGGCTGGAAGATGGCGCCTACGTCTGGGACGGCATTGTCTGGGACATCACCGACAGCAAACGCATCGAGTTGGAGCTGGCCAGCTCCCGGGAGCAGTTGCGCGAGTTGTCGGCGCACCTGGAAAGCGTGCGGGAAGAGGAAAAGGCCCGCATCGCCCGGGAAGTCCATGACGAGTTAGGCCAGATGCTGACGGTGTTGAAGCTGGAAACTTCCATGTGTGAACTGGCCTACGCGCAACTGGACCCAGGCCTTCAGGAACGACTCAACAGCATGAAGCGCCTGATCGCCCAGTTGTTCCAGCTGGTGCGGGACGTGGCGACGGCGTTGCGTCCGCCGATCCTCGACGCGGGCATCGCCTCGGCCATCGAATGGCAGGCCCGGCGCTTCGAGGCCCGTACGCAGATTCCGTGCCTGGTGCAGGTGCCGGACAATTTGCCCCCCCTGAGCGATGCCAAGGCCATTGGCCTGTTCCGGATTCTCCAGGAGGCGCTGACCAACGTGATGCGCCATGCCCAGGCGCATACCGTGGAACTGACGCTGGTGCGCGAGGGCGATGAATTGTGTCTGACCGTCAGCGACGACGGTGTAGGATTCATCGCAGCGGCAGGTCGGCCGACATCCTTTGGCCTGGTCGGCATGCGTGAACGGGTGCTGATCATGGGCGGGCGGTTGTCCCTGGAAAGCCACCCGGGGGAGGGGACTACACTGGCGGTATGGGTGCCGTTGGAGGAGGCCTGATGGTTTGGGTTGCCTGGGCTGACACTATCGCGAGCAAGCTCGCTCCCACATTGATTGAGGTGTACACAAACCTTGTGGGAGCGAGCTCGCTCGCGATGAGATCCTGAATCTGGAGAAGAATGTGATCCGTGTACTGGTAGCCGAAGACCACACCATCGTCCGCGAAGGCATCAAGCAGTTGATCGGCCTGGCGAAGGACCTGGTGGTGGTGGGTGAGGCAAGCAATGGCGAGCAACTGCTCGATATCCTGCGCCAGGTGCCTTGCGAGGTCGTGCTGCTGGATATTTCCATGCCGGGCGTCAATGGCCTGGAGGCGATCCCGCGGATCCGTGCGCTGAACAATCCACCCGCGATCCTGATGCTGTCGATGCACGACGAGGCGCAAATGGCCGCTCGCGCCCTGAAAGTCGGCGCCGCGGGCTACGCGACCAAGGACAGCGACCCGGCCCTGCTGCTCATGGCGATTCGCAAGGTGGCGGCCGGCGGCCGCTACATAGACCCGGAACTGGCGGACCGGATGGTTTTCGAAGTCGGCCTGACCGACACGCGCCCGTTGCACTCACTGCTGTCGGAGCGTGAATTCTCGGTGTTCGAGCGCCTGGCCCAAGGCGCAAACGTCAATGACATCGCCCAACAACTGGCCCTGAGCAGCAAGACCATCAGCACCCACAAGGCGCGGCTGATGCAGAAACTCAACATCACCTCCCTGGCCGAGTTGGTGAAGTACGCCATGGAACACAAGTTGCTCTAGACCTCACCGGACGCCCCTGTGGGAGCGGGCTTGCTCGCGAAAGCGTCAGCCTGCTCGACACCCCTATCGACTGATGCACCGCCTTCGCGAGCAAGCCCGCTCCCACAGGGGTGATGCGTTGGCATATCCATTTGCGACACGCTCCAGCACGGCTGCTCGCCCTTGCTTGCCGCCTGCCGCTCGAAGCTCGTGGCTGCATTTATCCAATCCCGCCATCCGTGTAGGGCAATCCCTACCCCCGCACTTCCATCCGTCTGAGGTGATTCTCTCCTGCGCCCCGATTTGCGCGGGGGCGAGGCTCCACTAGGCTTGATTCACAAGCAGTCATCAATACAAAAGGTGCGGGTATGAGCCAGGTCGATTCAAGCGCGGGGGCCAGCGATGTGCTGGTCAGCTTTCGTGGTGTGCAAAAGAGCTACGATGGCGAGAACCTGATCGTCAAGGACCTCAACCTGGACATTCGCAAAGGCGAATTCCTCACCCTGCTCGGGCCGTCCGGCTCGGGCAAGACCACCAGCCTGATGATGCTCGCCGGGTTTGAAACCCCGACGGCCGGTGAAATCCAACTGGCCGGGCGCGCCATCAACCATGTGCCGCCGCACAAGCGCGACATCGGCATGGTGTTCCAGAACTACGCGCTGTTCCCCCACATGACCGTCGCCGAGAACCTCGCGTTCCCGCTGACCGTGCGTGGCCTGAACAAGAGTGACGTGAGCGACCGGGTCAAGCGCGTGCTGAGCATGGTTCAACTGGACACCTTCGCCCAACGCTACCCGGCGCAGCTGTCCGGCGGCCAGCAGCAGCGCGTGGCGTTGGCCCGGGCCCTGGTGTTCGAGCCGCAACTGGTGCTGATGGACGAACCCCTCGGGGCGCTGGACAAGCAACTGCGCGAACACATGCAGATGGAAATCAAGCACCTGCACCAGCGCCTTGGCGTGACCGTGGTCTACGTGACCCATGACCAGGGCGAAGCCTTGACCATGTCCGACCGCGTGGCGGTGTTCCATCAGGGCGAGATCCAGCAGATCGCGCCACCGCGCACGCTTTATGAAGAGCCGAAAAACACCTTCGTTGCCAACTTCATCGGCGAGAACAACCGCCTCAGCGGCCGCCTGCACAGCCAGACCGGCGATCGCTGCCTGGTGGAGCTGGGGCGTGGCGAGAAGGTCGAGGCGCTGGCGGTCAACGTCGGCCAGCCGGGCGAGCCGGTGACCCTGTCGATCCGTCCGGAGCGGGTGAGCCTCAACGGCGCAAGCGAACAATGTGTCAACCGCTTCTCAGGGAGGGTGGCGGAATTCATCTATCTGGGCGACCACGTCCGGGTTCGCTTGGAAGTCTGCGGCAAGAACGACTTCTTCGTGAAACAGCCGATTGCCGAGCTCGATCCCGGGCTCGCCGTCGGGGACGTGGTTCCGCTTGGCTGGCAAGTCGAGCATGTGCGTGCGCTCGATCCCCTTCTAGAGGCGAATTGATCGCCCCCTGCTGTACCAACACCAACCCTGCACGTGGAGAGAACAATAAATGTTGAGATCCCTGAAGTTCACAGCCCTGACCCTGGGCATGATGGGTGCGGCAAGCGCGATGGCGGCGGGCCCGGACCTGACCGTGGTGTCTTTTGGCGGGGCGAACAAGGCGGCGCAGGTCAAGGCCTTCTACGCACCTTGGGAAGCGGCCGGCAACGGCAAGATCGTCGCTGGCGAGTACAACGGCGAAATGGCCAAGGTCAAGGCCATGGTCGACACCAAGAGCGTTTCCTGGGACCTGGTGGAAGTCGAGTCCCCGGAATTGTCCCGCGGTTGCGACGAGGACATGTTCGAGCAACTGGACCCGGCCCTGTTCGGCACGACCGAAGACTACGTCAAAGGCGCCATCCAGCCGTGCGGCGTCGGCTTCTTCGTGTGGTCGACCGTCCTGGCCTACAACGCTGACAAACTGAAGACCGCGCCGACCAGTTGGGCCGACTTCTGGGACACCAAGCAATTCCCGGGCAAGCGTGGCCTGCGCAAGGGCGCCAAGTACACCCTGGAATTCGCCCTGATGGCCGACGGTGTCGCGCCCAAGGACGTGTACAAGGTGCTGGCCGGCAAGGATGGCCAGGACCGTGCGTTCAAGAAACTCGACGAACTCAAGCCGAACATCCAGTGGTGGGAAGCGGGCGCCCAGCCGCCGCAGTACCTGGCCTCCGGTGACGTGGTCATGAGCTCGGCCTACAACGGCCGGATCGCCGCGGTACAGAAGGAAAGCAACCTGAAAGTGGTGTGGAACGGCGGCATCTACGACTTCGACGCCTGGGCCATCCCGCGCGGCCTGGACAAAACCCGCGCCGAAGCGGCGAAGAAGTTCATCGCTTTCTCGGTGGCACCGCAACAGCAGAAGACCTACTCGGAAAACATCGCCTACGGCCCTGCCAACACCCAGGCCGTACCGTTGCTGGCCAAGGATGTGATGAAAGACATGCCGACCACCCCGGAAAACATCGCTAACCAGGTGCAGATCGACGTCAGCTTCTGGGCTGACAACGGTGAGCAACTGGAGCAGCGCTTCAACGCCTGGGCGGCGAAGTAACCCGACAGTCTGAAGCTGGATGAAATCCATGTGGGAGCGAGCTTGCTCGCGATAGCGGTTTGTCAGACACATCAATGTTGAATGTGCCGTAGCCATCGCGAGCAAGCTCGCTCCCACAGGTTCTTGCTTCAATCGGGTGTTTCAAAAGAACAGGGGCGCTCCCCCGCCCCTGTAACGATAAAAAGATTTGCGGAGTTCGCCATGGCCATCGCCGTTCCACTGAACGCGGGCACCAGCCCCAACCTGAAGCAGCGGCTCAAGCGCGCCGAGCGGGTCAACCGCTGGAAGGCCCAGGCCTTGATCGCGCCGCTGGTGCTGTTTCTGCTACTGGTGTTCCTCGTGCCCATCGTGGCGCTGTTGTTCAAAAGCGTCAGCAACCCCGAAGTGGTCGGCGCCATGCCGCGCACCGTGGCTGCGATCTCAACGTGGGACGGACGGGGGTTGCCGGGAGAACCGGTCTACAAGGCCGCCAGCGAAGACCTGGCCGAGGCCCGCAAGAACCAGACCCTGGGCGATCTGTCCAAGCGCCTGAACATGGAGTCGGCCGGCTACCGCAGCCTGTTGACCAAGACGGCTCGCGCGTTACCGTTTGCCACCGAGCCGGCCTCTTATAAAGAAGCCCTGGAAAATCTCGACGAGCGTTGGGGCGACCCGGCCTACTGGCAGGTGATCCGCCGCAACACCAGTAACGTCACCCCTTATTACCTGCTGGCGGCTGTCGACCACCGTATCGACGACCTCGGCGAACTGGCCCCGGCCACCCCCGACCAGGCGATCTACCTGGACATTTTCGCCCGTACCTTCTGGATGGGCCTGATCATCACCGCGATCTGCCTGGTGTTGGCCTACCCGTTGGCCTACCTGCTGGCGAACCTGCCGTCGCGCCAGAGCAACCTGCTGATGATCCTGGTGCTGCTGCCGTTCTGGACATCGATCCTGGTGCGGGTGGCAGCGTGGATCGTGCTGTTGCAGTCGGGTGGCTTGATCAACAGCGCCCTGATGGCCATGGGCGTGATCGACAAGCCGCTGGAACTGGTGTTCAACCGCACGGGTGTCTACATCTCGATGGTCCACATCCTGCTGCCGTTCATGATCCTGCCGATCTACAGCGTGATGAAAGGCATCTCGCCCACCTACATGCGTGCGGCCATTTCCCTGGGCTGCCATCCATTCGCCAGTTTCTGGCGGGTGTACTTCCCGCAGACCTATGCCGGTGTCGGCGCCGGTTGCCTGTTGGTGTTCATCCTCGCCATCGGCTACTACATCACCCCGGCATTGCTGGGCAGCCCGAACGACCAGATGGTCAGCTACTTCGTCGCCTTCTACACCAACACCAGCATCAACTGGGGCATGGCCACGGCACTCGGCGGGCTGCTGTTGCTGGCGACCATCGTGCTTTATCTGATTTACAGCTGGCTGGTGGGCGCCAGTCGCCTGCGCCTGAGCTAAGGGGAGATTGAAAATGGTGAGTCCTTACATGTCCCCCGTGGAACGGGTGTGGTTCTACTGCTTGCGCACGCTCTGCGGGCTGATCCTGTTGTTCCTGATCCTGCCGGTGCTGGTGATCGTTCCGCTGTCGTTCAACTCCGGCAGCTTCCTGGTGTACCCGCTGCAAGGCTTTTCGCTGCAGTGGTACCACGACTTCTTCGCCTCCGCCGAATGGATGCGCGCGTTGAAGAACAGCATCATCGTCGCCCCGGCGGCGACGTTGCTGGCGATGGTCTTCGGTACGTTGGCGGCCATCGGCCTGACCCGCGGCGACTTTCCGGGCAAGGCGCTGGTGATGGCCCTGGTGATTTCGCCCATGGTGGTGCCGGTGGTGATCATCGGGGTCGCCAGCTACCTGTTTTTCGCGCCGTTGGGGATGGGCAACAGCTTCTTCTCGCTGATCGTGGTGCACGCGGTGCTGGGCGTACCGTTCGTCATCATCACCGTGTCGGCGACCTTGCAGGGGTTCAACCACAACCTGGTGCGGGCGGCCGCCAGCCTCGGCGCTTCGCCGCTGACTGCATTTCGTCGGGTGACCTTGCCGTTGATCGCCCCAGGCGTCATCTCCGGGGCGCTGTTCGCCTTCGCGACGTCGTTCGATGAAGTGGTGGTGACCCTGTTCCTCGCCGGACCCGAACAGGCCACGCTGCCTCGGCAGATGTTCAGCGGCATCCGCGAAAACCTCAGCCCGACCATTGCTGCGGCGGCGACGCTGTTGATCGCGTTCTCGGTGATCCTGCTGCTGACGCTGGAGTGGCTGCGCGGGCGCAGCGAGAAGTTGCGTACCACCCAGGTATAACGTTTTACAGAGATCCAGTGTGGGAGCGGGCTTGCTCGCGAACGCGGTGTGCCAGTCGACATAAATGTTGAATGTGCCGCCGCATTCGCGAGCAAGCCCGCTCCCACACTAGGGTTGCGATGTATTCATCAGCTGAATGGCAGAACAACCCCCGATACCGAGCTATTCTTGTGCCAGCCCATACTCGAACAAGAGGCCGCGCACATGAGTCTTTCCTCATTCAAGATCGCCCACAAACTGATCACCGGTGCCGCTGCCATCGAGCAACTGGCGGCCGAGTTGACGCGCCTGGACGTCGACAACCCGCTGATCGTGACCGATGCCGTGCTGGTCAAGTCCGGCACCGTGGAGCTGGCCCTGCAACACCTGGGTGGGCGTGACTACGAGATTTTCGACCGGGTCATGCCGGACCCGGAAATCGCCATCGTCGAAGATTGCATGCAGGCCTACCGTGACGGCGGCCATGACGGCCTGATCGGGCTGGGCGGTGGCAGTGCCATCGACATTGCCAAGTGCGTGGGCGTCTACGCCGGTTATCACGGTGAGTTGCAGGACATGTTCGGCGTCGACCAGGTGCCGCGCAAAGGCCCGCCGATGATCGCCATCCCCACCACCGCCGGGACGGGCTCGGAAGTCACCAACGTGGCGATCCTTTCCGACAAGGCGGCGCAACTGAAAAAGGGCATCGTCAGCGACTACCTGTTGCCGGACGTGGCGCTGGTCAGCCCGCAGATGACCCTGACGTGCCCGCGCAGCGTGACCGCGTCCAGTGGCGTCGATGCGTTGGTGCATGCGGTCGAGGCCTACCTGTCGCTCAATGCTTCGCCGATCACCGATGCCCTGGCCATCGGCGCGGTCAAGCTGATCACCCGCGCGTTGCCCAAGGCCTACGCCAACCCGGCCCACCTGCAAGCCCGCGAAGACATGGCCACCGCCAGCCTGATGGCCGGCATGGCCTTCGGCAACGCCGGGGTCGGGGCGGTGCATGCGCTGGCGTACCCGTTGGGCGGGCGTTTCCACATCTCCCATGGGGTGGCCAATGCGCTGTTGCTGCCGTACGTGATGGCCTGGAACAAGATGGCCTGTGTCGAGCGCATGCGCGACATCGCCGAGGCCATGGGCATCAGGACTGCCCACCTGAGCGATCTCGAAGCGGCCGATGAAGCCGTCGAGGCCATGGTTGCGTTGTGTGTCGCGGTGGAGATCCCCCGGGGCATGAGTGGCCTGGGCGTGACCGAAGATGTGATTCCGGCCATGGCCGTGGAAGCCGCCGGGATCGAGCGGCTGATGCGCAACAACCCGCGCAAGCTGAGCGCGGCGGATATCGAGAAGATCTACCGCGCGGCGTATTGATTGACTGTCACGGTGGGCGCGCCAAATCTTGCGGTATACAATGCGCGCCATCGTGATTTCGCTCAAAAAAGGTGCGTCATGCAGCCCTTCGCTATTGCTCCGTCGATTCTCTCCGCCGACTTCGCCCGCCTGGGCGAGGAAGTGGACAACGTTCTGGCCGCCGGGGCCGACATCGTGCACTTCGATGTCATGGACAATCACTACGTGCCCAACCTGACCATCGGTCCGATGGTCTGCGCGGCGCTGCGCAAGTACGGCGTCACCGCGCCGATCGACGCACACCTGATGGTCAGCCCGGTAGATCGCATCGTCGGCGACTTCATCGAAGCCGGCGCGACCTACATCACCTTTCACCCCGAAGCCACCCAGCACATCGACCGTTCCCTGCAGTTGATCCGCGAGGGCGGTTGCAAGTCCGGCCTGGTGTTCAATCCGGCCACGCCCCTGGACGTGCTCAAGTACGTGATGGACAAGGTCGACATGGTCTTGCTCATGAGCGTCAACCCTGGCTTCGGTGGGCAGAAGTTCATTCCCGGCACCCTCGACAAACTGCGAGAAGCCCGCGCGCTGATCGATGCCTCGGGCCGTGACATCCGCCTGGAAATCGACGGCGGCGTGAATGTGAACAACATCCGCGAAATCGCCCTGGCCGGCGCCGATACCTTTGTCGCTGGCTCGGCGATCTTCAATGCCCCGGACTACAAGGACGTCATCGACAAGATGCGCGCCGAACTGGCCCTGGCACGCCCATGAGCGGTTTCGAGCAGCTGTTCCCCGGCAGCCTGCCGCGTCTGGTGATGTTCGACCTCGATGGCACTCTGGTCGATTCGGTCCCGGACCTCGCGGCGGCCGTGGACAGCATGTTGCTCAAGCTCGGGCGTCCGCCGGCTGGCCTCGATGCGGTCCGGCATTGGGTCGGCAACGGCGCGCCGATGCTGGTGCGTCGGGCCCTGGCCAATGACATCGCCGCCGAGGGCGTGGATGACGCACTGGTCGAGCAGGCGCTGGAACTGTTCAATGAGGCCTATGAGGGCGATCATTCGCTGACGGTGGTCTACCCCGGCGTGCGCTCCACCCTCAAGTGGTTGCAAAAGCAGGGTGTGGAAATGGCGCTGATCACCAACAAGCCGGAACGCTTCGTCGCGCCGTTGCTGGATCAGATGAAAATCGGTCGCTATTTCCGCTGGATCATCGGTGGCGACACCTTGCCGCAGAAAAAGCCCGATCCGGCGGCGCTGTTCTTCGTCATGAAAATGGCCAACATCCCGGCGTCCCAATCGCTGTTCGTCGGTGACTCGCGCAGCGATGTGCTGGCGGCGAAAGCAGCGGGGGTCAAGTGCGTGGCGCTCAGTTATGGCTACAACCATGGCCGGCCCATCGCCGAAGAGTTTCCCGCGTTGGTGATCGACGATTTGCGCCTGCTAATTCCCGGTTGCCTGGACCCTGCCGCTGAGATAACGTTGCCCGATGCTGTTCAATCCTCTTCTGGAAACGCCATCGTGGTGGTCACTCGCAAACTCTGGATGAAAGTCATCAAGGCCCTGGCCCGCTGGCGTTGGCGCGCCTGACGTGATCCTGCCGGTTGTCCGGCGCGTTTGCATTCCTGACTGTCAGCTCCTCTTGCCACGAGGCACCCCATGATCCGCGAAGAATTCCTGCGTCTAGCCGCTGCCGGCTACAACCGCATTCCGCTTGCCTGCGAAACCCTGGCCGACTTCGACACGCCGTTGTCGATCTACCTCAAGCTGGCCGACCAGCCCAATTCCTACCTGCTCGAATCGGTGCAGGGCGGCGAGAAGTGGGGGCGTTACTCCATCATCGGCCTGCCGTGCCGCACGGTGCTTCGGGTTCACGACCATCGTGTCAGCGTGACCCATGACGGTGTCGAGATCGAAAGCTACGAGGTTGAAGACCCGCTGGCCTTCGTCGAAACCTTCAAGGCCCGCTACAACGTGCCGACCATTGCCGGGCTGCCGCGCTTCAACGGTGGCCTGGTGGGATACTTCGGCTACGATTGCGTGCGCTACGTGGAAAAGCGCCTCGGCACCTGCCCGAACCCCGATCCGTTGGGCGTGCCGGACATCCTGCTGATGGTGTCCGACGCGGTCGTCGTCTTCGACAACCTGGCCGGCAAGATGCACGCGATCGTCCTCGCCGATCCGTCGCACGAAGATGCCTACGAGCAAGGCCAACAAAGCCTGCAAGCGTTGTTGGAAAAGCTCCGCCAGCCGATCACGCCGCGCCCTGGCCTGGATTTCAGCAAGCAGTCGGCGGCCGACCCGGTGTTCCGTTCAAGCTTCACCCAGGCTGATTACGAGCGGGCCGTCGACACCATCAAGGAATACATCCTGGCCGGTGACTGCATGCAGGTCGTGCCGTCGCAGCGAATGTCCATCGACTTCAAGGCGGCGCCCATCGACCTGTATCGGGCACTGCGCTGCTTCAACCCGACGCCCTACATGTACTTCTTCAACTTCGGCGACTTCCATGTCGTGGGCAGTTCGCCGGAAGTGCTGGTTCGGGTCGAAGACAACCTGATCACCGTGCGGCCGATCGCCGGTACGCGCCCCCGCGGCGCCACCGAGGAAGCCGACCGGGCGCTGGAAGATGACCTGCTGTCGGACGCCAAGGAAATCGCCGAGCACCTGATGCTGATCGACCTGGGGCGCAACGACACCGGACGGGTGTCGGAAGTCGGCTCGGTGAAACTCACCGAGAAAATGGTCATCGAGCGCTATTCCAATGTGATGCACATCGTGTCCAACGTCACCGGCCAACTGAAGGCCGGGCTGACGGCGATGGACGCCTTGCGGGCGATCCTGCCGGCGGGCACTTTGTCCGGCGCGCCGAAAATCCGCGCGATGGAAATCATCGACGAACTCGAACCGGTCAAGCGTGGCGTGTATGGCGGGGCGGTGGGTTACTTCGCCTGGAACGGCAACATGGACACCGCCATTGCCATTCGCACGGCGGTAATCAAGAACGGTGAACTGCACGTGCAGGCCGGTGGTGGCATCGTCGCCGACTCGGTACCGGCGCTGGAATGGGAAGAAACCCTGAACAAGCGTCGTGCGATGTTCCGTGCCGTGGCGCTGGCCGAACAGACTTCGAGCGATTGAAACCCCTTCAACAACTCGATCAATGTGTGGGAGCGAGCTTGCTCGCGATGAGGCCGTCATATTCAACCAACCAGTTGACTGACAGTCCGCAATCGCGAGCAAGCTCGCTCCCACAGGTTCTCTCGATCAGAAGTCCAGGCTGACGCCCACGCTCACCCCTTGCTGGGTCATGTCATCATCCTTGCGCAACGTATAGCCGCCCCGCAGCGCCAGGTCGTTGGTCAACTTGTGGCTGACCCCCAGGCTCAGGCGATTCAAGTGGCTCTGTGGCGTATAGCCTTCAAGCGTGAAGTCGTTGGCCGGCAGGCTGTTGAGGGCGATGTTCACCTTCTGCGTGTCGTCTTCGTACTCGCGTTCGTGGGCGTATTCACCAAACACCTGGGTCTGGCGAGTGAGGTTGTATTTGCCTTGCAAGCCAATGCCCAGGCGCTTCGAGTCGCGAGTCTGGTCGTCGAAGGTCAGGGCGGTGGAACGGTTGCTCTTCTCGGAATAACCGTCGACTTCCACCTTCGCATAGTCGGCGCTGATGAACGGTGACAGGTGCCATTCGCTGCCCGGCTGGGCGATGTCATAGCCCACGCGGGTGCTGAATGCCCACAGGTGACCGTCGGTGTCGCCTTTTTCCTGCGCCTCGTTGACGCCCAGGTCGAACTTGCGCTCCAGGCTGTCGTAGTCGAGCTTGCCACCGGTCAGTGCCGCGTCGGCCCACCAGCGATTCTGCTGGAACTGGGCGAAAGCGGTCGCCAGATAACTGTTGAGCTTGTAGTTCGAATCGTTGTGGCCGGCGTCCATGTCCTGGCGGTAGAGGCCTGCCGCGACACCCACGCGCCACGCTTCGTTGAGGCGATAGCTGCCGCCGATGTTCAGGCTATAGCCGCTGCCATCGGCGCTGGCGCCGCTGCTCTGGCTGTCGACATCCAGATGCTGGCCGCCGCCTGCAACAATCGCTCGCCATTGGCCGACTGCCTGCCAGTTCTCCCAATCCGATTGCCACTGGCTGCGCAATTCATCCTGGTGGGCGCGCAGGGTCGAGTGGGCCATTTCCGGCAGCAAGGTCAGCTCCCAGGGTGCTGCGAGCAGGGAATAGGCGTAGTCGGCGATCAGCTTTTGCCCGGTCTCGGTCGGGTGGACGGCGTCGTTGTAGATCAACTTGGTGGGATCAGGTGTGGCACTGTTGATGCCATAGGTGGGGTTTTCCGTGCAGTTATTGCCGCTGAAGCAGGTGGCGGTGAGGTTCTCGCCGGTGGCGAGGCCGAACCGTGCCGGGTCGGCGAAGCTTTCGCGCAACAGCAGCGGAATGTTCAGCGGGATGACTTCGGCGTCGATGCCCTGCAATCGAGTGACCAGTTGCTGGTTGAAGTCGTTGCCCAGTTGCGAGAAGACGTCCTGCAGCGGACCGCCATTGAGCGCTGGGGTCAGGCCCAGGTCGGGCAGTAGCCAGACCATCACATAGCGGGCACCGGCCGTTTGCAGCACCTGGACGCTGTCGGCCAGGCGGTCGGCAGCGGCCTGCGCCTGCGCGGTGTTCAGGACCCGGCCCTGGAGGAAGTCGTTGCCACCCCCGGAAAGGTAATACAGCGCATTCGGATCGGCCCGCAGACCATTGGACTGCAAGTAGCCAGGGCGGCTGCGTTCGCCGGTATCGGACACACCGGTAATCGACTCCAGGATCTGGTCGGTGCGATAACCGCCCACCGCCCAGTTATTGCCATCGGCGAGCCCCTCGTTGGCGCGGACCGCCGAGGTGGAGGCGGCGGTTTCGTCGGCGGAATAACCCAGGCGCCCGCCGAGCAGTTGGGTCGAGTTGGCGGAATAGGCTTCGCCGCTGCCGTTCGTGTAGTTCGGGCCGGTTCGGTTGGTGTAGCGCTCGGTCGAGCCAGGTGGGCCATTGGGGTCGGCGAATTGGCCGGCATCATTGAGGCTGTCACCGAACACGATGAACTTGGAATAGGGGGTGGATGCGGCGCTCGCCTGGGCGCAGGCCATCGCCAGCAGACAACTGGCAATCGGTACGAACAGCGTCTTTTTGATCATGGGAAAATCCGTTTTTATCTTATTGTTGTTTGGCAAACGAAACGACAGTACCAAAAACTTCCGGCGTTTTGCCATCTGTCCGCGCTGCCGCGATTGTTTCAAGGACCTTCGGGATCGGTCATATTGCGTGCTCAGCCCAGCTAGGCTACTGTGCCGGGACGTATGAACGAGACTTCCCTTGTGTCGATTGTCAGCAAACTTCTGGATCAAATGATCAAGGCACACGCCCGCTGGCGTTGGCGCGCCTGAACATTCTCCGCCGGCCTCGCCGGACCTGTACCGATTTGCCTTCTTTACCCGCTTGAAAGCCGCTTTGCCGGGGTGCCACGTGCCCTGCCAAGCGCAACACCGCGCGGGTCACTCTCCGAAGGCTGTATTTAAAGTCAGTGAATTCAATAGGTTGCTTACGCCATGTTGCTGATGATCGATAACTACGACTCTTTTACCTACAACGTTGTGCAGTACCTTGGCGAGCTGGGCGCCGAGGTCAAGGTCGTGCGCAACGACGAATTGACCATCGCCGAAATCGAAGCCCTCAAGCCTGAGCGCATCGTTGTCTCCCCCGGCCCGTGCACGCCGACCGAAGCGGGCGTCTCCATCGAAGCCATCAAGTATTTCGCCGGCAAGCTGCCGATCCTGGGCGTCTGCCTGGGCCACCAGTCCATCGGCCAGGCGTTCGGCGGCGATGTGGTGCGCGCCCGGCAAGTCATGCACGGTAAGACTAGCCCGGTATTCCACGAGGACAAGGGCGTCTTCGAGGGCCTGAACCGGCCGCTGACCGTTACCCGCTACCACTCCCTGATCGTCAAGCGCGAGACCTTGCCCGATTGCCTGGAGTTGACGGCCTGGACCCAGCTCGACGACGGTTCTGTGGACGAAATCATGGGGCTGCGACACAAGACGTTAAACATCGAGGGTGTGCAATTTCATCCCGAGTCTATTCTCACCGAGCAGGGCCACGAGCTGTTCGCCAATTTCCTCAAACAAACCGGCGGCACGCGCTAAGGACTTTTCATGGATATCAAGACAGCCCTGAGCCGTATCGTCGGCCATCTCGACTTGAGCACCGATGAGATGCGCGACGTGATGCGCGAAATCATGACCGGGCAATGCACGGATGCGCAGATTGGCGCATTCATGATGGCCATGCGCATGAAGAGCGAGAGCATCGATGAAATCGTCGGCGCGGTCTCGGTCATGCGCGAACTCGCCGACAAGGTCGAACTCAAGACTCTGGACGGCGTCGTTGACGTCGTGGGCACCGGCGGCGATGGCGCTAATATCTTCAACGTTTCCACCGCGTCGGCGTTCGTCGTCGCAGCGGCCGGCTGCACCGTTGCCAAGCACGGCAATCGCGCGGTGTCGGGCAAGAGCGGCAGCGCCGATCTGCTCGAAGCGGCCGGGATCTACCTGAACCTGACGCCGGTCCAGGTGGCCCGTTGCATCGACAACGTCGGCATCGGTTTCATGTTCGCCCAGACCCACCACAGCGCCATGAAGCACGCCGCCGCGCCGCGCCGCGACCTGGGGTTGCGCACATTGTTCAACATGCTCGGCCCGCTTACGAATCCGGCCGGCGTGAAACATCAGGTGGTCGGGGTCTTCAGCCAGGCGCTGTGCCGGCCATTGGCTGAAGTCCTGCAGCGTCTGGGCAGCAAGCATGTCCTGGTGGTTCATTCGAAGGATGGCCTGGATGAGTTCAGCCTGGCGGCCCCCACTTTCGTGGCCGAACTAAAAAATGATCAGATCAGCGAGTATTGGGTCGAACCTGAAGACCTGGGTATGAAGAGCCAGAGCTTGCACGGCCTGGCGGTCGACGGCCCGGCCCAATCCCTGGAGCTGATCCGCGATGCCCTGGGCCGCCGCAAGACCGAGAATGGCCAGAAAGCCGCCGAGATGATCGTGCTCAATGCCGGCGCTGCGCTGTACGCGGCGGACCACGCCAGCAGCCTCAAGCAAGGCGTCGAGCTGGCCCATGATGCGCTGCACACCGGCCTGGCGAGGGAAAAGCTCGAGGAACTGGGTGCATTTACCGCCGTATTCAAAGTGGAGAACGAAGGATGAGTGTGCCAACGGTTCTGGAAAACATCCTGGCTCGCAAGGCTGAAGAAGTGGCCGAGCGCCGTGCTCGGGTCAGCCTGGCCGAATTGGAAGGCCTGGCCCGCTCGGCGGATGCGCCCCGGGGGTTTGCCCAGGCACTGATCGAACAGGCCAAGAGAAAGCAACCGGCGGTCATCGCTGAAATCAAGAAAGCCTCTCCCAGCAAGGGCGTTATTCGCGAGGACTTTGTCCCGGCCGACATCGCCAAGAGCTACGAGAAGGGTGGGGCGACCTGCCTTTCGGTACTGACGGATGTCGACTTCTTCCAAGGCGCCGACGCGTATCTGCAGGAGGCGCGAGCGGTCTGCAAGTTGCCGGTGATCCGCAAGGACTTCATGATCGACCCGTATCAGATCGTCGAAGCGCGTGCGCTGGGCGCCGATTGTGTGCTGTTGATCGTCTCCGCCCTGGACGACGTCAAGATGGCCGAGCTGGCCGCCGTGGCCAAGGGCGTGGGCCTGGACGTGCTGGTGGAAGTCCATGATGGTGACGAGTTGGAGCGGGCGCTGAAAACCCTCGACACCAAACTGGTGGGCGTGAACAACCGCAACCTGCACACCTTTGAAGTCAGCCTGGAGACCACCCTCGACCTGCTGCCGCGGATTCCGCGGGACCGCCTCGTCATCACGGAAAGTGGCATCCTCAACCGCGCCGATGTCGAGCTGATGGAAGTCAGCGACGTCTATTCGTTCCTGGTGGGTGAAGCGTTCATGCGGGCCGAGAACCCGGGCACCGAGCTGCAACGCCTGTTCTTTCCTGAGCGTGGCCTGCCGGTCAGCGGCTCGACGCTGGACTGAGGCCCATGTCGCCGGTGATTTCCTTGGCCGTCGAAGCGGGCCTGCAAGCCGAACAGGATCTGCTCGCCAGCATTTGCGCGGGCGATGCCGAGTTCGGCCTGTTGTTCTGGCAGCCCAGTGACCGCGCGCTGGTCATGCCGCGGCGCTTGAGTCGCCTGCCCGGCTTTGAACACGCCAGCGCGGTATCAGCGGCCCACGGCTGGCCGGTGCTCTTGCGTGAAACGGGGGGGGAGCCGGTGCCGCAGTCTTCTGCCACGGTCAATATCGCCCTGGTCTACGCGCCGCCGCGCAGCGAGGGCGATCACGGCCGCATCGAAACGGCCTACCGTCGGTTGTGCGAGCCCATCTGCCAGTTGCTGGATGAGCTGGGCGGCGTGGCTTCCCTGGGTGAGGTGGAGGGGGCGTTCTGCGACGGTCGATTCAACGTCAACCTCGATGGCCGCAAGATGGTCGGCACCGCTCAGCGCTGGCGCCAAAGCAAGGGCGGCCAGCGTCCGGTGGGCCTGGTTCATGGCGCACTTCTGCTGGAAAACGAGCGTGAGTCCATGGTTGCGGCGGTCAATCGCTTCAACCAGGCCTGTGGCCTGGAACAGCGAGTGCGTGCCGAAAGCCACATTGCGCTGCATGAGAAATTCCCCGCGCCCGAGGCGTTGGAGCGGCTCGATGCGTTGTACCGGGCGTTGTTGACCGAACTGCTTGGCGGTTAACGCGTTCCGAACACCACCATGGTCTTGCCTTTGACGTCGACCAGGTTGCGCTCTTCCAGATCCTTCAGCACACGGCCGACCATTTCCCGGGAGCAGCCAACGATCCGGCCGATCTCCTGCCGGGTGACCTTGATCTGCATGCCGTCGGGGTGGGTCATGGCGTCGGGCTGCTTGCACAGGTCCAGCAGGCAACGGGCTACGCGTCCCGTCACGTCGAAAAAGGCCAGGTCGCCGACCTTGCGCGTTGTGTTGCGCAGGCGCTGTGCGATTTGTCCGCTGAGGACGTAAAGAATGTCCGGGTCTTGCAGGGACAGTTCTCGGAATTTCGTGTAGCTGATTTCCGCGACTTCACATTCGATCTTGGTCCGCACCCAGGCACTGCGCTGCTGTTCCTTGCCTGCCTGCTCGAACAACCCCAGCTCACCGAAAAAGTCCCCGGAGTTGAGGTAGGCGATGATCATCTCCCGCCCATCGTCATCCTCGATCAGGATGGTGACCGATCCCTTGATGATGAAAAACAACGTGTCCGAGCGGTCCCCTGCGCAAATGATGTTGTGTTTGGCGGGATAGCGACGGCGCTGGCAATGCATCAAGAGCTTGTCGAGATTCTTGATCTTGAGCGTGGGAGTAATGGCAACCATGGTTGTGTCCCGAAAAACGGCGCGGTATGAGGTTTGGTTTTTTATGGACGCGATGACAATCGCTGAAAGCTGGCAATAAGCCAGCGAGTTGGCGCCAGCTTAACAGAGGCACTCAAAATTGATTCGAGAATTTACTCAGGGACGTAATCGTCAGGCGACGTAAGGCAAAAGCAGCCACAACGGAGGGCTGTGCTAAGCTGGCGACCCTTTTTTAGACAGTGGAGTCTTGGCGATGAAGGCACGCATCCAATGGGCTGGCGAAGCCATGTTCCTCGGTGAGTCGGGCAGTGGTCACGTGGTCGTCATGGATGGCCCGCCCGATGCCGGTGGTCGGAACCTGGGTGTCCGGCCAATGGAAATGCTCCTGCTGGGCGTAGGCGGTTGCAGTAACTTCGACGTGGTCAGCATTCTCAAGAAGTCGCGCCAGGCCGTCGAAAGTTGTGAAGCGTTCCTGGAAGCGGAGCGCGCCACGGAAGATCCGAAAGTGTTTACCAAGATCCACATGCATTTCGTGGTGAAAGGGCGTGCGCTGAAGGAAGCCCAGGTCAAGCGGGCCATCGAGTTGTCTGCCGAGAAGTATTGCTCGGCTTCGATCATGCTCGGCGCTGCGGGCGTTGAAATCACCCACGATTACGAAATCATCGAGCTGGGCTGATCGAGCTGAGTTCATCGTGGCAAGGGCGAAAACGCCGTTGCCACGCGAACATTGGCCTTGTCAGATCCGGTAGGTGCTCTTGGTCATGACCTTGGCCAGCAAGCTCATGCCGAACTTCACGGGGGCCGGGAAGCGGAAGCCGCCGGCCTCTAGCGCGCTTTCGGCGTGGTGTTCTTCGTCCTTGCGCATCTGCTCCAGAATCGCGCGGGATTTTTCATCCTCGGCGGGGAGTTGCTCCAGGTGTTCATTGAGGTGCTTGCACACCTGATGCTCGGTCGCGGCGACGAACCCCAGGCTGACCTTGTCGCTGATCAACCCGGCCACGGCACCGATGCCGAATGACATGCCGTAGAACAGCGGATTCAGCACGCTGGTGTGGCTGCCCAGTTGGCGAATGCGTTGTTCGCACCAGACCAGGTGGTCGATTTCCTCTTCGGCGGCATGCTCCATGGCCTCGCGCACCCGGGGCAATTTCGCGGTCAACGCCTGGCCTTGGTACAAGGCCTGGGCGCAGACTTCACCGGTGTGGTTGATTCGCATCAGGCCAGCCACGTGGCGGGTCTGCTCGTCACTGAGCTGGGCGTCCGGCTGCACGATAGCCGGCGATGGCCGATACGGTTGGCCACTGAAGGGCAATAGCGTGCGCATCGCGGTATCGGCTTGCAGCAGCAGGCGGTCAATCGGCGAGTAGTGACGTTGGGTAGTCATGCGTACCTCCGGGAAAAAACAGCGGCCAGTTTAACTCAATCGGCCGCCGGTGATTTGCGTTGGGTCAGGGTTATCAACCCGGCGGCCAGTTCATCTGGCGCTGTCCCAGCACGTGCATATGAATGTGATAGACGGTCTGTCCACCGAGTTCATTGCAGTTCATCACCACGCGAAAGCCTTCCTCGCAGCCCAGTTCAAGCGCCAGGCGCTGGGCGGTGAACAGAATGTGCCCGGCTAGGCCTTTGTCCGCTTCGGTCAGGTCATTGAGGGTGCGAATCGGTTTTTTCGGAATGACCAGAAAATGCACCGGCGCCTGGGGGGCGATGTCGTGGAAGGCCAGGACCTGGTCATCCTCGTAAATGATCTTCGCCGGGATTTCCCGGTTGATGATCTTGGTAAACAGAGTATCCACAGCTGTTTCTCCGTTGAGTGGGTCGAGGTCGAGTGTACTGAAGGCTCGGTCGGCGAGCCTGGGTTTTTAAACGTTCGGCAGATCAGCGCGGGCAGTAGGCCTTGTTGGTCCTGCCGGCGAGGGTCCGGACCAGCCACCGCGAGCCCAGGCGTGGCAAGGCGGCCAACCAGCGGTTGCGGCGTCCGGGAATGATGATGGCGGTGTTTTTGTCCAGCGCACGCACGGCGTACAGCGCGACTTCTTCCGGGCTCATCAGGTGCTTGTCGTGGGTGAGGTGTTGCTCGTGCATCTGCGCCCTGGCGAAAAAACCGGTACGGGTCGGGCCGGGGCAAAGCACCGAGACCTTGATCGCACACTTTTTCAGTTCGACCCGCAGGGCCTCGGAGAAGTGCAGCACGTAGGCCTTGCTGGCGTGATAGGTGCTCATCCATGGGCCGGGCTTGAACGCGGCCGTCGATGCCACGTTGAGGATCTGGCCGCCACCCTGCAAGGCCATGCTGTTGCCGACGGCGTGGCAAATGCGCGTCAGGGCGAGGATGTTCACTTCGATCAGGTCCTGTTCGGTCATCCAGTCCTGGCCCAGGAACGGGCCGCAGGTGCCGATGCCCGCACAATTGACCAGCAAGTCGATTTGCCGCTCGCCTTCCTCCAGCTCCAGGAGAAAACCTGAAAGCCTCAACGGTTCGCCCAGGTCGCAGGCCCGGAACAACACCTCTACGCCAAAGCGCTGGGTCAGTTCAATGGCAATACTTTCCAGCCGATCACGCTGTCGGGCCACCAGTATCAGGTCGCGACCGCGCCGGGCCAGCGCTTCGGCCATGGCCAGGCCTATGCCGCTGGAAGCGCCAGTGATCAGAGCGTAACGGGTCATGCAGTTCTCCATCGCAACAGCCCGCCGCCAGTGGACTGGGCTGTCACCGGTACGCAGCGCGCTTATTGTTCCTCTTGTTCCTCTTCATAGTCTACAGAAGGAGAGGCGGGCTCGGCTGCCTCGGCAGCGGGTTCTGCGCTGGTCTCGTCGCTGGATTCACTGCTTTCGTAGCTGCTCAGGGAACTGGTGTCGTAGTCCTCGGAGAGGCCGCTGAAGGCTCCGGCCACGGCGCCAACGATCATCAGGACGATCAGCGCGACCCATAGCCACGACAGGACCTTGACCGCGGTGCTGTTGGGCGGTGGCGGTGGGCCGTAGCGGTTGGGGCCGTCGTTGCCTGGCGCGCAGATCATCACGAGCGGGAACACGCTGCCTACGAACGGCACCAGGTTGAGCAACCACAGCCAGCCGGACCAGCCAATGTCATGCAGGCGCTGGACGCTGAACTGGATGCTCACGAAGGCAAAGCCGAGGAAAATGGCCCCGCCGATCAACCCGCCGACGATCATGGCCGCCAGCGAGTTCGAAGCGAGGACCCATGACAGGCTGTACCAGAAGGCGATGCCGATGACGGGCAACATGGCGAGTGTCAGGACCATGGTCCAGGCCAGGTAGCGCAGGCGCCCGATACGGCCTTCGAAACTGAAGGGTTTGAGGGTGCTGTAGGTGGCGAGACTTTCGCCAACGTCGGCCCGAGGGGGGGCGTAGGGGGAGACGGGGTCAATCAGCGCATCAGAATGGCGTGCGTCTGGCTGCTGGGGCGAGTCCTGCACTTCGCCGAGATCCAGCTGCAGAGATGGCTCTGCCTCGATCCGGGCATCGATTCCGCTTTTGTTCAGCGCTTCCAGGTATTTCTGGGCTTCGCTTTCGGACAGGTTGCTTTTGAGCGCAACCTTGCGGCCACTGAACAACCGCTCGATGGCGCTGACATCGCTCTTGAACAACTCGGCGAGGTTGAGTTTGGCTGTGGTGGTATCGACGCCCGGCATCAGGGCTCCGTCGAATACGATATTGAAACGGGTTTCACTCATGCCCGGCATCCTTGTCTCTAAATGGTTATGCAGCGTTTTTTGATCGGGGCAGTTCAGCGAGGCCATTGCCCGCCGAGCTGCGTCGCCCGGGCTTGCGCCTGGCGGTATTCTTTGTCCAGTCGGGCCACCAACTCATCGACGCTGGGCAGATCATGGATTTCCCCCACGCCTTGGCCGGCGGACCACACGGTTTTCCAGGCCTTGGCCTCATCGTTCAGCGGCTTGAGCTTCGAGCCAAAGTCGACTTCGCCTTTGCCTTGCAAGGCGGCGAGGTCGAAGCCGGCGTTTTCCAGGCTCTGTCGCATGAAGCTGGCCGGCACCCCGGACACCGCAGGAGTATGCACGATGTCTGCGGCTCTGGATGTGAGCAACATCTCTTTATAGGCGTCGGGCGCATGGCTTTCGCGGGTGCCGATGAAGCGTGTCCCGAAATAGGCCAGGTCCGCCCCGAGCAACTGGGCGGCCAGTATCTGATGGCCGTGGTTCAGACAGCCCGCCAGCAGCAGGGTTTTATCGAAGAACTGGCGGATCTCGGCGACCAGCGAGAAAGGGCTCCAGGTTCCCGCATGGCCCCCGGCGCCGGCCGCCACGGCGATCAGGCCATCGACGCCGGCTTCGGCTGCTTTCTCGGCGTGGCGCCGCGTGGTGACGTCGTGGAACACCAGGCCACCATAGCCGTGCACGGCGTCCACCAGTTCCTTGACCGCGCCCAGGCTGGTGATGACGATCGGCACCTTGTGTTCGATGCAGATCGCCAGATCGGCCTGAAGACGCGGGTTGCTGTGATGGACGATCAGGTTGACGGCGTAGGGGGCCGGATTCTCCAGTATTGCCAGGCCGGCTTCGATTTCCTCCAGCCAGGCCTTGAAGCCGCTGCTTTCGCGCTGGTTCAGTGCGGGAAAGCTGCCGACGATTCCATTTCGGCAGCAGGCCAGTACCAGGTGTGGATTGGAAATCAGGAACATCGGCGCCGCCACGACGGGCAGGCGCAGGCGTTGTTCGAGCAGAGCGGGCAGCGACATGAGAAGTACCCCGGATAAAGTAGTGCCGATTGGAAGGTTGGGCTTTGTCCTAGAACGGGCGAACCACGACCAGAATTACAATAGCCAGCAATATCAGAACCGGCACTTCATTGAACCAGCGATAAAAGACATGGCTGCGGGTGTTTTCGCCACGGGCGAAGCGTTTTACCTGGGCGCCGCACATGTGGTGATAACCGATCAGCAGCACCACCAGCGTCAGTTTGGCGTGCATCCAGCCACCCTGGGTGAAATACGCACCGGCGTTCAGGCTTAGCAGCCCGATGCCGAACACCAGGGTGGCGATCATTGCCGGGCCCATGATGCCGCGATACAACTTGCGCTCCATCACGCTGAAGCGTTCCTGGCTGACGCTGTCCTCGCTTTGGGCGTGATAGACGAACAGCCGAGGCAGGTAGAACAGCCCTGCGAACCAGCAGACCATGCTGACGATGTGAAGTGCTTTGAGCCACAGATAGAGCATTTTGAGTTATTCCCAGATTCACGGTAGCCCGATAGTAGAGGTTAGAGCGGCCACACGTCACCTTGGCGGTTGTCGCGGCGCCGCGCGCCCCCTATCATCGACGGCTTTCCAGTGGGTTCGTTGAGGGCAGGTTTATGGTCAAGGTCGGTATCGTCGGCGGCACGGGTTACACCGGTGTCGAACTGCTGCGTCTGTTGGCACAGCATCCGCAAGCTGAGGTAGTGGTCATTACCTCGCGATCCGAGGCTGGCCTGGCTGTCGCCGACCTGTATCCGAACCTGCGAGGCCACTACGATGGCCTGGCTTTCAGTGTTCCAGACATCGAGACCCTTGGCGCCTGCGACGTGGTGTTCTTCGCCACGCCTCACGGAGTTGCCCACGCCCTGGCGGGTGATCTGCTGGCTGCGGGGACCAAGGTCATCGACCTGTCGGCGGACTTCCGCCTGCAGGATGCGGACGAGTGGGCCAAATGGTACGGCCAGCCCCACGGTGCGCCGCAGTTGCTCGAAGAAGCCGTCTACGGCCTGCCGGAAGTCAACCGCGAAAAAATAAAGCAGGCGCGACTGATCGCGGTGCCGGGTTGCTATCCAACGGCAACACAGTTGGGCTTCCTGCCGCTGCTCGAAGCAGGCCTGGCCGATGCGTCGCGCTTGATCGCCGACTGTAAATCCGGTGTCAGCGGTGCCGGGCGTGGCGCCAGCGTAGGCTCGCTGTACTCCGAAACATCGGAGAGCATGAAGGCCTATGCCGTCAAAGGTCACCGGCATTTGCCGGAAATCCGCCAGGGCCTGCGCCGTGCCGCGGGCAAGGACGTCGGCCTGACCTTCGTCCCGCACCTGACGCCGATGATTCGCGGTATCCACTCCACTCTCTACGCAACCGTCGTCGATCGCTCGGTAGACTTGCAGGCGTTGTTCGAAAAACGCTATGCCAACGAACCGTTCGTGGACGTCATGCCGGCTGGCAGTCATCCGGAAACCCGCAGTGTGCGTGGCGCGAACGTTTGCCGTATCGCCGTGCACCGTCCGCAGGATGGTGAACTGGTGGTGGTGTTGTCGGTCATCGATAACCTGGTCAAGGGTGCATCGGGCCAGGCGGTGCAGAACATGAACATCCTGTTCGGGCTGGATGAGCGCCTGGGGTTGTCCCACGCGGGGATGTTGCCTTAAAGCCGTTTGAAAGCGGCAAGACTCCAGCCTGAAACCTGAAGCTTGCCGCCGCGCTTCTAATAGTTGACCGATTTGGTAGGAGAAGCGGATAATGCCCGCCATCACGCATTATGGCGGCGTAAACGCCGGGAGATATTCAGCATGAGCGTCGAAACCTTCACCCCCACGGCTTTGCAATTTACCCACGGTGCTGCGCACAAGGTGAAGAGCCTGGTCGATGAAGAGGGCAATGATCGTTTGAAGCTGCGCGTATTTGTAACGGGCGGCGGTTGTTCCGGTTTCCAGTACGGCTTCACTTTCGATGAGGAAGTGGCCGAGGACGACACCATCGTGGAGCGCGAAGGCGTCAGCCTGGTGGTCGATCCAATGAGCTTCCAGTACCTGGCGGGTGCCGAGGTGGATTATCAGGAAGGCTTGGAAGGTTCGCGTTTCGTGATCAAGAATCCTAACGCCACCACGACGTGTGGGTGCGGTTCTTCGTTCTCGATCTGATTGCTTCAATAAAAACGCCGCAGTGCCTTACGGCCCTGCGGCGTTTTGTTGTCTGCGATTCATAGGCTCAAGCGGGGTAGATGGCGCCGAGTACGCGAAGACCTCGGGCGCCGGTCACGCTTGGGCGGTTGCCGGGAATGCCATGAAGGCAGCAATGGGCCAGCCAGGCGAATGCCATGGCCTCCACCCAGTCCGGATCGACGCCGTACACCGCCGTACTGCTGACGCGGGTCTGCGGCAGTAACTCGGCCAAGCGCGTCATCAGCGCTTGGTTGTGCGCGCCGCCGCCGCAAACCAGCAGCTCTTCGGTGTCTGACTGGGCCTGTCGCAAGGCGTCGACGATGGTCACCGCCGACAGTTCTAGCAGTGTGGCCTGCACGTTCTCGGGGGGGAAGGTCGGCAGGTGCGACAGGTGCCGGGCCAGCCAAGGCAGGTTGAATACCTCTCGCCCTGTACTCTTGGGGCCCGTGGTCACGAAGAAGGGATCACCGAGCAGTGTTCTCAACAGGGTGGGTTCGATGTTGCCACTGGCGGCCCATTGGCCGTCGTGGTCAAAGTGCTCACCTTTCTGCTGATGTATCCAGGCGTCGAGCAAGACGTTGCCGGGGCCGCAATCGAAGCCGGCAACGGGCTTTCCTGGCTCGATCAGGCTGAGATTACTGAAGCCACCGACATTCAATACGGCCCGCTTGCCAGTTCGCTCTTCAAACAATGCTTCGTGAAACGCCGGTACCAGGGGCGCACCTTGCCCACCGGCGGCGACATCGCGGCTGCGGAAGTCGCTGACGATGCTGATTCCGGTCAACTCACTGAGCAGCGCCGGATTGCCGATCTGCACGGTAAAGCCCCGCGCCGGCTCATGGCGAATGGTCTGGCCATGGCTGCCAATCGCCGTAATGTCTTGTGGTTTGAGTTGCTGCTCGTTGAGCACGGTGTGAACGCCCTGTGCGGCCAGCGTTACCCAGTTCTGCTGGGCGATGGCGGAGCGGGCGATCTCATCGGGCCCGCTGCTGCACAATTCGAGCAATTCGGCCCGCAGGGACGCGGGCATGGGTATGTAGTGTGTGGCGACCAGTTTGATCGCCGGAGCCAGTTCGACCAGTGCGATATCCAGGCCGTCGAGGCTGGTCCCGGACATCACACCGATATAAAGCGCCATGGCTTAGCGCTTGCTCGAGGCGAGCAGGGTAGCTTTCTCTTGATCCATGCGTGCCATCAGCGGTTGGCTCTGAGCCAGGAAGCGGGCGCGCTCGGACTTGGCGATCGGATCGGCCATCGGCAGTTTCTGACCCAGTGGATCGACGTGGACGCCATTGACCTGGAATTCATAGTGCAGGTGCGGTCCGGTGGACAGGCCGGTGGTTCCGATATAACCGATCACCTGGCCTTGCTTCACGGTGCCGCCAGTCTTCACGCCTTTGGCAAAGCCCTGCATGTGGCCGTACAGCGTCCGGTAAGTGTTGCCGTGCTGGATGATCACCGTGTTGCCATAGCCGCCGCGGCGGCCGGCCAACAGGACCTTGCCATCGCCGGCAGCCTTGATCGGCGTGCCCCGCGGTGCGGCGTAGTCGACGCCTTTGTGGGCGCGAATCTTGTTCAGGATCGGGTGCTTGCGGCCAGCGGAAAACTTGGAGCTGATGCGGGCAAAATCAACCGGCGTACGAATGAATGCCTTGCGCATGCTGTTGCCGTCCGCCGTGTAATAGCTGCTGTTGCCCTGTTTATTGGTGTAGCGCACCGCAGTGTACGTCTTGCCACGGTTGGTGAAGCGTGCGGACAGGATCGGGCCGTTGCCGACGCTTTTGCCGTTGACCACCTTTTGCTCGTAGATGATGTCGAACTCGTCGCCCTGGCGAATATCCTGGGCGAAGTCGATGTCGTAGCCAAATACGTTGGCCATGTCCATGGTCAGGCTGTGGGACAGGCCGGCCCGGGCTGCCGATTGCGACAGCGAGCTGTTGATCACGCCATGTACATATGCCGAGCGAACGGTTGGCTTGGCGATGACGCGGTTGAATACATAGCCTTTGTCATTCTTGGTCAGGGTGATGCTTTCCAGGTCGCTCAACTTGGTGTGCAGGTTGTTCAGTTGGCCGTCTGGGGTGAGTTCGAATTCGAGCTTCTGGCCGCGCTGCAGTTGAGTGAACTGCTTGGCTTGCTTGTCGCTGGCCAGGATTTCGTGGACCGATGTCGAAGGCAGGCCCACTTTTTCAAAGAGCGTAGAGAGGGTGTCGCCTTTGGCGACAATCACTTCGCGATGGTCCGGTCCTTTCTTTTCCTCGACCGCAGGAGCAACGGCCTGAGCGGTCTCGGAGGCGTCGTCGGCGTTGTTTTCAATCTGCGCAAAAGGGGAGGCTGCCGGTTCGTTTGTGGCTTGGACGGCTTCGGCAGCGTCTTGTTCTTGTGTCAGTTGTTCAGCAGGGCTTTCCAGTTCAAGGCTCAGCGTCGTCTTTTTTGCTTCCACGTCACTGGAGGGGAACACCAGGAGCGCCAGGCTAAGGAGGGCGGCGATACCACTTGCAGCAAGCAGGTGGGTCTTCGGGTAAAGCGGTGGCGCTTTAGACGGTTCGGTGGTCATAGGTAATTTGACTTTTGAAAAGATGAATTGGAAAAGATGAATGACATGATGAAGATGAAATAACTGTATAAAATATAACCAAATCCCCTTCGAAGCAAGCCCGCGGACGCTCTGCCCGTGGATTGGCGTCCGCGTGCCGGGCAAGCCTTGTATTTGGTGCGCGATATTGTATGGTTGGGGCCCTTTGAATCTGAGCCTTGCGGGTCTGTTATGAAGTCGGTTGAAGAGCAGCTAGCGCTGATCAAACGTGGTGCGGAAGAACTGTTGGTCGAGTCCGAGCTGATCGAAAAGCTCAAGCGTGGGCAGCCGCTGCGTATCAAGGCCGGTTTCGACCCGACGGCGCCCGATCTGCACCTGGGGCATACCGTACTTATTAATAAGCTGCGCCAGTTCCAGGACTTGGGGCACCAGGTCATCTTCCTGATCGGTGACTTCACCGGGATGATCGGCGATCCGAGTGGCAAGAGTGCGACTCGTCCACCGCTGACCCGTGAACAGGTTCTCGAGAATGCCGAGACCTACAAGGCGCAGGTTTTCAAGATTCTTGATCCGGCCAAGACCGAGGTGGCTTTCAACTCCACTTGGATGGACAAGATGGGGCCGGCGGACTTCATTCGCTTGACCTCCCAGTACACCGTGGCTCGTATGCTTGAGCGCGATGACTTCGATAAGCGCTACACCACCAGTCAGCCCATCGCCATCCATGAATTCCTCTATCCGCTGGTGCAGGGATACGACTCGGTCGCATTGCGGGCTGACGTTGAGTTGGGCGGTACGGACCAGAAGTTCAACCTGCTGATGGGGCGCGAACTGCAGCGCGGTTATGGTCAGGAAGCTCAATGCATCTTGACCATGCCGTTGCTGGAAGGGCTGGATGGCGTGAAGAAGATGTCCAAGTCGCTGGGCAACTATGTTGGTATCCAGGAAGCGCCGGGCGTTATGTACGGAAAGTTGGTTTCCATTCCGGATGCGTTGATGTGGCGTTACTTCGAGTTGCTGAGTTTCCGTTCCATGGATGAGATCAACGCTTTCCGTGCCGATGTCGAGGCGGGGGCCAATCCGCGGGACATCAAGATCAAGCTGGCCGAGGAAATCGTCGCTCGTTTCCACGGTGAAGAAGCGGCGGCCAACGCCCATCGTGCGGCGGGTAACCGCATGAAGGATGGCGAGTTGCCGGATGATCTACCGGAGATCGAATTGGCTGCGGCTGAAGATATGCCGATTGCGGCTGTTCTTAATAAGGCTGGCTTGGTCAAGAACGCCGCTGTGGCGCGTGATCTCCTGAGCTCGGGTGGCGTGCGTATCGATGGTGAGGTGGTTGATCGCACCTTCCTATATAAGCTGGGCGCTACTCACGTATGTCAGGCTGGTAAGAAGGCTTTCGCGCGTATCACGCTGAAATCCGAATAAAGCTGAAATTAAGTGTTGACGGCAGATTCCAGACGTCTATAATTCGCCCCACTTCCGGCGCAGCCGAAACGGAAAACTCCTTGAGTTTCAATGAGTTAAACGATTTTTCGGTAGCGCGGGGCTTCAGTTCATCGAAGTCCGGAAGCCGTGGATAAGGCGCTGTAGTTTGGCTTTATCAGTGGTTCGATCCTCTCGGTCGAAAGCGGTGAAAAAGAGGTGTTGACAGCAGCGAACAACGCTGTAGAATTCGCCTCCCGCTAACGAGAGATCGAAAGCGCAAGTGGTTGAAGTTGTTAATGTTTCCCATGGGAAACTTTGAAAAACTTCTCAAATAACCGCTTGACAGCAACACCAGGCGCTGTAGAATGCGCGCCTCGGTTGAGACGAAAGAATCAATCACCGCTCTTTAACAACTGAATCAAGCAATTCGTGTGGGTGCTTGTGGAGTCAGACTGCTAGTCAACAGATTATCAGCATCACAAGTTACTCCGCGAGAAATCAAAGATGTAACCAACGATTGCTGAGCCAAGTTTAGGGTTTTCTCAAAACCCAAAGATGTTTGAACTGAAGAGTTTGATCATGGCTCAGATTGAACGCTGGCGGCAGGCCTAACACATGCAAGTCGAGCGGTAGAGAGGTGCTTGCACCTCTTGAGAGCGGCGGACGGGTGAGTAATGCCTAGGAATCTGCCTGGTAGTGGGGGATAACGTTCGGAAACGAACGCTAATACCGCATACGTCCTACGGGAGAAAGCAGGGGACCTTCGGGCCTTGCGCTATCAGATGAGCCTAGGTCGGATTAGCTAGTTGGTGAGGTAATGGCTCACCAAGGCGACGATCCGTAACTGGTCTGAGAGGATGATCAGTCACACTGGAACTGAGACACGGTCCAGA
>NZ_LHVJ01000033.1:0-9110 GCF_001269745.1 Pseudomonas sp. P97.38
CTCCCACAAGGGGTTCTGTGGCGATCAAAGACTCAAGGCAAACTCAAAAAACTGTGGGAGCGGGCTTGCCCGCGAAAGCGGCCGCACAGCCAACATCGCCATCGACTGACCCGGCGCCTTCGCGGGCAAGCCCGCTCCCACAATGGGTTTTGTGGCGATCAAAGACTCAAGGCAAACCAAAAAAACCTGTGGGAGCGGGCTTGCCCGCGAAAGCGGCCGCACAGCCAACATCGCCATCGACTGACCCGGCGCCTTCGCGGGCAAGCCCGCTCCCACAAGGGGTTCTGTGGCGATCAAAGACTCAAGGCAAACTCAAAAAACTGTGGGAGCGGGCTTGCCCGAGAAAGCGGCCGCACAGCCAGCATCGCCATCGACTGACCCGGCGCCTTCGCGGGCAAGCCCGCTCCCACAATGGGTTTTGTGGCGATCAAAGACTCAAGGCAAACCCAAACCCAAACCCAAACCCAAACCCAAACCCAAACCCAAACCCAAACCCAGTGGTGGCTCGGTACCTGTGGTCGCGATCAGCTCAGTTGCAGCCAGATCGGCGCATGGTCCGACGGCTTTTCCATGCCCCGCAGCTCGTAGTCGACGCCGGCATCCTTGACCCGGTGCAGCAGCCCCTGGGAGGTGAGGATCAGGTCGATGCGCAGGCCGCGCTTGGGTTCGTCTTCGAAGCCGCGGCTGCGGTAGTCGAACCAGCTGAAGCGGTCGCAGACGTCCGGGTTCAGGTGGCGGAAGCTGTCCACCAGGCCCCAGTTCTTCAGGCGGGCCATCCACTCGCGTTCTTCCGGCAGGAAGCTGCATTTACCGGTTTTCAGCCAGCGCTTCATATTGTCCGGACCGATGCCGATGTCGCAGTCTTGCGGGGAGATGTTCACGTCGCCCATCACCACCACCGGCTGATCGTTGCTGAAGCGGCTTTCCAGCAACTGCTGCAAGTCGTTGTAGAACCGTTCCTTGGCCGGGAATTTGGTCGGGTGGTCGCGGCTTTCACCTTGAGGGAAATAGCCGTTCATGATCGTCACCGGCACACCGTTGGCATCGGCGAAGGTGCCCCAGATGAAGCGCCGCTGGGCGTCTTCGTCGTCGCTTTCGAAACCCTTGTGCAGGCTCAGTGGCGGCTGGCGGGAGAGCAGGGCGACGCCGTAGTGGCCCTTTTGCCCGTGGTAGTGCACGTGGTAACCCAGGGCCTGGATCTCGGCCAGCGGGAACTGCTCGTCGTGGACCTTGGTTTCCTGCAGTCCGATCACGTCCGGCTGGTGCTTGTCGATCAGCGCCGCCAGCTGATGGGGACGGGCGCGCAGCCCGTTGATGTTGAAGGAGACGATCTTCATGGTCGGCAGTCCTGGCAAAACTGCGATGCTAGCTGACATGTCGGAAGGGGGCCAGCGTGGCAGTAGGACAAATGCGCTGCTAATGTCCTTTGCTTGTAGGAACGATCACAGCCCTGCCGGGTTCGTAGTCAATAAGAGCAGGGCCTCACCGAGCCCGCCCAGGAGATCCGTCACCATGCCTGAAACCGCCACCGCCCTCGCCGACATCCATATGCTCGACAGCGGTTATTCCCGCGAAGCCCGTTCGTTGCTGTACCAGGCCTATCGCCATGAGCCGACCTTCAGCTTCCTGTTCGAATCCGAGCGTCCCGGCTACGAGCAGCGAGTGCGGGCCACGGTGCGGGAGTTGGTGAAGCAGCATTTTCTCCAGGACTTGCCGGCCATCGGCCTGCTGGTCAATGACCGGCTCATCGGCATCGCCTTGATCGCCCCGCCACAGCGGCGCCTGGGCATCACCGAAAGTTGGGCATGGCGGTTGCGCATGGTGTTGAGCACGGGGTTTCGCTGCACCCGGCGCTACCTGGAGTACCACGCGGCGGTCACGGCCTGCCTGCCGTCGGACGCGGTTCATGTGTTGCCGTTGCTGGGCATTCACCCACAGTTCCAAGGCCAGCATTATGGCGAGCAATTACTCACGGCCGTGCACAACTGGTGCGCGGTGGATGAGCATTCCCAAGGCGTTGTGCTGGACACCGGCAACCCCCGTTACCTGGATTTTTATAAGCGCCAGGGCTACGAGGAAATCGGCGAGATTGCTGTAGGACCGATCCGCGAACACGTGTTTTTCCACGCTAATCCGCAGGTCCTGCATAGCGCAACGGCCTGATCGGACGAACTTTTAGGACGAGTCTGGCTCTATCAGGCTCCCAAGCCCGTGATAGCATCCGCGCCATGAATGTTTCAGGAAGAATGACCAGCGGCGTGCTCATGCTGTCCCTCAGCTGCGCGGCGCTGGCGAACAGTGAACTGGAGGTACGGGTCAAGCCGGCCAACGACGCACTCAAGGCCAACGTAGAAGGTTACATCGGCGGGGTGGGCGATCGCGATGAAGAGGCGTTGTTGCGCTTCAGCCGCGGCGCCGAAGAGCAGGCCCGCAAGGCTGCCCAGGCGCTGGGCTACTACCAGCCGCAGATCGACAGCGAGGTCAAGGGCGGCAAGGACCCGCGCCTGGTCCTGAGCATTGACCCGGGCGAACCGGTGCATCTGCGCAACGTGACCCTGCGCGTCGAGGGCCCGGCGGCGTCCCTCAAGGCGTTTCGCCTGCCGGACGATCCCGGCCTCAAGCCCGGTGCGGTGCTCAACCACGGCCGTTACGAAGACGCCAAGCGACTGATCCAGAACCAGGCCTCGCGCTACGGTTTTTTCAGTGGGCGATTCACTCGCCAGCAACTGTCCGTGGACCCCCAGGCCGGTATCGCCGACATCGAGTTGATCTACGACAGCGGCCCGCGCTACGCCTTGGGCCCGGTGAATTTCGAGGGCGATACGCCGTTCGACGAAGACCTGCTGCGGCGCATGGTGCCGTTCAAGGCGGGCACCCCCTACGACTCCGAACTCATTGCCGAGCTCAACCAGGCCTTGCAGTCGAGCGGCTACTTCGAAGGCGTGCGGGTCGACGCGGCGCCGACCGCGGCCACCGATAACGTGATCCCGGTGGCGGTCAAGCTCGACACCCGCAAGCCCCGTACCATGGGCTTGGGCCTGGGATTTTCCACCGACGTCGGCCCGCGGGCCAAGGCCAACTGGACGCGCCACTGGGTCAACCCCCAGGGCCACAGTTATGGCTGGGAGGCCGAAGTCTCGGCGCCCCGACAGAACGTCGGCCTGTGGTACGACGTGCCGTTGGACCCACCGCTGACCGACAAGCTGCGCTACGCCGGCGGCTACCAGTACGAAGAGTTGGCCGGCACCGACACCCTCAGCAAGCTGCTGACCGTCGGCCCGGAATGGCACAGCAAGTTGCCCAGCGGCTGGCAACGGGTGGTGTCGCTCAAATGGCAGCGCGAGGAATACCGCCTCGGCGACGATTCGGGCTTGAGCACGTTGCTGATGCCGGGCGTCAGCTATTCCTACCTGCGCAGCGACAACCGCATCGACCCGCACAACGGCTACCGCTTGCAGTTCGACACCAAGGTCGCCAAGGAAGGGCTGGGTTCGGACAACAACCTCGTCTACGGCACCGCCATGGTCAAGGGCCTGACCACCGTGTTCGACAAACACCGCCTGCTGGCCCGCGCCCAGGTCGGGGGCAGCGCCACCAATGGCTACAAATCCATCCCGCCGTCCCTGCGCTTTTTTGCCGGCGGCGACCAGAGCGTGCGTGGCTACGACTACCAGAGCCTGTCGCCGGAGAACGCCGAGGGCGATCGCATCGGCGGCCGCTACATGGTGGCCGGCAGTCTCGAATACCAGTATTCGGTCGCAGAGAAATGGCGGGTGGCGACCTTCGTCGACCAGGGCAATTCGTTCAACAATCTTGAATTGCCAAGCCTCAAGACCGGCGTGGGTATCGGTGTGCGCTGGGTGTCGCCGGTGGGCCCGATCCGCCTCGACCTGGCCCATGCGCTAGACGATGAGGGCGGCGTTCGTTTGCACTTTTCCATGGGGCCCGAATTGTGAGTCGTGGTTTGAAGGTAACGCTGCTGGCACTGGGTACGCTGCTGGCCGTGGTGGTATTGGCGCTGGGCCTTATCCTGGGCAGCGCATTCGGCAGTCGCTGGGCCCTTGGCCTGGTGCCCGGGCTGAGCGTGGACAATTTCCAGGGGCGCCTTGGCGGGCAATGGAGCGCCGATCATCTGCTGTGGCAACAGGACAGCAGTCGGGTAGAAATCTATGGGCTGATCTTCGCCTGGTCGCCGCTGTGCCTGACCCGTCTGACCTTGTGCATCGAACGGCTCAAGGCCGATCAGGTCAGCCTGCAATTTCCGCCTGCCGTCGATGAGCCGAGCAGCGGTCCGGTCAGCTTGCCCGACCTGGACTTGCCGGTGGCCCTCGAACTGGGCGAGGTGCAGGTCGCTCGCCTGCTGTTCAATGGCAGCGAGCAGCTCAAGGGCTTGCAATTGGCGGCCCACTGGACGGCCGAGGGCTTGCAGATCGATTCGCTGCAATTGCAACGCGACGCACTGAGCCTACAGCTTTCCGGCCTGCTGAAGCCCGGCGCGGACTGGCCGCTGAAGGCCGCCGGCCAGTTGACGCTGCCCGCACCGGGGGACGACCCCTGGACCCTGGACTTGAACGTCGATGGCGACCTGCTCAAGACGCTCAACCTCAGCGCTGACAGCCGCGGTTACCTGCAAGGCCGTCTGGTGGGCGAGCTGCAACCCTTGGCTGACCACCTGCCGGCCAAGGTGCGCATCACCGCCGACGGCTTCAAGGCCAGCGCCGACCTGCCGGACACCCTGGTGCTCAATCAGCTCGAGTTGACCGGCGAGGGCGACCTCGACACCGGTTACCAACTGCTCGGCAAGGCGACCCTGCCGGCCGAGAAAGGCCCCGTGGCGTTGCTGCTGCAAGGCAAGGTGGACGCCAAAGGCGCACAGATCGCCGCCCTGGACCTGGACGCTGGCGAGCAGCAGAGCCTCAAGCTCAGCGGCCAGGTGGACTGGCGCGAGGGCCTGAGCGCCGACGCCAAGGTCGCCTGGCTGGATTTCCCCTGGCATCGGCTTTACCCGCTGATCGATGAGCCACAAGTGAGCGTGCGCCGCTTCGACGGCGAAGTCTCGTACACCGATGGCAACTACCTCGGCCATTTCCAGGCCGCATTGGATGGGCCCGCCGGCGCCTTCAGCCTGGGCAGCCCGTTCAGCGGCGACCTGACCCAGATCCATTTGCCGCAACTTGAACTCACCGCCGGCCAGGGCAAGGCCGAAGGCCACCTGGACCTGCAATTTGCCGAGGGCGTTGCCTGGGACACGGCCCTGGCATTGTCGGCCATCAACCCGGCGTACTGGCTCGGCGAATTGCCCGGCACCCTGGCGGGGCCATTGCGCAGCAAGGGGTCGATCAACAACGGCACCCTCAACCTCGACGCGGACCTGGACCTCAAGGGCAAGCTGCGCGGTCAACCGGCGCTGTTCCAGGCCCGGGCCAGCGGCGCCGGCGAACAATGGAACCTCAGCGCGCTGGACATCCGCCTGGGGGACAACCGCATCAACGGCAGCGCCAGCCTGCAACAGACGCTCACCGGCCAGATCGACATCAAGCTCGCGCGCCTGGCCCAGCTCTGGCCGCAATTGCGCGGCCAGGTCATGGGGCGTGTCGACGTCGCCGGGACACTCAAGGCCCCTCAAGGCAAGCTCGGCCTGCAAGGCACCCAACTGGCGTTCCAGGACAACCATCTGCAACGCCTGAGCCTGGACGCAACCCTGGACAAAGCGCAGCGAGGCAAGGTCGACCTCAAGGCCAGTGGCATTCGCGCCGGCGACACGGCACTGGGTGTGCTGACCGTCAGCGGGCAGGGTGATATCAAGCAACAGACACTCGCCCTGGACTTGCAGGGGCCACAGCTCGACACGACATTGGCGCTGGATGGCCGGCTCGACCAGGGCAACTGGCGCGGGCGCCTGGCCAGCGGCGACGTTCAGGCCGGCGGCCAGGCCTGGCGCCTGCAAGCCCCGGCGAAACTGGAGCGCCTGGCCAACGGTACGCTCAACGTGGGCGCCCATTGCTGGCGCTCCGGCCAGGCCAGCCTGTGTGGTGAAGACCAGCGGCTGATGCCGGAGCCGAAGCTGCGCTATCACCTCAAGCAGTTCCCCATCGAAAGCCTGGCCCAGTGGATGCCCAAGGATTTCGCCTGGAAGGGCCAGCTCAATGCCGACCTGCAACTGGACCTGCCGGCCAGCGGCCCGAACGGGCGGATCCTGGTGGACGCCAGTGGCGGCACGTTGCGCATCCGCGACAAGGAACACGAGCAGGCGCCGTGGCTGGACTTCCCCTACCAGACCCTGACCCTGGACAGCCGCCTGACCCCCAAGCGCATCGACACCCAACTGAATTTCGTCGGCGCCCGGCTCGGTGAGCTGATGCTCCAGGCGCAAATCAACCCGTTGCCGGCCAGCAAACCCCTCAGCGGTTCGTTCCGCCTGACCGGCCTGGACCTGTCCGTGGCCCGGCCATTCGTGCCGATGGTGCAAACCCTCACCGGCCACCTGAACGGCAGCGGAACCTTGTCCGGTGGCTTGCTGGCGCCCCAGGTCAACGGCAACCTGGTGCTCAGCGACGGCGAAGTGTCCGGGCCTCAACTGCCGGTCAGCCTCGAAGCCCTGCAGGTGCGCGCGATGATCGCCGGCGACACAATGCGGCTCAACGGCGACTGGAAAAGCGGCAAGGACGGGCAGGGCAGCCTGAGCGGGGACATCGGCTGGGGCGAGGCCTTGAGCATGAACCTGGCGCTCAAGGGCTCGCATTTGCCGGTCACGGTGGAGCCTTACGCAGTGCTGGACGTGGCGCCGGACCTTGACATCACCCTGCAGGGCGAACGGCTGGCCATTGCCGGCAAGGTCCTGGTGCCCAAGGGCGAGATCACCATTCGCGAATTGCCACCTTCCACTGTCAAGGTCTCGGACGACACGGTGATCGTTGGACACCAGACCGAGGAGGGCAAGCCGCCGATGGCCATGGCGATGGACATCGACGTGATTGTCGGCCAGGACAAGCTCGCGTTTACAGGCTTCGGCCTGACCGCCAACGTCCAGGGCCAGGTGCACATCGGCGACAACATGGACACCCGCGGCGAACTCTGGCTCAACGACGGTCGCTACCGGGCCTATGGGCAACGGCTGACGGTCCGGCGTGCGCGGCTGCTGTTCGCCGGGCCTATCGACCAGCCTTACCTGGACATCGAGGCGATCCGCCAGACCGACGACGTGATCGCCGGTATCCGCTTGAGCGGCAGCGCCGAGCAACCGACCACGCAGATCTTCTCGGAACCGGCCATGAGCCAGGAGCAGGCGCTGTCCTACCTGGTGCTGGGGCGGCCGCTGAGCACCACGGGCGAGGACAACAACATGCTCGCCCAAGCGGCGCTGGGCCTGGGCCTGATGGGCAGCGCCGGGGTGACCACCAGCCTGGCCAACAACCTGGGCATCAGTGATTTCCAACTCGACACTCAGGGTAGCGGCGATACCACCAGTGTGGTCGCCAGCGGCAACCTGTCGGAAAAACTCAGCCTGCGCTACGGCGTCGGCGTGTTCGAACCGGCCAACACCATCGCCTTGCGCTACAAGCTCAGCAAGAAGGTCTACCTCGAAGCTGCCAGTGGGGTCGCCAGCTCCCTGGACATCTTCTACAAGCGCGACTTCTGACCCTTCCCCAAAACCTCAATGTGTGTGCGGGCTCGCTCGCGAAAGCGGTATGACAGCAACATTTTAGTTGGCTGACACACCGCCTTCGCGGGCAAGCCCGCTCCCACAATTGTTTTTGTGGTGGCTGCGGTATTTGTGGCAAGCAGGATCCCTGTGGGAGCGGGCTTGCCCGCGAAGGCGTCAGGTCAGCCAACTATGCAGCGGCTGACACATCGTTTTCGCGGGCAAGCCCGCTCCCACAATTGTTTTTGTGGTGGCTGCGGTATTTGCGGCAAGCAGGATCCCTGTGGGAGCAACTGTCTTACCTCTGCCACCCGTCACCGCCATTCAGTGCCGTCTCGAAGCATGGCATTCAGTCTGATTAGCAATATTCGCATGCAGGCGATGAGCGCGACTTTCGCGCTCTTGCCTCGCCCTCGAAGTGCTTCGTACCGGGCCTTGAAGTCGGCGTGATAGCGGATGACAACCCAGCACGACATATAAAGCGCACGTCTGACCCGCGCTCTTCCTCCGTAAATCTGACGTTTGCCGCTGTGATTGCCACTGTCGTCGTTGTAGGGGGCGATTCCCGCCAGGGCCGCGATCTCTCTGCGATCAAGCTCACCGAGCTCAGGCAGGTAAACCAACAAACTAGCAGTCGCCACAGTGCCGATCCCTTTAACTGATGTGAGTCGGTCGGCTTTCTCCGCATCCAGCTTACGCATGCTTTGATTAATGGCTTTGCCAAACTGCTTGATTTGGATTTGCAGGTAGCGAATATGATCTTTGATCACCTCGATAACCGCCGGAAGCTGAGCCTGCTGTAGTCGGCGCTTGTTGTCATCTCGTTGCTGGACGAAGTGTTCGCGCAGCTGAATCAGCTCCCGCAGTGCTTCACGCTCAGGTGAAATGGGCTTTTCGTGAGACGCATGCAGAGCTTCGGCAAAATCGGCAAGAACAGCCGCATCGATGGGGTCGGTCTTGGCATTCTTGCCCATAGCTACGGCGAAGGCTCTAGCCCGGCGAGGGTTGATCCTGAGCACATTGAAACCTGCCTCCTGCAGTGCTGCCATAACCTTTCGTTCATAGCCGCCCGTGGCTTCCAGTAACACCCGGCCAATCGTGTATTGGCTTAGCTGTTCGACCAGCTGTGCAAAACCCTCAGACGTATTGGGGACCTCATAGCCTTGGTTCTGTGGTCGAACCCAAACGACGAGATTTGATTTGGATATATCGATACCGACCCAGGAAATCATGGCAAAACCCTCTTACACTCAGAAATGAGAGTGCTCTGGCTTTGCCCACGCTTGTGATTCGAGTGCCGCTCGTACAACTGTTCGGGCTTATGGGCCAGAGTAGAAAGGTAGATGGCAGCTTTGCTCCCACTCGTGCTTCAAGCACCGCGGACTCACAGCTTGCCATCTACCCCTCTCACCCCAGAGTTTATTCCCTTACTCAGACACAAGCGGGCTTGCTCGCGGAAGCGGTGTAG
>NZ_LHVJ01000034.1:0-7816 GCF_001269745.1 Pseudomonas sp. P97.38
TCATATTCGCTACCTGCAAATCCAAATCAAGCAGTTTGGCAAAGCCATTAATCAAAGCATGCGTAAGCTGGATGCGGAGAAAGCCGACCGACTCACATCAGTTAAAGGGATCGGCACTGTGGCGACTGCTAGTTTGTTGGTTTACCTGCCTGAGCTGGGTGAGCTTGATCGCAGAGAGATCGCGGCCCTGGCGGGAATCGCCCCCTACAACGACGACAGTGGCAATCACAGCGGCAAACGTCAGATTTACGGAGGAAGAGCGCGGGTCAGACGTGCGCTTTATATGTCGTGCTGGGTTGTCATCCGCTATCACGCCGACTTCAAGGCCCGGTACGAAGCACTTCGAGGGCGAGGCAAGAGCGCGAAAGTCGCGCTCATCGCCTGCATGCGAATATTGCTAATCAGACTGAATGCCATGCTTCGAGACGGCACTGAATGGCGGTGACGGGTGACAGAGGTAAGACAGTTGCTCCCACATTTGACGGAGAGAGGCCCGGCGCTTTGTGGCTGGTACAAATCACCACCTTGGCCCTTGCAGCTTGCCGCCGCTTCCTGCAAAGTCGCGCCCTTTTTGTCCGGTGGCTTTCCATCGCTGTGCTTTGAGGTAACGATGATAAATGCAGTAATTGCCGCGGTTGGCATCATGCTGGTGCTCAGCTTGTCTCGCGTGCATGTGGTAATCGCGCTGATCATTGGCGCGCTGGTGGGGGGCTTGACCGGGGGCTTGGGCATCGACGCGACGCTCAAGGCGTTCAACGCCGGCCTTGGGGGCGGTGCGACGGTGGCGCTGTCCTACGCGTTGCTCGGCGCGTTCGCCGTGGCGATTGCCAAATCCGGCATGGCCCACGCCCTGGCGGACAAAGCCCTGGCCATGGTGGACCGTCAGGACGCCGCCGGCGGGTCCGGCGTCAAATGGGTCTTGATCGGCCTGTTGGGCACCGTCGCGGTCGCCTCGCAGAACATCCTGCCGATCCACATCGCCTTCATCCCGCTGCTGGTGCCGCCGCTGCTCTATGTGCTGACCAAGCTGCAACTCGATCGCCGGTTGATCGCCTGCGTCATGACCTTCGGCCTGATCACTCCCTACATGTTTTTGCCGGTGGGCTTTGGCAACATCTTTCTCAATGAAATCCTGCTCGCCAACATCGCCCGCAGCGGTGTGGACGTCAGCGGCATCAACGTCACCCACGCCATGGGCATCCCGGCGTTGGGCATGGTGTTCGGCTTGTTGCTGTCGTTGTTCAGCTACCGCAAGAAACGCGTCTACGACCTGAAGAAAATCGCCCGGGTCGAGCAAGTGGCGGTGCGCTACAACCCGATGAGCCTGATGGTGGCCGGGTTGGCCGTGGCGGCGGCGTTCGCCATCCAGTTGCTGGTGGACTCGATGATCATCGGTGCCCTGGTCGGCTTCCTGATTTTCTCCCTGTCGGGGGTGGTGCGTTGGCGTGAGACCGACGACCTGTTCACCGAAGGCATGAAGATGATGGCGATGATCGGCTTCATCATGATCGCCGCCTCGGGGTTTGCCGAAGTGATGAAGGCCACGGGTGAAGTCCAGAGCCTGGTGGAGGCCTCGGCGGCCTGGATCGGCCACAACAAGGGCATCGGTGCGCTGATGATGCTGCTGGTCGGGCTGCTGGTGACCATGGGGATCGGTTCGTCGTTCTCCACGGTGCCGATCCTCGCGACGATCTTCGTGCCGCTGTGCCTGCAACTGGGCTTCAGCCCGCTGGCGATCGTCTGCATCGTCGGCACCGCCGGTGCCCTGGGCGATGCCGGCTCGCCCGCCTCGGACTCGACCCTGGGCCCGACCTCCGGCCTGAACATCGACGGCCAGCACCATCATATCTGGGACACGGTGGTCCCGACCTTCATCCACTACAACCTGCCCTTGCTGGCGTTTGGTTGGGTGGCGGCGATGGTGTTGTAAGGGATATTCAAACAGGCTCAGGACCGAGCCGAACCCTTCGCGAGCAAGCCCGCTCCCACAAAAGATCTGCTGTGAACACCCAATAGGTGCTGCCAGCAGTCCAGTGTGGGAGCGGGCTTGCTCGCGAAGAGGCCATTAAATCCGATGACAAATCGGTAGACCATTCGCGCCAAGCTTTTTCACCTTGTCCTACAGTTTTGCCGTGCGCTGCCGCTAACCCAGCTAACCACGCCAATAACACCAACAAGAGTGAACAGCATGCGCCTGAGCCTGAAGGCTAAAGTCCTGTCCCTGGCAATACTGCCGGTCCTGTTGTCTGCGGTGATCATCAGCCTGACCACCGCCTTCATCCTCACGGAGCAGGCCGGCAAAGAGGTGCAGCAGACGCGCGAACGCCTGCTCGCGGAGGCCAAGGCGACGCTGCAGAACTACGTGGCGGTGGGGTTGACCGCCATCAAGCCGCTGTACGATGCCGCCGCTGCCGGTGACAACGAGGCGCGGGCCCAGGCGATCAAGCTCCTGTCGAACATCAGCTACGGCAAGGACGGCTACTTCTTCGGCTACGACTCCGAGACCGTGCGCCTGTTCAAGGCCAACAGCCCCGACGGCGTGGGCAAGAGTTTCAAGGACAACCGCGACCCCAACGGTGTCTACGTCAACCGTGACCTGGTGAAAGTCGCCAAGGACGGGACCCACTACCTCGAATACAGCTCGCCACTGCCCAACAGCCAGGAACTGGTGCCCAAGCTCGGCTACACCGAATACCTGCCCAAGTGGGACATGGCGGTCGGTAGCTCGGTCAACCTGGACGGCATCGAAGCCCAGGTCGCCCTGGTGGAGACCAAGGTCCATGAACGCGTGCAGGGTGTGATCCTGAGCATCGTCGGCATCGCCGCCGTGGTGTTGCTGGTGATTGCCGTGGTGGGCCTGCTGCTGGCGAACACCATCCTGCGGCCGCTGCACCTGATGAAGGACAACCTCGATGACATCGCGGCGGGCGAGGGCGACCTGACCCGGCGCCTGGCGATCACCAGCCAGGACGAGCTCGGCCAACTGGCCGGTTCGTTCAACCGCTTCGTCGACAAGATCCACGGCCTGGTGCGGCAGATCACCGACATGACCTCGCAACTGACCGGGCTGGTGACGCAAGTGTCCGAGCAGGCCCAGCGCTCGGAGCAGGCCATGGAGCGCCAGCGCCACGAAACCGACCAGGTCGCCACGGCGATCAACGAAATGTCTTCGGCCGCCCAGGAAGTGGCACGCAGCGCCCAGGGCGCGGCCGTCGCCGCCCAGCAGACTGACGAAGAAGGCCAGTCGGCCAAGCGCGTGGTGGCCGGTAGCATCCAGCAGATTCATGCGTTGGTGAACGATATCCGCAGCAGCGGCGTGTCCTTAGACAGCCTGCAACAGGACGTGTCCTCGATCGTCAGCGTGCTCGGGGTGATTCGTTCGATTGCCGAGCAGACCAACCTGTTGGCCCTCAACGCCGCCATCGAGGCCGCGCGTGCCGGGGAGGCGGGGCGTGGCTTCGCGGTGGTGGCCGATGAAGTGCGGGCCCTGGCCAGCCGGACCCAGCAAAGCACCCAGGAAATCCAGGGCATGATCGACCGCCTGCAATCAGGCACCCATGCTGCCGTGGAGGCGATGCGCCGCTCCAGCGAGGCCGGCGACGGCACGTCGGTGCGGGCCAACGAGGCGGGCGCGTCCCTGGACACCATGGCGCAGTTGATCGGCACCATCAACTCGATGAACGCCCAGATCGCCAGTGCCGCCGAAGAGCAGACCGCGGTGGCCGAGGAAATCAACCGCAGCGTGCATCAGATCGCCGTCGCGGTGGACAATGTTGCCGACGAAACCCAGCTTGGCGCCCAGACCTCCCGCAGCCTCAACGAGCTGGGCCAGCGCCTGGGCAAATTGGTCGGCCAGTTCCGCATCTGACCGGCTGGAGCTGCCGAAGGCTGCGATCTTTCGCGCCCGATCCAGATGTGACGCCCGGGCAGCCGGGCCCTATCGGTCGGGGAGGATCGCAGCCTTCGGCAGTTCCTGTCGCGGTCCAACGGCTGCACCGGGTCCCCTGTGGGAGCGAGCTTGCTCGCGATAGCGGTGGGTCAGTCACTGGAGTGTTGCCTGGACAGCCGCTATCGCGAGCAAGCTCGCTCCCACAGGGGCAACTGTAATCGCTAGCGTGCCTGTACATCCCGCATCAACAACCCGAACTGCAGGTCCACCGCATCCGGAATCGGCACGTACACCACGTGCCCGTCCCCCGGCGCGACGTCGATGCCCTGGCCTTTGACGTCCTGCAACTGGTGCAGGTCGAAATGAAAGTTGCCCTTGGGGGTCATCAGTTCCAGATGGTCTCCCAGGCCGAAGCGGTTCTTCACCCGCACTTCGGCCAGGCGCTCGCGCCGTTCGCCGGTCAGCTCGCCGACGAACTGCTGGCGCGCCGACACCGAACTGCCGTTCTGGTAGTTCTGATACTCATCATGCACATGGCGCCGCAGGAAGCCCTCGGTGTAGCCGCGTTGGGCCAGGGATTCCAGGTCGGTCATCAGGGTGCGGTCGAAGTCGCGGCCGGACACCGCGTCATCGATGGCCCGGCGGTACACCTGGGTGGTCCGGGCGCAATAGAAGTGCGACTTGGTGCGGCCTTCGATTTTCAGTGAGTGCACGCCCATCCGCGCCAGCCGGTCGACGTGCTGCACGGCGCGCAGGTCCTTGGCGTTCATGATGTAAGTGCCGTGCTCGTCCTCGAAGGCCGGCATGGATTCCTCCGGCCGGTTCGCCTCCTGGAGCAGGAACACCTGGTCGGTGGGGGCGCCGATGCCCAGGGTCGGCTCGGGCGTATAGGTTTGCACGATGTCGCCCACCAGGTTTTCGGTGGCCGGCTGCGCCGAATACTTCCAGCGGCAAGCGTTGGTGCAACTGCCCTGGTTGGCGTCGCGCCGGTTCAGGTAGCCCGACAGCAGGCACCGCCCCGAATAAGCCATGCACAACGCACCATGGACGAAAACTTCCAGTTCCATGGCCGGCACCTGCTGGCGGATCTCGGCGATTTCCTCCAGGGACAACTCCCGGGACAGGATGATTCGGCTCAAGCCCTGTTGCTGCCAGAACTCGACGCTCGCCCAGTTCACGGTATTGGCCTGCACCGACAAGTGGATGGGCATCTGCGGGAAATGCCGGCGTACCAGCATGATCAACCCCGGGTCGGACATGATCAGCGCGTCCGGCGCCATGGCGATCACCGGCTCCAGGTCTTTGAGGAAGGTCCGCAGCTTGGCGTTGTGCGGGGCGATGTTCACCACCACGTAGAAGCGCTTACCCATGGCCTGGGCTTCGCGTATCCCCAGGGCCAGGTTCGCGTGGTCGAATTCGTTGTTGCGCACCCGCAGGCTGTAGCGCGGTTGACCGGCGTACACCGCGTCCGCGCCGTAGGCGAAGGCATAGCGCATGTTCTTCAGGGTGCCGGCGGGGGCGAGCAGTTCAGGGGCGGCGAGGGTCATGGTGGCGTCGGTCGCAAAAAGCGGCGAGGGTACGCCGCGCCGGACCGGGCCATATTGATGTGGATCAAGGCACAAGCGCAGAACCGACGGCACTCCGGCGATTCCTGGCTGACTAATGTGTAACCCGCCTCAGGACATGGAAAGCTGATGAATCGAAAGATGCTGCAAAACAAATCCCAGATGCTGTTACTGGTCCTGGTCACCCTGGCTTTCATCTGGATCCTGTTGCCATTCTACGGCGCGGTGTTTTGGGCGGTGATCCTGGGCATCGTCTTTGCGCCGATGCAACGGCGGCTGCAACTGAAGTTCGGCTGGCAGCGCAACGTCACCTCGTTGTTCACCCTGAGCACGTGCGTGGTGATCGCGATTTTGCCGGTGATCGTCATCGGCTTGCTGCTGGTCCAGGAAGGCGCGGCGCTGTACAAGAGCCTGGAGAGCGGAGAGCTGGACATTGCCGATTACCTGGCCCGCTTCAAGGATGCGTTACCACCGTACTTCCAGCACCTGCTGGACCGCTTTGGCCTGGGCAACCTCAATGGCCTGCGTGACAAGATCGTCAAGAGCGCCATGCAAGGCAGTGAGTTCTTCGCCACCCAGGCGTTCAGCTTCGGTCAGGGCACTTTCCAGTTCCTGGTCAGCCTGTCGGTGATGCTGTACCTGCTGTTCTTCTTTCTGCGCGATGGCCCTGAGCTGGTGCGCAAGGTGCGTGCTGCGGTGCCGCTGGCCGAACACCAGAAGCGGCGCCTGCAGTTGAAATTCAACCGCGTGGTGCGGGCGACGGTGAAAGGCAACCTGCTGGTGGCGATCACCCAGGGCGCGCTGGGCGGGTTGATCTTCTGGATCCTGGGCATTCCGACGGTGCTGCCCTGGGCGGTGCTGATGGCGTTCCTGTCGCTGCTGCCAGCGGTGGGGGCAGGCCTGGTCTGGGCGCCGGTGGCCGTGTACTTCCTGCTCTCGGGGGCCATCTGGCAGGGCGTGGTGCTGATTCTGTTCGGGGTATTCGTGATCGGCCTGGTGGACAACTTCCTGCGACCGATCCTGGTGGGCAAGGACACCAAGATGCCCGACTACATGGTGCTGGTCTCGACGTTGGGCGGGCTGGCGGTGTTCGGGCTGAACGGGTTCGTGATCGGCCCGTTGATTGCCGCGTTGTTCCTGTCGTGCTGGGCGCTGTTCGTCGAAACCGCGCCTCGGGTGCAGTTGCCCTAGGCGGTCAACAAGTACGGGCCGATGCGTTGCGACATGGCCTGGGCGGCGGGCAGTGAAGTCAGCGGGCCGCTGATGGTCACGCCATCTTGCACCAGATACCAGCAGGCCAGCAGACCGCGCTCCCTGAGCGAGGCGGGGACGGCACTGCCAATGACAGACATGATTTGAACCTTGGGCATGGGAACCTCCATCAATCGATGGGGTTACCTTACGACTCAGCCGCGGTAACGAAAAATCAACCGGCTCAATAGTGGGAATCGATGTCGCTCAATCGACCACCAGATCGAGCATGTGCACCACTTCCTGCTCATGGAGCACGCCTTTGCGCACCAGATTCTCCGCCAGCAGTGAAATGAACTTGGCGGTTCGGTGGCCTTCCAGGTGCTTGAGTTCTGTGAGCGCGTTGTAGACCTTGCTGGAAGTGCACAGGCCAACGATGCGATGGGGATTTTGCGTGGGCATAGCTTCGTCCTTGTTGTTATGAAGCTGTTGTTGACGGACAGCGTCAGTGTGCGGCACCGCCATGACGCTCACGTGACAGCCTGGGTTGCAGGAAAACAAAGCAGGATTCAGACCATAATGCCTTTTTGGCGCCGGATTATTGTTCCGGTAGCGACCTCGACGAGCTTTTTCAGCCAGCAGCGCTTTGCTTTGGCCCACGAAAAAGCCCCTGAACCTTTCGATTCAGGGGCTTTTTTATTGCTGTCTGGCTCCACGACCTGGACTCGAACCAGGGACCCAGTGATTAACAGTCACTTGCTCTACCAACTGAGCTATCGCGGAATGGCGCGTATGTTACTGATTGGAAAAGAGAAGTCAAGCTTTGAGTGATGATTGGGGCGTTGCAAGGGCGGTGGGCGATCCATTGCTCACTTGTTACCGCAAACATAAAACGCACTGTGGGAGCAACTGTCTTACCTCTGCCACCCGTCACCGCCATTCAGTGCCGTCTCGAAGCATGGCATTCAGTCTGATTAGCAATATTCGCATGCAGGCGATGAGCGCGACTTTCGCGCTCTTGCCTCGCCCTCGAAGTGCTTCGTACCGGGCCTTGAAGTCGGCGTGATAGCGGATGACAACCCAGCACGACATATAAAGCGCACGTCTGACCCGCGCTCTTCCTCCGTAAATCTGACGTTTGCCGCTGTGATTGCCACTGTCGTCGTTGTAG
>NZ_LHVJ01000035.1:0-132210 GCF_001269745.1 Pseudomonas sp. P97.38
CATTTCACCTGAGCGTGAAGCACTGCGGGAGCTGATTCAGCTGCGCGAACACTTCGTCCAGCAACGAGATGACAACAAGCGCCGACTACAGCAGGCTCAGCTTCCGGCGGTTATCGAGGTGATCAAAGATCATATTCGCTACCTGCAAATCCAAATCAAGCAGTTTGGCAAAGCCATTAATCAAAGCATGCGTAAGCTGGATGCGGAGAAAGCCGACCGACTCACATCAGTTAAAGGGATCGGCACTGTGGCGACTGCTAGTTTGTTGGTTTACCTGCCTGAGCTCGGTGAGCTTGATCGCAGAGAGATCGCGGCCCTGGCGGGAATCGCCCCCTACAACGACGACAGTGGCAATCACAGCGGCAAACGTCAGATTTACGGAGGAAGAGCGCGGGTCAGACGTGCGCTTTATATGTCGTGCTGGGTTGTCATCCGCTATCACGCCGACTTCAAGGCCCGGTACGAAGCACTTCGAGGGCGAGGCAAGAGCGCGAAAGTCGCGCTCATCGCCTGCATGCGAATATTGCTAATCAGACTGAATGCCATGCTTCGAGACGGCACTGAATGGCGGTGACGGGTGGCAGAGGTAAGACAGTTGCTCCCACAAGAGGATCTGCGGCAAAGCCAAACGCCGTGGACACGACCCATCGCTGTGGGAGCGAGTTTGTTCGCGATGACGCTATCAGGGACGCAGCAGGGCTGAAGGCGTAAGCGGCTGCCCTCGCCATTCGAAGGCCACCGGCGCCAGCACCTGATCGATCTGGGCTTCGTCCCACAGCGTGGCGAAACTCTTGCCGACACCAGGGTGCACCCGATCCGGCGCAATCAACGACAGGGGCCAGAGGACAAAGGCATTCTTGAGGATTTCCGCCCGCGGTAGCACCAAGCCATCGAAGTTGCCGACCTGTTCGCCATAGAGCAACACGTCGATATCCAGCGGCAGCCCCTTGCGGTCGGGAGCATAACGGCCGTTGTCAGCCTCGATGAACTTGAGGCGGCGATCCAGCTCCATCAGCGGCAAATCGGTGAAGGCCGATACGACGAAGTTGAAGAATGGCCCACTCTTGATACCCACCGGCTGGCTCTCGAACACGGCCGAACAATGAATATCCACCAGAAAACCCGCCAGGGCTTCGAGACCGGCGCGCAAATGGGTCTCGCGCTCGATATTGCTGCCGAGCCCGAGAAAAACCTGAGTCAGCGACATCCGCGCTCGATCTCCACGCCAACACCGCTGGCCGCCGGGACGGCGCCAGGCTTGGTCACTTTCAGCCTCAGCCAGGTGATCTTGAATTCGTCCATGAGCGCCTGGGCCAGTCGTTCGGCAAAGGTTTCAACCAGTTGGAACTGGGCTTGCTCGGCAAACGCCTGGATACGCGACGATACGCTGGCGTAGTCGAGCGCCAGGGTCAGGTCATCGCCTGCGGCGGCCGGACGGTTATCCCAGGCAAAACTCAGGTCGAGTCGCAGACACTGTCGGATGCCTCGCTCCCAGTCGTAGGCACCGATTACCGTGTCGACTTCCAGGCCCTCGATAAACACTCTGTCCAAGCACTCTTCTCCGCAGCACGACAAGGGCGCAATGCGCCGTTAGAATCAGGGCGTCCTCGCCCGGAATAGTTAGCATGTTTTGGTTACTGGCGATTCTCGCCTACCTGCTCGGCTCGCTGTCCTTCGCCATTTTGCTCAGCCGCCTCACCGGTCGCCCGGATCCGCGAATGAGTGGCTCAGGCAATGCCGGCGCCACCAACATGCTGCGCCTGGCCGGACGCAAACTCGCCATCCTGACCCTGCTTGGCGACCTCTGCAAAGGCCTTGTACCCGTACTGATTGCCAGCCTTGCAGGGCTCTCGTTGCAACAACAGGCCTGGATCGGCGTGTGCGCCGTGATCGGCCACCTGTTCCCGCTGTATTTTCGCTTTCGCGGCGGCAAGGGTGTCGCCACCGCCGCCGGCATGCTGCTGGGCCTGTACCCGCCCGCGGCCCTGCTGGCGGTGTGCGCCTGGCTGCTGACGTTCTACCTGACCCGCACCAGCTCCCTGGCAGCATTGATCGCCACACCGCTGACCCTGCCGCTGCTGGCCTGGCAGGAACCGGCCGCGTTGCTGCCAATGACAGCGTTGGTGGCACTGATTGTCTGGCGCCACCGGGGCAATCTACGCGACCTGTTCGCCGGGCGCGAACGACATTTCTAGGCGGTGCAGGAAAAAACCCACGGGATCTTCCACACCCTCGCCCCCGACGCCCTACAACGGCGACAACTGCTCCATCGGCCAACGCGCCTGCACGCTGATCGCCAGGCTTTCCTGCTGGCCGACCTGCAGGCGTTGGCAGCCGGCAAAGGCGATCATCGCGCCGTTATCGGTGCAGAACTCCGGCCGGGCGTAGTAAACGTCGCCCTTCATGTCGCCAAGCATTTTCTCCAGCGATGCGCGCAAGGCCTTGTTCGCACTCACCCCGCCGGCAATCACCAACCGCTTGAGCCCGGCCTGCTTCAGGGCGCGCTTGCACTTGATGGTCAAAGTCTCTACCACGGCCTGCTGGAACGCCAGCGAGATGTCGCAACGGGCTTGTTCGCCGTCGTCACCAGCGCTGACGCATTGCTGCCAGGTGTTCAGGGCGAAGGTTTTCAGGCCACTGAAACTGAAATCGAGGCCGGGCCGGTCGCACATCGGGCGCGGGAATACGAAACGTCCGTCGACACCTTGGGCCGCCAGGCGGGAGATTTCCGGGCCACCAGGGTAATTGAGGCCCATCATTTTCGCGGTTTTGTCGAAGGCTTCGCCGGCGGCGTCGTCAAGGGTCTCGCCGAGCAGCTCGTAGTGGCCGATGCCATCGACCCGGATCAGTTGCGTATGACCGCCCGATACCAACAAAGCGACGAACGGAAACTCCGGCGGCTGCGCCTCCAGCATCGGAGCCAGCAAATGGCCTTCCATGTGGTGCACGCCCAGGGCCGGAATACCCCAGGCAAAGGCCAGCGCCTGGGCACAGGACGCGCCCACCAGCAGCGCCCCCACCAGCCCCGGGCCGGCGGTGTAGGCAATGGCGTCGATCTCGGTCGGCACGCAGTCGGCTGCGGCCAGGACCTGGCGGATCAAGGGCAGCATGCGCTTGACGTGGTCGCGCGAAGCAAGCTCGGGCACCACCCCGCCGTAGGCACGGTGCAGGTCGATCTGACTGAACAATGCATCGGCCAGCAGGCCGCGCTCACTGTCGTAGAGGGCGACACCGGTTTCGTCGCAGGAAGTTTCCAGTCCCAGTACTAGCATGGGTTTGCGCCTTGTAGCGGCTGAATTCGAAGGCGCGCATAATAGTCGCCGCGTTGTGCCCCGACCAGCGGTTTTCGATCAGAGGCTTTGCATTCCGAGCGTTGAGGGGTTAACATCCGCAACCCTTAAAAACCGACGTCTTCAAGTGCTCTTTTGCCGCGAGGATGTTGACCCCGGTAATGAATGAAGGTAGCTCTGGATGCCAGCCGTCAAAGTAAAAGAGAACGAACCCTTCGACGTAGCTCTGCGTCGTTTCAAGCGCTCCTGCGAAAAAGCCGGTGTTCTGGCTGAAGTTCGTAGCCGCGAATTCTACGAGAAGCCGACTTCTGAGCGTAAGCGCAAGGCAGCAGCCGCTGTTAAGCGTCACGCCAAGAAAGTTCAGCGCGAACAGCGCCGCGCCGTACGTCTGTACTAATACACAGACGTTCGTAGCAAGCTTCTGCCAAGCCCGGCCCTCAAGCCGGGCTTATGGCATTTGCGGAAAACGCTTGATGCTTCACCGTCAAAGCCGCAGACGCGACCGCGACAATCTGCTTCACTGCGTCAGACCTGGCTCTTTTGCCAGCGGTGCACGTCTCTTCTGACGAGCCTTCCAAGGCTACTGACGAGCACACCCTGATTCCTCTAACGACGATCAGCCCAAGGCACCTGCTTGCGTGCCCGCTTCATGAGCTATCCGAGGCCTGACCGGCCGTTACCGGACTCAGCACACTTATTCAAACCGTCAGATACTGATTGTCATTAACGTCAGTGGATTTTCGGCAGATACACTTCCCAACAGCGATGATGCAGACAACCCGGTCGAGCCACCGATTTACCGTGTCTCAAACCAAGCCCCGGTTACGCCTGTTGATTCCGGGCTCCTATTTCGCGCAGTGATGATGAGAACGCCATGGCCGGGCTGATTCCCCAGAGCTTTATTGACGACCTCCTGAACCGCACCGACATCGTCGATGTGGTCAGCTCTCGCGTGCAGATGAAGAAAGCGGGCAAGAACTACACGGCCTGCTGCCCGTTCCACAAGGAAAAAACCCCGTCCTTCAGCGTCAGCCCCGACAAGCAGTTCTACTACTGCTTCGGCTGCGGCGCGGGCGGCAATGCCCTCGGCTTCCTGATGGACCACGACAACCTGGAGTTTCCCCAGGCCGTCGAGGAACTGGCCAAGGCCGCCGGCATGGAAATCCCTCGCGAGGAAAGCGGCCGGCAGCACAAGCCCCGCCAACCGACCGATTCGCCGCTGTATCCCCTGCTGACAGCGGCGGCCGAGTTCTATCGCCAGGCACTCAAGAGCCATCCCGCGCGCAAGGCGGCGGTGGACTATCTCAAGGGACGCGGCCTGACCGGCGAAATCGCCCGGGACTTCGGGCTCGGTTTTGCCCCGCCGGGCTGGGACAACCTGTACAAGCACTTGAGCAGCGACACGTTGCAACAACGCGCCATGATCGACGCCGGCCTGTTGATCGAAAACGCCGAGACCGGCAAGCGCTATGACCGCTTCCGCGACCGGGTGATGTTTCCGATCCGCGATACCCGCGGGCGGATCATCGCCTTTGGCGGCCGGGTCCTGGGGGACGACAAGCCCAAGTACCTGAACTCCCCGGAAACCCCGGTTTTCCATAAAGGCCAGGAACTCTACGGCCTGTACGAGGCTCGCAAGAACAACCGCAACCTCGACGAAATCATCGTCGTCGAAGGCTACATGGACGTGATCGCGCTGGCCCAGCAAGGCCTGCGTAACGCCGTCGCGACCCTGGGTACGGCCACCAGCGAAGAACACATGAAGCGCCTGTTCCGCGTCGTACCCAACGTGCTGTTTTGCTTCGATGGCGACCAGGCCGGTCGCAACGCCGCCTGGCGCGCGCTGGAGGCTACCCTGCCCTGCCTGCAGGACGGACGGCGTGCCCGCTTCCTGTTCCTGCCCGAAGGCGAGGACCCGGACACCCTGGTGCGTTCCGAAGGTACGGATGCCTTCCGCGCGCGGATCAACCAGCACGCACAGCCGCTGGCCGATTATTTTTTCCAGCAACTGACAGAAGAAGCCGATCCGCGCTCCCTCGAAGGCAAGGCCCACATGGCCACCCTCGCGGCGCCACTGATCGACAAGGTGCCAGGGGCCAACCTGCGCATCCTGATGCGCCAGCGCCTGACCGAGATCACCGGCCTCAACAGCGAGGCGGTCAATCAACTGGTCCACAGCGCACCCCAGGAGGCCCCGCCGGCCTACGACCCGGGCATCGACTACGACGCGATGCCGGACTTCGCCGACTATCATCAACCCCAGCAGGATTACGCTCCCCAGCAGGAGTGGACACCGAAGAAGCCCGGCAGCGGCGGCAAGAAATGGGACAAGAAACCCTGGGACAAGAACGGCAAGCGCGGCGATCGCGACCAGCCACGTGCCCCGCGGGTCCCGGCCGCCGTCGAACCACCAACACTGGCCGCGTTGCGCACCTTGCTGCATCACCCGCAACTGGCCGAGAAAGTCGAGGACGCCGGGCATTTCGCCGCCGAGGACCACAGCAATACGCAATTGCTGGTCGCCCTCCTCGAGGCCGTGCAGAAGAACCCCAGGCTAAACTCTTTCCAGTTGATCGCGAGGTGGCACGGCACCGAGCAGGGGCGCCTGTTGAAGGCCCTGGCCGAGAAGGAGTGGCTGATTGACGGAGACAACCTTGAACAACAGTTTTTCGACACCATTACTAGCTTGTCCGCCCGCCAACGCGAGCGAAACCTGGAACAACTTCTGCGAAAAGCTCGCCAGAGCGAGCTGACCAGCGAAGAGAAAAACCAATTGCGCGACCTACTCAGCCGCAATGTTTGCGCATCAAACCCGACCTCAACTGGCGCGTGAGGTCACAGCTCAGGTATAATCCTCGGCTTGTTTTTTGCCCGCCAAGACCTTCAGTGGATAGGGTGTTATGTCCGGAAAAGCGCAACAGCAGTCTCGTATCAAAGAGTTGATCCTATTGGGTCGTGAGCAGGGCTACCTGACTTACGCGGAGGTCAACGACCACCTGCCGGAGGATATTTCAGATCCGGAACAGGTGGAAGACATCATCCGCATGATCAACGACATGGGGATCAACGTATTCGAGGTTGCGCCAGATAAGGATGCCCTTATGCTGGCCGACGCCGATACCGACGAGGCGGCCGCTGAAGAAGCAGCCGCAGCGCTGGCGGCGGTCGAGACCGACATTGGTCGCACCACCGACCCGGTGCGCATGTACATGCGCGAAATGGGTACGGTAGAACTCCTCACACGTGAAGGCGAGATCGAAATCGCCAAGCGTATTGAAGAAGGCATCCGTGAAGTGATGGGCGCAATCGCGCACTTCCCTGGCACGGTTGACCATATTCTTTCCGAGTACAACCGCGTCACCACCGAAGGTGGCCGCCTGTCCGACGTCCTGAGCGGCTACATCGACCCGGACGACGGCATCGCGCCGCCTGCCGCCGAAGTGCCGCCACCGATCGACGCGAAAGCCGCCAAGGCTGACGACGACAACGATGACGAAGACGCCGAAGCCGGTGAAGACGAAGAAGAAGCCGAAAGCGGTCCGGATCCGATCATCGCTGCACAGCGTTTCGGCGCTGTGGCCGACCAGATGGAAATCACCCGCAAGGCGCTGAAGAAGCACGGTCGCAACAACAAGGCGGCGATTGCCGAACTGTTGGCCCTGGCCGAGCTGTTCATGCCGATCAAGCTGGTACCGAAGCAATTCGAAGGCCTGGTCGAGCGTGTTCGCAGCGCCCTGGATCGCCTGCGTCAGCAAGAGCGCGCGATCATGCAACTGTGCGTGCGTGATGCCCGCATGCCGCGTGCCGACTTCCTGCGTCAGTTCCCCGGCAACGAAGTCGACGAAAGCTGGACCGACGCACTGGCCAAAGGCAAAAGCAAGTACGCCGAAGCCATCGCCCGCCTGCAACCGGATATCGTGCGCTGCCAGCAGAAACTGAGCGCGCTGGAAACCGAGACCGGCCTGAGCATTGCGGAAATCAAGGACATCAACCGTCGCATGTCCATCGGTGAGGCCAAGGCCCGCCGTGCGAAGAAAGAGATGGTTGAAGCGAACTTGCGTCTGGTGATCTCCATCGCCAAGAAGTACACCAACCGCGGCCTGCAATTCCTCGACCTGATCCAGGAAGGCAACATCGGCCTGATGAAAGCGGTGGACAAGTTCGAATACCGTCGTGGCTACAAGTTCTCGACCTATGCCACGTGGTGGATCCGTCAGGCGATCACTCGCTCGATCGCCGACCAGGCCCGCACCATCCGTATCCCGGTGCACATGATCGAGACGATCAACAAGCTCAACCGTATTTCCCGGCAGATGCTGCAGGAAATGGGTCGCGAACCGACGCCGGAAGAGCTGGGCGAACGCATGGAAATGCCTGAGGACAAGATCCGCAAGGTACTGAAGATCGCCAAAGAGCCGATCTCCATGGAAACCCCGATCGGTGATGACGAAGACTCCCATCTGGGTGACTTCATCGAAGACTCCACCATGCAGTCGCCGATCGATGTCGCCACCGTAGAGAGCCTCAAGGAAGCGACCCGCGAAGTACTCTCGGGCCTCACCGCACGTGAAGCCAAGGTACTGCGCATGCGCTTCGGCATCGACATGAATACCGACCACACCCTTGAGGAAGTCGGTAAGCAGTTCGATGTGACCCGTGAGCGGATCCGTCAGATCGAAGCCAAGGCGTTGCGCAAACTGCGCCACCCGACGCGAAGCGAACATCTGCGTTCCTTCCTCGACGAGTGACCCCCAAAACCCCCGGCCCTGCCGGGGGTTTTGCCATGTGTCGATAAAAACCCTCCGTTACGCCCTCCCCGCCCTGTTGGCCGTCTACACTCGAAACATCCTCCCCGAACCATTGACGAGACAGTGATGCCCAGACTGACGGCCGCGCTTTTGTTGTCATTGATGACATGGACCGCAACAGCTGGCGCGTTCACGCTCACCGACGAGGAGCAACGCTGGCTCAAGGACCATCCCGACCTGCGCCTGGGCATCGATGCCTCCTGGCCGCCGTTTGAGTTTCGCGACGACCAGGGCCGTTACCAGGGCCTGGCGGCCGACTACGTCGACATCCTCCGCGAGCGGCTGGCCATCAAGATCGTCCCGATCGAGCCGGCCACCTGGACGGAGGTGCTGGAGCAGGTCGTACAGGGCAAGATCGACCTTCTGCCGGGCATCATGTCCACTCCCGAACGCCAGAATTACCTGGCCTTCACCCGTCCCTACCTCGACTTCCCCATTGTCATCCTGGCCCACCGCGGCGGCGCCCAACCCCATAAACTGGAAGACCTGTACGGGTTGAAAATCGCCGTGGTCGAGAACTACGCCCCCCACGAACTGTTGCGCAATCATCACCCCGACCTGAACCTGGTGGCGCTGCCCAACGTCAGCTCAGCCCTGCAAGCCCTGGCGACCGACGAGGTGGACGCCGTAGTCGGCGACCTGGCTTCCAGCGTCTGGAGCCTGCGCCAACTCAAGCTCGAAGGCCTTTATGTCAGCGGGGAAACGCCCTACCGCTACCAATTGGCGATGGCCGTCCCACGGGACAGCAAGATCCTGGTGGGCATCCTGGACAAGGTCCTGGCTGACATGAGCCCGGCCCAGATCAGCGAGATCCAGGCGAAATGGGTCGGCAATGTGCATGATTACCGCCAGTTCTGGTCTGACCTGGTGGTCTACGGCCTGCCGGCTCTGCTGCTCTTGGTTGGCATCCTGGCGGTGGTGATTCGCATCAACCGTCGTCTCAGCTCGGAGATCGCCCGGCGCGTCGAGCTGGAGCAGGAGTTGCGCAGCAGCGAATATCATTACCGCGGACTGGTGGAAAGCCTGTCGGCCATTGCCTGGGAGGCCCGGGTCAGCGACTTCACCTACAGCTACGTGTCCCCCCACGCCGAAGAACTGCTGGGCTACCCCCTCGCCCACTGGCTGATCCCGGGGTTCTGGCGCAATATCATTCACCCGGCCGACCTGACCCGGGCCGAGACCTATTGCAACCAGGAAGTGCTCGCCGGCCGCGACCATTGCATCGATTACCGCGTACTCACCGCCGACGGCCGCTGCCTGTGGGTGCGCGACATCGTCAGCCTGATCGAACATGCCCATGAACCCGTGATGCGCGGGCTGATGATCGACATCAGCGAGGCCAAGCGCACCGAGGAAGCCTTGCGCCTGTCCGAACAGAAATTCGCCTCGGTGTTCCGCCAGTGCCCAGACATTCTGGTGATTGCACGCCTGCTCGACGGCTGCCTGCTGGAGGTCAACAGCGCTTTCGAGGAGCAGATCGGCCTGAGCGCCGCCGAGGTGGTGGGTCGGACCGCGACCGACCTCGACATCTGGGGCATCCAGGGGGTGGGGCCGAGTCTGTTGCAGCGCCTGCAGGCCGGAAGCATCCGCAATCTGGAGATGCCCTTTCGCCGCAGCAACGGCCAGGCGTTCACCGGGCTGATTTCCGCCGAGCCGTTTGACCTCGACACCACGCCGGCCCTGGTCGTGGTAGTGCGTGACATCAGCCAGTTGAAGGAAACCCAGCAACAGTTGCAGACCTCCGAAGAGAAGTTTGCCAAGGCGTTCCACGCGTCACCGGATGGCTTGCTGCTGTCCCGGCAAAGCGACGGCCTGCTGATCGAGGTCAACGAAGGCTTCAGCCGTATCACCGGCTTCAACAGTGCCTTATCGGTGGACCGCTCGACCCTGGACCTCGGCATCTGGGTCAATCTCAACGAACGCAAACAGATGCTCGACCTGTTGCAGCGTGACGGTTTCGTGCGGGATTTCAGTTGCCATATCCGGCGCAATGACGGGCAGATCCGGCTCTGCGAAGTCTCCAGCCGACCGCTGCCCATCGGCGACGACGACTGCATGCTGACCATCGCCCGGGACATCACCGAACGCCACTTGATGCAGGAAAAGCTGCAACAGGCGGCCACCGTGTTCGAAAGCACCGCCGAAGGCGTGTTGATCACCGATACGCAACAACACATCAGCGCCGTGAACCGCGCCTTTACCGAAATCACCGGCTACAGCGAGACCGAAGCCTTGGGCCATACACCGCGCCTGCTGGCGTCCGGCCTGCATGACAGCGCGTTCTACGCCGCGATGTGGCACCAGTTGACGGCGGAGGGGCACTGGCAGGGGGAGATCTCCAACCGGCGCAAGAACGGCGAGCTGTACCCCAGCTGGCTGACCATCAGCGCGGTGCGCAACCGGGAACAACAGATCACCCATTTCGTGGCGGTGTTTGCCGACATATCCAGCCTCAAGCATGCCCAGGCCCGGCTTGATTACCAGGCTCACCACGACCCGCTTACCGGCCTGCCGAATCGCACCCTGTTCGAAAGCCGCCTGCTGACAGCCTTGACCAGCCAGCAGGAGCAAGGTGGCCAGGGCGCGGTGCTGTTTCTCGACCTGGACCGTTTCAAGCACATCAACGACAGCCTCGGGCACCCGGTCGGCGACCTGCTGCTCAAGGGCATCGCCGTGCGCTTGCGCGAGCAACTGCGTGATATCGACACCGTGGCTCGCCTGGGCGGCGACGAGTTCATCATCCTGCTGCCCGGCTTGCAGCAACCCAGCGATGCCGAGCACATCGCCCAAAAGCTGTTGAACTGTTTTACCGCGCCATTCCAGGCCGGCGAACACGAGTTCTTCATCAGCGCCAGCATCGGCACCAGTCTTTATCCACAGGACGGTTGCGACGTTGCCACGCTGGTCAAGAACGCCGACGCGGCGATGTACCGCTCCAAGGCCAAGGGCCGCAACCGGGTGGAAAGCTACACCCGCGACCTCACTGCCCAGGCCAGCGAGCGCGTGGCCCTGGAGCACGAGCTGCGCCGGGCGATCGAGCGCAATGAACTGTCGCTGTCCTTCCAGCCGAAAATCAGCCTCGCCGACAACCGACTGGTGGGGGCCGAGGCGCTGATTCGCTGGTACCACCCGACGTTTGGCGACGTGCCGCCGGAGCACTTCATTCCCCTGGCCGAAGAAAACGGCATGATCCTGCAGATCGGCGATTGGGTACTGGAGCGCGCGTGTCGGCAACTGTGCGAATGGAACAGCACCTACGAAAGCCTCGGCCCGTTGTCGGTCAACCTGGCCGGCGCCCAACTGCGTCAACCCAACCTGCTGGGGCGCATCGAACAATTGTTGCGGGAGAACCAGCTCGAACCGGGCCTGTTGCAACTGGAAATTACCGAAAACTTCATCATGAGCCAGGCCGAAGAAGCCCTGATGGTGCTGCACCAACTGAAAAAACTCGGCGTACAACTGGCCATCGACGACTTCGGCACCGGTTATTCCTCCCTGAGCTACCTCAAGCGTCTGCCGCTGGACATCCTCAAGATCGACCAGTCCTTCGTCCGCGGCCTGCCCGACGACCCCCACGACGCCGCCATCGTCCGGGCCATCATCGCCCTGGGCCGCAGCATGCAATTCACCATCATCGCCGAGGGCGTCGAGACCCTGGCCCAACAGCAGTTCCTCACCGAAGAAGGTTGCGAACAAATCCAGGGTTACATCGTCAGCCTGCCACTGTGCGCCGCCGAGTTCGCCGCCACGTTTCTGCGTGTGACCGTATCGGATTATTCGGATAGCACAGCCGAGAAACCGTCGCTATAATCCGCGGCCTACTGAGGGCCTATAGCTCAGTTGGTTAGAGCAGAGGACTCATAATCCTTTGGTCCACGGTTCGAGTCCGTGTGGGCCCACCAAATTGAAAGCCGCGCATTGCGCGGCTTTTGCGTTTTTGAGAGGGTGGTTGCCTCGTTCCTCCCTCCCCTCCCAGAGACGCCCATCATCGCCAGCCCCAGCCTCCCCCGACTGTTTCTCGATCTGTTCTGGCAACTGGGCATCCTGGTGGTGCCGGCCTTTTTCGTCACGGTGATGCCGCCGGCGTTGGCCTTGCTGACGGTGCTGTTGCTCGGCCTGTCGATGGGTCTGGCGGTGCGCCTGGGCTCTCCTTCAATCGCCCGGGGCCTGGCCCGATTGACGATTGGCGCGGTGTTTGGCCTGGGCTTCAGCCTGGGCAGGGCGCTGCCAGAGTGGTGGGGCATCCTGGCGGCGATCGTCGCGATCATCGGCGGGCTCGCCGGTGTCAGCACCTGGGAACGGCGCCTTGGCCTGGTGGTGGAACCGGTCAAGGGCCCGAGTGCCTGGGGTGGCGGCGAGCCACAGTTGACGCCCGAGGGCGAGCCGATCCGGACGTTCAATCACAGTGAAATCGCGATGGGGGGCCCGACCTATTGCGACTACCTATTCCCCGACGGTGTGCTGTTGCTAGGTCTCGGGTCTTCGGCGGTGTTCTCGGCGGATGGACATTACTTTGCGGCAACCGTACCGTCCCGGCAGGCTTGGGGGTTGGTCGTGCTTGACCGCCAGCAGCGGCGGGTCTATCGCTGCGACAACAGCGAGTTCTGGGAATTGGACGCGCTGGACCTCAACGGGCTGACGGGTCGCCACAGCCCGCTGGTGGACGATAGCGCCCGCCAGGCCCCGCTCGATCAATTGCTGCAAACCGCCCGCGTCGCCGAACTGGTAGCCGTCGCCGACCTCTGGCTGGAACCTGGCAGTTACCCGGACGCTATCGCGCACACGATCGAGCGCCGCTCTGCCGACGGGCAACACTGCCTGACGGGCAGGCTTTCACTGCCTCCGGCGTTTCGCGACCTGCCCCAACCCTTGGCGCCGCTGGTATCACCGCGCTATGCCATCAGCGTCAATGAGCAGCCCTCCGGCCTGTTGATGGGCGCCGATACGGCCATTGTCTGGAGCTCCGATCAGCGCGCCCTGGTGTGCCAGGCCCGGGAGCAGGGCGACAATTCCGAGGGCGACCGGTACTGGTTGTGGCACGCCGACCAGGGCTGGCGCGCCCTTCCCTCGCCCTGGGTGAAGCATGACGTTGAGCCATCCTTTTACTGGAACGACGTGCTCGGTCTCGACGCCCATCATGTGCGCATAGGTGCGTACCTGGATTACCCACGCCCGTCCCTTGGCCGGCATGGCTACCGCCTCGACAGCATCCACGGCGATACCGAAACCCAGGCAGGTCACGATGCCCAGGGTCGCGTGCAGGTGGCCGAGTTTCAGTTGACCCGGATGAGCATCGCGCTGCCGTTGGACAGTGAGGGCCGACGCGGTGACGCGTTCATCGAGACACAGCCGTTGCTGGGTGGCCTCTGCGCCCACCTGACCTGGCTGACCGACAATCACGCCGGCATGGGCGCTTATCGTTGCCAGATCGGTGACTGGCAACTGCCTGGGCGCTGGCTGCTGGATCATCGGGTGTCGGACTGCGGACGGTATCTGGCGCTGTTGCCTTTTGCCGAAACGATGACGTTGGCCACCCACGCGGTGGTGGTCGATGTGCAGGCACGTAGCCTGTTGCAAGGACCGCCCCTGTGGGTGGCCCGCGTGCTTGATTTCCGTAATGGCCTGCTGAGCCTGGCGACGATTGCCGGCCGCCTGGGCCAGCACCTTGAAGGCAATGCACTGCAACGCTTCGACATCCCTGCGCCACCGGTCGGCAGCGATCCGTCGTTCTTTCATCCTGACGAGCGATCCCGGCTGTTCTACAACGCCGTAGAGCTGCGCGTGACCGGCTCTCAGCTACACAGCGTCGCGCCCTGGCGCCGAGTGGATCGCCCCCAGGTGGCCAACGCCGACGGCGATTTTATCCAGCCCGCACCGGGAGACCAGGACGCCGCCTGGCTGTTCGGCAGTGAAACGGAGTACGGCGACAGCTGGATCCGCGCCAGCTCGCCACGGCTCGGCGGCCACCTGCTGACAGCCTCTGGCTGCGCGCTGAACGAGCTGGCGCCTTCAATGATCTGGTCACCGAAAGGCCGCTATCTCGCCCTGACCCGCATGGCGACAGATGTAACCGAGCTTTGTGGCCGCTATCGAGGCTGGCAGTTGCTGCTGCTCGATGTCCAGGAACACACGCTGCGGGTACACCCGCAATGGCTGGGCAACCGTCCGCTGTTCGAACGCTTCGGCAACGATCATGTGCAAGTCCGGTGTTTCGAACGGGATTGGGCAGCCGAGGACGATGATGACCCGGGCTCCGTGCAGTCCTTGCCGCTGACCGCGCTGCTGCAATTGCCGATTGAACCGCTGGTCTGCCAGGACGGTATCTGGCTCAGGGCCACGCAAACACACTTGGCGCCTGCCTGGCGCGCGCTGACATTACCGGCCATCGGCTATTTCCAGCCAGAGAACCTGTAACATGTTCGCCCACAACGCCCACGCCGGAGCCCGCCTTGGCTGACACCCGCCCTCCCGTCCTCGACGAAATCGACCGCCAACTGATCGCGGCCCTGCAAATCAATGCCCGGGAAAGCGTCGCCATGCTCGCCCGGCAACTGGGCATCGCCCGGACGACCGTGACCTCACGACTGGCGCGCCTGGAAAAGACCAAGGTCATCACCGGATACGGCGTGCGCCTCGGCCAGCGGCTGATTGATGGCGGCTTGCAGGCCTACGTCGGCATCAAGGTCCAGCCGCGCTCCGGCAAGGACGTGCTGCGGCGCCTGAGCGCCATGGCCCAGGTCCAGCAGTTGTGTGCCGTCAGTGGCGAGTTCGATTACGTGGCCTGGCTGCGCACCGACTCGCCAGAACAGCTGGACCAGTTGCTGGACCAGATCGGCAGCGTGGACGGCGTGGAAAAGACCACCACCTCGATCATCCTCAGCAGCAAGATCGACCGGGGCCAGCCGCTCTAGAACCCGCAGTTGTGAGCGCGCAGATGCTCGCGATTGCACCAGGCCGGGCGATACCTGTGTGGCTCAAAGGCGCCTTTCGCGAGCAGGCTCGCTCCCACAGCAGCGCTACGCCTGATGGGAAAAGTTTTCGATCCGGACCTGCCCCTCCGGAAAGGTCGCGATAATCTCCAGTTCCCCACCCATGGCGCGTACGTAGTTGCGTAGCGTACTGATGTACATATCAGTGCGACGCTCCATCTTGGAAACCGCCGCCTGGTTGATGCACAACGCTTTAGCCAGGGCGTCCTGACTTAACGCCTGCGCCTGACGCAACTCATGCAAGGGCATTTCAGCACGCAGTTTTTGATAGAGAGCCTGCGCACGCACCTGGGATTGCGGCGAACGGCGTGATACCAAATCGGCAAACTTTTTAGCCATTGTCAAAACCCTCTGTTTTCAAAGCTTCCAAGTGCTCGTTGTAAAGACGCTCAGCTAAGGGCACGTATTCCTGATACCAGCGATCCTGACCGGTTTTATCTCCGCCGATCAGCAGAATCGCGCAGCGGCGCGGATCAAATGCGTAGAGCACCCGGTAAGGCCTGCCTGCATGCTGCACTCGTAACTCACGCAGGTTGCCATGCCGCGCCCCTCTGATATCGCTGGTGTGAGGAAAGCCCAAATGCGGCCCGACATCCCCAAGCAACATCACCGAAACCTGCACGGAGTCTTGCTCCGACTCGCTGAGCTGGCGCCACCACAACTCGAATTCGTCGGTGTATTCAACGTCCCATTTCATTCAATATGCCACCCAAGTTATATAACCTCAAGGGAATAACCTTAGGCGTTCCTATGACTGCGCGAGGACCCCGAATGCACAGCATTTGTTAAAACGGGTTTCGACGACAAAGCGTTGCCGGCCTCACGCTTCTACAGGGTCAGGTTTCGTCATTACGATGGTTTGTCACGACTAATCGACTGACCACACATAAAAATGACGACATATTGTGTCTTATTAACGTATCTCCCACTCCCTAGAATGGCTGGCATCTTTCCTATACTCAGACGCGAGCATCGCGTCGAGTCGCCCATCAAGGTCCGCCATGAACAAGCACAATCGCCATCCAGCAGACGGTAAGAAACCCATCACTATCTTCGGGCCGGACTTCCCATTCGCCTTTGACGACTGGATCGAGCACCCGGCGGGGCTGGGGAGCATTCCTGCCGAGAACCTGGGTGCGGAGGTGGCGATTGTCGGGGCCGGGATCGCCGGGCTGGTGGCGGCGTACGAATTGATGAAGCTGGGCCTCAAGCCCGTGGTCTACGAAGCGTCGAAAATGGGTGGGCGGCTGCGCTCCCAACCATTCAATGGCGCCGAAGGGGTGATCGCCGAGTTGGGCGGCATGCGTTTCCCGGTGTCTTCCACGGCGTTCTACCACTACGTCGACAAGCTGGGCCTGGAAACCAAACCGTTTCCCAACCCGTTGACCCCAGCCTCGGGCAGCACGGTCATCGACCTCGAGGGCCAGACCTACTACGCCGAGAAAATGGCCGACCTGCCGGCCTTGTTTCAGGAAGTGGCGGACGCCTGGGCCGACGCCCTGGAGGATCGCTCGCGCTTCGGCGAGATCCAGCAGGCGATCCGCGACCGCGACGTGCCGCGCCTCAAGGCACTGTGGAACACCCTCGTCCCCCTGTGGGATGACCGCACGTTCTACGACTTCGTGGCCACTTCCAAGGCCTTCGCCAAACTCTCTTTCCAACACCGCGAGGTGTTCGGCCAGGTCGGTTTCGGCACGGGTGGCTGGGATTCGGACTTCCCCAACTCGATGCTGGAAATTTTCCGCGTGGTGATGACCAACTGCGACGATCACCAGCACCTGGTCGTCGGTGGCGTCGAGCAAGTGCCCTACGGCATCTGGAAGCACGTACCGGAACGCTGCGCGCACTGGCCCCAGGGCACCAGCCTGAGTTCGTTGCACCTGGGCGCTCCGCGCAGCGGCGTGAAGCGCATCGCCCGGGCCGCCAACGATCGCTTCAGCGTGACGGACGTCTGGGGCGACACCCGCGAATATGCCGCCGTACTGGTCACCTGCCAGAGCTGGCTGCTGACCACCCAGATCGAATGCGAAGAGGCACTGTTCTCACAGAAGATGTGGATGGCCCTGGACCGCACCCGCTACATGCAATCGTCGAAGACGTTCGTGATGGTCGACCGGCCGTTCTGGAAGGACAAGGACCCGGAAACCGGCCGCGACCTGATGAGCATGACCCTGACCGATCGCCTGACCCGTGGCACGTACCTGTTCGACAACGGCGACGACAAGCCGGGGGTGATCTGCCTGTCCTACTCCTGGATGAGCGATGCGTTGAAGATGCTCCCGCACCCGGTGGAGAAACGGGTGAAGCTGGCCCTCGACGCGCTGAAAAAAATCTACCCCAAGGTGGACATCGCCGCACGGATCATCGGCGATCCGATCACCGTGTCCTGGGAAGCCGACCCGCATTTCCTCGGTGCCTTCAAGGGCGCCCTGCCCGGCCACTACCGCTATAACCAGCGCATGTACGCGCATTTCATGCAGGACGACATGCCGGCTGAACAACGCGGGATCTTTATCGCCGGCGATGACGTCTCATGGACACCCGCCTGGGTTGAAGGCGCGGTACAGACCTCGCTCAATGCCGTGTGGGGAATCATGAAGCACTTCGGCGGAAAGACCCACGCCGAGAACCCGGGTCCAGGCGATGTGTTCCATGAGATCGGTCCGATCGCCCTGCCTGAATAAAAGGAGTTGTCGATGCGCGTAGCCCTCTATCAATGCCCACCGTTGCCACTGGATCCGGCCGCTAACCTGCAACGCCTGCACCAGATCGCGCTGGAAGCCAGGGGCGCCGATGTGCTGGTGCTGCCGGAGATGTTCCTGACCGGCTACAACATCGGCGTCGACGCGGTGAACGTATTGGCCGAGGTCTATAACGGCGAATGGGCGCAACAGGTCGGCCGCATTGCCAAGGCGGCCGGGCTGGCGATTGTCTATGGCTACCCCGAACGCAGCGAAGACGGGCAGATCTACAACGCGGTGCAATTGATCGACGCCCAGGGCGAGCGCCTGGCCAACTACCGCAAAAGCCATTTGTTCGGCGATCTCGATCACGCGATGTTCAGCGCCGGGGACAACGCGCTGCCGATCGTGGAGCTCAATGGCTGGAAGCTCGGCCTGTTGATCTGCTACGACCTGGAGTTCCCGGAGAACGCCCGGCGCCTGGCCCTGGCCGGTGCCGAACTGATCCTGGTGCCGACCGCCAACATGCAGCCTTATGACTTCATCGCCGATGTCACCGTGCGTGCCCGGGCCATCGAGAACCAGTGTTTCGTGGCCTACGCCAACTACTGCGGCCACGAGGGTGAACTGCAGTACTGCGGCCAAAGCAGCATTGCCGCGCCGGATGGCAGCCGGGCCGCGTTGGCGGGGTTGGACGAGGCCCTGATCGTGGGGGAACTGGATCGGCAAGTGATGGACGACGCTCGCACAGCCTACAGCTACTTGCACGATCGCCGCCCAGAGCTTTACGGCGACTTGCACAAGCACTGACCCGGTCTAATCCGCTAGCATGAGCGCATCTCTGTCCTGGAAGCGCTCATGCCGGCCCCCGATTCCCCTCGCCTGACTCCTGAAACCCTGGCCAACGGCCTGCAGGTGACCGTGCGTCACGTCCCTGGCCTGAAGCGCAGCGCCGCCGTGCTGCGGGTGGCGGCCGGCAGCCATGACGAGCCCCTGGCCTGGCCTGGAATGGCGCATCTGCTCGAACATCTGTTCTTCCTGGGCACCCAGCGCTTCCCCGTCGGCGAGAACCTGATGGCCTACGTGCAACGGCACGGCGGTCAGGTCAACGCACGCACCAGCGAACGCACCACCGACTTCTTCTTCGAAGTCCCGCCGGCGGCCTTCGGCGGCGGACTTGAACGGCTCGGGGACATGCTTACGCATCCACGCCTGGATGAAGCCGATCAGTTGCGCGAACGGGAAGTGCTCCAGGCAGAGTTCGTCGCCTGGTCCCAAGACGCGACCGCCCAGCGACGGCTTGCCCTGCACAATGGGCTGTCGGCGACCCATCCGCTGCGCGGCTTTTATGCCGGCAATCGCGACAGCCTGGCGGTTTCTCAAGCCGAATTCCAAGCGGCCTTGCACGGTTTCTACCAACGGTTTTACCAGAGCGGCCAAATGCGCCTGAGCCTCGTCGGCCCGCAGAGCGTCGAGGCGCTGAAGGCCCTGGCCGAACAATTCGGTCAGCACCTGCCCAGGGGCGAGGCGGTGTGCAGGCAACTGCCGCCGCCGTTGATGGCATCGGCCCAGCCCCACTATCAACAGCTCGACAACGACAGCCTCGACCTGCTGTTTGCCTTCGAACAACTTCCTGACGCCTCGCCCCAAGCCCTGGCGTTTCTCTGCACGTGGCTGGAATCCAGCAAGCCGGGCGGCCTGCTGGCAGCGTTGCGTCAGCGTGGCCTGGCGGACAGCCTCAAGGCCAGCGTGTTGCATGAATTTGCCGGGCAAGCGCTGTTGCACCTCGAACTCAAGCTCATCGCTGATCAAGCGTCGAACGACATCCAGGCGTTACTCCACGATTGGCTGGGTTTCTTTGCCGGCCAGGATGACTGGGCGTCGTCGCGCAGCGCGTTCAGCGCCCGCTTGCAGCGTCGTCAGGAAACCGGTTCGGCGTTGCAACTCGCTCGCTGGGACAGCGAAGGGCTCGATGCGCCCCTGTCGGAGCACGACCTCGCGAGGCTCAGGGAAATCCTCAGGCAATTGCACCCGGCCACTGATGTGATCGGCGAATGGCATTTGCCCGCGCCCAACCCCTTCCTGCAAACACCCGACGAAGCGCCCCGCGCCGGCCTGATACGCGGCCAGACCAGCGCCCATCGCGGGTTGCGCACCTTCGCCCAGGACCGCTCCCGGGGCCGCCGGGAGCGCTCGCCCATGTCGTTCAGCCCCGCGCTGGCGAACCACAACCGCGAAGGCGCGGTGTACCTGCGCTGGCGCTTGACCACCCAGGCACCGCCGGACCTTCAGACCAGGCTCGACCGGCATTTGCACGACCTGTACGAGGATGCCCGCCAGGCCGGCGTGAACGTCACCTTCGAGCCGTCCGGCCACCAATGGCTGTTGAAACTGGTGGGCCTGCAATCACCCATGCCGACGGTGCTCGAACATGTCCTGGCGAAACTGGGGGAGCCGCTGCCAACGGCCCGCGCCGCTCACGAAGCGCCGCAGATGCCAATTCGACACCTATTGAAGGCCCTGCCGGAGTGTTGCAGCCGTTTATCGACACCGCCATTGCCCATTGGGGCTCGCGACGAGGACCTCTGGGCAAGCGCCCAGTGGGATGGACTGGCCGTAGGGCTTTCAACGGTGGCTCAAGGGGCAATGGGCCCGGTGCTGGCCCGGGTGCCAGGTATCGGCAGCCAGGACTCCGATCCGCTGAAGCTGCCCGCAGGACGGCGTCTATGGAAAACCCTGCAAACCCATGGCGACGAACACGCCGTGTTGTTGTTTTGTCCGGCACCCACTTCGACGTTGTCGGACGAGGCCGAATGGCGGCTGTTGGCGCAGTTGTGCCAGGCGCCGTTTTATCAGCGCCTGCGGGTCGACCTGCAGCTGGGCTATGGCGTGTTCAGTGGCTTGAAACAGCTCGACGGGCACACCGGCCTGCTGTTCGGCGTCCAGTCGCCCCATGCGTGCGCCACGACGCTGATCGGGCATATCGAGCAGTTCCTCAATGACCTGCCGGACCTGATCGAGCAGACCGAGGACCTGGCCCTGGGCAACTCGCAACGCAGCCTCGCTGCCCAGCTCCAGGGAGATGTCCTGCCGCTGGCGCAAGCGGCCGAGCTGCTCTGGCAAGCCCGGCTGGCCGGCCACCCGTCGGATTACCCCCAACGCTTGCCTGAGGCTCTCCAACAGGTGGACCGGACACGGTTGATGGCAGCCGCCCAGCGCCTGATCGATGCCGAAGGCGGCTGGTTCTGCCTGGCCAACGAGGTCGGCGGGGGTTCGCCGTGGCAAAGCTGGGACTGATCGTTACCGGCGCTGCAAAGAGCTTTCTCCGAGAATCGCGGCCTGGAAATTGTTTAATTTAGTAACATAGTCGCCTAAGCATCTGAACATCTCCGAACGGAGGTGGACTATATGTATAGATCCCAACCGTCCCACCCCAACCAAAGGAGTATTCCCATGTCCTGGTCCAAACCCGCATATATCGACCTGCGTATCGGTTTCGAAGTCACCATGTACTTCGCCAGCCGTTGATCGTTGCAGGCACTTGAGCACGCAGCACAACGCCTCGGTCAACCGGGGCGTTTTTATTTTGGTTTGCAGATGGAGTGGCCATGTTTGTCCAGATTCTAGGTTCCGCCGCCGGCGGCGGTTTCCCCCAGTGGAACTGCAACTGCGTCAATTGCGCAGGTTTTCGCAACGGCAGCCTGCGGGCCCAGGCGCGCACCCAGTCGTCCATCGCGATTTCCGATGACGGCGTGAGTTGGGTGTTGTGCAACGCTTCCCCGGACATTCGCGCGCAACTCCAAAGCTTCGCCCCGATGCAGCCTGGCCGGGCCCTGCGGGACACCGGCATTGGCGCCATCATCCTGATGGACAGCCAGATCGACCACACCACCGGCCTGCTCAGCCTGCGCGAAGGCTGCCCGCACCAGGTGTGGTGCACCGACATGGTCCATGAGGACCTGAGCACCGGTTTCCCGCTGTTCAACATGCTGACCCACTGGAACGGCGGGTTGAGCTGGAATCGTATCGAGCTCGACCAGAGCTTCACCATCGCCGCCTGCCCGAACCTGCGTTTCACGCCACTGCCCCTGCGCAGCGCCGCGCCGCCCTATTCACCGCACCGCTTCGACCCGCACCCGGGCGATAACATCGGCCTGATCGTCGAAGACCTGCGCACCGGCGGCAAGCTGTTCTACGCTCCGGGCCTGGGCAAGGTCGATGGGCCGCTGCTGGAGATCATGGCCGGCAGCGACTGCCTGCTGGTGGACGGCACAATGTGGGACGACGATGAGATGCAACGTCGTGGCGTCGGCACCCGCACCGGCCGGGAGATGGGGCACCTGGCCCAGAACGGCCCCGGCGGGATGCTGGAGGTGCTGGAACAACTGCCCGATCAGCGCAAGATCCTTATCCATATCAACAACACCAACCCGATCTTGGACGAAGACTCGCCCGAGCGGGCCGAGCTTGTACGCCGAAAGATTGAAGTGTCTTACGACGGAATGAGTATTGAGTTGTAAGAAGGGCGAAACCAATGTGGGGGTGAGCTTGCGGTGCGTCAGTCAACGCTTGTGCTGGCTGATAGGACGCCTTCGCGAGCAAGCCCGCTCCCACACTGGTTTTGCTGTGAATCAGATATCCAATGCAACTCGAATTACTGTGGGAGCGAGCTTGCTCGCGATGGGGCCAGCCCTGACGCCACAGACCCCACGGGCATTTCCCGGAGAATCAAAATGACTGACACCCCCCTGTCCCCCGCCGAGTTCGAAGCGGCCCTGCGTGCCAAGGGTGCGTATTACCACATCCATCACCCGTATCACGTGGCGATGTATGAAGGCCGCGCCACTCGCGAGCAGATCCAGGGCTGGGTCGCGAATCGCTTTTACTACCAGGTGAACATCCCGCTCAAGGATGCCGCAATCCTGGCCAATTGCCCGGACCGGGAAATCCGTCGCGAGTGGATCCAGCGCCTGCTCGACCATGATGGCGCGCCCGGCGAAGACGGCGGCATCGAAGCCTGGTTGCGGCTGGGCCAGGCGGTGGGCCTGGACCCCGATCAACTGCGCTCCCAGGAGCTGGTGCTGCCGGGGGTTCGCTTCGCCGTGGACGCCTACGTCAACTTTGCCCGCCGGGCGTCCTGGCAAGAAGCCGCCAGCAGCTCGTTGACCGAATTGTTCGCCCCGCAGATCCACCAGTCGCGCCTGGACAGCTGGCCACAGCATTACCCGTGGATCGACCCGGCCGGCTATGAGTACTTCCGCACCCGCCTGGGCCAGGCCCGTCGCGATGTCGAACATGGGCTGGCAATTACCCTGCAGCACTACACCACTCGCGAAGGCCAGGAGCGCATGCTGCAAATCCTCCAGTTCAAACTGGACATCCTCTGGAGCATGCTCGACGCCATGAGCATGGCCTACGAATTGAATCGCCCGCCCTATCACAGCGTGACCGGAGACCGGGTGTGGCACACAGGAATCCCCCTATGAGTTTCGACCGCAGCAAAACCCCTCGCTGGCGTCCCGGCTATCGCTTCCAGTACGAACCGGCACAGAAAGGCCACGTGCTGCTCTATCCTGAAGGCATGATCAAGCTCAACGACAGCGCGGCGCTGATCGGCGGCCTGATCGACGGCGAGCGGGATGTCGCGGCCATTATCGGCGAACTGGCCAAACAGTTTCCGGACGTGCCGGAACTTGGTGACGACATCGAGCAATTCATGGAGGTCGCCCGTGCAGAACACTGGATCGAACTTGCCTGAGGCCAGCGGCCTGCCGGCCAAACCCGAAGTCGGTCTGCCGCTGTGGTTGCTGGCGGAGCTGACTTATCGCTGCCCGCTGCAATGCCCGTACTGCTCCAACCCGCTGGACTTCGCCGAACAAGGCAAGGAGTTGAGCACCGAGCAGTGGTTCAAGGTCTTTCGCGAAGCCCGCGAGATGGGCGCCGCGCAGTTGGGCTTTTCCGGTGGCGAGCCGCTGGTGCGCCAGGACCTGGCCGAACTGATCGGCGAAGCGCGCAAGCTGGGCTTCTACACCAACCTGATCACCTCCGGCATCGGCTTGACCGAGCAGAAGATCAGCGACTTCAAGAAGGCCGGCCTGGACCATATCCAGATCAGCTTCCAGGCCAGCGACGAACAGGTGAACAACCTGCTGGCCGGCTCGAAGAAAGCCTTCGCGCAAAAACTCGAAATGGCCCGGGCGGTGAAGGCCCACGGTTATCCGATGGTGCTGAACTTCGTCACCCACCGGCACAACATCGACAGGATCGACCGCATCATCGAGCTGTGCATCGCCCTGGAAGCCGACTTCGTCGAACTTGCCACGTGCCAGTTCTACGGCTGGGCGCAGCTCAATCGCGTCGGGCTGCTGCCCACCCGGGAACAATTGGTGCGCGCCGAGCGCATTACCAACGAATATCGCGCCAGGCTGGAAGCCGATGGGCATCCGTGCAAGTTGATCTTCGTCACCCCGGACTACTACGAGGAGCGCCCCAAGGCCTGCATGAATGGCTGGGGCAGCCTCTTCCTGACCGTCACCCCGGACGGCACCGCCCTGCCCTGTCACGGCGCCCGACAGTTGCCGGTGCAGTTTCCCAATGTGCGCGACCACAGCATGCAGCACATCTGGTACGACTCGTTCGGCTTCAACCGCTTTCGCGGCTACGATTGGATGCCCGAGCCCTGCCGTTCCTGCGATGAAAAGGAGCAGGATTTCGGTGGTTGTCGCTGCCAGGCCTTCATGCTGACGGGCGATGCCAGCAACGCCGACCCGGTGTGCAGCAAGTCAGAACATCACGGGGTGATTCTGCAGGCGCGTGAAGACGCCGAGCACGCCACCCAGACCATCGAGCAACTGGCCTTTCGCAATGAACGAAACTCACGCCTCATCGCCAAAAGCTGATCCGTTCAGCGCCGCCCAGGCCGTTGCCGCCGGCACCGACTTCGCCGAGCTGCGGGTAGGCCCGCTGGGCCTGTTCTGGAATGAATACCGGCCTGGCGATGGGGCCTGCAGGATCTGGCATTGGCAAGGCACCCAAGCGCAACGCCTGACACCGGACGGGTTCAGCGCCAACAGCCGCGTCTACGAATACGGCGGCGGCGCGTTTTGCCTGGACGACGAGGGCGTGGTGTTCGTCAATGAGACCGACCAGCAGATCTATCGCCAGGCACTGGGGGCAGAACGCCCCGTGGCACTGACCTCGGGCGACTGTCGCCATGGAGACCTCAGCGTCGCCCGTGGCCAGGTACTGGCGGTGGAGCAGCAGGCCGATCGGCATCGGCTGGTGGCCATCGGCCTGGCGGACCGTCAGCGTCAATTGCTGGCCGAAGGCGCGGATTTCTACGCCTCGCCGACCGTCAGTGCCGATGGCCAGCGACTGGCGTGGATCGAATGGAGCCGGCCGCATCAGCCCTGGACGGCCACGCGATTGATGCTGGCCGAACGCAAGGGCTCGGGGTGGGGCGAGCCACGCTATGTGGCCGGCGATGCTGCCGAAGAGTCCATCCAGCAGCCACGTTTCGATGCTTCGAATCGTCTTTACTGCCTGACCGATCGCGGCGGTTACTGGCAGCCCTGGGTCGAATCGGCCGACGGCCTGCGACCACTGCCCGCCGCTGAAGCCGATCACGCACCGGCGCCGTGGCAAATGGGTGGCCGTACCTGGCTACCTGTTGATGAACACGCTTACCTGGCGACCTGGACTGAAGCGGGGTTTGGTCGGCTGGGCCTGTGTTGCAGCGGGAACGCAAGCCAGGACTACACCGGTGCCTACACGCGCTTTCGCAGCCTGGCCCTGGACGAGCAGTTCATCTATGCCATCGCCGCCTCGCCCACCCTACCGTCAGCGGTGATCGCAATCGAGCGGCACAGTGGCTGCGTCGCGGTACTGGCCGGCGGCGTCGCGCCGTTGCCCGCCGCGCAGGTCAGCCGCCCGCGCACGTTGTGCTACCCCAGCGGTGCGGGTCAGGCCCATGGCTTCTTTTACCCGGCCATGGACAGCCAGGAGAAGCCGCCATTGGTGGTGTTCATCCATGGTGGCCCCACCTCGGCCTGCTACCCGGTGTTCGATCCTCGCATTCAGTATTGGACCCACCGCGGCTTCGCCGTTGCCGACCTCAATTACCGTGGCAGCAGCGGCTATGGCCGGGCCTATCGACAAGCCTTGCACTTGAATTGGGGGGTGGTGGATGTCGAGGATGCCTGCGCGGTGGTCGCCTACCTCGCCGAGCAGGGCCTGGTCGACGGTGACCATGCGTTCATCCGTGGCGGCAGCGCCGGCGGCTACACGGCTCTTTGCGCCCTGGCGTTTCGAGAGGTGTTCCAGGCCGGCGCCAGCCTCTATGGCGTCAGCGACCCTGTCTCCCTGGCCCGCGCCACGCACAAGTTCGAAGGCGATTACCTGGACTGGCTGATTGGCGACCCGCAACGGGACGTCGAACGCTACCGCTCACGCACGCCGCTGCTGCACGCGGATCGAATCCGCACACCGGTAATCTTCTTTCAAGGGGAACTGGATGCCGTGGTCGTGCCACAGCAGACCCGCGATATGGTCCATGCGCTGGAGGACAACGGCGTCACGGTCGAGGCCCATTACTATCCGGATGAGCGCCATGGTTTTCGCAAGGCGGTGAACCAGGCCCATGCGCTGGAGCATGAGTGGTTGTTCTATCGCAAGGTGATGGTGGCGTTATAGGGAAATGAAGAACCTGTGGGAGCGAGCTTGCTCGCGATTGCTGTGGATCAGTCATCTCCCTTTCAGACTGACACACCGCAATCGCGAGCAAGCTCGCTCCCACAGTGGTTTCGGTAAGAATTTTCAGCGCTTGGCGATGATGTAGACCGCGTGAACGATGCCTGGAATGTAGCCCAGCAGCGTCAGCAGGATATTCAGCCAGAAAGCCCCGCCGAAGCCCACTTGCAGGAATACGCCCAGCGGCGGCAGCAGGATGGCGATGATGATACGAATAAAATCCATGGGTTGGCTCCTGGTTGATCATGGCTACGTTGCCATATAGCTCATTGACACCTGACCGCTCGTCAGGGTTCAGAGACAACCGAAAAGAAGCCCCGGATAAAAACGCGGGCAAAAGAAAACCCCGCCGAGGCGGGGCTTTGCAGACTGTTTCCCTGACATCCATTTCACTCCGCCTTCCTGGCAGAATCCTACGTGTCCGTGCTGTAACTTTTGCGCATCCTGCGCGACGTCCATGTGAAGTAGATTAACGGTGGATCCAATCCGCCGGTAGAGGGAAATCGCCAGCACGATGTGTAAGCAAATGCTTACACATCGCCCCAGGTCAGAACTGTCCAGCGTCCAGCAGGAACAACGATTCGCTACCGGCCTTCACACTGGCGCTCAGGGAATGAATGCGCGGCAGCAGACGGGCGAAATAGAAACGCGCCGTGCCCAGCTTGCTCGCATAGAAATCATCCTCGCCTTCCTTGCCCAGGGCGGCCTTGGCCATCAACGCCCACATGTAGGCGTACGCGGTGTAACCGAACGCCTGGAGGTATTCCACCGACGCCGCGCCAATTTCATTGGGGTTGGTTTTCGCCTGGTCCAGCAGCCATTGGGTCAGCTCGTCCAATGTGCCGAGCGCAGCGCTCAGCGGCTGGGTGAACTCGGCCAGGTCGCCGCTGGCGGTGCTGGTGAAATGACGGATCTCATCGGCGAACAGGCGGTAGAACGCGCCGCCACTGCCGACGATCTTGCGCCCGACCAGGTCCAGTGCCTGGATACCGTTGGTGCCCTCGTAGATCTGGGTAATGCGCACATCACGCACCAGTTGCTCCTGGCCCCACTCACGAATGTAGCCGTGGCCGCCGAAGATCTGCTGGCCATGGACGGTGGTCTCCAGGCCCAGGTCGGTCAGGAACGCCTTCGCCACCGGTGTCAGCAACGCCACTAGGTCTTCGGCGCGCTTGCGGGTGGCCGCGTCTTCGCTGAATTTGGCGGTGTCCAGTTGCATCGCCACGTAAGTGGAGAATGCCCGGCCGCCCTCGTTCGAGGCTTTCATGGTCAAGAGCATCCGACGCACGTCGGGGTGGACGATGATCGGGTCGGCTACCTTGTCCTTGTTCTGCGCGCCGGTCGGCGAACGGCTTTGCAGGCGGTCACGGGCATATTCGATGGCGTTCTGGTAGGAACGCTCACCGGTGGCCAGGCCCTGGATACCCACGCCCAGGCGCTCGTAGTTCATCATGGTGAACATCGCTGCCAGGCCCTTGTTCGGTTCGCCAACCAGATAACCGACCGCGTCGTCGAAGTTCATCACGCAGGTGGCGGACGCCTGGATGCCCATCTTGTGCTCGATCGAGCCGCAGTGGGCCGCGTTGCGCGCGCCCAGGCGGCCATCGGCATTGACCAGGAACTTGGGCACCAGGAACAACGAAATGCCTTTCGGGCCCGCTGGTGCATCCGGCAACTTGGCCAGGACCAGGTGGATGATGTTTTCGGTCAGATCGTGTTCACCGCCGGTGATGAAGATCTTCGTGCCGCTGACCTTGTAGCTGCCGTCCGCCTGGGGCTCGGCCTTGGTGCGAATGATCCCCAGGTCGGTGCCAGCGTGCGGCTCGGTCAGGCACATGGAGCCTGCCCAGACGCCGGCGTACATGTTCGGCAGATACGCCGCCTTCAGTTCTTCGCTGGCGTGGGCGTTGATCGACAGGCAGGCGCCGGCCGTCAGCATCGGGTACAGGCCGAAGGACAGGCTGGCGGAGTTGACCATTTCCTCGACCTGGGCCGAGACCGCCTTGGGCATGCCCATGCCGCCGTACGCCGGATCACCGCCGACACCGACCCAACCGCCTTCAGCGTACGTCTTGTAGGCCTGTGGGAAACCGGCCGGCGTGGTGACGGCGCCGTCAGCCCAATGGCAGCCTTCTTCGTCTGCGGCACGGCTGAGGGGCGCGATACTTTTGCTGGTGACTTTGCCGGCTTCTTCGAGAATCGCTTCGACGGTTTCGGCGTCGACGGTCTCGGCCAATGCCGGCAACTCGGCCCAGAGTTTTGCGACCTCGAACACTTCATTGAGGACGAAGCGCATATCGCGCAGGGGCGCTTTGTAGTCAGCCATGGCAAACCTCGCAGGATCTAAACAGTTGGTTCGTAAGAAAACGGTTTTTGCAGTGGCCGGAGTGTACCTCAACAACTTTTACGACACATAGGGTCAACGTGTGACTTTATTGTTATTTTTAGTCACTAACGACTCGACGGGCGCAAGCGCCCCCGCCAAGCCTGTTGCTGCCACTCAGAAGGCAAACGACTCCGCCGGAAGCTGCATCAGGCAATCGCTGCCCGCCTCTACTGCGGCCCGATGAGCGGCAGTGCGCGGCAGCAGACGCTTGAAGTAGAACTCGCAGGTCGCCAGTTTGCTGCGGCAGAAATCGCCGTCACCGTCGCCGCGCTCCAGGTGCGACTGGGCGACCAAGGCCATGCGCAACCACAGGTAGGCCAGGATGATGTAACCGCTGTACATCAGGTAGTCGACGGACGCGGCGCCCACCTCGTCCGGGTTTTTCATCGCGGCCATGCCCACCTGAGTAGTCAGCTCGCCCCACTGTCGGTTGAGCCCGTCGAGCTGCGCGACGTAATCCTTGAGCTGCGGATGTTCGGCGTTCGCGACACAGAACGTGTGAACGATCTTGGTGAACCCACGCAACAACTTGCCTTGGCTGCCCAACACCTTGCGGCCCAGCAGGTCCAGGGCCTGGATGCCGTTGGTGCCTTCATAGATCGGCGCAATGCGGCAGTCCCGCACCAGTTGCTCCATGCCCCATTCGCGAATGAAGCCATGCCCGCCAAACACCTGCATGCCGTGGTTCGTCACCTCGAGCCCGGTGTCGGTCATGAAGGCCTTGCAGATCGGCGTGAGGAAGGCCAGCAGGTCCTCGGCCTCCTGGCGAGCCGCCTCGTCGGCGCTCAGGTGCGCGGTGTCGAGCAACTGCGCGGTGAAGTACGTCAGCGCCCGGTTACCTTCATTGAAGGCTTTCATGGTCAGCAGCATCCGGCGCACGTCCGGGTGGACGATGATCGGGTCGGCGGGTTTTTCCGGGGCCTTGGGGCCGGTCAGCGAACGCATCTGCAAGCGGTCGTTGGCATAGCCGATGGCGCCCTGGAAGCTGGCCTCGCCCAGGCAGAGGCCCTGCATGCCGGTGCCGAGCCGGGCGTGGTTCATCATAGTGAACATGCAATTGAGGCCTTTGTTCGGCTCGCCGATCAGGAATCCCTTGGCCTCGTCGAAGTTCAACACGCAGGTGGCCGACGCCTTGATGCCCATCTTGTGTTCGATCGAGCCACAGGACACGCCATTGCGCTCGCCGGCTTCACCCGTGGCGTCGGGCAGGAACTTGGGCACGATGAACAACGAAATGCCTTTGGTCCCGGCCGGCGCGTCCGGCAGCTTGGCGAGGACCAGATGGACGATGTTCTCGCTCATGTCGTGTTCGCCGGCGGAAATGAAGATCTTGCTGCCGGTGATCCCATAGCTGCCGTCGGCCTGGGGCACGGCGCGGGTCTTGATAATGCCCAGGTCGGTGCCGCAGTGGGCTTCGGTGAGGCACATAGTGCCGGTCCATTGACCGGCGGTGAGTTTGCTCAGGTAGGTCTGCTTCTGGGCTTCGGTGCCGTGGGCGTGGATGGCCGACATCGCGCCGTGCGTCAGGCCCGGGTACATGCCCCATGAAGTGTTGCTGGAGCCGACCATCTCGCTGATGACCAGCCCCAGGGAACTGGGCAGGCCCTGGCCGCCATACGCCGGATCCGCCGCGAGCCCGTGCCAGCCGCCTTCCACGTATTGGGCGAACGCCTGCTTGAAACCTGCCGGCGTGGTGACGACACCGTTGTCGAAATGACAGCCCTCTTCATCACCGGAGCGATTAAGAGGCGCCAGCACGTTCTCGCAGAACCGGGCGCCCTCTTCGAGGATCGCGTTGATCATGTCCGGGCTGGCATCGCTGGCCCCCAGTTCGGCGTAACGGCCAGGGAAATCGAAGACGTGATCGATCAGAAAGCGCATGTCGCGCAACGGGGCTTTGTACTCGGGCATGGTGGTGTTCTCCGGTAGCAGATCGTTTCAACCTACTGCCGGCCACCGAGGGCCACAATCACAGTCCAGACGCTGAATGCGCCGTCATCACTCAACCCGCGGCAGTTTCCATGCGCACCGCGCCGCGGCGGTTCTGGCCAAAGGCGACCACGCAATTACGCCCCGCGCCCTTGGCGTTATAGAGTGCCTGGTCGGCAGACTTGAGGACCTCTTCCGGCGTGCGCTGCTCGAGCCGTTCCGCCACACCGATGCTGATGGTCACCGATACGCTGGAGGCACTGCCGCCGGCTCGCCGCTGTCGGCCCTGCTGATCATCCTGGGGACGACTGTCGGGGTTGCGCAACTGGATGCTGTAGCTCTCGATGGATTGGCGGATGACCTCCAGGTGAGGCATGCACTCATCGAGGGTCTTACCGGCAAACACCAGCGCAAATTCCTCGCCGCCATAGCGATAGGCCCTACCGCCGCCACCGATTTTCGACAGTTTGCTGGCCACCAGGCGCAGCACCTGGTCACCCACGTCGTGGCCGTGGGTGTCGTTGAATTTCTTGAAATGGTCGACGTCGCTCATCGCCAGCACATAGTTGCGCCCCAGGCGCTGCATGCGCTCGTTCAGCGCCCGGCGTCCCGGCAAGCCGGTCAGTTCATCGCGGAAGGCCATTTGATAGGCCTCGTGGGCGACGGCGGCGGCGATCATCAACATCACCTGGCTGCACATGATGTTCAGGGTAAACGGCAGGATGAAGGTCTTCGGCAACATCCAGAACAAACCCAGCAACCCCACCAATTGCGCGGCATGCAACGGCCGGGGATTGCGCCAGTATTGCCAGGCCAGCAAAGAGAAGGCCGCGATGAACACCGGGTAGGACAACTGGATCAGGCTCATCCAGGCCCCGTGCAGGGCCGGCCAGCGGATCTCCGAAAGCCACAGCAGCAGCGCCTGGGGAAAGCTTTGCTCCAGGGCCAGCGCCACGCTGCCGAAGATCAGCAGCACCGCGAACCGCGCCACCATGTCCTGGAACAGATGGGTGCGCTCCTGCCACGCGGCGAACAGGCCGAACAGCAGCGGCAACAGCAGGCAGACGAGGTGGAACACCACGGCAGCGTCTTCACGCACCTTGCCGTTATCACGGTAGAAGTCGGTCTGGGTGTCCAACAGGAAGTAGGCGATGTACACCGTGACCATCAAAAACAGTTCACGCTGGCGCCGGTACACCGAGCAATACGCCCCGCCCAGCAGCAGCACCAACGTTGGCAGGACATTGAACAGCGAGGTGAAGAAAACGTTGAGGTCCTTGACGTAGGCCGCCGCGAGCCCCGCCAGCAATAGCAGCAATGAGGGTAGGAAATGGCTGAAACGTACAGCGGAAGAACGCGGCAAGGGTAAAGCTCCGACCCGGCTGACCAAAGATGGCATTGTGCCTGCTATTACCGCAACAAGGCACGCAGGATGTGACAGATGTCACACTGCCATCGCTGTAACGGCAGGGGAGAAAGTTTTCTTAAGGTTCGGCTGGATGAATATTGTTTCAGGATCGTCTTTGATCCTCTGTGGGAGCGAGCTTGCTCGCGATGGCGTTTGTTCAGCCAGCACCTCCATGGGCTGACACACCGCTATCGCGAGCAAGCTCGCTCCCACAGGGATATTTGTGGCGGACATGAAAAAGCCGCTGCATCCCGAGGGAAGCAGCGGCTTTGGGGAAGTCCCGCGTAAGGCTTAGTAGCCCAGCGCGAAGTCTTCTTCTTTCATGTCCATCAGGTTGTTGGCACCCGACAGCATGGCCGCCACGTGGGTACGGGTACGCGGCAGGATGCGCTGGAAGTAGAAGCGCGCAGTCTGCAGCTTGGCGGTGTAGAACGCCTCTTCGGTGGTGCCGGCGGCGAGTTTTTCCGCTGCCAGGCGAGCCATGTCGGCCCAGAAGTAGGCCAGGCAGGCGTAACCGGAGTACATCAGGTAGTCCACCGACGCCGCACCAACTTCCTCGCGGTCTTTCATGGCGGCCATGCCGACCTTCATGGTCAGTTCGCCCCACTCCTTGTTCAACGCAGCCAGAGGCCCTACGAACTCCTTGACCGCTTCGTTGCCTTCGTTGCCCTGGCAGAACTTGTGGACGATCTTGGTGAAGCCCTTGAGCGCTTCGCCCTGGGTCATCAGCACTTTACGGCCCAGCAGGTCGAGGGCCTGGATGCCGGTGGTGCCTTCGTACAGCATCGAGATACGGCTGTCGCGAACGTTCTGCTCCATGCCCCATTCGGCAATGAAGCCGTGGCCGCCATAGATCTGCACGCCGTGGTTGGCCGATTCGAAACCGACCTCGGTCATGAACGCCTTGGCGATCGGCGTCATGAACGCCAGCAGCGCATCGGCCTTTTTCTTCTCTTCCTCATCGACGCCGTACTTGACGATGTCGACCTGCTTGGCGGTGAAGTAGACCATCGCCCGGTTACCTTCGGCGAAGGCTTTCATGGTCAGCAGCATGCGACGCACGTCAGGGTGGACGATGATCGGGTCGGCCGCCTTGTCCGGCGCTTTCGGGCCGGTCAGGGAACGCATTTGCAGGCGGTCACGGGCGTATTTCAGGCCGCCCTGGAAACCGATCTCGGCGTGGGCCAGGCCTTGCAGCGCGGTGCCCAGGCGTGCGGTGTTCATGAAGGTGAACATGCAGTTCAAGCCTTTGTTCGCCGGGCCGATCAGGAAACCGGTGGCCGCGTCGAAGTTCATCACGCAAGTGGCGTTGCCGTGGATGCCCATCTTGTGTTCCAGGGAACCACAGTTCACCGCGTTGCGCTGGCCGAGGGTGCCATCGGCGTTAGGCAGGAACTTCGGCACGATGAACAGCGAGATACCCTTGGTACCGGCCGGTGCGTCCGGCAGGCGTGCCAGTACGATATGGACGATGTTGTCGGCCATGTCGTGTTCACCGGCCGAAATGAAGATCTTGGTGCCGGTGACCTTGTAGGAACCATCGGCCTGAGGCTCGGCCTTGGTGCGCAGCATGCCCAGGTCGGTGCCGCAATGCGGTTCGGTCAGGCACATGGTGCCGGTCCATTCGCCAGACACCAGCTTGGTCAGGTAGGCCTCTTGCTGCTCGGGCGTACCGTGCTCGGAAATGGTGTTCATCGCGCCATGGGACAGGCCCGGGTACATGCCCCACGACCAGTTGGCTTCACCGACCATCTCGCTGACGGCCAGGCCCAGGGACTCCGGCAGGCCTTGGCCACCGTGCGCCACGTCATGGGCCAGGCTTGGCCAGCCGCCTTCGACGAATTGCTTGTAGGCCTGCTTGAACCCGGTCGGGGTCTTCACGCCGGACTCGCTCCAGGTGCAGCCTTCGAGGTCGCCCACACGGTTCAGCGGTGCCAGCACCTGCTCACAAAACTTGGCGCCTTCTTCGAGAATGGCGTCAACCATGTCCGGAGTTGCGTCCTGGCAAGCCGGAAGGCTCTGATAATGCGCCTCGTAACCGAGCAGTTCGTCACGTACGAAGCGAATATCACGCAAGGGGGCCTTGTAGTCAGGCATAGCGATAAACCTCTGCTGATGTAACCGGGAATGAACGACCGCGTGGATTTGTTGTGACGGTCAAACAGTTGTTTGAAACATACGTTTACGCCCAAACCTTGTCAAGGCCCGATCTTTTGCCATTCGTCATCGACTGTGGAAAATCTCGGGCACGGGCATTCGGTGACGCAGTAGAACCCGCGACACGCCTGGGAAAAGATTAGTTGAGCAAGAAGACCTTAGAGACAAAAACGCCGCGAATCATCGCGGCGTTCCGGTCAATCCAAGGGACAGAATCAGGCGAAGGTGTCGATCAACGTCCCGAGCATTTCGTCGGAAGCCTTGGCGACGTTCACGCCCAGTTGCACCTGGAACTTGCCTTGGGACATTTCCACCATGTTGGCGGCCACATCCGACTGCTGGCTGCGATCAACCGACCGCAGGCGATCCACCTGGACTTCGGAGGACTGGCTGGTGACCGAGCGCTCGATCGTGTTGTTGGCGACCTGGCCGGCTGCCAGATCGACACGGTTCTGCCCTGTCTGAATCGTGCTCAGACCGGCATAGAACGCGGTATTTCCTGAGATTTGCATGACAGAACTCGTCTTCTTGAAGGGTCGACAGTGGCCATTGAATCAGAAGGGCGCGGAAAAGGCCCGACAAAAACACTAATGGCACACTGCCTTATCATAGGGAAAAACCTAATCCAGCAGGTCGAGGTGCAAGTGATCGGCGACGATTTCGGCCGTCACGCCCTTGATTTTCGGGACCCGCCCCAGGCACGGCGCGGGGAGGCGCTCGGCCAGGGTGGCGAGGTTTTCTTCCAGGCGCGAGGTCTTGGGGTCGATGATGTTCGCCACCCAGCCGGCCAGTTGCAGGCCGTCCCGGGCGATGGCCTCGGCGGTCAGCAACGCATGGCTGATGCAGCCCAGGCGCACGCCCACCACCAGGATCACCGGCAGGCCCAAGGCCATGGCCAGGTCCGAGAGATTATCCTGGTCGGCCAGCGGCACGCGCCAGCCACCGGCGCCTTCGATCAGGGTGAAATCGGCGCCCAGGGCCAGCACGTCACGCATCGGCCCCAGCAACGATTGAACGGTCAAGGCCACGCCCGCCTCCCGCGCCGCCAGATGCGGCGCGATGGCCGGTTCGAACGCCACCGGATTGACCTGCGCATAAGCAAGCGGCACCGAGCACTCGGCCAGCAATGCCAGGGCGTCGGCATTGCGCAGGCCTTTGGGCGTGACCTCGCAACCGGACGCCACGGGCTTGCCGGCGGCGGTGCTCCTGCCGGCCTGTCGCGCCGCGTGCAGCAGCCCCGCCGCGACAGTGGTCTTGCCCACGTCGGTGTCAGTGCCGGTGATGAAATAGGCCTGGCTCATAGCGGTTTCTCCAAAACGGCGTAGACCACCTGGTAAGTCGCCGGCAGCCCTTGCGCCTGGCGAAACTGCTCATACGCCTCGACCAGCGCCAGGATCCGCGCCCTGCCCGTCAGGCCTCCGGGTCGACCTGGGTTCAGATTGTGCGCACCCAACGCTTTCAGTTCGTGGGTCAGGCTGCGCACATCAGGGTAGTGCAGGACATGGGGACGGCTTTCAAGGCTGAGCACATTCAGGCCGCTGGCGGCGCACAGCTGCTGGTAGGTGTCGAACCCGCGGAAACGGTTGACGTGCACCAGGCCATCCACCTGACGCCAGCTGTCGCGCAGTTCGTACAACGTACCGACACACAGGCTGGTAAAGGCCAGCACACCGCCGGGTTTCAGGACACGTCGGGCCTCACTCAACACCGACGCGAAATCCGCACACCATTGCACCGCCAGGCTGGAGAACACCAGCTCGCAACTCGATGCCTGCAAGGGTAGCCGCTCGGCGTCAGCGGCGACAAAATGCGCGGCGCCGCCTTGTGGGCGGGCGTGGTTCAGCATGCCTTCGGCAATGTCCAGCGCCAGCCCGCCCGCCTCGCCAAAGCGCGCCGCCAGCGCCCGGGTGAAATACCCGGTGCCACAGCCCAGGTCTACCCAACGCGGTGGGGTGAGCGATGGCGGCAACCGCTCCAGCAACTGTTCGCCCACGTCACGCTGCAACGCTGCAACGCTGTCATAGCTCGTCGCCGCCCGGGAGAACGAAGCCGCCACCTGACGCTTGTCCGGTAAGGCACCGGGTAATGTCACGAGAGACAAATCAGTCATCACCGCACTCGTGCAAAAAAGCCTGGATAGCCCCCGCCACACCGTGGGGGTCTTCCAGGAGGAATCCATGGCCGGCCTGTTCGATCAGGCCGATTTCGACATCCGGCAACAGCGCGAGCAATTCACCCGCCGCTTCGGCCGGCACCAAGGCATCGAGCCCGGCGAACAGGTGCAGTTGCGGCCCCCGAAAGCCCTGCAACGCGGCGCGGGTATCCAGTTGCGCCAGCACCTGCAACCCGGCGATCAAGACCTCGGGCGAGGTGTTCGGTGCACCGGCCAGCAGCAAGCGCGACAACCCGCGCGGGTCGCTGCACCCCTGGGCGCACAGCATGCTGAAGCGCTTGAGGGTCTGGCGCGGATCGTCGGCACACCCGGCCACAAACCCATTGAAAGTGTCTGCCGCCATCGCGTTCGACCACTGCTCTTGGGCGACGAACGCGGCGTTGCTGGCCAGGGTCAGCAGGCCACAGCAGCGCTCGCCGCGCCGCGCCGCCAGTGCCGAGGCGAGCATGCCGCCAAGGGACCAGCCGCCGAGCCAGGCATCCTCGGGGATGGCGGCGTCCAGCTCGTCGAGCCATTCGTCAGGATCACTCGACGCCAGCGCTGGCAACGGTTCGATCTCCACCCGCAGGTGCTCATCGAGCCCTTGCAGCGCAGCCGCCAACGGCTCCAGCGGTGAAATGCCCAGGCCCCAACCGGGCAGCAGGATCAGTCGATCACGCATGGCTGGGCTCCTTTCGCAATTGGGCAAAACAATCGGCCAGGGCTTCGAGCAGGCGCTGCACCTGAACCTCGCTGTGGGCGGCCGTCAAGGTCACGCGCAAACGGGCGCTGCCGGCCGGCACGGTAGGGGGACGGATGGCGGTGACCATCAGCCCGCGCTCACGCAACATTTGCGACAGGCGCAGCGCGTGTCCCGCATCGCCCACCAGAATCGGCTGGATCGGCGTGAAGCTGTCCATCAACTGCAGGCCGATCTGCTCGGCCCCCTGGCGGAACTGGCGGATCAGCACCTGCAAGTGCTCGCGTCGCCAATGCTCGCTGCGCAGCAACTCAAGGCTCTTGAGCGTGGCGCAGGCCAGGGCCGGCGGTTGGCTGGTGGTGTAGATGTAGGGGCGGGCGAACTGGATCAGGCTCTCGATCAGCTCTTCACTGCCGGCGACGAACGCCCCGGCGGTGCCGAACGCCTTGCCCAGGGTACCCACCAGCACGGGGACGTCGTCCTGGCTCAAGCCGAAGTGCTCGACGACGCCGCCGCCCTGGGCGCCCAACGGGCCGAAACCGTGGGCATCGTCGACCATCAGCCAGGCGCCCCTGGCCTTGGCTTCACGGGCCAGGGCCGGCAGGTCGGCAATGTCGCCGTCCATGCTGAACACGCCGTCGGTGACCACCAGGGTATTGCCGGTGGCTTTCTCCAGGCGAGTGGCCAGGCTCCGGGCGTCGTTGTGCAGGTAACGGTTGAACCGTGCGCCGGACAACAACCCGGCGTCGAGCAACGAGGCGTGATTGAGCCGGTCTTCCAGCACCGTGTCGCCCTGCCCCACCAGCGCGGTCACCGCGCCGAGGTTGGCCATGTAGCCGGTGGTGAACAGCAACGCCCGCGGCCGGCCGGTCAAGTCAGCCAGGGCTTCCTCTAGGGCGTGGTGCGGGCCGCTGTGGCCGATTACCAGGTGGGAAGCCCCGCCACCGACGCCCCAACGGGTCGCACCGGCGCGCCAGGCTTCGATCACCTGCGGGTGGTTCGCCAGACCCAGGTAGTCGTTGTTGCAGAACGCCAGCAATGGCTGGCCGTCCACCACCACGTCCGGCCCTTGGGGGCTTTCCAGCAGCGGACGCTGGCGATAGAGGTTGTCGGCACGACGGGCAGCCAGGCGTGCGGCGAGATCGAAGGGCATGCAGGCCTCAACTGTTTAAAGACTGGCCAAAGCCTCTTGTGGGAGCGAGCTTGCTCGCGATAGCGGTGTGTCAGTCGACATAAATGTAAATGTTCCATCGCCATCGCGAGCAAGCTCGCTCCCACAGGGTCTTGCATTCCAATCCAGGTATCGGAGAGTGGTCAAACCGCCGCGTTGTAGAACTGCTCGCTGCTCTTGTGCTCCACCAGCGCCTGTTCAATCGCGGCCTGGTGCACTTCGTCGGCGTGCTCTTCACGGGCTTCGGGCTGGATGCCGAGGCGCGCGAACAGTTGCATGTCCTTGTCGGCCTGGGGGTTGGCGGTGGTCAGCAGTTTGTCGCCGTAGAAAATCGAGTTCGCGCCGGCCAGGAAGGCCAGGGCCTGCATCTGCTCGTTCATCGCTTCACGGCCGGCAGACAGGCGCACATGGGATTTGGGCATCAGGATCCGCGCCACGGCGAGCATGCGGATGAAGTCGAACGGATCGACGTCCTCGGCGTTTTCCAGCGGCGTGCCGGCGACCTTGACCAGCATGTTGATCGGCACCGATTCAGGATGCTCTGGCAGGTTGGCCAACTGGATCAGCAGGTTGGCGCGATCGTCCAGGGACTCGCCCATGCCGAGGATGCCACCGGAGCAGATCTTCATCCCCGAGTCACGCACGTAGGCCAGGGTTTGCAGGCGCTCGCTGTAGGTGCGGGTGGTGATGATGCTGGTGTAGAACTCCGGCGAGGTGTCGAGGTTGTGGTTGTAGTAGTCCAGGCCGGCCTGGGCCAGCGCCTGGGTCTGCTCTTGGTCGAGCCGGCCCAGGGTCATGCAGGTTTCCAGGCCCATGGCCTTCACGCCCTTGACCATCTCCAGCACGTACGGCATGTCCTTGGCCGAAGGATGCTTCCAGGCCGCGCCCATGCAGAAACGGGTCGAACCAATGGCCTTGGCGCGCGCGGCCTCTTCGAGGACCTTCTGCACTTCCAGCAACTTCTCTTTATCCAGCCCGGTGTTGTAGTGGCCGGACTGCGGACAATATTTGCAATCTTCCGGGCACGCGCCGGTCTTGATCGACAGCAGCGTGGAAACCTGGACGCGGTTGGCGTCGAAGTGTGCGCGGTGCACGGTCTGCGCCTGGAACAGCAGGTCGTTGAATGGCTGGACGAAGAGTGCTTTGACTTCGGCCAAAGACCAGTCATGACGCAGGTTGGCAGTGGTGCTGGCGCTCATGGGCAATTCCTTGATTATGCTTGGCTGGCGCCTTGGGTTTACGCAATACCCACAGGCGCGACACGGATGTTCGGCATATTTAAGGAAGAGTCATGCGCTGTCAACCACGATACGAAGGGCCGGTTTACATCTGGCTAAAAAACAAACAATCCTGTCTGTTATGCGGTGACACCACCGACACGCCACAGCCGATCTGCACGCCGTGCGAGGCCGACCTGCCCTGGCTTGGCGATCAATGCAGCGTCTGCGCCTTGCCATTGCCCATGGCCGGGCTGCGCTGTGGACAGTGTGCCGCACAGCCGCCAGCATTCGAGCGGGTGCTGGCGCCCTGGGCCTATGATTTCCCCGTGGACAGCTTGATCACCCGTTTCAAGCATCAGGCGAAATGGCCCCTCGGCCGGCTGATGGGCGAGCTGTTGGCGCAGTCGCTGCAACACCAGTTCGACGAAGGCCTGGAGCGCCCCGACGCGCTGCTGCCGGTGCCCCTGGCCGCGCCGCGCCTGCGCCAGCGGGGCTTCAACCAGGCCGCTCTGCTGGCTCGCTGGCTCAGCCAGCCGTTGGGCCTTGCGTGCGAAGAACACTGGCTGCGCCGCGTCCAGGACACCCCCGCGCAACAGGCGCTCGATGCCAAGGCGCGGCGGCAGAACCTGCACCGAGCCTTTGCCTTGGCCCCCGAGGCGCAACTGCGCAACCGCCACCTGGCGCTCGTGGACGATGTGCTCACCACGGGTGCCACCGCCCAGGCCCTGACGCGCCTGCTGCTGGAGGCCGGCGCGGCGCGGGTCGACGTGTATTGCCTGGCGCGCACGCCGAAAGCGGCGGAGCCGGCTTGACGCGCGGCGCCCAAGCCGCCAACGTCGGCCGATCACTCCTGCACGCAGTTTTTCGTCATGTCATTGCCTACGCTCCTGACCCAACACATTGTCCGCCGCCCACAACGCATCGCCCTGCTTCAGCACATCGCCGAACAAGGCTCGATCACCCGCGCCGCCAAGAGCGCGGGCCTGAGCTACAAGGCGGCGTGGGACGCCATCGATGAATTGAACAACCTGGCGGACCAACCGCTGGTGGAGCGCAGTGTCGGCGGCAAGGGCGGTGGCGGCGCCAGGTTGTCCGAGGAAGGGCAACGGGTGTTGCGCCTGTATTTGCGCCTGCAAACCTTGCAGGCGCAATTGCTCGAAGCGAGCGAAGACACCGCAGACCTTGGCCTGCTGGGACGCCTGATGTTGCGCACCAGCGCGCGCAACCAGTTGCACGGCAAAGTCATCGGGATCGAAGCCATCGGCCACAACGACCGGATACGCCTGGAGCTGGCCCGGGGGCTGGTCATCGAGGCACGGATCACCCACGACAGCACGGTCCGCCTGGAACTGGCAATCGGCACCGAAGTGGTCGCCCTGATCAAGGCCGGCTGGCTGGAACTGTACCCCGCCGGGCAGCCGGCCATGGCCGGTGACAACGCCCTGCAAGGCCTGATCGAGCAGGTTGTCGCCGCTGAAAACGGCCCCAGCGAGGTGCGGATCGGCTTGCCCAATGGCCAGACCCTCTGCGCCCTGGCCGATCCGCTGCAATTGCACGAGCGACAACTGGAGGTCGGCGGCGCGGTGCAGGTGAGGTTTTCGCCCACGAATGTGCTGCTCGGCACACCGCTGTAGCGCGCTGCAACAATAGCTTCATCGACCCGCTTTAAGGTGACTGCCAAAACCAGCAGGGAGCCTGAAATGAGCCTATTAGAAGAAAACCAATCCACCGACCTGGAAAAGATCGTCGGCCTCAGCCGTCGTGGTTTCATCAGCGCCGGCGCCCTGTGTGGCGCCGCCATGTTCCTGGGCGGCAACCTGCTGAGTCGCAGCGTCATGGCCGCCGCCGTGAGCGAAGGCAACAGCAGGCTGCTGGGTTTCAACAGCATCGCCGCCGCAACCACCGACACCATCACTCTGCCGCCAGGCTACAAGTCCTCGGTGCTGATCAGTTGGGGCCAGCCGCTGCAGAAAAACGCACCGGCGTTCGACCCCAGCGGCAACGGCACCGCCCGCGCCCAGGAAATGCAGTTCGGCGACAACAACGACGGCATGAGCCTGTTCCCGTTCCCCGGTGACAACAATCGGGCGCTGATGGCGATCAACAACGAATACACCAACTACCGCTACCTGTTCGCCCACGGCGGCCAGCCGCAATCGGCCGAGGACGTGCACAAGGCCCAGGCCAGCGAGGGGGTCTCGGTGATCGAGGTCCAGCGCCGTCGCGGCGGCCAGTGGCAGTTCGTCCAGGAGTCGCGCTACAACCGCAGGATCCACGGCAATACGCCGATTCGCCTGCGCGGCCCGGCGGCCGGTCACGAGTTGCTCAAGACCAGCGCCGACAAGAGCGGCAAGAAAGTGCTGGGCACGTTCCAGAACTGCGCCAACGGCATGACGCCGTGGGGCACCTATCTGACCTGCGAAGAAAATTTCACCGATTGCTTCGGCAGCAGCCAATCCGACTTGCAGTTCGATGAGGCGCAAAAACGCTACGGCGCCACCGTCACCAGCCGCGAGATCAACTGGCACCTGTTCGATCCGCGCTTCGACCTGGCGAAGAACCCCAACGAACTCAACCGTCATGGCTGGGTGGTAGAAATCGACCCGTTCGATCCAGACTCCACCCCGGTCAAGCGCACCGCCCTGGGTCGCTTCAAGCATGAAAACGCCGCGCTGGCGCAAACCAATGACGGTCGCGCCGTGGTGTACATGGGCGACGATGAACGCGGTGAGTTCATCTACAAGTTCGTCAGCCGCGAGCGCATCAACCCCCGCAACGCCAAGGCCAACCGCAACCTGCTGGACCATGGCACCTTGTACGTGGCGCGCTTCGACGCCGGCGACGCCAACCCCGATCATCCCAAAGGCAAGGGCCAGTGGATCGAGCTGACCCACGGCAAGAACGGCCTGGACGCCAGCAGCGGTTTCGCCGACCAGGCCGAAGTGCTGATCCATGCCCGCCTGGCCGCCAGCGCCGTGGGTGCCACGCGCATGGACCGACCGGAGTGGATCGTGGTGAGCCCGAAAGACGGCCAGGTCTATTGCACCCTGACCAACAACTCCAAGCGCGGCGAAGACGGCCAGCCGGTGGGCGGGCCGAACCCGCGGGCCAAGAACGTCTACGGGCAGATCCTGCGCTGGCGCACCAGCCGCGACGATCACGCCTCCAAGACCTTCGACTGGGACCTGTTCGTGGTCGCGGGCAACCCCACGGTCCACGCCGGTACGCCGAAAGCCGGGTCGTCGAACATCACCCCGCAGAACATGTTCAACAGCCCCGATGGCTTGGGCTTCGACAAAGCGGGTCGGCTGTGGATCCTCACCGACGGTGACGTCAGCAACACCGGCGACTTCGCCGGCATGGGCAACAACCAGATGCTCTGCGCCGATCCCAACAGCGGAGAGATCCGCCGCTTCATGGTCGGGCCGGTGGGCTGCGAAGTGACCGGCATCAGCTTCGCGCCGGACCACAGGAGCCTGTTCGTCGGGATCCAGCACCCTGGCGAAAACGGCGGTTCGACCTTTCCCGAGCACCTGCCCAACGGCAAGCCGCGTTCATCGGTGATGGTGATTACCCGTGAGGACGGCGGGGTGATCGGCGCGGCCTGATAGCGCCTCAATGCCAGCAAGCTTGCTTCCACGGAAATCGGCGGCAAACCCAAATCCCATGTGGGAGCGGCTTGCTCGCGAAAGCGATGATTCAGTCGACGTTATCGGCCTGACATTTGCTTTTGTGGCGAGGGAGCTTGCTCCCGCTTGGGTGCGCAGCGCCCATAAATATCTGGGGTCGCTACGCAACCCAGCGGGAGCAAGCTCCCTCGCCACAAAGCTGATTCAGGACTGACAATCAATCCAGACTGCTTTGCGCTACCATGCTGGGCCGGACGCGGCAGCCCTGCCGCTGCGCAGGAGTCAGCATGTCCCATCCGTTTGAAACCCTCACCCCCGACCTCGTACTCGACGCCGTTGAAAGCCTGGGCTTGCTCAGTGACGCCCGGGTGTTGGCGCTCAACAGTTATGAGAACCGTGTCTACCAGGTGGGTATCGAGGACGGCGAGCCGCTGATCGCCAAGTTCTATCGCCCTGCGCGCTGGACCAATGAAGCGATCCTGGAAGAACACCGTTTCACGTTCGAACTGGCCGATTGCGAAGTGCCGGTGGTGGCGCCATTGATCCATGACGGCGCCAGCCTGCACGAACACGCAGGCTTTCGCTTCACCCTGTTTCCCCGTCGTGGCGGTCGTGCGCCGGAACCGGGTAACCTCGACCAGCTCTATCGCCTCGGGCAACTGCTCGGACGCCTGCACGCCGTAGGCGCCAGCCGCCCGTTCGAGCACCGCGAAGCCCTGGGCGTGAAGAACTTCGGCCACGATTCCCTGGCCACGGTGCTGGACAGCGGCTTCGTCCCGCGCAGCCTGTTGCCGGCCTACGAGTCGGTCGCCAGGGACCTGCTCAAGCGTGTCGAAGAGGCCTACGCCGCCACCCCCCACCAGACCATCCGCATGCACGGCGACTGCCATCCCGGCAACATGATGTGCCGCGATGAAGTGTTTCACATCGTCGACCTAGACGATTGCCGCATGGGCCCCGCGGTCCAGGACCTGTGGATGATGCTCGCCGGCGACCGCCAGGCCTGCCTGGGGCAGTTGTCGGAATTGATGGACGGTTACCAGGAGTTCCACGACTTCGACCCTCGGGAACTGGCGCTGATCGAACCTTTGCGCGCCCTGCGCCTGATGCACTACAGCGCCTGGCTCGCACGCCGCTGGGACGACCCGGCCTTCCCCCGCAGCTTTCCGTGGTTCGGCAGTGAACGCTACTGGGGCGACCAGGTGCTGGCCTTGCGCGAGCAACTGGCGGCATTGAATGAAGAGCCGTTGAAGTTGTTCTGATGGGTTTCAGCTGTCACCGCGCCCCGTGTGGGAGCGGGCTTGCTCGCGAAGCCGGAGGAACATTCAATATCCATCTCGACTGACCCACCGCTTTCGCGAGCGAGCCCGCTCCCACAGAAGGATCTGTGGCGGGGCCAGGACGTTCACAAAGGTTCACACCCAACCTGACAAATCTCCTTACAATCACTTCTTTGTTAGCTGCCTAAGCAAGGATTCTGCATGCAAGCCGCCAACCCGCGTCGCGGGTACATCCTGGGCCTGACCGCCTATATCGTCTGGGGATTGTTCCCCATCTATTTCAAAGCCATCGCCAGCGTGCCAGCCGTGGAGATCATCATCCACCGCGTCCTGTGGTCGGCGCTGTTCGGCGCGGCGTTGCTGCTGGTCTGGAAGCACCCGGGCTGGTGGCGCGAACTGCGGGACAACCCACGCCGACTGGCGATCCTGGCCCTGAGCGGTACGCTGATCGCGGTCAACTGGCTGACCTACGTCTGGGCAGTGAACAATGGGCGGATGCTCGAAGCGAGCCTGGGCTATTACATCAACCCGCTGGTGAACGTGCTGCTGGGCATGCTGATCCTGGGTGAACGGCTGCGGCCCATGCAATGGGTGGCGGTGGGGTTGGCGGCGGTGGGCGTGGCGCAGCAGGTCTGGCAAGTGGGCAGCCTGCCATGGGTATCGCTGGCGTTGGCGCTGACCTTCGGTTTCTATGGATTGATCCGCAAGCAGGCGCCGGTCAAGGCCCTGCCGGGGTTGGTGGTGGAAACCTGGATGCTGGTGCCGATTGCCGTGGCCTGGCTGCTGCTCAACCCGGCGGCCACCAGTGCCCAGGCTGCTTTCTGGAGCACTTCCGAAGCCTGGTGGCTGGTGGCCGCAGGCCCGGTGACGCTGGTTCCGCTGGTGTGCTTCAACGCCGCGGCCCGGCACCTGCCCTACACCACGCTGGGGTTCCTCCAGTACATCGCCCCGACCTTGGTGTTGCTGCTGGCGGTGACACTGTTCGGCGAGCACCTGTCGTCCAGCACCCTGGTGGCGTTCCTGTTCATCTGGGCGGGGCTCGCGGTGTACAGCATCGATGCGGTGATCAGCCTGCGCCGACGCAACTGATCAAAAAACGTTCAACCCTGCGCAGGCCCCGTGCAACGTGGCCTGCGCTGATTCTTCCCAAGGTTATCCACAGCGTGGTCCCCGCCGATTGTGCACAAGCCCTTGATAATCGGTGATTTTTTGATCATCGCCGGCTAAGGCCCGGCGGGCCTGGGCTGGCGCCGGGTCTCTACAGGTTATCCACAGGCAGGCGCAGGTTTTCCTTGGATAACCCGCTTCACGCTTCGTCGCTGAGCTTGAGCTCCACCATCAATTCATCGGCCAGGGTCTCCAGGCGTTCCTGCAACGTGTCCAGCGACAAGGCCAGCGGCACGCCAAGGATCGCCTCGGCGTGAAACAGCAACTCGCTGCTCATGGGGGCCGGGCGCACATGGGTGACCAGCCGCTCGACATTGACCCCTTGCTCGCTCAGCAGCCGGGTGATGTCGCGCACGATGCCAGGCCGATCGTTACCCACCAGCTCCATGACAATGGGTTTCCAACTGCACGACGCCTCGGCGGCGCTCTCGGCGATCAGCACGCGGATGCCGTGGACCGACAGCCCCTGCAAGGCTTCGATCAACGCTTCATGGGCCTCGGCGGGGGCGCTGAGGCGCAGGATCCCGGCAAACTGCCCGGCCAGGTGCGACATGCGACTTTCCAGCCAGTTGCCGCCGTGCTCGGCGATGCAATCGGCGATGCGCTCGACCTGCCCGGGCTTGTCCGGGGCGAAAACAGTGATAACCAGATGGTCCATGGCGCAGCCCTCTTGTGGTGAGAAGCAGGAGTATAGAAGTGCACATCAATTCTGTGGCGAGGGGGATTTCCCCTAGGCACCAGGGGCGTGACTGGCCAATCGAACAATCGTGTACAAGTTTCAAGATTTATCTGGAACAATCCCTCTGTTTTTTGAGAACATCCGATGTCTCGTCGTGACTGTACGCCTTTAGTCGGTCGCAGAACGACGCATTTAGTCTGATTTTCACAACCGCAGTTGATCATGTAGTATGCCGCAGCGAGCACTACATAACGTTGGACCGATGTCTGCTTAAGGCGCAGTCGCATCCCTGAAAGCCCCGTCAGCAAGGCCAAGAGCCCTTTGATAGGTCCCACCCAGCCGCCAGCGATGGCATGTACTGGTACCGGGGTTTGTGGTTTAAATGTCCCGAGGCTTCATTGTCAAAATCGAAGAGCTGAAAAGCGAAATAGCTGAGCAGAGTGAGGCAAGCAATGACTGAACACGTTCAAGTCGGTGGCCTGCAGGTCGCCAAAGTCCTGTTCGACTTCGTGAATAACGAAGCCATTCCCGGAACCGGCCTCACCGCCGACGCGTTCTGGGCCGGTGCCGACAAGGTCATCCATGACCTGGCACCGAAGAACCAAGCCCTACTCGCCAAACGCGACGACTTCCAGGCACGGATCGATGCCTGGCACCAGGCCCGTGCCGGCCAGGCCCACGACGCCGTGGCTTACAAAGCCTTCCTGCAAGACATCGGATACCTGCTGCCAGAAGCGGCGGATTTCCAGGCCACGACCCAAAACGTCGATGATGAAATCGCCCGCATGGCCGGCCCGCAGCTGGTGGTGCCGGTGATGAACGCCCGCTTCGCCCTCAACGCCTCGAACGCCCGCTGGGGTTCGCTGTACGACGCGCTGTACGGCACCGACGCCATCAGCGAAGCCGACGGCGCACAAAAGGGCAAGGGCTACAACAAGGTTCGCGGCGACAAGGTCATCGCCTTCGCCCGCGCCTTCCTCGACGAAGCCGCCCCCCTGGCGGCCGGCTCCCATGTCGACTCCACCGCCTACAAGATCGTCGACGGCAAACTGGTGGTCACCCTCAAGGGCGGCAGCAACAGCGGCCTGCGTGACGATGCTCAACTGATCGGTTTCCAGGGTGATGCCGCGGCGCCGGCCGCCGTGCTGCTCAAGCACAACGGCCTGCACTTCGAAATCCAGATCGACGCCAGCACCCCGGTCGGCCAGACCGACGCGGCCGGTGTGAAAGACATCCTGATGGAAGCGGCGCTGACCACCATCATGGACTGCGAAGACTCGGTCGCCGCCGTCGATGCCGATGACAAGGTGGTGATCTACCGCAACTGGCTCGGTTTGATGAAGGGCGATCTGTCGGAGCAGGTGACCAAGGGCGACCAGACGTTCACCCGTACCATGAACGCCGACCGCACCTACACCACCGCCGACGGCTCGGGCCTGACGTTGCACGGTCGCTCGCTGCTGTTCGTGCGTAACGTCGGGCACCTGATGACCATCGACGCGATCCTGGACAAGCACTGCAACGAAGTGCCGGAAGGGATCCTCGACGGCCTGATCACCAGCCTGGCGGCGATCCACAGCCTCAACGGCAACACGTCCCGTCGCAACAGCCGCACCGGCTCGGTGTACATCGTCAAGCCGAAGATGCACGGGCCCGAGGAAGCCGCCTTCACCAACGAGCTGTTCGGTTGCATCGAAGACGTGCTGAACCTGCCGCGCAACACCCTCAAGGTCGGGATCATGGACGAGGAGCGCCGCACCACGGTCAACCTCAAGGCCTGCATCAAGGCGGCCAGCGAGCGCGTGGTGTTCATCAACACCGGCTTCCTCGACCGCACCGGCGACGAAATCCACACCTCGATGGAAGCCGGCCCGATGGTGCGCAAGGCCGACATGAAGGCCGAGAAGTGGATCGCCGCGTACGAAAACTGGAACGTCGACATCGGTTTGAGCACCGGCCTGCAAGGTCGCGCACAAATCGGCAAGGGCATGTGGGCCATGCCCGACCTGATGGCGGCGATGCTCGAACAGAAAGTCGCCCACCCAATGGCCGGTGCCAACACCGCCTGGGTGCCGTCGCCGACCGCCGCGGCCCTGCACGCGCTGCACTACCACAAGGTCGACGTATTCGCCCGCCAGGCCGAACTGGCCAAGCGCACTCGCGCGTCGGTGGACGACATCTTGACTATCCCGCTGGCCGCCAACCCGAACTGGACACCGGAGCAGATCAGGAACGAACTGGACAACAACGCCCAGGGCATCCTCGGCTACGTGGTGCGCTGGATCGACCAGGGCGTGGGTTGCTCCAAGGTGCCGGACATCAACGACATCGGCCTGATGGAAGACCGGGCGACGCTGCGCATTTCCAGCCAGCACATCGCCAACTGGCTGCGCCATGGCATCGTCACGCAGGACCAGGTGATGGAAAGCCTCAAGCGCATGGCGCCGGTGGTGGATCGCCAGAACGCCAACGACCCGCTGTACCGCCCGCTGGCACCGGACTTCGACAGCAACATCGCCTTCCAGGCGGCGGTCGAACTGGTGATCGAAGGCACCCGCCAGCCTAACGGCTACACCGAGCCGGTGCTGCACCGCCGCCGTCGTGAGTTCAAGGCAGCCAATGGGTTGTGATTGAGCGGTAGCGGTCAATGAGAAAGGCCCTGGTCTTGCGATCAGGGCCTTTCTTGTTTGCCGTGCGGACCGATCGCCACAGGCTAGAGGTCCATCCCCAACTCCCGCTTGACCAACTCCAACAATTTCTCCGTATCGATGGGCTTGAGCAGGAAGTCCACGACGCTCAGGTGCATGGCTTCGATGGCGTCCTTCACGTCGGCGTCGCCGGACACCAGAATGATCGGCAACGCGGCACGCTCGGACTCGCGCACCAGGCGGACCAGTTCCAGCCCATCGACATTGCCCATGCGCAGATCAGTGATTATCAGGCCGATCGACGGCTTGGTTTCCAGCATCTTGAGTGCTGTTTCACCGCTGGCGGCGGTCATGCAGTGAATCCCGTCCAGCGCCAGAATTTCCGACAGCAGTTCGCGGGCGTCCTTGTCGTCATCGACGATCAAGACTCGCTGCGGCGGCAGGTCGGGTTCCAGCATGACGGCACTCAGCGCCTCGCGCTCGGCGTCACTCAAAATATCGTGGTCGGACATGGTGCTCTCTACGTTCTCGAATCATTCCCTTGGCAAGTGGTCAGACATCGTTGCAAGGCGCTTCAATGTGCACTTCGTCGGATTTTTTTCCAAGAACATTTAATGAAGTTTTTTTAAGGCCCTCACAGGGCATTTCCCCCCGGTTTCGCCCTATCGCGGGCGACCTAGACTTACGTCCAATGGGCACCCCGCGCTCAGGGGCCGACCATGGGAGAACAGATCCGACCACAACAATTCGAAAAAGATTGCCTAATGGCTATGAAAAAAGCGGACGCCTTCACCCAGGCAGGGAAAACCGCGGTGTTGCAAAACATCCAGGGGACACTGCAGTTTCTCCAGCGCTTCCCGCCGTTCAACCACATGGAAAATGCCCACCTGGCGTACCTGGTGGAGCAATGCCTGCTGCGTTTCTACGCCACTGGCGAAACCATCATCAAGCCGGCCGATGGCCCGGTGGAACACTTCTACATCGTCAAGCAGGGCCGGGTGGTGGGCGAGCGTCCGCATTCGGCCAAGGGCGGCACCGAGACCACCTTCGAAATCACCACCGGCGAGTGTTTTCCCCTCGCCGCCTTGCTGGGCGAGCGCGCCACCCGCACCGAGCACCGGGCCGGCGAGGACACGTTCTGCCTGCAACTGAACAAACAGGCCTTCATCAAGCTGTTCGCCCTCTCCGGGCCGTTTCGCGACTTCGCCTTGCGCGGGGTCAGCAGCCTCCTGGACCAGGTCAACCAGCAGGTCCAACAGAAATCCGCGCAGACCCTGGGCACGCAGTACTCCCTCAATACGCGCCTGGGTGAACTGGCGATGCGTCACCCGGTGAGTTGCAGCCCCGACACGCCCTTGCGCGAAGCCGTGAAACTGATGCACGAGCAACAGGTTGGCAGCATCGTGGTCGTGACCGAAGAGAAGACGCCGGTCGGGATTTTCACCCTGCGCGACTTGCGGCAAGTGGTGGCCGATGGGGCCGGGGATTTCTCCCAGGCCATCGCCGGGCACATGACCCAGGCGCCGTTTTTCCTGTCGCCTGACCACAGCGCCTTCGACGCCGCGATTGCCATGACCGAGCGTCATATCGCCCACGTCTGCCTGGTCAAGGAGCAGCGCCTGTGCGGCGTGGTGTCCGAGCGCGATCTGTTTTCCCTGCAACGAGTCGACCTGGTGCACCTGGCCCGTACCATCCGTAGCGCACCGAAGGTGGAAAACCTGGTGGCCCTGCGTGGCGAGATCGGCCAACTGGTGGAGCGCATGCTCGCCCATGGCGCCTCCTCGACCCAGATCACCCACATCATCACGTTGCTCAACGACCACACGGTCTGCCGGATCATCGAGCTGACCCTGGCCGACAAGGGCGACCCCGGCGTGCCGTTCAGCTGGCTGTGTTTCGGCAGCGAAGGCCGCCGCGAGCAAACCCTGCACACCGACCAGGACAACGGCATCCTGTTCGAAGCCCGGGACGCCGCCCACGCCGCGCAGATCCGTGGCCTGCTGCTGCCCATCGCCCAACAGATCAACCAGAGCCTGGCCCTGTGCGGCTTCACGCTGTGCAAGGGCAACATCATGGCCGGCAACCCCGAGCTGTGCCTGTCCCGCGCCGAATGGGCCCGGCGCTTTGCCGCGTTCATTCGCGAAGCGACGCCGGAGAACCTGTTGGGCTCAAGCATCTATTTCGACCTGCGGGTGGTCTGGGGTGACGAACAAGGTTGCGAACAATTGCGCCAGCAGATCCTCGACCAGGTAGGCGATAACCGTCTGTTCCAGCGCATGATGGCCGACAACGCGTTGCGCCATCGCCCGCCGGTGGGGCGCTTCAGAGAGTTTGTGCTCAGCCGCAAGAACGGTGAAAAAGCCACCCTCGACCTCAAGGTGCAAGGCCTGACGCCCTTCGTCGACGGCGCCCGTTTGCTGGCCCTGGCCAATGGCATCGGCGCCAACAACACCTTGGAGCGCTTGCGGCAACTGGTCGCCCGCCAGGTGATCGAACCCCTCGACGGCGCGGCCTATGAAGAGGCCTATCACTTCATCCAGCAGACCCGCATGCAACAGCATCAACTGCAAACCCGCGAGAACCTGCCGTACTCCAACCGCGTCGACCCCGACAGCCTCAACCATCTGGACCGACGCATCCTGCGCGAATCCCTGCGCCAGGCCCAACGCCTGCAAAGCAGCCTGAGCCTGAGGTATCAGCTGTGAGCCTGTTTTCCTGGCTGCGCCCGGCCCAGCCGTCATTGCCGGACGCCTTGCAGCAACGCCTGGCAGACCTGCCGCCGCCTGCCGCCCTGGGTGAATGCAGCCTGCGGGAACAGCGTTGGGTGGTGCTGGACCTGGAAACCACCGGGCTGAACCTCAACAAGGACCAGGTGCTGTCCATTGGCGCAGTGGCCATCGAAGACGGCGCGATCGATTTCGGCCAGCAGTTCGAACGCACCTTGCAGTGCGACAAGCACAAACTCGGGCCCAGCGTGCTGATCCATGGCCTGGCGCCGAGCACGATTGCCGCAGGCAGCGAACCGGCCGAGGCGTTGCTGGCGTTCATGGAGTACGTCGGCGACAGCCCGTTGCTGGCCTTCCACTCACCCTTCGATGCCCACATGCTCGGGCGCGCGCTGAAGGACCACCTGGGCTATCGCTTGCAGCACCCGTTCCTCGATGTCGCGGACCTGGCCCCGATGCTCTGCCCCCAGGTCGCCCTGCGCCAGGCGGGCCTGGACGACTGGATCGACGCGTTCAAGCTGCAGGTGCAGGAGCGCCACAACGCCAGCGCCGACGCCCTGGCCACGGCGGAACTGGCACTGATCCTGTTCAGCCGCGCCCGCCAACAACAGATCCCCAGCCCGCTGGCGTTGCAGCAGCGCCTGGGCCAATGGAAACGCCGGCAGCAGACGCCTTCGATTTAACCCCCTATTCGGTGAACACCATCGGCCCTGTGGGAGCTTGCTCGCGATGGCGTACTGTCGGCCGACACTGATATGAGTTGATCGATCATTTCGCGAGCAAGCTCGCTCCCACATGAAACAACCCCAGAAACCCCACCCGACCAGTGCCAATTGCTTTCGCTCTCCCGCCTCTGTCACAATCGCGAACAATTCTCGTTACTTAAAACATCGGTGATGCTCCGTGTCGTCAGTTCCTAGCCCTCACAGTGATCTGGTTGGTGCGTTGTACCGTGACCATCGCGGTTGGCTATTGGCCTGGTTGCGGCGCAACGTGGCCTGTGCGCAACGGGCCGAGGACTTGAGCCAGGACACGTTCGTGCGCCTGCTCGGCCGCGACCAACTGACCACGCCTCGCGAGCCGCGGGCGTTCCTGGTGGCGATCGCCAAGGGGCTGCTGTTCGATTACTTCCGCCGGGCAGCCCTGGAGCAGGCCTACCTCACCGAGTTGATGCTGATCCCCGAAAGCGAACAGCCGTCGCTGGAAGAACAGCAGATGATCCTCGAAGACCTCAAGCACATCGACCGGCTGCTCGGCCAATTGTCGAGCAAGGCCCGCGCCGCCTTTCTCTACAACCGCCTCGACGGCCTCGGCCACGCCGAGATCGCCCAGCGCCTGGGGGTTTCGGTGCCACGGGTACGGCAATACCTGGCCCAGGGCATTCGCCAGTGCTACGTCGCCCTGTATGGCGAGCCGACATGAATCCTGCCTGCGCCAAACCGGTATCGGCCCGTGTGCTGGATGCCGCCATTGCCTGGCAGTTGTCGCTGGATTCGGGCAGCGCCCAGGAGCGCGAGGCCTTCGCCCGCTGGCATGCCGCCGATGAAGAACATGCCCGCGCCTGGCGGCAGTTGGGCATGCTCGACCAGCGTTTCAGCGTCGCCAGCGGGCCGGCGCGGGCCGCGTTGCTGCAATCGCGCACGACCCTGCGGCGGCGGTTGCGCAAGGTGGGCAGCGGCCTGGCCAGCCTCGTCGCAGTCGTCGGCCTGACGCTGTTCGTCGCCGATCGTTACCTGTCGCTGGACTATTGGCTGGCCGACCAGCGCACCGCCACGGGCGAACAGCGCACCTTGCGCCTGGCCGACGGAACGGTGGTCAACCTCAACACCCACAGCGCGCTGGACGTGCGCTTCGATGCCCGGCAGCGCCGCATCGTCCTGCAGGAAGGCGAGATCCTGGTGGAAACCGGCCACAACGACCCACGCCCCTTCATCGTCGAAACCCGCGAAGGCCGCCTGCGTGCGTTGGGCACGCGGTTCCTGGTCAAACGAGAAGACCAGGGCACGCGCCTGAGCGTGTTGCAATCGGCCGTGGCCGCGCATCCCCAGGCAACGGACGAAGAGCAGGTCCTGCGCGAAGGCCAGCAAGTGTTGATGCGCCGCGACGGGCTCGGGCCGACGTTGGCGCTGGGCCCCGGAGCAGACGCCTGGACCCGCGGCATGTTGGTGGTCGACAACGCTCGCCTGGAGGATCTGGTGCACGAACTGGGGCGCTATCGGCGCGGCTACCTGGGCGTCGAGCCGCAGGTCGCGGACCTGCGCATCACCGGCAGCTTCCCGCTGCACGACACCGACCTGGCCTTGGCGGCGCTGCTGCCGACCTTGCCGGTGCAGGTCGAGCACATTACTCCCTGGTGGACCCAGTTAAAGCGCCACGAAAAATCAACATCACCTTTATAAACGCTCGTTTTTAGGCCCAATCGTTCTTACGACCTGTCAGAGTTCCCAGTTGGCATGGATCTGAAGGGCCTATCCAATATTCCAGGATCGAAATCAACAAACCCTCCTCCCCAAGCGGTACGGAGTTTTGGTTCGGACTGGAAGCCGTCATGTCACCTTCAACAAGCACCCCCTGTGTGTTCATGTTTCCCGGGCAAGGAAGCGACCCGAGCGGCTCGCTCCTCAATTTGTATCGAACGGGCGCTGACACCCGACGTTGCATCGATGACGTTTTTACAGCGGTGGAGGCCGGTTTCTCATGCCTGGAACCGGACGCAGGGATTCATTTCGGTGAACTGCACCGATTGCTGCTGACCAAGTCTCACCCGGCCTCCCTGCCATATGGCCTCAATCCGTTCGGACAGTTTGTCGCTTCGGTGTCGCTGTTCCAGGTACTCGGTATGCTCGGTTTGCGCCCTCATGCCTTGGTCGGGCACAGCCTCGGGGAAATCGCTGCGACGGTATGTGCGGGGAGCTTCGATATCGCCCAGGGTCTTCAAGCGGTCAATGCGCTGAATCATGCCTGTCGAGACCTGCAGGGGCGAGGAGCAATGGTGTGGGTGGCTGCATCGGCACAGGACACTCTTCGCTTGATCAAGGACAGCGGCCTGCAGGAGCTTGCCATCGCCTGCATCAACACCGCGAACCAAACCGTGGTCAGCGGTCCGAACCCCGCCATTGACGCTTTACTGGCCCTGGTCGGAACGAACCTGCCGCGCCGACATAAACTCGACCTTCCGTACATGAGCCACCACCCAGCCCTGAACCGGGAAGCCGAGCAGTTTTATCAGACCCTTGGGCAGTTGCCACAACACCCATCGGCCCTTCCCGTCTACTCATGCGTGGCGCGCCGTTTTTATTGTGATGGGGATGACCTCAAACGCGGATTCGCCAACTGCCTGACTCATCCCACCTACTTTCCCGAGGTCCTGGACCAGCCACTCATTCGCCAGGCCTCGCTCTACGTCAACGTCGGACCAGGCGACACCCTGGCTCGCTGCGTGCGTACGGTCCAGACACACGCAACATCCCTTGCCCCTCTTACACAAACGCCGGAACAACTGAACGAAACCATTACATTTCTGCGAGGTGCTCAATGAGCAATGCCCTCATACAAAGCCTCAATCAAGCGATCGGCGGTACCCTCCCCGAGGCCGTTCGCTGTAATGTCGCCGAACTGCTGGCCGATGACATCTTCCGACAACGCCTGGACCTTGCCGGCCGGGCCTTGCATCGCAATACCTACGCGCAATTGCGAACGCTGATACAACGGTTACCAAGCTCACCAAAACTGTTCGATTCACCGCAGTACCTGCTGGCGCTGTCCGAACAGATCGGCATCCGCAATCCTTCGCTCTTCATCGCTTTCGCCATCCACTACGGGTTATGCATCAGCACCCTTGCGGCGTTCGAAAGTGGCAACAAAATGGCTGGAAAACTGCGCCGCGCGATGGAGTCTGGGAAAACCGTTGGCGCCTACATGATCACCGAACTGGGCAGAAGCAACAGCCAGATCACCACGCGCACCGAGGCCGTATACGACCCGGCCACCCATGAATTCGTGCTGCATAGTCCGGACAACGGTGCGGTCAAGTTCAGCAATGTCGGCGTCAGCGATCAGTCGAAACTTGGCATCGTCTGTGCGCGTCTGAGGGTCGCTGGCCAAGACTGCGGGGTGTTTGCCTTCGCCATGCCGATCAGCACCCGACGCGGTCCGAAACCGGGTGTGCGCATGTCCGAAGCAGCGGAAATACCGCTGGTGCCTTTCGATTACGGCCTATGTGCGTTCGACCACATGCGTCTGCCCTTTGAAGCCTGGCTCAACGATGGCGCAGGACTGGATAAAAACGGTGTGTTCCATGATCCGCTCGGCGACCCGGATAAAAGACTGATCCGCACGCTGGTCGCACCGAAGCACGTTTGGGCGATGGGCTCTAGAGCGCTCGCTGCCGTGACCTGCACCAGTGCGGCGCTCGCCCTCAAGCATGCTACACAACGCTTCACCATGGCTCGCATGGCGCCACAAACCAGATTGCTGGACTACAGCACCCAGCAACGCGCACTGTTCGTAGCCCTGGCCACGGGATACGCAATGACCTGTTTCTCGAACGATGCCTGCGCAGACTGGGCCGAGCACCTCAAACAGAAACACGTCGCCGCCACCGATATCTCGGCGCTGAATTTCGCCCCATGGTCCGCCGCCCATCGACGCCTGGCACTGACGAAAGTGCTGACCGCCTGGGCGGCAGAAGAAACCTGTGCCGAGTGCAGGCTACGTTGTGGGGTAGCAGGCGACCTGTCGTTGAACGGCTTTCTGCATTGGCAAGGACTAGGCCACGTTTTCAATGACGCGGGGGGCAATAACTGGCTGATTCTTTTTGACACTGCCCGCTCGCTACTCGCCGAACCACTGCCTGACGCGCCAGCCCCCTGCATGTTTGATACATCCTCCCTACCCTCGCTACTTGGGCTGGTCAAAACAAGAGAGTATCGCCTGCGCCAGGCATTGGCGTTCAAGTTCCAGTCCAGCGAAGCACAAGGCTGCAGCGCAATGGAGCTATGGAATCCCTTGCTCCCTCTGGCACGCGAGGTCGCCCTGGCCCATGGCCTGGTGCTGATCGTCGAAAGCGCCATCAAGACCAATGAAGCGGTCGCCGATCCCCAGGCCAGGCAACTGCTTGAAGCGCTCACCCAACTGTATGTACTGGAACACATTCAAAGGCAGGCCGCGTGGTACTTGTCCGAGGCGCTGTTTGATGCCCACCGATATCACGGCCTGGAAACTGCGATCACCGTGCTGTGCGAACGCCTCACCGGTTCGGTCGAACCATTGATCAGCGCGTTCGGCAACCGGGAAACCGCCGTCCCTCGGCCCTTGGAAGACCCCGCCCAGTGCTATGCCGACGCGCTGATGAGCGCATTGACTCGGCAAGATCATCGGTCCCGGTAATCCACTAACCCGACACAGCTTGCCAAAAAAGTTAAGCCAGCCCCGGTGTAGCGGGGGCTGGCTCTGAGCATTGCTAAATTATTTTCATCGCGCCCTATCACTTTTCGATTCTCATCCGGCACTCAGGCAATTGAGAAATATTTCCATTCAGGAGCCGCCGTATGTCCCGCCCGCTAGACACCTTGTTGCGCCCCAGCCTGCTGGCCGTCGCCATTGCCTTTGCCGCCCCGCTCGCCGGCGGGCCGCTGTTGGCCGCCGAGCTGGCCACCAGCCTGCGCGCCTACAATCTGCCCGCCGCGCCGTTGGCCAGTACCTTGAACCAGATCGCCAGCCAGGCCGGCCTTGCGCTGAGCCTGACCCCGGCCCTGGCATCGGGCAAAACGTCGGCACCGGTGCAGGGCCAGTTCGATGCCACCGGCGCGTTGCGTGAAGCGCTGCGCGGCACCGGCCTGCAACTGGAGCAAAGCAGCGCCGGCACCTACAGCCTGGTGGCCGTGCCGGAGGGCGTCATGGTGTTGCCGGAAACCAGCGTGATCGGCGCGGGCAGCAGCGAAACCGCGTGGGGCCCGACCGAGGGCTATGCCGCCACCCGCACCGCCGCCGGCACCAAGACCGATACACCGATTGTCGAGTTGCCGCGCTCGGTCTCGGTGGTCACGCGCCAGCAGATGGAAGACCGCTCCGTGCTCAACCTCAACGACGCCCTGCGCTACACCGCCGGCGTGCAGAGCAGCGGGTATGGTTCGGATACGCGCAACGACTGGCTGCTGGTACGCGGCTTCGTGCCGACCCAGTTCCTCGACGGCCTGCCACTGCCGCGGGGCAACTACGTCACGCCCAAGATCGAGACCTGGAACCTTGAGCGCATCGCCGTGCTGCGTGGCCCGGCCTCCTCGGTCTACGGCCAGACGCCACCGGGCGGCATGCTGGACATGGTCAGCCGTCGTCCCCAGGCCGACAGCAGCCACGAAGTCCAATTGCAGGCCGGCAGCAACGAGCACAAGCAGATCAATTTCGACAGCACCGGCAAGGTCGACGACGAAGGCCAGTTTCTCTATCGGGTCAGCGGCACCGTGCGCGACAGCAACGCCCAGGTCGACCACATTCCGGACAAGCGCTACAACATCGCCCCCAGCCTGACCTGGAACATCAACGACGACACCCGCCTGACCTTCCTGTCCCAATACACCCGCGACGACACCGGCATCACCGGGCAATTCCTGCCGTTGCAAGGCACCAAGCTGGCCTCGCCGGCAGGCACGATTTCCCATCACAAGAACCTCGGCGACCCGGATTGGGAGTTCTACGACCGCACCTACTACGCGCTGGGCTATGCCTTCGAACATCGCCTCAACGACACCTGGCAGTTCCGTCAGAACCTGCGCTATACCAAGAGCGACCTGGAATTCCAGGGCATCTCCGCCGGCGGCTCATTCTGGCCGGACGGCCCTGACACCTCGGTGAGCGCCGACGGCACCGTCAAGCGCAGCGCCAGCATTGTCGACGAAGACATCAGCCAGTTCGCCGTAGACAACAACTTCCAGGCCGACTTCCAGACCGGCGCCTTGAGCCACACCCTTTTGCTGGGCCTGGATCACCAGCGCTCCAACAGCAACGCACGCTGGCAGTGGGGCTCCGGCGGCGTGCCGACCAGCAACATCAACAACCCGGTCTATGGGCAGGATTTCTCCAACGTCCAGTACTTCACCATGTACGACTACAACCAGAAGACCAACCAGACCGGCCTCTACGTCCAGGACCAGATGGCCCTGGACAACTGGCGCCTGACCCTCGGCGGACGTGAAGACTGGATTCACACCGGCACGCTGTTCCACAACCAGAACGATGCGACCACCACCCAGCGCGACAAGAAATTCAGCGGCAACGCAGCGTTGAGCTACGTCTTCGATAACGGCGTGACGCCGTACATTTCCTTCGCCCAGTCATTCCAGGCGGCGACCGGTTCGGTCATCACCAGCACCCAGGCGTTCAAACCCACCGAAGGCGAACAATACGAAGCCGGTATCAAGTACCAGCCGCCCGGCACCAAGACCTTGCTGACCGCCGCCGTGTTTGACCTGACCCAGAAAAACAACTCCGTCACCGAAAACAACATCACCCGCCAGGTGGGTGAAGTGCAGGTTCGCGGCCTGGAGCTGGAAGCCTCTGGCGATGTCACCGACAACCTGAAACTGGTCGGGTCCTACACCTACAACGACAGCGAGATCACCAAGGGCACCGCCGCCGAGAAAGGCAAGCGCATGGCCCAGGTGCCTCGCAACCAGGCCACCGCGTGGGCCGACTACACCTGGCACAACGGCCCGCTCGACGGCTTTGGCGTCGGTGCCGGTGTGCGCTATGTCGGCGACACCTATGGCAACACCACCAACACCGATTGGGGCCACGTCGGTTCCTACACCGTGTACGACGCCTCGGCCCATTACGACCTGGGTCGCCTGAGCAATGCTCTCAAGGGCGTGTCGGTGGCGGTGGACGCGAAAAACATCTTCAACAAGGACTACCTGTCCACCTGCGACGGGTTCTATTGCTACTACGGCGACCAGCGCAATGTCGTGGCCAGCGTGAATTACAAATGGTAAACGGTTAGCATTTGCAAAACCTTTCGAGGGCACCTGTACCCGAGACCTATCAGTCAAATGAACCCCCTGTGGGAGCGAGCTTGCTCGCGAAGACGGCGTAACAGTCAACATTGTTGCTGTCTGGCACACCGCTTTCGCGAGCAAGCTCGCTCCCACAGGTTCGCGGCTTGACTGACGGGGCTCAGGCATCGAGGCCCTCTTGCATTCGGATCGCCCATGAAAAGCAAAACCATCCGCCGCTGGTCCTTCGTCCACACCTGGACCAGCCTGATCTGCACGGTGTTCCTGCTGATGCTGGCGATCACCGGGCTGCCGTTGATCTTCCACCATGAAATCGAACACCTGTTGGGCGACGCCCCCGAGCTGCGGCAGATGCCGGCCGACACGCCGCCCCTGGACCTTGCGCAACTGGTGGAAAAAGCCAAGGCCCATCGCCCCGGCGAAGTGGTCCAGTACTTTGGCTGGGACGAAGACGAGCCCAACGGCGTCATCACCATCATGGCACCGACGCCAGGCACCGAGCCCAATTCGTCCCACACCTTCATGCTCGACGGGCGCACCGGTGAAGCCCTGGAAATGCCCTCGGCCAATGGCGGCTTCATGATGGTCATGCTGCGCCTGCACGTGGACATGTTCGCCGGCTTGCCGGGCAAGTTGTTCCTGGCGTTCATGGGCCTGCTGTTCGTGGTGGCCATCGTCTCCGGGGTGGTCTTGTACCTGCCGTTCATGCGCCGCTTGAAGTTCGCCACCGTGCGCCAGGACAAATCGACCCGCCTGCGCTGGCTCGACCTGCACAACCTGATCGGCGTGGTCACGTTGGTCTGGGCGCTGACGGTGGGGGTCACCGGCGTGATTGCCGCGTGCGCCGAGTTGATCATCGCCGCCTGGCGCAACGACAGCCTCAGCAGCATGATCGAACCCTATCGCGATGCCCCGCCACTGACGCAACTGGCACCGGCCACCCGCCTGCTGGACATCGCCAGGGACGTCGCGCCCGGCATGGAGCCCAGCTTCATCGCCTTCCCCGGTACGCTGTTCTCCAGCGCCCACCACTATGGCGTGTTCATGAAGGGCAACACTCACCTGACGTCTCACCTGCTCACGCCGGTGCTGATCGACGCCAGCACCCTGGCCGTCACCGCCGTGGCCGAGCGCCCGTGGTACATGGACGTCATGAGCTTGTCGCTGCCTCTGCACTTCGGCGACTACGGCGGCCGGCCGATGCAGATTTTCTGGGCGGTCCTCGACGTGCTGACCATCATCGTGCTCGGCAGTGGCGTCTACCTGTGGCTGGTGCGGCGCAAAGCGGCCAAGCCAGCAGCCATCGCCGCGCAGGCCACCTCGTGAAGCCGCGCCAGTCGAGTTTCTGGAAGGTGTTTGGCCTTCCCATGGGGATCGGTGTGCTCTGCGCCGCCGGGTTGTTCAGCGCTTTGCTGGGCGATGGCCTGTGGGACGCCGTGAGCTGGCTCGGGCTGGGCGTGCCTTGCGTGTTGGGGGTGCGGGGATTGCTCCCGCGCCGCTGAGTCCTCCGGGCGCCATCCCATTGATCTGGCGCCCTTTCTCCTGACGTTATACGACGACACTTCGCCGCGTCGCGGCATGGCTGCGCCTGTCCGCTGACATATTTGTTGACAAATTAATCCTTGCGCTCCTATAAATGCGCACGTTGTACGACAACCTACAACAAGTATCCCTGCGACACCAAATCCAAAAATAATCATGGTGAAGTGATGAAAATCAAAGGCATCCGCTGGTGGATGGTCGGCCTGGTCACGGCCGGCCTGATGGTCAACTACCTGGCCCGCAATACCCTCTCGGTGGCTGCCCCCACCCTGATGAGCGACATGAACATTTCCACCGAGCAGTATTCGCACATCGTCGTGGCCTGGCAGGTGTGCTACGCGCTGATGCAGCCGGTGGCCGGTTACATCATCGATGCCATCGGCACCAAGATGGGCTTCGCCATTTTTGCGTTCGCCTGGTCCCTGGCTTGTGCGGCGGCGGCCATGGCCTCGGGCTGGCAAGGCCTGGCCTTTTTCCGCGGGTTGTTGGGCGTGACCGAAGCAGCCGGGTTGCCGGCAGCGGTCAAGGCGTCCACCGAATGGTTTCCGGCCAAGGAGCGTTCGGTCGCCATCGGCTGGTTCAACATCGGCTCGTCGATCGGTGCCGTCCTGGCCCCGCCGCTGGTGGTCTGGGCAATTCTGAACAGTGGCTGGGAACTGGCCTTCCTGATCGTCGGCGGCATGGGCATCGCCTGGACGTTCCTGTGGTTGATCCTCTACAAGCACCCGCGTGACCAGAAGCGCCTGAGCGACACCGAGCGCGACTACATCCTCAGCGGCCAGGAAGCCCACTTCAAAGACCAGGCGCCGAAAAAGGGCGGCTGGAAGACGATCATCGCCAGCCGCAACTTCTACGCCATCGCCAGCGCGCGGATTCTCTCCGAGCCGGCCTGGCAGACCTTCAATGCCTGGATCCCGCTGTACCTGATGACCGAACGGCACATGAACATCAAGGAAATCGCGATGTTCGCCTGGCTGCCGTTCCTGGCCGCGGACCTTGGCTGCGTGCTGGGCGGTTACCTGAGTCCGTTCTTCCACAAGTATTGCAAGGTGTCGCTGTTCACCTCCCGCAAGATGGTCCTGCTGTTCGGCGCGTCCTGCATGATCGGCCCGGCCTGCATCGGCCTGGTCGAGAGCCCGTACACCGCCATCGCCCTGCTGTGCATCGGCGGCTTCGCCCACCAGACCTTGTCCGGCGCGCTGTACGCCATCACGTCCGACTCGTTCGGCAAGCATGAAGTCGCCACGGCCACCGGCATGGGCGGGATGTTCGGTTACCTCGGCGCTGCTGCCTTCACCCTGGTGTTTGGCGTGATGGTGACGAAGATCGGCTACAGCCCGCTGTTCGTGATGCTGGCGATCTTCGACGTGGTCGCGGCGTTCATCGTCTGGACCGTCGCCCGGGAACTCAAGCCACAACCGACGACACCGTCAGCACAACCCCAGGCGCTGCAACCGGCCGCTTGAGCCGCGACGACCGGGCCACCGCGGCCCGGTCGCACTGCCTTGGGCACCGATGAAGCGCTATGCTGCGCAACACGTGCCACTGACCCGAGACGTTGCCATGTCCACCCCCAGCATGACGCTGTTCCACAACCCCGCTTCACCTTTCGTTCGCAAAGTCCTGGTGCTGCTGCACGAAACCGGCCAGCAGGACCGCGTGGCGTTGCAGCTCAGCCAGCTCACACCGGTCAAGCCGGACCGGGCGCTCATCGACGACAACCCGTTGAGCAAGATCCCGGCCCTGCGCCTGGCCAACGGAACGGTGATCCATGACAGTCGCGTGATCCTCGATTACTTCGACCACCAACATGTCGGCAATCCACTGATCCCCCGGGACGGCGCGGCCCGCTGGCGACGCCTGACCCTGGCCTCCATGGCCGATGGCATCATGGATGCGGCAGTCATGATTCGTTATGAAACCGCCCTGCGCCCGGCGGAAAAGCATTGGGACGAATGGCTCGATGCGCAACGGGACAAGATCCGCCGTGCCGTGGGCGTGCTTGAAGCCGAGGCCATTGCTGAGTTGGCCAGTCATTTCGACGTAGCGTCCATCAGCGTGGCCTGTGCCTTGGGCTATCTCGACCTGCGCCACCCGGACCTGGAATGGCGCAAGTACAACCCGCAATTGGCGGCGTGGTTTGCCGAGGTGAGCTTGCGGCCTTCAATGATTGAAACAGTGCCCAAAGTCTAGGCTCTGGCTGAAAAGCCTTGATACTCGTTCATGCTGCGTTGAAAACCGGCTCGGAATGCTCATTTACTCCAGTAAAGTCGAGCGCGACCCCTGCCGTTCCTCGCCGGTTTTCGCCTTGCCTGACCTTCGTCTCAAGACTTTTCAAACAGAGTCTAGTTCTGCACTGGCTGCACCGGCCCCATCGCGAGCAAGCTCGCGCCCACATTTGGCTTCGTTGCCTGGGTAAACGAGGTCTCCTGTGGGCGTGAGCTTGCTCGCGATAAGGCCAATGCGATCCATCGGAAACAATCCGGCAATCCGCGTCACCAACACCTCTGCCAATCGCTGATCCTCCCGCAACCCCAGCGACCGGCTCATTTCACCTCTCCCAGCTCGAAGGACATGGCCGCTGCCGGCTTCGCCCCCACCCCGTACCAGTCCAGCTTACGGGTCAGCACCATGAACACGCCGAGCAGGGCGAACAGCAACAACGAGCCCATCAGCAAGGCGTAGTCCTCAGCGCTCAGCAAACCGTAGAGCAGGCCATACAACGCCGCCAGCCCCACCGAAAAGGCCACGCCATGGCTCACGCTGCGCAACACATGGCACACATAGAAACCGATCAACACCACGCAGGCACTGGCGGATGCCAGGTAGGCCAGGGCGAAGCCGATGTGCTCGGACAACGACAACAGCAGCAGGTAGAAGAACGCCAGCGCCACGCCCACCAATGCGTATTGCACCGGGTGCACCGCCAGGCTCTTGAGCACCTCGAACAGGAAGAAGCCGGCGAAGGTCAACGCGACGAACAGCAGTGCATATTTGATCGCCCGGTCGGTCTTGAGGTACTGGTCCACCGGATCGATGAAACTCACGCCGAACGCCCGGCTGCGGAACGCTTCGCAACCATCGCTAGGTTCGCAGCCTTGCAACGCTTCTTCGAGGTTGGTGGAAAAAAACGACGTCTGCCAGTCAGCACTGAAGCCTTGCTCATTGATGTCACGCTGGACCGGCAGGTAATTGCCGATGAAACTCGGGTGTGGCCAGTCGGCCGACAGATGCACCTTGGTAGACTTGCCCACCGGCAGGATCTGCAGCTCGCCGGTGCCTTGCAGGCGCAGGTCGAAACCAAAGGTCAGGTCGGCACTGCCCTGGGCAGTGATCATCGGCAGCGGCACGTGCACGCCCTGCCCCAGCCAGCCGACTCGCGAGCCGGGCAGGAAATCGACGGTTTGCTGATTAAGCGTCAGGGTCAGCGCATTCTCGATGCCACGGATGTCACTGATACCGACCGTCAGGTACGGCTGGTCGAAACGGTAGTCGGCCAGGTCCTTGGTCGCGACGCCATAGTGTTCAGGCACCTTGAAGCGGCCATCGATGCGGTTGTCGGCATGGAACAGCCGCGCTTCATAGATGCCCCGGGCACGGGTCTCGGTGCGCACCTGACCGTCGAGTTCGAACTGCTCCGGCAAGAAGTACAACTCGCCGCTTTGTTCGACGGTTTCCAGGAAACGCACGCCGGTCTTCTCGTTGGTGTTCCAGACTCGCACGTCCTTGCGAAACGGCACGACAATCATCGGCCCAATGAGTTGCTGGCTGCGGCTGGAACTGCGGGCAATGTCTTGCAGCACACCGTCACGCAGTTCCTGGCGCTCGTCGATGAGGCCGTTGATCATCAGCAAGGGGATCATCAGCAGGAGGATCAAGAGGGCAATCATGCCCAGTTTTATAGCGAGGCTGCGGTTCATGTGGGGCTCTCCCTGTTCGAATGAGGGAGAGTCTGGGGGTGCTATGTGGGGCGTTCATGGGGGCAATGTGGAGATTGTGTGGAGACTCGACCGCTCTTGCCCTCGCCACAACGGTATTCCTTCGGGGAGAACTCGCTCTTCAGGGCAAGCGCAGCACCACTTCCACTCCACCCTCGACGTTGCCGATGGTGAACTCCCCGGCATGCAACTGCACCACTTCCTCCACGAAGTTGAGCCCCAGGCCCGTGCTCTTGCGGCCGGTCCCAGGGCGCGGCAGGGAATAGAAACGCTCGCTCAGGCGTGGCAGCGCGTAGTCGGGGATCGGCTCGGCCTGATTGAACAGGCGGATCTCCACCCGCTGGCCGGCACGCTCGGCGCTGAGGCGCAGCAGCCCTTCGGCCGGGGTGAAGTCCAGGGCGTTCTCCAGCAGGTTGCCCAGCGCCTGGCGCAGCAGGAATGGCTCGCCCATCAACACCAGGTCGGCCGCGATGTGCCGTTCGATTCGCAACTGACGGCCCGCGATCCAACCGCTGCGCGCCTCCAGCAGTTGATCGAACAATGCCGCCAGCGGCACCGCGACGACTTCCTCCAGGCCCTGGCGCTGTTCGACCTGGGCCAGGTTGAGCAGGCGCTCGATCAACTGCTGCATGCGCACGCTTTCGCTGTCGATGTTGCTGACGAAGCGCTGGTGCTGGGCCGCGGGCATGTCGCTTTGCAGCAGCTCGGCGGCGCCGCGAATCGCCGCCAGGGGGCTCTTGAGTTCATGCGTCAGCGTGTGCACGTAGCGCTCGACATAGGCCTTGCCTTCCAACTGCGTGCGCATGTGCTCCACAGCGCCCGCCAGTTGCTCGAACTCGCCGCCGCGATAATGCGGCACTTCCACCCGTTGCCCCTGGCTGACGGCCTGGGCGTAACGGGTCAGGCGACGCAGCGCCGAACTGAGCCACCACGACAGCACGGCGCCGAGCAGCAGGCCCAGGCCGATCAAGCCAGCGCCATACAACAGCAGGCGCCGCTCCGTGCGGTCGATATAGGGCTGCAGCGAGCTGTTGGGCTTGGCGACGGTGACCACGCCGATGATCCGGCCGTTGTCGCGAATGGGCGCGCCGACGTGCATCACCGAGGACGCCGGGTCATCCGGGTCGCTGCGGCTCGAACGGGCACCGTAATGGCCGCGCAAGGTCAAGTACACGTCGTTCCAGCGCGAATAATCCTGGCCCACCGCCATCCCACTGGAGTCGAGCACCACGATCCCGTTGGCATCGGTGACGTAGATCCGATGATTGACCTGATTTTTCGGCAAGCCCCAGATCGACGCCGCCGGCTGGCGTTCGCCGTAGGCCTTGAGCAATTGCGGCCAGCGATTCTGGTTGAGGGTGCCGGCCTTGAAATCGTCCCGCAGGATCTCGGCCATCAGGTTGGCCGTGTCCACCAGGGTTTCTTCGGTGGACTGGCGCACGCCAGGACGGATCTGCTCGATCACCGTGCCGAGCACGAAATACCCGGTCAGGCCGATAAACAGCACGTAGACCAGGAAAATCCGGATCCCCAGCGACATCAGCTGTGCCCCGGGCTGTAGCTGTAGCCGAGGCCGCGATGGGTCTGGATCGGCTCGGCCTCGGCCCTGACCAGGCGCAACTTGGCGCGCACGCTCTTGATGTGGCTGTCGATGCTGCGCTCGTAGCCGGCATCGCTGGCGACACCCAGGGCGTCGAGCAACTGTTCGCGGCTGAAGACCCGCTCCGGCTGCTCCAGCAGGCAGTTAAGCAAGCGGAACTCGTGGCGGGTCAGGTTCAGCGGCTTGCCGCGATAGCTGATCTGCACCCGGTCGCTGTCCACCTGGAACAGCGCCGTGCCCGACTCCGGCGCCGGGCGCGGGGCCACGCGCTTGAGAATCGCGCGGACCCTGGCCGCCACTTCCCGGGGGCTGAAGGGCTTGACCACGTAATCGTCGGCACCGATCTCCAGACCCACGACCCGGTCGATCTCGCCATCCCGAGCTGTCAGAAAAATGACCGGAACGTCGCTGAAACGTCTGAGATTCTTGCAGGTTTCAAATCCACTGATATCCGGCAGGCCCACATCGAGGATGATCAGGTCCGCCGGCGTGTGCTGCTGGTGTTCGAGGGCCGCCGCGCCGAGGCTCAGCCAGGTGGTGTCGAAACCCTCTCCTTGCAGCGCAAACACCAGCGTATCGGCGATGGCGGCTTCGTCTTCGACAATCAGAATATGAGGCATGTCTTGCGCGCCCGACAGTAAAGTTGCCGGAACGGTGCCCCAACCCCAGGGGCACGTCAATCGGGGAAATCAGCAGTCCGGCTTGTCAGCCGTATAACGCCGGGCCGGGTTCACCGCCGCACCAAACTCGCGCAGGGCCTTGGCGCCGATCAGCAACGGGTAGTTGAAGCTGCTGCGGTCGGTCAGGTTGACCTCCACGGTGCGCTTGACGTTACCCAGGCACATTTCCAGGTCCACCACCGGGCGCTTGCTCGGGGCGATGGTTTCGTTGTCGTCGTCATCTTCTTCGGAGCGGGTCTTGATCTTGCTGATGCGCGCGATCTTGTGCTCGTAGACCTTGTTGCTCGCATCCTTGGTGGCCAGGCGGAACCGCACCCAGTCATCGCCGTCGCGGGTGAAGGTCTCGATGTCCTTGGCCGACAGCGAAGCGGTCAGCGCGCCGGTGTCCATCTTGGCCTTGAGCACTTCACCGCCGATTTCCGGCAGCGCGATGTATTCATAGCGCCCGTACAGGGTCGGCTCGGCGGCCAGCACTGGAAGGGCCACCAGGGAAAGCAGGGCGAGAATGGATTTCATGCGATAGGGCTTCCTGTGTGGGGTCGGATTTTAGACAGTGGTCGATGGATTCGTTCGGTCGCCCTCGTTACCACTGCGCTGCCCTTGTGGCGAGGGGATTTATCCCCGTTCGAGTGCGAAGCACTCGCCATAGTGCCCAATTGCCGCACAGAGCTTGGGCAGCTGCGCAGCCCAACGGGGATATATCCCCTCGCCACAGAAGCAAACCCAGCATACCGGCCAAAAGGTGAAACATTCGTCCACGCCTATTTGGCCTGCCGCCCGAAGCTGCTTATCATGGCCCGCCCATCTGTCTGCAAGAGTCATTTATGCGCCGCTTGCTCACCGGCTGTCTCGTCACGCTGCTGCTGTTGCTCAACACCCTGGTGCTGTTCGGCCCATTGATGGTGTTCGCCCTGCTCAAGCTGATCCTGCCCGGACGCTTTCGCGACTACGCCTCCTGGGCGGTGATGTGGATCGCCGAGACCTGGGCCGAAATCGACAAGCTGATCTTCGCCCTGTGCATCCCCACCCGCTGGGACATCCGCGGCGGTGCCGACCTGCGTGGCGACACGTCCTACCTGGTCATCAGCAATCACCAATCCTGGGTGGACATCCCCGCCCTGATCCAGACCCTCAACCGCCGCACGCCGTTCTTCAAGTTCTTCCTCAAGAAGGAGCTGATCTGGGTGCCGTTCCTCGGCCTGGCCTGGTGGGCGCTGGATTACCCCTTCATGAAGCGCTACACCAAGGCCTTCCTGGCCAAGAACCCGGAACTGGCCGGCAAGGACCTGGAAATCACCAAGGCCGCCTGCGAGCTGTTCAAGCGCCAACCGGTCACCGTGGTCAACTACCTCGAAGGCACCCGCTTCACCACCGCCAAAAGCCAGCAGCAACAATCGCCTTTCACCCACCTGCTCAAGCCCAAAGCCGGTGGCGTGGCGTTCGTACTGGCAGCGATGGGCGAACAACTGGACGCGATCCTGGATGTCACGGTGGTCTATCCCCAAGACCGGATCCCCGGGTTCTGGGACCTGATCAGCGGCGCCGTGCCCAGGGTCATCATCGACATCCAGACTCGCGAACTGGACCCGGCGCTGTGGCAAGGCGACTACGAAAACGACCCGGTGTTTCGCCAGCAGGTGCAGGAATGGGTGAATCAACTGTGGACAGAGAAGGATCGGCGGATTGCCGTGTTGCGTAGTGGTGACTAGCAGTTCTGATAGTAGGCAGCGCCTGGAAAACCGCCGATGCTGGAGGCCCTGATGACTGGACCTTGCATGGAGCCAGGACATGCTTGCCGATCCTCGCGAAACCGTATTGTGCCGCTATTACTATGATCCGCTGGATCGTCTGACCGCCTGTGCGCCAACTGCAGAAGCTGGCATCCAGCGTTTTTATTGCAAAAGCCGGCTGGCGACTGAGATAAAGGACGCGGTGCAATACAGTGTCTTCCAGCATGACGATCAGTTGTTGGCGCAGGTGCAGCGCGAAAATGCAAAGACCGACGCCACTCTACTGGCGACTGATCAGCAGCGATCGGTATTGAATGCGCTCGATGCAGCTCGACCACATCCGTTCGCCTACACGCCCTACGGCCATCGTCCGGCGGAACACGGCTTGCTCAGTCTGCTGGGATTTAATGGCGAGCGGCCGGACCCGGTGACGGGGCATTATTTGCTGGGGAATGGGTATCGGGCGTTTAATCCGGTTTTGATGAGGTTTAATAGTCCGGATAGTTGGAGTCCGTTTGGGGAGGGTGGGGTTAATGCGTATGCGTATTGTGTTGGAGACCCAAGGAATGCGGTCGATCCAACGGGCCACGTCAAGTTTATCTATTCGATAAAAGATGCAGTTAGAGCATTTAATAAAGAAAGAGCGAATCTTGCAACGACGATTTCGAGAACCGGGCCAATAAGCGGCGATCGTGGGGCTGCGATCGCTTCAAAAACTTCAAAACGTGGAAATTTGGCTGCGCGAGCATCTAACCGCGTCCATAGCTCTGACTTGAAAGACCTCGCGGATACGATCGTGAGAAATGAGCAAGAGCTATCAAACGACGTAAAAACTTACAGCATCAGCACGCCACTGAAAACTTACGAAGAAGCTGTACTTGCGCGTGAAGAAGCTAGGAAGGCGTATAACTATAATAGGACCCCAACCGTATACAAACCCCACTACGTCCAGTACCCGGAAAATGGAAGCTTTATAAACTCCCCAGTACTGCTAGACCCTCTCCATTTTGATGCAGAAATATATTTTCAGAAATTTAAATTTAAAAAACAACAAGCCAAGTACCAAACAGGAAATCGTGATGCCATTCATAGCGCAATCATACGACGAGCCATATATATAAGAAAGTTCACTTCGCATGACTTAATGACTATCCGGAGGTAAACGTAAAACTTCGAAGCGAGAAATTGAGGACAAACACTCACTGGTGTCTACAGAACCTTAAATGGTCAGGTAGTACCACCGCCCCAGACCCCACCCAAATTCTGCAGCAACGAACTCCCCACTCCCTGCTGCCCAAGATACTCAAGAATCACCGGCGCAAACTGGCCAATCATCCCGCTGTCCATGCCCAGCGCACTGAAAGCGTTGTTCAAGTCCCGAATATCCTTGACGTTACCCAGCAAACCATCGAGCAAGGCACTCTTGTCCGAGCCACCACCCAGCAATCCACCCAACCCATTAAGCCCGCCAATGGCGTTGTTGCCTGCGATCTGATCAAGGCCCGGCACGCTTCTGCTCAATTCGGAAAACTGCGGTTCGCTGAGCCGGTTCCTCGCCAGCCCTAGCATTGCCCCGGCGCCGCCAATGGCCTGTTCCGGGGTGATCTTGAGTTCCGAACCCAGGGTGTTGAGCAACCCGGCGGCCTTGGGCGCGGCGGCCACCGCGCCCTCCCCTTGCGCGTTCTGGTGGCCCTGCATGGCCGACAGCACGTTGGCCGCATCATCGAGGCTGAATTGAGCGAAGGCCGGGCTCGCCGCGAACGAGAGCAGGCAAGACAGGGCGAAACCGCGTGAAACCTTCATTGGGGGAACCTCTCGGAGCAATGAAAAACCGCCTGGGGTCGGCGGTATGAAATCGGGCGTTGGACTGGGCCCCAAGGCGAATGTTCCACGTGTGGATATCGACGACCGACCACGCCTCGCCCCCTGTCAACGCCCACCGGGTTACCATACAGTGCGCCTCCCCCCCGCGAGTTTTGCTTATGAACATAAAAATCGGTGGAGCGACCCTCGCGGTCATCCTGACGGGCATGCTCATTGCCTTGGGCGTCAGCGAATGCCAACGCGGCCCGCTCAACCCTGAAGTGGCCGACGGCACCAGCGACGAGCAAAAGACCTGGTTGACCATTGAACACCGTATCAAGCGCTACGACCCGGCCCTGACCGAGGTCATCCGCAACGACCCGCAAACGCTGACGGTGCGCTATCGTCCCGCTGTACCCCCGGAAAGCGACGACGCCTGGGTGGGAGACCTGTTGCGCGTGGTCGGCCACGGCCTGGCGGCGCTCAATAATGCGCCGGGCGGCAAGCAGTACTCGCATGTGACGGTCCAGGCTCGGCGGCTGGCCGACGACGATGTGGAGCTGGCCTACGACATGCAGGGTTTCGACACCATCAAGACCCAACAGGACGGCTACACCACCTTCGCCAGCCAACCTCGTAGCCTGACATTGAGCCGTGCCGCCCTCGCCCAGGTTCAAGACGACTGTCGCAACTCGAGTACACAGGGTTTCTACCCTGAATTCTGCGAGCGGGTCAGGACGGCAATCGCCCGCAACTGACCGTGGCGAGCCAGCTTGCTCGCGCTCAAATGCGCAGCGCTCGCCCCTGGTGCTGAAAAACGAGGGCTGCTTCGCACCCCAGCGGAAGCAAGCTCCCTCGCCACAATGGTGTTTCGGTCAGTGGGGTACGGGCGCCGCACGGCGGCATGACCGCTTCGTGACAATCATCTGAATATCACCGGCAAACAGTTATTTCCTTTCGGCATTGCCTACTGTCAGCTCTGACAGTAGGCACTCGTTCTGCCCGAAATTAAGCTCCCATTGTGTCAACGGAAACGAGGCGAATGAGCCCTAAAGCTCGCCGTGCTTTCATTCATTCGGGCAAGGACAATAAAAATGAGTGACCGAATCAAAGGAACCGTTAAATGGTTTAACGATGCAAAAGGCTATGGATTTATTACCTGCGGCACGGGCGGCGAAGAACTGTTCGTTCATTATTCCGCGATTTCCGGCGAGGGTTATAAAACCTTGAAAGAACGACAAGCAGTGTCTTTTGAAATAGAGCGAAGCGAGAAAGGCATGCAGGCGACGAGAGTCACGCCAGAATAGTACGACTCGCGAAACTTAAAATAATATGTAGATACGAGGAGTAATTTTATGGATAAGCAGCTGGACAGATATCGCGAAAATCTAATTATCAACGGTACATTTGAAACCGGTCTTGAAGGCTGGAACGCTACCCGTGTTACATGGGCAGGCGGTCGCGCACGGTTCGCGCCTAATGGCAACCTGAGGCAGACCGTTAGGCTAAATACGCCAGGCACCGTTAGATTATTGTTTAATATTTCTTCGTATTACGGCATCGGTGGAGTCAGGCTTTCGGTAGGGAACGGCTATTGCAGCATCAATCGGACAGGCCCTTACGAAGTCGATTTCACCGTCGACAACGCAGGCTCCATCGACCTGATCTTCACGTCACAAGGCGCTTTTGATATCGATGATGTCGAGTTCTATTTTGACGAAGCCGAGTGCCAACCGGTACAGCTGCTGCAGAATGGCAGCTTCGATAATGGACTTGAGGAGTGGGACTACGACGGGGAGATAAATATCGTCGACGGGCAAGCGCATTTGAGTGAGCGCTCAAGGCTCGTCCAACAAATCGCGGTGAAACCTGGCACGCCGATAAAGGTTTCTTATTCTTTGAAGACAAGCAATCCTTGCAGCGCCTCGTGCACCATTCTTGAATATGGCAAGCGCTGGTTCATTGGATCTCAGCCTGATAAGTGGAGTGCAGGAGGCCTCGCGTTTGTCGCACCGGAAGGCATCGCTCCGACGCTCGCTCATGTTGAGTTCCGACTGCACTCCTCACCTTACGTCAAACCTTTCTTTCTACACCTGGACGACATCGAGGTTTGGGCCTGTCCCGGAGCAGCGGACGCTATGACAAAAGTCCGGCACGACCTGTGGTCGATTGACCAGAGTATCGATGGTGAGCAGGACACAGGAGCGACATCGTGACGAACTCATCTGCCATGCCGGTCGAACGCGAAAATGTACTCTGCCAATACAGCTACGACCCTTTGGATCGGCTGGTCGCCTGCACGCCAACCGCCCAGGCCGGTTCCCAGCGGTTCTACCTGAAGGAACGCCTATCCACCGAAATTCAAGGTTCGGCGCAGCGTTCGATTTTCCAGCAAGGCGATCAACTTCTGGCTCAACAGCAGCAGGCGGATACTGTCAAAACTACGCTCATCGCAACCGATCGTCAGCGGTCCGTACTGCATGGGCTCGACACACTGCAGCCTCGTGCCATTGCCTACTCGCCATATGGCCACCGCGCTTCAGAAAGCGGTTTAGAAGGCCTGCTCGGCTTCAATGGTGAAAGACCGGACCCAGTGACGGGGCATTATTTATTGGGCAATGGTTACCGAGCATTCAGTACCGTACTGATGCGTTTCAATAGCCCGGACTCAATGAGCCCGTTCGGGAAAGGTGGCTTGAACGCCTATGCATACTGTCACGGTGACCCTATAAATCGAATAGACCCTACTGGCCATATCAGTCTCCTCAAGCCGCTATTGAGGATGATGGGGCTTAGAACACCTAAAAAAACCGTCACTGTTCATGGAATCGAGTTACGCGTTCCAACTAATAAGAGGCTGAAATCTTTCATCGAAACCCCTACCGAGGAATATAAAAAGACGTTAGACCCTTCCTTGATTGAGGCGCAACATAGGCCACAGGCGATCGAGTACGAAAAGCTGTTAATAACAATCAACACTAAAATTATTGAAAGCGAGAAACGTGCTGCAAGAATGATAAAGAATTTGAGAGCAACCAAACACAATACAGCTCGTTACGAAGAAATAACACTTCAAATAAAACGAGACCGAGCCCAATTTCAACACGACCTTGTTGAATACAATAGATTCATTCGTAATTCAACACGTCTACCTACCTACGACGAGATCTTCGAGATTGCACCACCCGCTTATGATCCTTCAATGTGACGGCCAAGGCATATCCAAACCCAGCCAGAACATCTCTCTCATCAAATGCATGAAAAGGAAGCTCAGAGGAGCTTCCTTTTCACTACGACGCTATTATCACGCCGCACTAAACATCTTATGCGGATCAATCACAAACTTCTTAGGCACACCCGCATCGAACTCGCCGTACCCCTTCGGCGCGTCGTCCAGGCTGATCACCTGCACACCGACGATTTCAGCAATGTTGATACGGTCCCACATGATCGCTTGCATGAGCGCGCGGTTGTACTTCATGACCGGGGTCTGGCCGGTGTGGAAGCTGTGGGATTTGGCCCAGCCCAGGCCGAAGCGGATGCTCAGGGCACCGATCTTGGCGGCGGCATCGACGGCGCCCGGGTCTTCGGTCACGTACAGGCCGGGGATACCGATCTTGCCGGCGACGCGGGTCACTTGCATCAGGGAGTTGAGCACGGTCGCCGGGGCTTCGTGCTTGACGCCTTCATGGCCGTGACCACGGGCTTCGAAGCCCACGGCATCGACGGCGCAGTCGACTTCCGGTTCGCCCAGCAGGTCGGCGATCTGTTCGTGCAGCGGGGTGTCCTTGGACAGGTCGGCGATTTCGAAGCCCTGGGCCTTGGCGTGGGCCAGGCGCACCGGGTTGACGTCACCCACGATCACCACGGCCGCACCCAACAGGCGCGCCGAAGCAGCGGCCGCCAGGCCAACCGGGCCGGCGCCAGCGATGTATACGGTGCTGCCTGGGCCGACACCTGCGGTCACGGCACCGTGGTAGCCGGTCGGCAGGATGTCGGAGAGGCAGGTCAGGTCACGGATTTTTTCCATGGCCTTGTCACGGTTCGGCAGTTTCAGCAGGTTGAAGTCGGCATACGGCACCAGCACGTATTCGGCCTGGCCGCCAGTCCAGTCGCCCATGTCGACGTAGCCGTAGGCACCACCGGCACGCGCCGGGTTGACGGTCAGGCAGACGCCGGTGTGTTGCTCTTTGCAGGAACGGCAGCGCCCGCATGCAACGTTGAACGGCACCGATACCAGGTCGCCGATCTTCAGGTTCTCGACATCGCTGCCCTTCTCGATCACTTCACCGGTGATCTCGTGCCCCAGGACCAGGCCGGTCTGGGCGGTGGTACGGCCACGCACCATGTGTTGGTCGGAGCCGCAGATGTTGGTGGAGACTACGCGCAGGATGACGCCGTGCTCGATCTTCCTGCCACGCGGGTCCTGCATTTTGGGATAGTCGATTTTCTGCACTTCGACCTTGCCTTGGCCGAGATACACGACACCACGATTACCGGACATGCTTTCACCTCGCTGTTGTTTTTATGAAACTGCGTTGCCTAGACAGGCAGCGCGTTGATTGCTCGGGTTAGTGCTTGTGTCTTTGTTTCTTTGTTGTCTGTAAGGGCCTCATCGCGAGCAAGCTCGCTCCCACATGTTTTTCGGTGTAACTAATATTTGTATACCGACACAAATCCTGTGGGAGCGAGCTTGCTCGCGATGTCGGCCTAGAGAACGACCGTTCTGTTGGCGTTGAGGAACACCCGCCGTTCAATGTGATACCCCACCGCCCGGGCCAACGTCAGCCCTTCGATATCCCGCCCCTTGGCGATCAGGTCCTCGGGGTAGTGGCTGTGATCCACCACCTCCACGCCTTGGGCGATGATCGGGCCTTCGTCCAGGTCGTTGTTGATGTAGTGCGCCGTCGCGCCCACCAGCTTCACGCCCTTGTTATAGGCCTGGTGATACGGCTTGGCGCCCTTGAAGCCCGGCAGCAGGGAGTGATGGATGTTGATCGCCTTGCCATCGAGCTTGCGGCACAGCTCCGGCGACAGCACCTGCATGTAACGGGCGAGGATCACCAGTTCAGCGCCGGTGTCTTCGATCACCTGCCACACCTGGCGCTCCTGGGCCGGTTTGTCGTTCGGGTCCAGGGGGAAATGGTAGTAGGGAATCTCGTGCCAGTCGGCGAGCGGCTTGAGGTCCGGGTGGTTGGACACCACGGCCACCACGTCCATGGACAACTGGCCGATGCGCTGGCGGTAGAGCAAGTCGTTGAGGCAGTGATCGGCCTTGGAGACCATGATCACCACTTTGGGCCGGTAGTTCGGCGCAGTCAGCTCGAAGACCATGCCAAAGGCTTCGGCACGCTCGGCCAGGCCGGCACGGAAACCCTGTTCGTCGAAGCCCTCGGGCTGGCGGAATTCCACGCGAATGAAGAACCGCGCCGAAAGACGGTCGTCGAAGGAATGGTGTTCAGTGACGTAGCAGCCCTGCTCGAACAGAAAGCGGGTCACCGCGTCCACCGTGCCGAGCACGCTGGGGCAGTCGGCAGTCAAGATCCATGTGTCTGGGGCGCGGCTCATTGCGGTGACTCCTGTTCAAATTTTCGGTGCGACAGAGAAACCCTGTGGCGAAGGAGCTTGCTCCCGCTGGGTTGCGCAGCAACCCCAATGTCAGCAACCGCGTCCTTATCAGGAACGCGGGCTCAGGTTTACGACTGCTACGCAGCCGAGCGGGAGCAAGCTCCCTCGCCACAAAAGCATTCGAGCACTGCGTTAAGCCTGAACACTCAAGCCATACTCAGCCGAAGCGTCCTGCAACCACAGCCACCAGTAATCCGAGAAGCTGCGGCGGATCAGCAGCTCCCAGGTGTCTTCGCCGGTGTGGCGGATCACCAGTTGCGACTTGGCGAACACCGTGCCCACGGCCTTACCCACCGGGAAGTTGCTTGGGTGAACATCGTAGCTGGTGGATTTCATCAGCACGTCGCGCACGTTCGGGCCCGACAGTTCGAGGATCTGCTGGCCGCCGCTGACGTTGACGATCTGGATGTGCAGGTCGCCCAGGGCTTCGCGCAGTTTCTGCTCGGCGGCAAATTCTTCGCCGGTCGGCACCACCAGCAGCCATTCATCCGGCCCCATCCATTGCAGGCTGGTCTCGCCCTTGACGATGACACTCAGCGCACCCGGCAATTCGATGCCCAGGGCTTTGTGCACGCCCGCGGCGAAGGCCGCGTCATGGCCGTCGCCACGAATCGTCAGGTGGCCGAGCAGTTTTTTCTCGCGCACGGTCACACCGGCGTTCTTGCGGCCCTTGCCCACCAGGCTGGCGAGGTCGGCATGGTGCAGCGACGACTCGGCTTTGGCCCCGGTGGTTGGGCGTTGTTGGTACACGTTGACTGCGGTCATATAGCACCTGCTCTGAATACTGTTTAGTCAAACCCTTGCGGTGGCTGTCAGGCCGCCATCGCGAGCAAGCTCGCTCCCACAAGGGTTACGCGATCAACTGTGGGAGCGAGCTTGCTCGCGATGATGCCGACGAGGTATCGCTGGCATCCCACAGGACCTCAAGCCACTAGATATTCTGCCGATCCCCCTTCGGATCGAAGAACACCGAGGAAACGATCTCGGCCTCGATCACGCTGCCATCGGCCTGCGGCGAGAAGACCCGCTCACCGATACGCTTCAAGCCCCCCTTGACCACACCCATGGCAAACGAATAACCCAGGGAGTTGTGCGCGTAGCTGGAGGTCACGTGACCGACCATGGTCATCGGGATCGCCTGCTTGGGGTTGAAGACCAGTTGCGCGCCTTCCGGCAGCCAGACATTCGGGTCGATCGGCTTGAGGCCCACCAGTTGCTTGCGGTTCTCACGCACGCAATCTTCACGGTTCATGCCGCGCCAGCCGATCCACGAGAACGGTTTGGTACGGCCCACGCACCAACCCATGTTCAGGTCGTCCGGGGTCATCGAGCCGTCGGTGTCCTGACCGACGATGATGAAGCCCTTCTCGGCCCGCAACACGTGCATGGTTTCGGTGCCGTAAGGGGTCAGGTTGTACTTCTTGCCCGCCTCGACGATCTTTTCGAGCACGCCCATGGCGTAGTCGGCCTGCACGTTGACTTCGTACGACAGCTCACCGGTGAACGAGATCCGGAACACGCGGGCCGGCACGCCGCCCACCAGGCCTTCCTTCCAGGTCATGAACGGGAAGCCGTCACGGTCCAGGTCGATATCGGTGACTTCGCTCAGCAGCTTGCGGCTGTTGGGCCCCGACAGGGTCATGGTCGCCCAGTGGTCGGTGACCGAGGTGAAGTACACCTTCAGGTCCGGCCATTCGGTCTGCTGGTAGATCTCCAGCCATTGCAGCACACGGGCCGCACCGCCGGTGGTGGTGGTCATGATGAAATGGTTGTCGGCGACGCAGGCGGTGACCCCGTCGTCGAAGACCATGCCGTCTTCCTTGCACATCAGGCCGTAGCGAGCCTTGCCCACGTCGAGCTTGGTCCAGGCGTTGGTGTAGATGCGGTTGAGGAACTCACGGGCATCCGGGCCCTGGATGTCGATCTTGCCCAGGGTCGAGGCGTCCAGCAGGCCGACGCTGTCACGCACGGCCTTGCATTCGCGCTTGACCGCAGCGTGCATGTCTTCGCCGTTCCTTGGGAAATACCAAGGGCGTTTCCATTGGCCGACGTCTTCGAATTCGGCACCGTTCTTCACGTGCCAGGCGTGCAGCGCGGTGAAGCGAACCGGTTCGAAGATGTGCCCGCAGTGCCGGCCGGCCACCGCGCCGAAGGTCACCGGCGTGTAGTTCGGACGGAACATCGTGGTGCCCATCTGCGGGATGCTCACGTTCAGCGAGCGCGCCGCGATGGCCAGGCCGTTGACGTTGCCCAGCTTGCCCTGGTCGGTGCCGAAGCCCAGGGCGGTGTAGCGCTTGACGTGCTCGACCGACTCGAAGCCTTCGCGGGTGGCGAGTTCGATCGCGGCGGCAGTGACGTCGTTCTGCAGGTCGACGAATTGCTTCGGCGCCCGTGCAGTGGCTTTTTCGTGAGGCACCTGGAACAGCGCCAGGGTTGGCTCTTCGTGGCGGCTCAAGGCTTTGGGCAACACGCCCTCCACCGCCTTGAAGCCGGCTTCGCTGGCCGCGCGCACGCCGCCTTCGAAACCATCGGCCAGGGAATCGCCCAGGCCGTAGACGCCATTCACGCCGCCGACGCACACGCGCTTCTGCGGTGCTTCGCCCGGTACGAAACCGAGGATGTCTTCACGCCAGATCGGCTTGCCACCCAGGTGCGAAGCCAGGTGGACCACCGGGCTGTAGCCGCCGGAACTGGCGACCAGATCGCAGTCCAGCCATTCGCCTGGGCTGGTGACTTTTTGCGCACGCACGTCGATCGCGGCGACACGGGCACCGGTCACGCGCTTGCTGCCACGGGCCTCGATCACGGCGCTGCCGGTGAGAATGCGGATGCCCTTGGCACGCGCCTCTTCCACCAGCGCACCCCGAGGGTTGCTGCGGGCATCGGCGACGGCGACCACTTGCAGGCCGGCGTCGAACCAGTCCAGCGCCACGCGATAGGCGTGGTCGTTGTTGGTGCTCAGCACCAGTTTCTTGCCCGGTGCCACGCCGTAGCGACGCACGTAGGTGGAAACCGCGCCGGCCAGCATGTTGCCCGGCACGTCGTTGTTGCCGTAGACCAGCGGCCGCTCGCAAGCGCCGGTGGCCAACACCACGCGCTTGGCGCGGACACGGTTGATGCGCTGGCGCACCTGGCCGATCGGCGCACGATCACCGAGGTGGTCGGTGAGGCGCTCGTGGATGGTCAGGAAGTTATGGTCGTGGTAGCCGTTGACGGTGGCGCGCGGCAACAGCACGACTTCCGGCATCGAACGCAGCTCGGCGATCACCGCCGCCACCCATTCGGTGGCCGGCTTGCCGTCCAGGCTCTCGCGGGAGTCGAGCAGGCTGCCGCCGAACTCTTCCTGCTCGTCCGCCAGGATCACTCGCGCACCGCTGCGGGCCGCTGCCAGCGCGGCAGCCAGGCCGGCAGGACCGGCACCGACCACCAGCACGTCGCAGTGACGGTTCATGTAGTCGTAGGTGTCCGGATCGTTCTCGGTCGGCGAGCGACCCAGGCCCGCGGCCTTGCGGATGTACTTCTCGTACGTCATCCAGAACGACTGTGGATACATGAAGGTCTTGTAGTAGAAGCCCGGCGGCATCAGCTTGCCGCCGACCTTGCCGAGGATGCCCATCATGTCGTTGTTCACGTTCGGCCAGCCGTTGGTGCTGGTGGCGACCAGGCCCTGGTACAGCGCCTGTTGAGTGGCCCGCACGTTAGGGATCTGGGTGGCTTCGGTGGCACCGATCTGCAACACGGCGTTCGGCTCTTCCGCGCCGGCGGCGAAGATGCCCCGTGGACGGGAATACTTGAAGCTGCGGCCGATGATATCGACGCCGTTGGCCAGCAATGCGGCGGCCAGGGTGTCGCCTTCGAAGCCTTTGTAGGTCTGGCCGTTGAAGGTGAAGCTCAGCACTTTGTTGCGGTCGATCCGTCCGCCGTTGGACAGGCGATTGATCTGGCTCATACCTTCTCTCCCAGAGCCTGTGCGGCCGCTTTCGGACTGTCAGCCTTGTCGGTGAATTGCGGCTTTTGGCCGATCTTGTAGGTTTCCAGGATTTCGTAGCTCACCGTGTCACGGGTCGCGTTGAAGTACTGGCGGCAACCGGCCGCGTGGATCCACAACTCATGGTGCAGGCCGCGAGGGTTGTCGCGGAAGAACATGTAGTCGCCCCACTGCTCGTCGGTGCAGGCATTCGGGTCCAGTGGACGCGGGATGTGCGCCTGGCCGGACGAATGGAATTCCTCTTCGGAGCGCAGTTCGCCGCAGTGAGGACAGAAGATGTGCAACATAGGGATTTCTCCTTCCTGTTAGTGGGCGACGGCAGCAGCGCCGTGTTCGTCGATCAATGCACCGTTGTGGAAACGGTCGATGGAAAACGGCGCGGCCAGCGGGTGCATCTCACCCTTGGCCAGGCTGGCGGCAAACACGTTGCCCGAGCCCGGGGTGGCCTTGAAGCCGCCGGTGCCCCAACCGCAGTTGAAGAACATGTTCGGCACCGGGGTCTTGGAGATGATCGGGCAGGCGTCCGGCGTGGTGTCGACGATGCCGCCCCACTGGCGGTTCATGCGCACCCGCGAGAGCACCGGGAACATCTCGACGATGGCCTGGATGGTGTGTTCGATCACCGGGTACGAACCGCGCTGGCCGTAGCCGACCCAGCCGTCGATACCGGCACCGATCACCAGGTCGCCCTTGTCGGACTGGCTGATGTAGCCGTGCACGGCGTTGGACATGATCACGCTGTCGATGATCGGCTTGATCGGCTCGGACACCAGCGCTTGCAGCGGATGGGATTCGACCGGCAGGCGGAAACCGGCCAGCTTGGCCATGTGCCCGGAGTTACCGGCGGTCACCACGCCGACGCGCTTGGCGCCGATGAAGCCCTTGTTGGTTTCCACACCGATGCACACGCCGTTTTCCTTGCGGAAACCGATCACTTCGGTCTGCTGGATCAGGTCCACGCCCAAGGCGTCGGCGGCACGGGCAAAGCCCCAGGCCACGGCATCGTGACGGGCCACGCCGCCGCGACGCTGGACAGTGGCGCCCAGCACCGGGTAACGGGTGTTCTTCGAGCAATCCAGGTACGGGATCTCGTCGGCCACTTGCTTGGCGTTGAGCAGTTCGCCGTCCACGCCGTTGAGGCGGTTGGCGTTGACCCGGCGCTCGGAATCACGGATGTCCTGCAGGGTGTGGCACAGGTTGTACACACCGCGCTGGGAGAACATGACGTTGTAGTTCAGGTCTTGGGACAGGCCTTCCCAGAGCTTCATGGCGTGCTCGTACAGGTGGGCCGATTCGTCCCACAGGTAGTTGGAGCGCACGATGGTGGTGTTGCGCGCGGTGTTACCGCCGCCCAGCCAGCCCTTCTCGACCACGGCCACGTTGGTGATGCCGTGCTCCTTGGCCAGGTAGTAGGCGGTCGCCAGGCCATGCCCGCCACCGCCGACGATCACCACGTCGTAGACTTTCTTCGGGGTCGGCGTGCGCCACATCCGCTGCCAGTTTTCGTGATGGCTGAGAGAGTGTTTGAAGAGGCCGAAGCCCGAATAGCGTTGCATAGTCATTACTCCAAAACCGACTCAGCGATAAACCGGGAAGTCCGCGCACAGGGCCGACACTTGCTGGGCGACGTTGGCTTCGACATCGGCGTCGCCGAGGTTGTCGAGGATGTCGCAGATCCAGCCGGCCAGCGTCACGCACTGGGAAACCTTGAAACCGCGAGTGGTCACCGCCGGAGTACCGATGCGCAGGCCCGAGGTCACGAATGGCGACTGCGGGTCGTTCGGCACGGCGTTCTTGTTGACGGTGATGTGGGCGCGGCCCAAGGCGGCATCGGCGTCCTTGCCGGTCAGGCCCTGACGGATCAGGCTGACCAGGAACAGGTGGTTATCGGTGCCGCCGGACACTACATCGTAGCCGCGCTTGATGAACACGCCAGCCATGGCCTGGGCATTCTCGATCACTTGCTGCTGGTAGGCCTTGAAGCCGGGCTCCAGCGCTTCCTTGAAGCACACGGCCTTACCGGCGATCACGTGCATCAGCGGACCGCCCTGGGCGCCGGGGAATACCGCGGCGTTGAGCTTCTTCTCGATCTCTTCGTTGGACTTGGCCAGGATCAGGCCGCCACGTGGACCGCGCAGGGTCTTGTGGGTGGTGGTGGTGACCACGTCGGCATAAGGCAGCGGATTCGGGTACAGGCCGGCGGCGACCAGGCCCGCCACGTGGGCCATGTCGACGAACAGCAGGGCACCGACCTTGTCGGCGATCTGGCGGAAACGCGGGAAGTCGAGGGTCTTGGAGTAGGCCGAGAAACCGGCGACGATCATTTTCGGCTTGTGCTCGACCGCCAGGCGCTCGACTTCGTCGTAGTCGATCAGGCCGGTGGTGGTGTCGATGCCGTACTGCACCGCGTTATAGAGCTTGCCCGAGGACGACACCTTGGCGCCGTGGGTCAGGTGACCACCGTGGGCCAGGCTCATGCCCAGGATGGTGTCGCCGGCTTGCAGCAGGGCCAGGTACACGGCGCTGTTGGCCGAAGAACCGGAGTGCGGCTGGACGTTGGCGTAGTCGGCGCCGAACAGCTGCTTGGCGCGCTCGATGGCCAGGGCTTCGACCTTGTCGACGTGCTCGCAGCCACCGTAGTAGCGCTTGCCTGGATAGCCTTCGGCATATTTGTTGGTCAGGCCGCTGCCCTGGGCCTGCATCACGCGCTTGCTGGTGTAGTTTTCCGACGCGATCAGCTCGATGTGATCTTCCTGGCGTTGCTCTTCGGCATTCATCGCCGCCAGCAGTGCATCGTCATAGCCTTGGATTTGGTCTTGCTTGCTGAACATCGCGTCTCTCCCAGCGGCGGCGGTGCGCCTTTTCGTCTCGGTGAGGCACGGACCCTTTGGTCGTGCCCTTTGGAAGCGATGGTATGGCTGGCGCAGACAGGTCAAATGCCTATGGACGCCACACAAAGGCGCGTTTACGACATGTGTCGCAAAGGAGTTCCAGCACCGCCCCGTGGCGAGGGAGCTTGCTCCCGCTCGGCTGCGCAGCAGTCGTGAAACCGACAAATGCGGGGCGCCTGTCATTCTCAGGCCTTGGGGCTACTTCATAGCCCAGCGGGAGCAAGCTCCCTCGCCACAGGGGGATTACGCGACGGCCAGACGAACCGCGAGCAGAACCAGAAAATGCGCCGGATAAAGCACATAAGCCCAACGCCGCATGGCCGGCGGATGAATACGACCAACCTGTCGCAACAGCAACAGCCCGAGCACTGGCGCCAGCAGGCAAGCCACCAGCCCCCACAGCGCCACGGCATTGCCCAGCCACGCCGCGCCGTAAAGCGCCCGCCACTGATTGGCCGCCACGCACACCACCCCCGGCAACACGGCGAAGTACCAGGGCCGGCGAATCACCAGCAGCAACGCCAGTGGCAGCAACACGCCGAAGAAGCCGAACATCAGTTGCGCAGAGAACAGTGCCGACAACACCAGCGCCCCCACCGCCAGGCCACGCGCCTCCAGGGTCGGCGTCTGCCAACTGCGCGCCACCAGCAGGCCCAGGGTCAGGGTCGGCAACACATTGAGCGTCGCCCCCTCAGGAAAGAACAGCCGATAAGGCACTTCACTCACCGCGCCGAACAACAGCAACCAGCCCAGGTAACGCCACGGCAGGGCGCTGGCGCCGATGCGTGCCAGGTTTGCCGCCATCGCCAGGCAGAACCAGGGGAATGCCAGGCGCCCCGGCACGTACAGCCAATCGGCGGAGAAACCGACATATCGCAGATGATCGAGCACCATCGCCAACAGAGCCAGCCACTTGAGCAAATCCAGCGCCCCGTCACGTCGGCTCATGGGCAAGGCGACGCAATGACATTGTGATTTCCTGACAGAAACATCCGGTGTGTTCCCCCGCTAATCTTGGGTAAAGTGCGCACCAACATCGAACACGGCGTCGTGGACCCAAGCGCGCCGACCCCGGAACGCCCCCACCCGGGACGTCCACTCAGGGAACTCTTTATCCAGGACTCTCTACCTCAGGAGCAAGGCCATGACCGACAAGAGTCAACAGTTTGCCAGCGACAACTATTCCGGTATTTGCCCCGAAGCCTGGGCCGCCATGGAAGAAGCCAACCAGGGTCACCAACGCGCTTACGGCGACGACGAGTGGACCCACCGGGCCGCCGATGATTTCCGCGCCTTGTTTGAAACCGACTGCGAAGTGTTCTTCGCGTTCAACGGCACCGCGGCCAACTCCCTGGCACTGTCCTCGCTATGCCAGAGTTACCACAGCGTGATCTGCTCGGAAACCGCCCACGTCGAAACCGACGAGTGCGGGGCGCCGGAGTTCTTCTCCAACGGTTCCAAACTGCTGGTGGCCCGCACCGAAAACGGCAAGCTGACCCCCGACTCGATCCGCGAGATCGCCCTCAAGCGCCAGGACATCCATTATCCCAAGCCGCGCGTCGTGACCCTGACCCAGGCCACGGAAGTCGGCAGCGTCTACACCCCGGAAGAAATCCGCGCCATCAGCATCACCTGCAAGGAATTGGGGCTGAATCTGCACATGGACGGCGCGCGCTTTTCCAACGCCTGCGCTTTCCTCGGCTGCTCCCCTGCCGACCTGACCTGGAAAGCCGGCGTGGACGTGCTGTGCTTCGGCGGGACGAAAAACGGCATGGCGGTGGGCGAGGCGATCCTGTTCTTCAATCACGACCTGGCCGAAGACTTCGACTACCGCTGCAAGCAGGCGGGGCAACTGGCCTCGAAGATGCGCTTTCTCTCCGCGCCCTGGGTCGGCCTGCTGCAGGACGACGCCTGGCTCAAGCACGCCCGCCACGCCAACCACTGCGCCCAGCTCCTGGCGCAACTGGTGAGTGACATTCCTGGCGTGGAACTGATGTTCCCGGTCCAGGCCAATGGCGTGTTCCTGCAACTCTCGGAAGCCGCCATCACCACCCTCACCGCCCGCGGCTGGCGGTTCTACACGTTCATCGGCAAGGGCGGCGCCCGCTTCATGTGCTCGTGGGACACCGAAGAGGCGCGGGTAAGGGAATTGGCGGCAGACATCCGGGAAGTGATGAGCGTCTGAGGCGAGCACAATTTGGCAGGAAAGGCCCTTTTGTGGCGAGGGAGCTTGCTCCCGCCCGACTGCACAGCAGTCGCAATCCTGACGATGCAATCTCACTGATGGACCGCATGCACTTGTAAAGGGGCTGCTACGCCCGGGCGCGGACCGGCCCAGCAGAAACAAGCTCCCTCGCCACAGAGGGGGCGGCTGGCGGATCAGAACTCGATCCGCACATCCCCCTTCGGCACGCTGCAGCACGACAGGATGTAGCCTTCGGCTTCGTCGTCCTCGGTGATGCCGCCGTTGTGGTCCATCTCCACTTCCCCACCCAGCTTCAACACCTTGCAGGTTCCGCAGATGCCCATGCCACAGGCCTTGGGAATCATCATGCCGAGCTTGGCGGCGGCGGCATGGACGGTTTCGCCCGGTGCCACGCGAATGCTCTTGCCCGAGGAGGTGAACTCCACCAGGTGCAGGTCCGCGGCATCGACTTCGGGCGCTTCGGCGGCCTGCTCGGCTTGCTCCACGGCGTCGGCCCGGGCTTCCGGCGGCGTGGCGCCGAAGGATTCCTCGTGATACCGCTTCATGTCGAAGCCGGCACTCTCCAGCAAGCGCTTGACCGCGTTCATGTACGGCGTCGGGCCGCAGCAGAACACCTCGCGCTCCATGAAGTCCGGCGCCATCAGCTCCAGCATCTTGTGGTTCAGGTAGCCGCGATAACCGGCCCAAGGCTCGCCCAGGCCATGCTTCTCACAAATCAGGTGCAGGCTGAAGTTGTCGATCCGCGACGCCATGTGCTCCAGCTCGCGGTGGTAGATGATGTCCTTGGGCGAACGGGCACTGTGGATGAACACCATGTCGACGTTGGCATTGGTGTCGTAGTACCAGCGCGCCATGGACATCACCGGGGTAATGCCGACGCCGCCGCTGAGGTAGAGGACTTTCGGGGCGGAGAAGTCGATGGCATTGAACAGCCCAACCGGCCCGTGCACTGCCAGCTCCTGGCCCTCATGCAGGGTGTCATGCAGCCAGTTCGAGACCTTGCCGCCCGGCACGCGCTTGATGGTCACCGAGAAACTGTAGGGCACCGACGGCGAACTGGAGATGGTGTAGGAGCGCATGACCGGCTGGCCTTCGATCTCCAGCTCCAGGGTGACGAATTGCCCCGGCTTGAAAAAGAACATGATCGGCTGGTCGGCCATGAAACAGAACGTACGCACATCCCAGGTTTCCTGGATGACTTTGACGCACCGCACGATATGTCGGCCATTGGCCCAGGTCTGGGTGGTGACCGGGTTCAGGAAATTATTGGACATGCTCATCTCCACGGCCGACTGCCGGCCTTCATGTTGGCGATTGTGCGCAGGCCCCGACACCGCCGTTTACCTATTCGCGACATTGACATACTTATCGCGACCAGCCCCCAACCACCGGGGCTTGCGCGTCGGGAACAGATTGGGCCATGTCGCCCATGGATAAGGTTCGCCCCCTGCGCGGCCCCACACTCGCCCCAACAGACAAACAACGTTTTCTGCCTTGCGTAGCACAACCGATTAGTCATTTCGCCGGCCACACAGATGGCCATGAGGATACAACGATGGACGTGACCACAACCCTGAGCCTGGGCGATCCGCTGGAACCCGCACGCAAGGCCACCGCACAGATGCTGCAGGAGCGCGAGCGCACGTTCTCGTTGCCCCAGCCGTTCTACAACGACGAGCGCCTGTTCGACATCGACATGCAGGAGATCTTCCAGAAGGAATGGTTGATCGCCGGCATGACCTGCGAGATCCCGACCAAGGGCAACTACCTGACCCTGCAGGTCGGCAAGAACCCGATCATCGTGATTCGCGGCGCCGACGGCGTGGTGCATGCCTTCCACAACGTCTGCCGCCACCGCGGTTCACGCCTGTGCACCAGCGACAAAGGCAAGGTGGCCAAGCTGGTCTGCCATTATCACCAGTGGACCTACGAGCTGGACGGTCGCCTGCTGTTCGCCGGCACCGAGATGGGCGCCGACTTCGACATGAAGCAGTACGGCCTCAAGCCAGTGAACGTGAAGACCGCCGGCGGCTACATCTTCATCAGCCTGGCGGAGAATCCACCGGCCATCGATGACTTCCTGTCGACGCTCAGCCACTACATGGAACCGTACGACATGGAAAACACCAAGGTGGCGGTGCAAACCACCTTGATGGAAAAGGCCAACTGGAAGCTGGTCCTGGAAAACAACCGCGAGTGCTACCACTGCGGCGGTTCGCACCCGGAACTGCTCAAGACCCTGCTGGAATGGGACGACGTCACCGACCCGCGGGCCGACCAGGCGTTCAAGGACCACGTGGCCGCGTCCGCCGCCGCGTGGGAGGCCGAGAAGATCCCTTACGCCCACGCCAGCTTCGGCCTGCGCAACCGTATCGTGCGCATGCCGCTGCTCAAGGGCACCGTGTCGATGACACTGGACGGCAAGCAAGGCTGCGCCAAGCTGATGGGTCGCATCAAGAACCCGGACCTGGGCTCGATGCGCATCCTGCACCTGCCGCATTCGTGGAACCACTGCATGGGCGACCACATCATCGTGTTCACCGTGTGGCCGATCAGCGCCCAGGAAACCATGGTCACCACCAAGTGGCTGGTGCACAAGGACGCCGTCGAAGGCGTGGACTATGACGTGGCGCGCATGCGCGAAGTCTGGGACGCCACCAACGACCAGGACCGTCGCCTGGCCGAGGAAAACCAGCGCGGCATCAACTCCACCGCCTACCAGCCTGGCCCATACTCCAAGACCTATGAGTTCGGCGTGGTGAACTTCGTCGACTGGTACAGCGAGCGCATGCTCAACAACCTGGGTGCCGAGCCGGCGCCGTACCTCAAGGGCGTGCCGGTCCAGGGCTAAGTCAGAAGCATCGCGAGCAAGCTCGCTCCCACAGGGGTTCTGTGTCGTTCACAAAACCTGTGGGAGCGAGCTTGCTCGCGATAGCGGCCTCCCATCCGCCCGATTACTGTGAAGACCAGCGCACCGACCCATCCTCCCCATAGAACGTCTCGACAATCGCCTCCCCGCTCAACTGCACCTTCACATACCCGTTCAACACCCGCTCCGGATACGCCTCATCTCCCGCCAGTTGCGTCTCCGACCACAGCACCCGGGCATGCCCGTTCAACTCGCTGGTGGTGCCATAGGGAATCGCCCCATGCCCGGCGCATCGCGCATGCAAGCCGCCCTGGGTGGCGTAGCAAATGCCGTTGTGCAAATGCCCCCAATACCAATAATCCGGCTCACGGCCCAAGGCGTCGCACACCGGCTGGTACAGCGCGGTCTTGTGGTGCCCGGAAATATCAAAGCCCTGGTGGTGACTGAGCACCATCAACTTCTTGCGTTTGGGCAGGCCCTTCATCCAGTCGATCTGCTGGGCGTTGAGGGTGCCGTCCATGTACAGGTTCATGGCGTCCGAGGCGTAGGCGCTGTCGAGGCCGACCACCAGCCAATCGTCGTTGTACAAGGCGAAATAACTGGTGCCCTGCTGCACCGGGAAACGCTTGGCCAGCTCCTTGAAGTAACCGTGGGCGCCGCTGTACATCTCATGGTTGGAGTTGAGGGTGAACGAACCGTGCTTGCCCTGGGGCCAGCCGATCATGTCGACGTCTTCCTGGGAATGGGTGCCGGCGTAGTACACGTCCCCCAGGTGGATGGTGAAATCGGCCTGGGCCAGTTGCATCTGGTTGGCGACCGCGACCGCCGGCGCATGGCTGTCGAACGGCCCGGTGCCCCAGTCGCCGGCGATCGCCAGCACCACGTCGCGGTCCATCTTCACCAGCGCCGGGGTGGTGGCGAACGTTGCGTGATGGCGCAGGTTCTCGATCCACTTGAGCAGCGCCTCGCTCCACAACAAGTCCAGCAGTTCCCATTTGCGACAGCCCAGCAAGGTGCCGTCCTTGAGTACCCGGGTCGGCAATTCGTCCTCGCTCTGCGGCAAGGGCTCGGCGTTGCCGAGCTTCAGGATCGACAGGCCGTGGGACAGCTCCCACGGCACGGCCGGCTCGTCGTCCGGCAGGTCGCCGTGCTCGATCACATGTCGTGCCTGGTCGTGGCCGCGCTGCAACAGCTTGACGATGGCCTGGAACTCCTCGGGCTCCAGGTCGTTGACCAGTTTCTTCCAGGACATTTCCAGCCGCGTGACCAACCCGTGCAGACGGACCTTGACCTTGTCGAACTCATGTTCCCAATGATGCAGTAATGACATGTGGACGCTCCTTCGCAATGCCCTGGGCTACAGGGTCTTCATGAACTCGATCAGGGCCCGCTTATCGGCGTCCGACAACTGCGTGCCGTACAGGTGGCCGCCGTTGTGGTTGCCTTCCAGGCGGGTGTCGTACTTGAAGTCCGCCGAGGCCTTCATCTGCGCACCACGGGTGACGAAGCCGACTTTCTCCTGGTCGTAGATATCCGAGCCGGTATAGAACACTTGCGGACGCTGCTCAGGCGGTTGCAACAGATCCCACAGGGTCGGCACCGAGCCGTTGTGCAGGTACGGCGCACGCAGCCAGATGCCGTCGGTGGGGGTGTTGCTGTAGCTCTGGGTCTTGCGGTAGGCGTTGAAGTCGAACGGCGGTTTCTTGAAGCCGTGGAACGCCGTCACCAGGCCGGTGGTGAAGGAATTCAGACGATGAGGGTCGGTGCCCAGCTGGTCGATGTTGGTGGTGACCTGGCCCGTGTCGGTGCGGCCGAAATCATGACAACCGGCACAGTTCTTCTCCCAGATCGGCTGGCCCTGGGCGACTTTCGCCTGATCCAGTGCGAACGGCCAGGCCGGCGCCTTGTGGCCCAGCAGCCAGTTGGTCACGCGGTTGAAACTGGGCGGCAGCACCGACTCGGGCGTCGCGCCCACCGCCATCGCCGCGGCGTAGTTGCGCTCATGGATCTTGTTGTTATTGCCGTCCCAATGCAGGTACATCGACTCGCGGGGCTTCTGGTTCCAGACCTGGGGCAGGTCCACGGTGCCGATGGTGGAGTCATCCGGGAAGCCGAACACCACCATCTTGGTCGGGTTGAAGGTGTCGGTGCGCCCCGGCCCCTGGGCGGGACGCAGTTTCTGCCAGGCATAGGCCTGTTTCTGCTTGAGCAGCGCGCTCTTGGCCATCGGAATGATCAGGTAGCGGTTGTACAGCTTCTCGAAGAAGCCCAACTGGAACTTGCCGTTGATCGCGGCCATGACCGCATCCGGGGTGAATTTCGGGTCGCTGGCGCAATCGTAGGCGAACCACTGGAAGGCTTGCAGTTGCAGGGTATTGGCCGGCGCGGCGGCGACCGGCACCGCGACGTCAGTGGCACTGGCCCGGTAGGAGCCGGTGTGGCACAGGGCGCAGTTGGGCTCCACGGTGGGGTAGCCCAGTTGTCGCTTGGCCATGCCGATGGGCAGGTCGTTGCCGTTCTCGTACAGGAAACCGAACACTTCGTAGCCGCCAGGCTTGGGCAGTTTTTCCGGACACATCTGCGGCAGCACGGCGAACAGGTAGTACGGGATCCGCGCCTCGATGCCCAGGCCGATGGCGGCATACTTGTAGTGGTCCTCGTCGGAGGCGAAGTCCGGCTGCGGCACCTCGCGGATCATCTGGTACCAGGTCTGGTAACCGATGAACCCCAGCACCAGCACCACCACCAACGCACCGGTCTTGAAGCCGGGCCTTTGCCAGCGTCGCGCCCAGCCTTCGCGCCACGCCCGCCAACCGTCACAGAGCAACGCCAGCGGACGATTGGCCACCGGGCTGCCCAGGTACAGCAGCCCGCCCAGGATCAGGAACATGCTCAAGTCGCCCATCAGCATCGGCACGAACAGCGGCCCCTGGGCGTTGGTGTTGATCAGGTAGATCCAGAACACCACCGCCACCAGGCGCGAAAGCACGCACAGCCAGGAATTCACCACGAAGCGCGGCGCGGCGAACCCCGACGGCATGTAGAACAGGCTGATACCCACCAGCAACATGCCGGCGTTCTCCAGCCAGGGATCGGACAACACGGGCGGTAGGCCAAGCATGGACGTCAGCAACGCCGGCGCAAACAGCGCCGGGATGGCGAAGCACATGTTCATGACGATCCCGACCCAGATGATGCGTTGGAACCAGCGGATGTAAGTGTTCATGGGCATCCTTTTCCTTATTCTTGGCTCACGATATGCGGCGCTCTGACGATCGCCATCGCGAGCAAGCTCGCTCCCACACTGGATGTGTGGCATGCACAAAATCAGCGGCACATGGCCCCTGTGGGAGCGAGCTTGCTCGCGATGCAGACCACTCGGTCTTGCGTCAGCCGAGGGCAGTCTTTTCCAAGTGCTCAAGGATGAACGGATACACATCCACCACCGCATCCTTGCCGAACATGCAGTCGATATGCCCGTAGCCCGGCACCTCGTGGCGGCTGAACAATTGTGGACCGTGCAGGTCGCACAGGCGCTGGTAGGTCTTGAGGGTGCTTTGCGGCAGGTAGCACTGGTTGTCGGCGCCGCTGATGAAGCAGATCGGCAACTTCAGCCGATCGAAATGCGGCATGTAGACGTCATTGCCCTTGAAGTCCACCAGGTGGCCCTTGCGCACGATCAGCGCCAGGTGTTCGAAGGTGTGCATGTTCGACTCGCCGAACAGTTCATGCAGGTTGTCGTGCAGGGTCTCGTTGAGGGTGTCGTGGCGATACAGCGATGCGTACATGAAGGTGATGCGGTGGCAGACCGGATTGGTGCAATAGCCTTGGGCCTCGATCCGCGCATAGCCGTTGAGGGCCTTGTCGTAGAGTTTGTTGAACCAGTTCTCCTTGTTGTCGGCATAGGCCGTCAGGGACTTGTTGCCGATGGCATCGAGCATGCCCGGCAAGTGCAGGCCGGCCTTCAGCCCGGTGGCCGTGGCGACCACCGTGTCGGCGGCGATCTGCGAGCAGACCACCGAGCGCACCCCTTGCAGGCCCGCCAGCAGCGACATGAAGAACGTCGTCGCACCGTAGCAATGCACTACGCACTGCACGTCACGGGCCAGGGTCGCCTGCTGGATCTGTTCGATGGCCGCCTTGAAATCGTACTGGGCCACCTGGTCGCCGTTCCATTCGCGCTTGCTGGCCGGCAGCAGGATGCTCACCCGCAGGTCCAGCAGCCAGACGTCATATTCGTGCTTGCACAGGTACTCCAGCAGGTTGGTGTGGATGGTGTCGGTGGAAAAGATGTTCGACCCCACGCCCAGACCGTGCACCAGCATGACTGGGCCCTTCGTGCCGGCCTGATAACGGGTCAGGCGCAGTTCGACATTGTCCTCGGTCTGGAAGAAATGCACGGTCGGCGCCGGTGCATCCAGCGGCCGCTTGATACGCGGCGGCGCGTCCGGGTTGAAGTAGACATCGCCGGCAAATACCCCACCGTAGCTCTCCCACAGGATCCCGGCGAAGAACTTGCCGAACCGCGCCAAGGCCTCGACACGCTCACGTTCATTGCGGGCGTTGAGCACCTTCATGGTGGTCATCTGCTTGGCGAAATCGGTCGGCAAGATGTGCATCACCCCCGAGCCGAGCACCGCGCCGGTCTTGTCCGGTCCACGATATAAGGTGACGTACAGCGTGCTGGTGTCGTGCCAGATGTTCAGCACGCCATTGTCCTCGGGCACGGTCTTGAACGCGCTGAAGTAGTAATCGGTGCCGTCCTCGGCGGTCAGCTTCATGTCGTAGTTCATGTGCCGCACGCCAACCTGTTGCTGATACACCTCGAACAGGTTGAACACCCCATTGCTGGCGACCAGCGGCTTGGGCGAGAGCATCGGCGCATCCAGCGTGCCCACCAGCGTCGCGGCGTGTTCAGGCTCCTTGATCAGACGATTGAGGTCGTCGGCGGTAATGGTCAGGGTGAACTCGATGGGCGAGTTATCGGCCTTGCCGCGCTTGGCCGCCGCTTCGTAGAGCGTCAGGTCGGTGCCCTGGGCCTGGGCGAAGGCGGTGGAAAAATAGCCCTTCATGGTCTCGGTGAATTGCACACCCAGGGTCGGCGCCGCCACCGGTTTGCTCGGGGCCGACGGCAGCGTGTAGTCGATGGTCCACCCCCGATCCGCTGCCAGCAGGCCCATGTTGCGCTCGCTCACCGCCGAAATGGTCAGCAGCGGATTGACCGCCAGGGAGGTCGGGATCACCGCACCGTCGGCCACGTACAACCCGGGGTAGACATCCGTGCCGCTGGCGCCGCTGAACACCTGGCCCTTGTGGTTGACCACGCCTTGCGTCGCGTCTTCGCCCATCACGCAACCGCCCAGGGGATGGACCGACACGATGCTGTGCCTGAGCAACTTGGTCCAGATCGGGTTTTCGACCCAGATCCCGCCCAGGGCCTTGGTGCTCTGGTGCAGGCGCTCGTTGCCGAGGGTGACGTTCTCCTGCTCGCCAACACCGGGCCAGTCGATGCGCAACTGGTCCTGGCGGTCGAGCACCATGCGCCCCTTGCCGTTGTCATGGCTCATGATCAGGTACGTCTGCATGTTATGCAGCGCGCCGTAGTAAGGCCCGCGCAGGAAGCTCTCGGCCTCGCGTCCCTTGTATTTGAGGCTGGCACCGAAACCGGTGTCGGTGGGCACACCGATCATGCCGGCGAATGCCGCCATGCTCGGCACCATGGCCCGGCCGAGCGCACCGGGGATCGAGCCCTCTTCGATGACCATGCGGCTGCGCCAGTCGCCTTCGGTGCGCATGTCGATGATTGACGTGATGCACGGCCCCACCGGCTCAAGCTCCTTGGCCGAATGAGCGCCGAAGCCGATGCCATTGATGGTCTGGTCGCAGTTGTGGCCGAACCCGAGGATGTCGCCATTGCCACTCATGTTCTCGCCCAGCTGACTGGACATCGACAGGCCCTTGTCCCGCGAGCGCAGCATGATTTCAGTCGAGCCCAGAGTCCCGGCCGACACCACCACGATGTCGGCACGCACGAACAGAGTCGGCGCCGAGAACAACTCACGACCACTGTCCAGGTACTGAAAGTGGACGATCCAGCCATCGCCGTCGCGCTCCAGGTGCCGCACCTCGGCCTGGCAGAAAATCTCTGCGCCGTGGTTCCAGGCATCCGGCAGGTAGTTCATCAACGTGGTGTTCTTGGCCTTGTTGTTACAGCCGGAGACGCAATCGCCGCAGCCGTTGCACGGCAATTGCTCGACCCCGACGTGGTTGAGGTTGTTGGCCAGCTTGTCGAACGTGACGTTGATCGGCGGCTTATAGAAATGCGCACCCTGCTTGAGGTAGTCGGCCGACTTCTTGTGGGCGTCGAGTTTGGGCAGGTTCGGCGACGACTCCGGGTAGGCGTTGGGCTTGAGCATCTCGCGGGCCCGCGCATAACCGTCCTTGAGCAACGTGTCGCGGTGTTCACGCACCGCTTGCGGCCAGCGCGGGTCTTCGAACACCCCGGGCTCGGGCTCCAGCGAAACGTTGGCATTGATCAGCGAAGTGCCGCCCAGGCCACAGCCCACCACCACGTTCTGCTGGGCGTTGACGTGCAGGTCGAACAGGCCGGTGCGCGAGCCGATGTGGCCGTCCGGGTCGTGCACCTGCAGCTCCTCGGTGGCCGCGAGCAGGGTGTTTGGGTACTCGCCGGGCTGTATCTCCCGGCCCCGCTCCAGCAAACACACCTTGCGCCCGGCCCGGGACAAGCGCGAGGCCGCAATGCCACCGCCGTAGCCCGAACCGATGACCACAACGTCGTAGTGCTCTTGGATTTGGCTGATGGGGGTCGAGATCCGTGTCATGTTCAAGTCCTCTCAGGCAGATGGGGCAACTCTGCGGTTGCCTGTAAATCGAAGGCGTGCGAACGCCTGGCCACCGACCCGTAGGGGTTCGAGCGGCAGTCAGCGGTGTGGCGGGGAATCAGTCGGGCAACGGCGCGCTATAGCCGCGCGCGCTGATTGGCGGCGCGACGACGGGTCCGTCTGGGTAATGCGCCAAGAAGCGGCGCGAAGCACGTCGTGGGGGAAAACCGATGCATGCAGGGGTGCTGGCTATCCATCATGCGTTCTCCCTGAACCTGATCTGGATAAAGAAGCGGTGTCCTTGTGCCATGAGTGAAGACAGGTGACCGACCTGCGTCAAGGCAGCTACTTAGAACTGTATGAAATTTGATCTATCGCGATTTGGACTATAGCCGCCGGGCCTTGCAGCCTTTCGCAAACAAGTTATCCACATGACCACCCACAGCAAATGGGGACAAGTGAAGATCATCTGAGATCGTCTTGGGAAAAAAGCACGGGTAAACCGCCTGTTATGCACAGCAAACGCGCCCGCGCATTATCGGTTATTTTTTAATCAAACGTTTGAAAGCCTCGTATTCACTGGCCTGTAGCGCTAAACAAACACCTTATCCACAGAAGCGCCAACAGTGTTCGGGGATAAATTGACGTTTCTGTGGAAAACCACGGATATGGCGGTTAAACACGGGTTTTTCCGGTATTTTTCCAACGGCGCAACGCAATTGATTATTTAATGATCAATTGCATGAAAGGCACGCTGCGCCTGGCTTGCAGGCGATAGCGAACATCTTATCCACAGAAGCACCAACAGAGATTGGGGGCAATTGTGGACACTCATATGCCCTGAGGTAACAGGAAAAGCCAATAAAAACCGTGAGTTAGGCTGATCATTTTTTGATCGCAGGCTGGAAAGGCTTGATTGGCGTGGGGTGTGGCGATGGGCGAACAGGTTATCCACAAGTGGACGCACAGGGATTGTGAGTAACCGTAGCTAAATGACTGTGAGAGCGAACCGGCAAGCGAAAGCGGTATCCCGCGACAACCCTGTCGCCTGACACACAGCCCTCGCGAGCAGGCTCGCACCCACAGGGGGAGTAGGGTCGTTTCCGCCTTAGCGGACGACCCCTTCTTCGACCAGCAACTTGAGAATCGCCTCGGCGCCCGCTTCCGGGCTGACGCCCTTGAGCACTTGCCCGCCTCCGCCGCTGGCCTTGGCCGTGGCGGCTTTCATGCGGTCGGCGCCGCTCTTGGCCTTGATGACTTTCAGGCGTTTGGGGCGTGGCTTGGCCGGTTGCAGGATCGCCACCGCCAGCAAGGCGTCATCGACCACTTCGACCTCTTCGGCGTGCAGGACACCCCGTCGCGCAGGGCCGTAGGCGCTCTGCCGAGGCTTGGGCGCGGCGTTATCCACAGTCGCCAGGAACGGCAGGCGCACTTTCAAGCGGCGCCGTTGCCCGCGAGGCAAGGCCTGCAGCACCAAGGCAACGCCGCTGTCGATGGATTCGACCTGGGCCAGCCCGACCACCAGCGGCCAGCCGAGGTTTTCCGCCAGCAGGAATGGCAACATCCCGGAGCCTTCGCCGGTTTCCGCCTGGCTGCCGGTGAGCACCACTTGGGCGCCGGCATCGCGCAGGTAGTCGGTCAGGGCCGGCAGCGCGTCGGCGCCCTCGGGGTTGTCCAGGACGTGGAGTTCGTCCAGGCCCATGCCCAGGTAGGCGCGCAGGGCCGGCTCGGCCACGTCGCCGGCGTGCAGCACTTGCAGGTCGTTGCCAGCCAGTTGCAGGCCCAGTTCCACGGCGCGGGCGTCCTGTTCGGCGCGACGGGGCCGGCCGGAGGTCGGGTGGGCACCGATGGAGACGAGGCTGATCACTTGAGTACTCATGGTTGAATCCTTAGCTTAAGCCGCATCGCGCCTGGCTTCGTTGCGGTAGGCCTCTACCGCCGCGATCAGGGCCTTGAGAATCGCCGCGCTGTCACCAATCACCGACAGGTCCGCCCGCTTGATCATGTCGCAGCCCGGGTCGAGGTTGATCGCTACCACCTTGTCGCAGGCACCGATGCCTTGCAGGTGCTGGATCGCCCCGGAAATTCCCACGGCCACATAGACCCGCGCGGTGACCCAGGTGCCACTGGCGCCCACCTGGCGGTCCCGCGCCATGAAGCCATCGTCCACTGCCACCCGCGAAGCACCCTCGGTGGCGCCCAGGGCCGCCGCGGTCTGGTGGAAAAGCGCCCAGTCCTTGACCCCGTTGCCGCCGGAGAAAATGAATTCGGCTTCGGCCATCGGAATCGCCCCCGGGTCCACCGCCACCGCACCCAGGTCTTCGATGCGCGACAGGCTGCGGGCCACGCTTGTGGATAACTCCACCGGCAGCGCTTCATGACGGGTCTCGCTGACCGGTTCGGCGCATTCGGCGGCGGCGAGGATCAAGCGTGCCAAGGGTCGGGCCAGGTCTTGCAGGCCGGCACCGGCGCGGCCGATGCACTCCTCGCCCTTGACCTGCCAGACCCGCGTGGCCGGGCGCTCACCCAACGCGGCGGCAAAGCGCCGGCCCAGTTCGCCACCGCCGCTGCGGCTGTCCGGCAGCAACCAGTGACGAGGGCTGAATTGGTTATCCACAGCCCGCAGGCCCTGCACCCGTTGCTCCGGTGCATAACCATTGAAGGCTTCGCCTTCGAGCACCAGCAAACGGTCGACGCCGGCCGTGGCGAAGGTGGTTTCCTTGTGCTCGCCAAAGACCACCGCCAGCACCGCGCCGTCGCTGCCGGCCAGTTGATGGGCCAGGCCGAGCAAGTCCCGGTCGTGGGCGCTGAGACGGCCCCCGACCATGTCCGGCACCACGCTGATGTAGAACGCCGGTTGCGTCACCTGATGCAGCGGCAATTGCACTTCAGTGGCCGCGGCGCGCTTGGTCGCGCCGCCCTGCTGGGCGCCGCTGCGGTCGATACGCTTGATGCCGTTGGGGCCAATGAAGCCCACGCCGTGGACATGCTTGCGGATGACCCCGTTAGGGCCCATCCAGCTGTGTTGCACCGGCTGCATGGCCGCGTGCAGCGGGTGCAGGCGGTTGCGGGCGATCCACTCGGCGCGAGGGTCGCGGCGGATGATGTCGCTCATTAATGCACCTCCGCAGGTTCACGTTTGGCCGGGGCCGCGGTTTTACCCGACGCCACGTCTTCAAGCAGGGCATCGGCCACCAGTTCGGCGATGTCCTTGATCATCGGCCGCGGCTCGACCACGCCTTCCAGCATCGCCGTGCACTGTGGACAACCCACCGCCACCAGCTCGGCACCGGTTTCGCGGATGTCTTCCATGCGCATGTCAGGAATCCGTTGCTTGCCCGGGATGTCGGTGATCGGCGCCCCGCCGCCACCGCCGCAGCAACGCGATCGGAAACCGGAACGCTGCATTTCCTTAACCTCGATGCCCAGTGCGCGCAGCACCTGGCGCGGGGCCTCGTACTCGCCGTTGTAGCGACCCAGGTAGCACGGGTCGTGGTACGTCACACTGTCACCCTTGTGCTGGCCGAGATTGAGGGCGCCAGCGCCGATGATCTCCGCCAGGTAAGTGCTGTGGTGCTGCACCAGGTAGTTGCCATCGAAGGCACCGTACTCGTTTTTCAGCACGTGGAAGCTGTGAGGGTCGCAAGTGACGATGCGGTTGAAGCTGTATTTGGCCAGGGTCTGGATGTTGCGCTTGGCCAACAGCTGGAACGTCGCTTCATCACCCAGGCGCCGGGCCACGTCACCGCTGTCGCGTTCTTCGAGGCCGAGCACGGCAAAATCGATCTTCGCCGCCTTGAGCACTTTGACGAACGCACGCAGGGTACGCTGGTTGCGCATGTCGAAGGCGCCGTCGCCGACCCAGAAGAGCACGTCGGTGGATTTCTTCTCGCTGAGCAGGTTCAGGTTCAAGTCCGCCGCCCAGTTCATCCGCCCGCCCGGAGCGAAGCCGCCAGGGTTGTCGGTGGCGATGAGGTTTTCCAGTACCTCGGCGCCCTTGTTCGGGGTGGCGCCTTTTTCCAGGGTCAGGTGCCGGCGCATGTCGACGATGGCATCGACGTGCTCGATCATCATCGGGCACTCCTCGACGCAGGCACGGCAGGTGGTGCACGACCACAGCGTCTCGGCGTCCACCAGGCCATTGACGATCGGCTGGTGCGGATTACCGCCGTGCTCGCCCACCGGCTTGCCCGGATACGGGCTGCCGGCGAACTTCGCATCGGTGCCACCCGCCAGGCCAACGACCATGTCCTGGATGAGTTTTTTCGGGTTCAGCGGCTGGCCGGCGGCAAAGGCCGGGCACGCGGCTTCGCATTTACCGCACTGCACGCAGGCGTCGAAGCCAAGCAACTGGTTCCAGGTGAAGTCCTTGGGTTTCTCCACCCCCAACGGCGCCGCCGGGTCATTCAAGTCCAGCGGTTTCAGGCCGGTGGAGCGGCCGCCGCCAAAGCGTTCGGCGCGACGGTGCCAGGCCAGGTGCAGGGCACCGGCGAAGGCGTGCTTCATCGGGCCGCCCCAGGTCATGCCGAAGAACAGCTCCGAGACGCCCCACAACACACCGAGCCCGAGGATCGCCGCCAGTACCCAGCCGCCGAAGTTTTCCGGCAGGATGCCCGCCACCGGCAGGGTCACCAGGAAGAACGACACCGAGAATGCCAGCAGGCTCTTCGGCAGGCGCATCCACGGGCCTTTCGACAGCCGTGCCGGCGGGTTGCGACGACGCAGGTAGACGAAGATCGCGCCGACGAACATCACCGCCGTCATCAGCAGCAGCGCATAGCCCAGGAAACGGTTATGCAGGCCGAAACCGTGCACCAGGATCGCCAGCACGATCGACGCCACCGCACCACCGGCCGTGGCGACGTGGGTGTTGGCGATGTATTTGTCCCGCGCCACCACGTGGTGCAGGTCCACCATGTAGCGCTTGGGCATGGCGAAGAGACCGCCGATCAGGTCAACCTTGGACGGTCGTCCCCGGCGCCACATGTTCACCCGCCGCAAGGCGCCAAGGACCGCCAGGCCCAGGGCTGCGAACAGCAGGATGGGAAGAAGGGTGTTTAGCATCAGAGTCACCTCTGCGAGGTGCGAGCTGCGAGCTGCAAGCTGCAAGGAAGAGCAGCGGAGGCCGTGCTTTTACTTGTAGCTTGTAGCTTGCCGCTTGCAGCTGCGCCGTCAAAAATCCTTACAGAGCCGAAGCGCGTCGTAGATGGCGGCGTGGGTATTACGCTGGGCCACGCAGTCGCCGATACGGAACAGCAGGTAGCCATCGCCGCTCTGTTCCAGGCACGGCTGGGGCTTGATCGCGAACAGGGCTTCGACGTCGATCTGGCCCTTGTTGCGCGAACCTTCCTTCAGCGCGTAGTAGATTTCTTCGTCCGGCCGCACGCCGTTCTCCACCACCACCTGGTCCACCACGCGTTCTTCCTTGGCGCCGGTGTACTCGTTCTCCAGCACCGCCACCAGCTTGTCGCCTTCGCGGTAGACCTTCTCGAGCATCATGTCCCCGGTCATGATCACTTCCTTGGGGTACATGCTGCGGTAGTAGGTGGGGAACGACGTCCCGCCAATGGCCACGCCCGGCTTGATGTCATCGGTGACGATCTCGACCTGGCTGCCCTTGTCGGCGAGGAAGTCGGCCACCGACATGCCGGTGAACTCGCAGATGGTGTCGTAGACCAGCACGTTCTTGCCCGGCGCGACCTTGCCGTCGAGCACGTCCCAGCTGCTGACCACCAGCCCTTCGGCGGCGCCCCAGTGCTCATTCTGCTCCACGTTCGGATGCCCGCCGACGGCCAGCACCACCACGTCCGGACGCAGGTCCATGATGGTCGCCGCGTCAGCCGCCACGCCCAGGCGCAGGTCGACTTTCAGCCGCGCCAGCTCCAGTTGGAACCAGCGGGTGATACCGGCGATCTGGTCCCGCTGCGGGGCTTTGGAGGCGGTGGTGATCTGCCCGCCGATGAATTCCTTCTTCTCGAACAGGGTCACGTCATGGCCACGTTCAGCCGCCACGCGCGCCGCTTCCATGCCCGCGGGGCCTGCACCGACAACCACCACCTTGCGTTTCGGCCCGGTGGATTTCTCGATGATGTGCGGCACGCCCATGTATTCACGGGACGTCGCGGCGTTCTGGATGCACAGCACGTCCAAGCCCTGGTACTGGCGGTCGATGCAATAGTTGGCGCCGACGCACTGCTTGATCTGGTCGACCTGGCCCATCTTGATCTTGGCGATCAGGTGCGGGTCGGCGATGTGGGCACGGGTCATGCCGACCATGTCGACGTAGCCGCCCTCCAGGATCCGCGTGGCCTGGTTCGGGTCCTTGATGTTCTGCGCGTGCAGCACCGGAACCTTGACCACTTCCTTGATACCGGCGGCCAGGTGCAGGAACGGCTCCGGTGGATAACTCATGTTCGGGATAACGTTGGCCAGGGTGTTGTGGGTGTCGCAACCCGAGCCCACGACGCCGATGAAGTCCAGCATGCCGGTGTCGTCGTAGTACTTGGCGATCTGCTTCATGTCCTCGTGGGACAGGCCGTCCGGGTGGAACTCGTCACCGCACAGGCGCATGCCCACGCAGAAGTCGTCGCCCACTTCGGCGCGCACGGCCTTGAGTACTTCAAGACCGAATTTCATGCGGCCTTCGAAGCTGCCGCCCCACTCGTCGGTACGCTTGTTGACTCGCGGGCTCCAGAACTGGTCGATCATGTGCTGGTGCACGGCCGACAGCTCGACACCGTCCAGGCCACCGGCCTTGGCCCGGCGCGCGGCCTGGGCGTAGTTACCGATCACCCGCCAGATTTCCTCCGGCTCGATGGTCTTGCAGGTGGCACGGTGCACCGGCTCACGCACACCGGACGGCGACATCAGGGTCGGCCAGTTGAAGCCGTCCCAACGCGAGCGACGGCCCATGTGGGTAATCTGGATCATGATCTTGGCGCCATGCTTGTGCATGGCGTCGGCCAGGTTCTGGAAGTGCGGGATGATGCGGTCGGTGGACAGGTTCACCGAGCTCCACCATTCCTGCGGGCTGTCGATGGCCACCACCGAGGAGCCACCGCAGATCGCCAGGCCGATGCCGCCCTTGGCCTTCTCTTCGTAATACTTCACGTACCGGTCGGTGGTCATCCCGCCGTCGGTGGCGTAGACCTCGGCGTGAGCGGTGCTGAGCACGCGGTTGCGGATGGTCAGCTTGCCGATCTGGATCGGCTGGAACATTGCTTCAAAAGCCATGGCGCAATCCTCGACTTACAACGGCTTGACGATGAACAGGCCGTCGTCGTGGCCTTCTTCGGAACCGCCGTAGACCTGCTCGGCCACGGTGCGGATCGAACTGCCACGGGCGGCGAGGATCTGGTCCATGGCGCCGGCGAACCAGCCGGTGAACATGTAGTCGACCTTGCGCCCGACCTTGCCGTACACGTAGACGAACGCCGAGTGTTCGAGCTTGACGCTGGCCGTGCCTTTGTCCAGGTCGATATCCTGGATCTTGAACAGGCCCCAGCCGCGCTGCGACAGGCGCTTCATGTAGTGCTCGAACACCGCGACGCCTTCCAGGCCGTGGCATTCGGCTTCTTTCTCACACCAGTGCCAGGCGGACTTGTAGCCGGCCTTGTAGAGAATCTCGGCGTAGGCGTCGGCGCCCAGGACTTCCTCGATCCCCATGTGGTTGTTGACGAAGAAGTGGCGCGGCACATAGAGCATCGGCAGGGCGTCGGAGGTCCAGACACCGGTTTCGCTGTCGACTTCGATAGGCAGTTGGGGGGCGATTTTGGCCATTGAAACTTGACTCCGGAAATTCGTGATCATTACTGAGCGAAGCGTTTGCTTTTGCTCTTATAAAAAAGCTGCGTGAATGCCTTTGAAGCCGTAGCGAGCACGTCGAGAGCAAGGAAGGACCGGCGCGACAAGCGAGGCAGTACGCATGTACGGCGAGCTTGGCGCGAGGACCTGACGCAGCTATCGGCGAGCGCAGCAGGCTCCAGAGGTATTCACTCGCCCCAGACGTCTTTCAGGACGTTCACCCAGTTCTCACCCATGATCTTGCGCACCACCCGCTCGGAGTGACCGCGCTTGAGCAGCGTCTCGGTGAGGTTCGGGAACTCGCCCACGGTGCGGATGCCCAGGGGGTTGATGATCTTGCCGAAGCTGGTCAGACGACGGGCGTAGCCCTTGTCGTGGGTCAGCATCTCGAAGAACGCCTGGTCATGGCCCTGGGTGAAGTCGGTGCCGATGCCGATGGCGTCTTCACCGACGATGTTCATGGTGTATTCGATGGCTTCGGCATAATCGTCGATGGTCGAGTCGATGCCCTTGGCCAGGAACGGCGCGAACATGGTCACGCCCACGAAGCCACCGTGGTCGGCGATGAACTTCAGCTCTTCATCGGACTTGTTGCGCGGGTGCTCTTTGAGGCCGGACGGCAGGCAGTGGGAGTAGCAGACCGGCTTCTTCGATTCGAGGATGACTTCCTCGGATGTCTTGGAACCGACATGGGACAGGTCGCACATGATGCCCACCCGGTTCATCTCGGCCACGATCTCGCGACCGAAGCCCGACAGGCCGCCATCACGCTCGTAGCAGCCGGTGCCCACCAGGTTCTGGGTGTTGTAGCACATCTGTACCACGCCGACGCCGAGCTGCTTGAAGATCTCGACATAGCCGAGCTGGTCTTCGAAGGCGTGGGCGTTCTGGAAACCGAAGATGATGCCGGTCTTGCCCTGTTCCTTGGCGCGACGGATGTCGGCGGTGGTCTTCACCGGGATCACCAGGTCGCTGTTCTCGCGGATCAGTTTCTGGCTGGCGACGATGTTGTTGACGGTGGCCTGGAAACCTTCCCACACCGACACGGTGCAGTTGGCTGCGGTCAGGCCGCCCTTGCGCATGTCTTCGAACAGGTCGCGGTTCCACTTGGCAATGATCAGCCCGTCGATAACGATGCTGTCGGCGTGCAATTCGGCTGGGCTCATCAGGCAGTCCCCTTTTTGTCAGCGATTCATGCGCCGAATCGTGTGCCGGCGCTTTGGGGCCAGCATATGCCTGAGGGCCGCGGCGACCGGGTGCAAAAACGACAGGGGAATTGCCGAAAGCGTCAATCACCGACATTGGGCCGCGGCAGGCCCACCCTGCCCGTCTGTTCTTTAGCCGACGCTTGCGCCAGAATCCGCGGCATCACTGGCTTTCACCGGACTCGAGCGGCAACGCAATGAAATCAATCTTCCTGGCTTTGGCACTGATCAGCACCGTCGCCCACGCGACTGAAGACACCGAACAGAACCCCTGCGACGCCGTCGAAAACGACGTCCAGACCCTCGCCTGCTCGGCCTATGGCAAAAACGCCGCCGAACAGTTGCTGAGCGAAAACCTGCAGAGCCTCAACGAGCGCCTGCAAACCCGCTACGCCAGCGACAAGGCCCTACTGAGCGATATCACCGCCAAGATCAAGGCCGCCCAGCAACTGTGGCAAAAACAGCGGGACGCCGACTGCGCCATCGCCGCTTTCCCGGCCAAACCCGGCAGCGAGGCCTACAAGATTGCCGAAAACGACTGCATGGCCCAGGTGAGCGACGATCGGTCGGAGTTTCTGGAGTCGATTGGGCAGGAGTGATGGGCGCAGCGAGACCAAATGCAGGACCAGAAAGGCCGTTAAGCCGCTTCTGAGATTGCTGCCAGACGTCTCGGGAGTTCATGCCGATCAGATTGAGCTGTAGCTGCACGTCGTCTTGCAGAAGGGCGACTCAACCACCGCCTACTGTCAACTCTGACAGTAGGCGGATCACAACGAGGATCCTAGGATGACGCCACGCTTCGCTTTGCGGGGATTCTCTCATGCATGCTCTTACCGTCCTGCCCTTCTACGGCCTGGCCATTTTCATCGCCATCGTGCTGGGCATCGAGGTCGGTCGCCGGATCGGCAATCGCCATCTGGCCCGGGATCCCGAGGGTGCCCGCCAGGGCATCGGAGCCATTGAAGGCGCGGTGTTCGGCCTGTTGGCGCTGTTGATTGCGTTCACTTTCTCCGGCGCCGCCTCGCGCCTGGATCAACGGCGAGCGTTGATCGTTGCCGAAACCAACGCCATGGGCACCGCCTGGCTGCGCCTGGATCTGCTGCCGGCCAGCGAGCAATCCGCCGTGCGCCGGGCGTTCCGAGACTATGTCGACGCCCGGATCGAGTATTACCGTGATCTGCGCGAGGATCAGGTCGACGAGGCGGCCCATGACCGAGCCAATGTCTTGCAGCAGACCATCTGGAAAAGCACGATCGGCGCCCTGCAAAAGATGCCCACCCCGACGTTGGGAACCAGCGTGCTGCAAGCGCAGAATGAGATGATCGACATCACCACCACCCGCGCCGTGGCCCACGAGACCCATCCTCCCCTGATCATCTACCTGATGCTGGTGACCATGGCCCTGATCAGCGCCGTGCTGATCGGCTACGGCATGGCCGGGACAGCCCAACGCAAATGGCTGCACAGCCTGGGTTATGCGGCGGTCATGGTTGGCGTGCTGTATGTGATCCTGGACTTCGAGTACCCCCGCTTCGGCATCATTCGGGTCGATTACTTCGACAAGATCATGCTGGACTTGCGCAAGACCATGGACTGAGCCGACAAAATCACCACGTCCCCGGCTTCGATGCAGATAGACTTGGGCCTCATACCCAAATCCCGAAGGCTCGAATGGTTATCTGCGGCATTGAAATCAAAGGCAGCGAAGCGATCATCGCCGTTGCCTCGCTGGATCAACAGGTCTTGAGCCACGTATCGCTCACTACCAAGAAAATCACCCTGGACGACGATGACGAGGCTGCCAACGTCAAGGCGTTCGCTGCTCAGGTCCGGGCGTTTGTGCTGGAGAACGCTATCGAACGCATCGCCATCAAAAAGCGCAGCAAGAAAGGCGAGTTCGCCGGCGGACCAACCACGTTCAAGATCGAAGGGGTTTTCCAGCTGCTGGAAGGCTGCGACGTGACGCTGCTGTCGCCGCAGACCATCAATGCGCAGAGCAAGAAGCATGACTTCGCTTTGCCGGCGACGCTGAACAAGTACCAGCATGAGGCGTATAAGGCGGCGTGTGCGGCGCTGGTGAAGAAGTAAGCCAATCTCTCAGACGAAACACCCCCCGTGGCGAGGGAGCTTGCTCCCGCTGGGGCGCGAAGCGGCCCTGCTTTTAGGGCCTGCTACGCAGTCCAGCGGGAGCAAGCGCCCTCGCCACAGGTATGGCCGGTAAGTATCAGGTTCACTGCCGCTTGCGATACCCCTTCAACCAATCGGCAAACGCTTTGTCCTCCAATGCGTAGCCACCGCGATTGGACTTCCATACCAATTCCTTTTCACGAAGCGCGTCGATGCAGGATTGGATGGTCTGGGTGCCTGGCACAACCTCGCTTCCCATACTCGCAAGCACCTTGCCCACGGCCTCCAGCGTCGCATCCGTAAAGGGCGCAAAGGGTTCGTTGTTTTGCGAGCGCTCGGCCATGACCTGGAGAACGGCGCGTTGGGGCACCGTCAGCGCGTTCCAGGCGCTTTCAAACTCGGTCCAGACACCGGCACGCAGCATTTCGGCGCTGCTGCGCAGCAACTCGCCCAGATGGCTCGCCTCACCCAATTCCAAGGCAATTTCGCCGATGACGGCACGCAACATTTCAGGGCGACGTCCGACCAACTCAAACGCTTGATCGAGCTCGTCGGCATTGAATTGGTTGGTCTGGGCCAGATGCGCGTTCAAATGGGCAGCGTAGGCCTTGGTGAACTCCTTGCCCAACAACGGGAAAGACGTGATACCGGAGCCGTAGAAAGGCTGATTGCGGCTGAGTACCAGATGAGCCAGCTTGTCTCGATTGGACCCCGTAAACACCAGGCGAAGGCCACTGGCATCATCCTCACGGCCCTGGTTGAGCTGGTCACGAGCGGCCTTGAGCGCGAACATCACATTGACCCCGGCTTCGGTGGTCAGCGCGTGCTGGGCTTCGTCGATCACCAACACCACGGTTTTACCAGCGGCACGATGCAACAACTCCAGCGCCTGGGTCAGCGTTGCGCCGTCAGGCAGTTGCGGCCGGCTGAAATCCCAGGACAGCGTGCGCAAGAAACTGAGTTTGTCGATGCCCATGGACTTGGCAAGCTTACGGATACCCTTTTCATAAGGCACCAATGCCGCAGCGATAGCCGAGGCAATCAGATCGGCAGGGTCCTTCTGCTTGTTGGCCCATAGATCGACGTAGACCGCCAGCCAGCCACGGGTTTCACATTCGGGAATCAAGTCTTCACGCAAGAAGGTGCTTTTTCCGGTGCGTCTAGGCGCCGCCAGGAACAGGCCAGAGGTGTAGTCCTGAATCCCGGCCCCCACCAGCCCATCGACAATGCTGCGGGCCAGATCGGGGCGCCGGAAGACAAAACCAGTGGGCTTGGACATGGTTTTATACTCATTTATGGCGACAGGTATAATTTATAGTCGCGAGTATAATTAAGTATAAAAACCTGTCAAACCACCTCCCGTCCGTCCCCCTGCCGTCGCCGATCCTCCCGCGGACAGCGTTCGAACCGGGCCCGATAGCTGCGGGTAAAGTACGACGGTGATTCAAACCCGCAGGCAATGCTCACTTCCAGCACGCTCATGTCGGTCTGGCGCAGCAGTTGCCGGGCCTTCTCCAGGCGCAGGCGCAGGTAGAAATTGCTCGGGGTGTCGTTCAGGTGCAGGCGGAACAGGCGTTCGAGCTGGCGTCGCGTCACGCTGATCGATTGCGCCAGCGCCAGGGTGCTCAAGGGCGGTTCGCTGTGGGTTTCCATCTCCCCGATGACCTGCACCAGTTTCTTGTTGCGAATGCCGTAGCGGCTGGCGATTTCCATGCGCTGGTGGTCTTTGCGCGGACGGATGCGACCGAGCACGAATTGCTCGCTTACCTGGATCGCCAGTGCCGCGCCGTGGGCCTGGCCGATCAGGTCGAGCATCAGGTCAATCGAAGCGGTGCCGCCCGCGCAGGTGATGCGGCGGCGGTCGATCTCGAACAGTTCCTGGGTCACCCCAAGGTGAGGATAAGACTCCTTGAACGCCTCGATCGCCTCCCAGTGCAAGGTCACCCGATGCCCGTCCAGCAACCCCGCCTCGGCGAGAACCACGCTGCCGGTGTCGATGCCGCCCAGGGTCACGCCGTCCTTGTCCAGGCGATGCAGCCAGCGCTCCAGTGCCGGCGTGGAGAACTTCAGCGGCTCGAACCCCGCCACCACCCAGAGGGTTGCGCCTTTCTTCAGGGGTTCCAGTGCCGCATCGGCGTTGACCGACATGCCATTGCTCGCCAGCACCGGCCCACCATCGACACTCAATACGTGCCAGCGGTACAGCCCGCCGCGAAAGCGATTGGCCACCCGCAGCGGCTCGATGGCCGAAATGAAACCGATGGCCGAGAAACCCGGCATCAACAAAAAGTAGAAATCCTGGGACATGGCGCGCACTCGGTTGGCGGGTAGCGTGGCACCTTGATACGCCACAGGTCGCCGCAGTGCAAGAGCACGTCGCCGCAGGGCGCTTTGCGCAACGACCAGCTACGTAACGTGGCATCACCGGCGCACAGACGCCGGACCCCATAACAATAAGCTGCCGAGGACCCGCCATGAAACGATTGATCAGCTCCTGCGTTCTTGCTCTCAGCGGTACCGTTTTGCTCAGCTCAGCCACCTTTGCCGCCGAGTCTGCCGCATGCCAGAACGTGCGCCTGGGCGTGGTCAACTGGACCGATGTCATTGCCACCAGTGCCCTGACCCAAGTGATGCTCGATGGCCTCGGCTACAAGACCAAACAGACCAGCGCCTCCCAGCAGATTATCTTCGCCGGCATCCGCGACCAGCGCCTGGACCTGTTCCTGGGTTACTGGAACCCGCTGATGACCCAGACGATCACCCCGTTCGTCGAGGCCAAGCAAGTCAAAGTCCTGGAGCAGCCGAGCCTCAAGGATGCCCGCGCCACCCTCGCCGTGCCGACCTACCTGGCCGACAAGGGCTTGAAGACATTCGCCGACATCGCCAGGTTTGAAAAAGAGCTGGGCGGCAAGATCTACGGCATCGAGCCTGGCTCCGGCGCCAACACCCAGATCAAGGCGATGATCGCCAAGAACCAGTTCGGCCTGGGCAAATTCCAACTGGTGGAATCCAGCGAGGCCGGCATGCTCGCCGCCGTGGACCGCGCGGTGCGGCGCAAGGAAGCCGTGGTGTTCTTCGGCTGGGCGCCGCACCCGATGAACGTCAATGTGCAGATGACCTACCTCACCGGCAGTGAAGACGCGCTCGGCCCGAACGAAGGCATGGCCACCGTGTGGACCGTCACCGCGCCGGACTACGCCCGCCAGTGCCCGAACGTCAGCCGCCTGCTGAGCAACCTGACGTTCACCGCCGAAGACGAAAGCCGGATGATGCAGCCGCTGCTGGACCACAAGGACCCGCTCGAGTCGGCCCGGCAATGGCTCAAGGACCATCCGCAAGACAAGCAACGCTGGCTCGAAGGCGTCACCACCTTCGATGGCAAACCGGCCGCCGACAACCTGCAACTGACCACCAACTGACCCACGCCCTCGTTCTGCGCAGCGCCGCCGGCCTGCGCAGTGATTCACCTCGCCTGAAGGAAGCCGCACCATGAACCACGACGTCATCATCACCTGCGCACTCACCGGTGCTGGCGACACCACCGCCAAGAGCCCCCACGTACCGGTGACCCCGAAACAGATCGCCGAGGCGGCCGTCGAGGCGGCCAAGGCCGGCGCCACGGTGGTCCATTGCCACGTGCGCGACCCGCAGACCGGCAAGTTCAGCCGCGACGTGGCGCTGTATCGCGAAGTGATGGAGCGCATCCGCGAGGCGGACGTGGACATCATCGTCAACCTCACCGCCGGCATGGGCGGCGACCTGGAGATCGGGGCCGGCGAGCGGCCGATGGAATTCGGCCCCAACACCGACCTGGTGGGCCCGCTGACCCGCCTGGCCCACGTCGAAGAGCTGCTGCCGGAAATCTGCACCCTGGATTGCGGCACCCTGAACTTCGGTGACGGCGACACCATTTACGTCTCCACCCCGGCGCAACTGCGAGCCGGGGCCAAGCGCATCACTGAACTGGGGGTCAAGGCCGAGCTGGAAATCTTCGACACCGGCCACCTGTGGTTCGCCAAGCAACTGATCAAGGAAGGCCTGCTGGACAACCCGCTGTTCCAGCTTTGCCTGGGCATCCCCTGGGGAGCGCCCGCCGACACCACCACCATGAAGGCGATGGTCGACAACCTGCCGGCGGACGCCGTGTGGGCCGGCTTCGGCATCGGCCGCATGCAGATGCCGATGGCCGCCCAAGCCGTGCTGCTGGGGGGCAACGTGCGGGTCGGGCTGGAAGACAACCTCTGGCTGGACAAAGGCGTGCTCGCCACCAACGGCCAACTGGTGGAACGCGCCGGGGAAATTCTCACTCGCCTCGGCGCTCGCGTCCTGACCCCGGCCGAGGGGCGCAGGAAGATGGGCCTGACCCAGCGCGGCTGACCCGACGGCCACCCAGATCATAGGTGGGAGCGGGCTTGCTCGCGAAGGCGGCATTTGCTCCACGGCAAATCCGTTGCATGTACCGGCCTCTTCGCGAGCAAGCCCGCTCCCACATTCAGTTCATCGAATACTTCAGGAAATCACCATGGGCTTTATCACTGATATCAAAACCTTCGCCGCCCTGGGCAGCGGAGTCATCGGCAGCGGCTGGGTCAGCCGGGCCCTGGCCCACGGGCTGGACGTCGTGGCCTGGGACCCGGCGCCCGGGGCCGAAGCGGCGTTGCGCAAGCGCGTCGCCAGTGCCTGGGGCGCGCTGGAAAAACAAGGCCTGGCGCCGGGCGCATCGCAGGATCGGCTGCGTTTTGTCGCCACCGTCGAGGAATGCGTGCGCGACGCCGACTTCATCCAGGAAAGCGCTCCCGAGCGCCTGGAGCTGAAACTCGACCTGCACAGCCGCATCAGCGCCGCCGCCAAGCCCGACGCGCTGATCGGCTCCAGCACGTCGGGGTTACTGCCCAGCGAGTTCTACGAGGGCGCCACTCACCCGGAACGTTGCGTGGTCGGGCACCCGTTCAACCCGGTCTACCTGCTGCCGCTGGTGGAAGTGGTGGGCGGCAGGAACACCGCGCCTGAAGCGGTGCAAGCCGCGATGCAGGTGTACACGTCCCTGGGCATGCGACCGCTGCACGTGCGCAAGGAAGTGCCCGGCTTCATCGCCGACCGGCTGCTCGAAGCGCTGTGGCGCGAAGCCCTGCACCTGGTCAACGACGGCGTGGCGACCACCGGCGAAATCGACGACGCCATCCGCTTCGGTGCCGGCTTGCGCTGGTCGTTCATGGGCACGTTTTTAACCTACACCCTGGCCGGCGGCGACGCCGGGATGCGTCACTTCATGAGCCAGTTCGGCCCGGCGCTGCAACTGCCATGGACCTACCTGCCGGCGCCGGAACTGACCGAGAAGCTGATCGACGACGTGGTCGAGGGCACGAGCGCGCAACTGGGCAGCCACAGCATCTCGGCACTGGAACGTTATCGCGATGACTGTCTGCTGGCTGTGCTGGAGGCAGTGAAAAACACCAAGGCCAGGCATGGGATGACGTTTACTGACTGAGCGCGGTCTCTGTGGCGAGGGAGCTTGCTCCCGCTCGGCCGCGAAGCGGTCGCCAATCAGCAGACGCGGTGTTTCTGAAACACCGCGATATCAGGCTTTTTGGGGGGCTTCGCCCCCAGCGGGAGCAAGCTCCCTCGCCACACACGTGTCCACCTGCACCCATCTGTGGAGTTTTGCCATGCCCACCCTCACCACCTACCAAACCCACATCCGCCCCGAATGGGTCGACTACAACGGCCACTTGCGCGATGCCTACTACCTGCTGATTTTCAGCTACGCCACGGACGTGCTGATGGACAAGCTCGGCATGGACAGCCAGGCCCGCGACGCCAGCGGCCATTCGCTGTTCACCCTGGAGCTGCACCTCAACTACCTGCACGAAGTGAAGGTCGACGCCAACGTCGAGGTGCATACGCAAATCATCGGCCATGACGCCAAGCGCCTGCATATCTATCACAGCCTGCACTTGGCCGGCGGTGACAAGGCGCTGGCGGGCAACGAGCAAATGCTGTTGCACGTCGACCTGGCCGGCCCGCGCTCGGCGCCCTTCCCGGAACAGACCCTGGGCAAACTCCAGGCACTGCTCGATGAACAATCCGACCTGCCGCCGCCGGACTGCATCGGCCGGGTCATCGCCTTGCCGCCCGCCCGCTAAACGTCGAACAGGAGCCGTCATGAAAACCGCCGCCGCTTTTGCCGATTTTCGCCGCTACCCGCTGGTGTGCGCACTGGACACCGTGAAGCCTCTGGCCGATCAGGTGCTAGTCACCTGGGCCGACGGCCGGGTCAGCCCGTTCCACCATCAGTGGCTGCGGGACAACTGCCCGTGCCCCCAATGCGTCTACAGTGTTACCCGCGAGCAGGTGCTGGAGATCGTCGACGTGCCTGAAGACCTGGCACCCGACATGACCTGGCTCGACGACGAAGGCTGCCTGTGCGTGGACTGGCAGGACGACCATCAGAGCCGCTTCGACCCCGGCTGGTTGCGCGCCCACGCCTACGATGAGCCGTCCAGGGCCGAGCGCCTGGCGAGCAAGCCCCAGCGCCAGCTGTGGCAACACGACCTGCCCTTGCCGGTGTTCGACTACCAGGCAGTGATGGAAGACGCCGATGCGTTGCTGCAATGGTTGTTGGCCGTACGGGACATCGGCCTGACCCAGGTGCGCGGCGTGCCCACCGAGCCCGGCTCGCTGCAACGGATTGCCCAGCGGATCTCGTTCATCCGCGAAAGCAACTTCGGTGTGCTGTTCAATGTGCAATCCAAGGCCGATGCCGACAGCAACGCCTACACCGCCTTCAACCTGCCGCTGCACAGCGACCTGCCGACCCGTGAAATGCAACCGGGCCTGCAGTTCCTGCATTGCCTGGTCAATGACGCCCAGGGTGGCGAAAGCATCTTCGTCGATGGTTTTGCGGTGGCCGAGGCCTTGCGCCAGGAAGCCCCCGACGACTTCGAGGCGTTGTGCCGCATACCGGTGGAATTTCGCAACAAGGACCGCCACAGCGACTACCGCTGTCTGGCGCCGATCATCGCCCTGGATGCCCTCGGGCACGTGGCGGAAATCCGTATGGCGAACTTTCTGCGGGGGCCGTTCGACACCTCGGCCGAACAGATGCCCGGGCTATACCGCGCCTATCGGCGCTTGATCGCCCTGACCCGCGAGCCGCGGTTGCGCCTGCTCCGGCGGCTCGAACCCGGCCAGCTCTGGTGCTTCGACAACCGTCGCACCCTCCACGCCCGCAACGCGTTCGACCCGGCCACCGGGGCCCGGCATTTCCAGGGCTGCTACGTGGACCGGGATGAGTTGTTGTCGCGCATCCGGGTGTTGCAGCGCTAGCCCGCGATGCGGCCTGTCCTACACCCCATCACGCCTGAATCACACAGGCAAAAAAATCCCCGATCAAGCCGTGACAGGATCGGGGCAGGTGCGTTACTGGAGGAGCCGTCGCGCGAGGGTGACCAAACCATCGTGATTCAGCTTGGAGCTCAGTGTGCCCAGTCCCGATCCGGCTCAATTAGCCGAAAACGACACGCTCATAGCCATCCGGGCCATTGCGACAATTTGCCCTTGCCGCCACTCCGGGTGGCTACCAGAATCGAGCCACGACCCCACTCCCGGAACAAGGAAAAGCGTCATGATGCACGCCGATTTGATCGACCAGGAAGACCTGTTGGGCCAGCTCAAGGCCCTGGGGCTCCAGATACCCAGCGGTGCCACCGCCGAACAGGCGTGCGAGTGCGCCGTGCGAGGCCTGGACAGGGAACGCGCCAATGAATTGCGACGGATGGTCAAGGACATGTACACCAGCAGCGCAACCATCCTGCCGGCGGTGCGCCAGGCCATCGACAAGCAGCTGCTGCCGGCGCTGACGGAGTATCAGCAAAACCACAGCGCCTGACCCGTGCGAGGGAGCTTGCTCCCTCGCCACAAAAAGCCTTCGGTCTAGAGCCTTACGCTGGCAAACGTCGACTCGTTGCGCGCCTGGCTCAGCGCCGACAGCGGACCGGACAGCGGCGACAGGACCAGGGCCTGCGGCAGCGGCATCATCGCCACCTGTTGCGTGGTGTTGGAACCGACGCGCTCGTCGCGCGGTGGAATGCCGAAGTATTCGCGGTAGCACTTGGAGAAGTGCGGCGTGGAGACGAAGCCACACACCGACGCCACTTCGATGATCGACATCGGCGTCTGCTTGAGCAGTTGCCGCGCACGAATCAGCCGCAGCTTGAGGTAGTAGCGCGAAGGCGAGCAGTGCAGGTACTTCTGGAACAACCGCTCCAACTGGCGCCGGGACACGGCGACGTACACCGCCAGTTCATCCAGGTCGATCGGCTCTTCGAGATTGGCTTCCATCAGCGCGACGATTTCCTGCAACTTCGGCTGGTTGGTGCCGAGCATGTGCTTGAGCGGCACACGCTGGTGATCCTGCTCGTTGCGGATGCGCTCATAGACGAACATTTCCGAGATAGCCGCCGACAGTTCGCGACCGTGATCGCGGCTGATCAAGTGCAGCATCATGTCCAGTGGCGCAGTGCCGCCGGAGCTGGTGAAACGGTTGCGGTCGAGGGTGAACAGCCGGGTGCTCATCGAGACCCGCGGGAAGGCTTCCTGCATCGCGGCCAGGCACTCCCAGTGCACGCTGCAATCGAAACCGTCCAGCAGGCCGGCGCAGGCCAGGGCCCAACTGCCGGTGCAGACGGCACCGAGGCGCCGGGATTGACGGGCCTGGCCTTGCAGCCATGACACGTGTTCGCGGGTCACGGTGCGCTGGATGCCGATGCCGCCACAGACGATGACGGTGTCCAGCGGTGGTGCCTTGTGCATCGAGGCGTCCGGGGTGATCTGCAGGCCGTCACTGGCCCAGACTTGCCCGCCATCGACGGTGAGGGTGGTCCAGCGATACAGCTCGCGACCGGACAACTGGTTGGCCATGCGCAGCGGTTCTACCGCGGACGCCAGGGAAATCAGCGTGAAATTGTCCAGCAGCAAAAAGCCGATGGATTGAGGCGCACGGTTCTGGGGTTGGGCCCCGGAGTTGGACGTCGTCATCGCGGTATCTCCTCACACAAAGCGGGTGATGGCCTCAGGCGGAGGCTCTTGTTATGGCCATCGTTCTCTGGCGAGAGACGGGCTTTATCGGGGTAGAGCAAATGCCGTGCCTAAAATTGAATATGCATTCAATAAATCCTGAAAACGACATCGCAACCCGTCTACACAGGGCACGCGTTCGGCATGGGTTACAGGCGCTATCAGTGGCGACAGGCGGCTGTCACAGCGAGCTGTGAGCAGTTCGGTAGCACTTGTGGGAACTGGGCTGCGCCGCTTGCGCGAGGGGTATCACCACAGGCGCGGATGACGAACGGTCGAGCGCGATGCAAGGGCCGGTTCGTCATGGGGTGTCTTGTCTGTTTGCGACGCGCTAAAAGGTGGCGCATTTCGTCCGACTGCTCATTTTTCGAGCGATTTGAAGCGTAACCCGTGGCGAGGGAGCTTGCTCCCGCTCGACCGCGCAGCGGTCGCAAATCCTATTGAGACGAGATCAGGCCTTGGGGTTGCTTCGCAACCCAGCGGGAGCAAGCTCCCTCGCCACAGAGAGCACCGACAATGGGTGCCTCAGCACTCCACCGCGCTCACCGCCAAGCCACCGCGCGAAGTTTCTTTGTATTTGTCATGCATGTCGGCACCGGTATCGCGCATGGTGCGGATCACCCGGTCCAGGGAAATGAAGTGCTGGCCGTCACCGCGCAGCGCCATTTGTGCAGCGTTGATGGCTTTCACCGCCGCGATTGCGTTGCGCTCGATGCACGGCACCTGCACCAGGCCACCGACCGGGTCGCAGGTCAGGCCGAGGTTGTGTTCCAGACCGATTTCCGCGGCGTTGCACAATTGCTCCGGCGTGGCGCCGAGGATCTCCGCCAGGCCGGCCGCCGCCATGGCGCAAGCCGAACCCACTTCGCCCTGGCAGCCGACTTCGGCACCGGAGATCGAAGCGTTCTTCTTACACAGGATCCCTACCGCCGCCGCCCCGAGGAAGTAATCGACCACGTTGGCGTCGGTGACGGCCTCGCTGAATTTCATGAAGTAATGCAGCACCGCCGGGATGATCCCCGCCGCGCCGTTGGTCGGCGCCGTGACCATGCGCCCGCCGGCGGCGTTTTCCTCGTTGACCGCCAGGGCGAACAGGTTGACCCATTCCATGGCACTGAGGGTCGAGCCGATGACGTTCGGCTTGTTCAACTCTTGCAGGCTGCGGTGCAGCTTGGCCGCGCGCCGGCGCACATTCAAACCACCCGGAAGAATGCCTTCATGCTTGAGGCCATGCTCGACGCAATCCTGCATGGCGCGCCAGAGTTTCATCAGCCCGGTGCGAATCTCTTCCTCCGAGCGCCAGACCTTTTCGTTGGCCATCATCAATTCGGCCACCCGCAGGTTGTGGGTGCGACACAGTTCGAGCAACTCCTCGGCGCTGGAAAAGTCGTAAGGCAGTTGCGTGGTGTCCAGGTCCACGACGCCACTGGACGCCTGGGCCTGGTCGACGACGAAGCCGCCGCCGACGGAATAATAGGTGTCACGGTGCAGCTCACCGCTGTCGCCCTCGGCCACCAGCGTCATCGCGTTGGGGTGGAACGGCAGGTTCTCGTCGATCAGACGCATGTCCCGCGACCAGATGAACGGCACCGGCAGGCGGCCGTCGAGCAGCAGGGTTTCGGTTTCCCGCAGCAGCGTGATGCGCGTACCGATTTGCGACGGATCGATCGCGTCGGGCCATTCGCCCATCAGCCCCATGATCACCGCATTGTCGCTGCCATGGCCAATGCCGGTGGCCGACAACGAACCGTACAACTGCACCTCGACCCGGCGCACGTCGTGCAGCAAGGCCTTGGCCCGCAACGCCTCGACAAACAACGCCGCCGCACGCATGGGCCCCACGGTATGGGAACTGGACGGGCCGATACCGATTTTGAACAGGTCGAAAACGCTGATTGCCATTGCCGAGAGTCTCCAGAACGGGCATGTGCGGGCGCCGAAGCGGCCGGTGACGGAGCTGCTACGCTCAACGCCGGGATGGCCGCATCATCCGGCTTTTGCCCAAGTGCCCGACGTCTGACACCGACGCAATCATGCCCGCCAACGCCGCCGCTCTTTTGCTCCGTTTTCGCCGTTTTTCTGCGTGTCAGAGGGCTACCTGGGGCGGAAAAAATCTGTAAACGACGTCACCGACACTGGATGCGACCATCCCTGTACTGGATACGACCCTCCCTGTAGGCGTCAGATTTGCGCTGGTACATGATCAGTTACGGCTCGTTTGCAAGGCCGCGTGTCAGAGAGTGCCCACGCGCCGCCAACCGCAACACCCAAAAAGCGTGCGGCTGTCCTGACAGGACACCGCCGATAAAACACCAGGAGTCCACCCATGAAAGGTTCCACGCCGTTGTTGTTGGCCGCCATGCTGAGTCTTCCGATGCTGGCCAACGCTGCAGAACCCGCACAATGCAGCACCGTTAACTTTTCCGACGTCGGTTGGACCGACATCACCGTGACCACCGCCACCACCAGCGTGGTACTCGAAGCCCTCGGCTACAAGACCAAGACCACCATGATCTCCGTACCGGTGACCTACAAGTCCCTGGCCGACGGCAAGAACATGGACGTGTTCCTCGGCAACTGGATGCCGACCATGGAAAACGACATCAAGGCCTACCGCGATGCCGGCACCGTGGAGACCGTGCGCACCAACCTCAAGGGCGCCAAGTACACCCTCGCCGTCCCCCAGGGTCTGTATGACAAAGGCCTGCACGACTTCGCCGACATCCCCAAATTCAAGAAGGAACTGGACGGCAAGATCTACGGGATCGAACCCGGCAACGACGGCAACCGCCTGATCCAGAGCATGATCGACAAGAACGCCTTCGGCCTGAAGGACGCCGGTTTCAAAGTGGTCGAATCGAGCGAAGCCGGCATGCTCTCGCAGGTTGACCGCGCCTCGAAACGCGGCACCGACGTGGTGTTCCTGGGGTGGGCACCGCACCCGATGAACACCCGCTTCAAGATCCAGTACCTGACCGGCGGCGATGACTTCTTCGGCCCGGACTTCGGCGCCGCCACCGTGGCCACCAACACGCGCAAAGGCTACAGCCAGGAATGCAGCAACGTTGGGCAACTGCTGAAGAACCTCGAATTCACCGTCGACATGGAAAGCTCGCTGATGGGCAACGTCCTGGACGACAAGATGAAACCTGAAGCCGCGGCCAAGGCCTGGCTGAAGAAAAACCCACAGGTGCTCGATACCTGGCTCGCTGGCGTGACCACCATTGACGGTAAACCTGGCCTGGAGGCCGTGAAAGCCAAGCTCGCGCAGTAATCGCTCATGTTATGCCGGGCGAGTTCGCTCGCCCGTGCTGTTTATCCCTTGCATGCGGACGTTCACTACCATGCTCATTGATCAGAAAATACCTTTAGGCCAGTACATTGCGGGCTTTGTCGAATGGTTGACGCAAGTTGGCGCCAGCACCTTCGACTCCATCGCACTGTTCCTGGAAACGATGATTCACGGCGTGACGTTTGCGCTGACCTGGTTCAACCCTCTGGCCTTGATCGGCCTCATCGCCCTGCTGGCGCATTTCATCCAGCGCAAATGGGGCCTCACCGTATTCGTCATCGCTTCCTTCCTGCTGATCCTCAACCTGGGGTACTGGCAGGAAACCATGGAAACCCTGGCCCAGGTGCTCTTCGCCACCCTGGTCTGCGTCGTGATCGGTGTGCCGCTGGGCATTGTTGCCGCGCACAAGCCGATGTTCTACACCCTGATGCGTCCGGTACTCGATCTGATGCAGACCGTACCGACCTTCGTCTACCTCATTCCTACCCTGACCCTATTCGGTCTGGGTGTGGTCCCGGGCCTGATCTCCACGGTGGTGTTCGCGATTGCCGCGCCCATCCGTCTGACTTACCTGGGCATCCGCGACGTTCCGGAAGAATTGATGGACGCGGGCAAGGCCTTTGGCTGCTCCCGTCGCCAGCTCCTGTCGCGTATCGAACTGCCCCATGCGATGCCGAGCATCGCGGCCGGTATCACCCAGTGCATCATGCTGTCGTTGTCGATGGTGGTGATCGCCGCACTGGTGGGTGCCGATGGCCTGGGCAAACCCGTGGTCAACGCACTGAACACCGCTGATATCGCCCTGGGCTTCGAAGCAGGCCTGGCGATCGTATTGCTGGCGATCATGCTCGACCGAATCTGCAAACAACCCGACGCCAAGGTAGGGGGTGACGCATGAGCATCATTCGTTTCGAAGACGTCGATGTTATTTTCTCCAGCCGTCCCAAGGCCGCGCTGGAACTTTTGGACAAGGGTTTTTCGCGCCCCGAGATCCTGCAGCAGACCGGACTGATCGTCGGCGTGGAGAAGGCCAGCCTGTCCATCGAGAAGGGCGAAATCTGTGTCCTGATGGGTCTTTCCGGCTCAGGCAAATCCAGCCTGCTGCGCTGCATCAACGGCTTGAACACCGTCAGCCGTGGCAAGTTGTTCGTCGAGCACGAAGGGCGGCAGATCGACATCGCCTCCTGCTCCCCCGCCGAACTGAAGATGATGCGCACCAAGCGCATCGCCATGGTGTTCCAGAAGTTCGCCCTGATGCCTTGGCTGACCGTGCGCGAGAACATCAGCTTCGGCCTGGAAATGCAGGGCCGTCCCGAGAAGGAACGGCGCAAGCTGGTGGATGAAAAACTTGAGCTGGTGGGCCTGACCCAGTGGCGCAACAAGAAACCCGACGAGCTGTCCGGCGGTATGCAGCAACGGGTCGGCCTGGCCCGCGCCCTGGCGATGGACGCCGACATCCTGCTGATGGACGAACCGTTCTCGGCCCTCGACCCACTGATCCGCCAGGGTTTGCAGGACGAACTGCTGGAGCTGCAACGCAAACTGCAAAAGACCATCGTGTTCGTCAGCCATGACCTGGACGAAGCCCTGAAACTGGGCACCCGAATCGCGATCATGAAGGACGGCAAGATCATCCAGTACAGCAAGCCGGAAGAAATTGTGCTGAACCCGGCGGACGACTACGTGCGCACCTTCGTTGCCCACACCAACCCGCTCAACGTGCTCTGCGGTCGCAGCCTGATGCGCACCCTGGACAACTGCAAGCGCATCAACGGTTCGGTCTGCCTGGACCCGGGCGGCGACTCCTGGCTCGACCTGGCCGAAGGCAACACCATCAAGGGCGCCCGACAGAACGGCGCAGCACTGGACCTGCAAAACTGGACACCGGGCCAATCGGTGGAAGAACTGGGCCGCCGTCCGACCCTGGTGGACTCCAACATCGGCATGCGCGATGCCTTGCAGATCCGCTACCAGACCGGCAACAAACTGGTGCTTCACGATAACCAGAAAGTGGTCGGGATCCTCGGTGACAGCGAGCTGTACCACGCCCTGCTCGGCAAAAACCTGGGCTAAGCCTCAACCCTGTGGGAGCGGGCTTGCTCGCGAATGCGGTGTCTACGTCACGATTGGGTGGCGGCATAGCGCTTCGCGAGCAAGCCCGCTCCCACAGGGTTTTTGCTTTATGGACCGTGAGTGCTTGCTTCTCGAAAACCGCTCGTCTTTTTATTGATTGAACGTTCAATCAAAACAAAATAGACTCTTCCTCACCCATCAAGACCGAGGAGAAGTCACCCAATGCCCAAGGTCGGTATGCAACCCATCCGCCGCCAGCAATTGATCGAAGCCACATTGCAGGCGGTCGATCAGGTGGGCATGGGGGACGCCAGCATCGCGCTGATCGCCCGTCTGGCGGGTGTCTCGAACGGCATCATCAGTCACTACTTTCAGGACAAGAACGGCCTGATCGCGGCTACGGCCCAGTACCTGATGACTGTCCTGAGCGAGAACGTCACCGCGCGACGCCAGGCGCTCGAGGATTCCAGCCCACGAGCCCACCTGCAGGTGATCATCGAAGGCAACTTCGACGCCAGCCAGGTCAATGGCCCGGCCATGAAAACCTGGCTGGCCTTCTGGGCCACCAGCATGCATCACCCGTCACTGCACAGGTTGCAGCGGATCAACGATCACCGTCTGTATTCCAACCTGTGTTGCCAGTTCCGCCGCGCATTGCCCCTCGATGAGGCCCGCAGTGCGGCGCGAGGCCTGGCCGCGCTGATCGACGGCTTGTGGCTGCGCGGGGCGTTGTCGGGAGACGCGTTCGATACCGCCCAGGCGCACCGGATCGCTTACGAATACATGGACTTCCAACTGGCCAAGGCAGGGGCGTCAGAGCACACAGAATCGCTCGGTTCCTGAACCGTCGCCGGACCGCGTAGTCAGCTGTAAACGACACGCTCCCGGTGGCAGCCAACCACTCATGCACTTGCGAGGATTTTATGGCCCGTTTCGAACTGCAAAAACTCTACATCGATGGCGCCTACAGCGATGCCAGCGGCGACGCCACTTTCGAAGCCATCAACCCTGCCAACGGTGAAGTGCTCGCCCTGGTGCAGCGTGCAACGAAGGAAGACGTCGAGCGCGCCGTGGTCAGCGCTGAAAAGGGCCAGAAAGTCTGGGCCGCGATGACCGCCATGCAGCGCTCGCGCATCCTGCGCCGGGCCGTGGACATCCTGCGCGAGCGCAACGATGAACTGGCGGCCCTGGAAACTCTCGACACCGGCAAGGCCTATTCCGAAACCCGCTACGTCGACATCGTGACCGGCGCCGACGTGCTGGAATACTACGCCGGCCTGGTGCCTGCCATCGAAGGCGAGCAGGTGCCGCTGCGCACCACTTCGTTCGTCTACACCCGCCGCGAACCATTGGGCGTGGTGGCCGGTATCGGTGCGTGGAACTACCCGATCCAGATCGCCTTGTGGAAGTCGGCCCCTGCCCTGGCGGCCGGCAACGCCATGATCTTCAAGCCGAGCGAAGTCACGTCGCTGACCACCCTCAAACTGGCCGAGATCTACACCGAGGCCGGCGTTCCAGCGGGTGTGTTCAACGTACTGACCGGCAGCGGCCGTGAAGTCGGCACCTGGCTGACCGAGCACCCGCGCATCGAGAAGGTTTCCTTCACCGGCGGCACCGACACCGGCAAGAAAGTCATGGCCAGCGCCTCGAGCTCGTCGCTCAAGGACGTGACCATGGAACTGGGCGGCAAGTCGCCGCTGATCATCTTCGACGACGCCGACCTGGATCGCGCCGCCGACACCGCGATGATGGCCAACTTCTACAGTTCCGGCCAGGTTTGCACCAACGGCACCCGCGTGTTCGTCCCGAGCCACCTCAAGGCGGCGTTCGAAGCCAAGATCGTCGAGCGCGTGGCACGCATCCGCATTGGCAACCCGGAAGACGAGAACACTAACTTCGGCCCGCTGGTGAGCTTCGCCCACATGGAAAGCGTGTTGGGCTACATCGAGAAAGGCAAGGCCGAAGGCGCTCGGCTGCTGTGCGGCGGCGCTCGGTTGACCGAGGGCGAATTCGCCAAGGGCGCGTTCGTCGCCCCGACCGTGTTCACCGACTGCACCGACGAGATGACCATCGTGCGTGAAGAGATCTTCGGCCCGGTGATGAGCATCCTCGCCTACGACACCGAAGAAGAAGTGATCCGCCGCGCCAACGACACCGACTTCGGCCTGGCCGCCGGCGTCGTGACCCGCGACCTGAACCGCGCCCACCGCGTGATCCACCAGCTCGAAGCCGGCATCTGCTGGATCAACGCCTGGGGCGAGTCCGCCGCCGAAATGCCGGTGGGCGGCTACAAGCAATCGGGCGTGGGCCGCGAGAACGGCCTCAGTTCGCTGAACAACTACACGCGCATCAAGTCGGTACAGGTCGAGCTGGGCGATTACGCGTCGGTGTTTTGAACCGAGACGGAACCTGGACTGGGGCTTTTGGTGGCGAGGGAGCTTGCTCCCGCTGGGCTGCGAAGCAGCCCCATGTTCCCGGGCTCATCGTCATCCAGACAGAACCGGTCGCCTGATTGGCGACTGCTGCGCAGCCGAGCGGGAGCAAGCTCCCTCGCCACAGGGAATGTGGCGCTCGGTCGGCCACGACCTGAACCCAACTCAAAAAGAGGGTGCCTTTCATGTCCCAAGAATTCGATTACATCATCATCGGTGCCGGCTCGGCCGGTAACACCCTGGCCACTCGCCTGACCGAAGACGAAGGCGTTACGGTCCTGCTGCTGGAAGCCGGCGGCCCGGACTATCGCCTGGATTTCCGCACCCAGATGCCGGCCGCCCTGGCGTTCCCGTTGCAAGGTCGACGCTATAACTGGGCCTACGAAACCGATCCCGAGCCGCACATGAACGGCCGTCGCATGGAATGTGGCCGAGGCAAGGGCCTGGGCGGTTCGTCGCTGATCAACGGCATGTGCTACATCCGCGGCAACGCCCTGGACTATGACAACTGGGCCAAGCTGCCCGGCCTGGAAGACTGGACCTACCTGGACTGCCTGCCGTATTTCAGGAAAGCCGAAACCCGTGACATCGGCCCCAACGACTATCACGGCGGCGACGGTCCGGTCAGCGTGACCACGCCCAAGCCCGGCAACAACCCGCTGTTTCATGCGATGGTCGAGGCCGGCGTGCAGGCCGGCTACCCGCGCACCGATGACCTCAACGGCTACCAGCAGGAAGGCTTCGGCCCGATGGACCGCACCGTCACGCCGAACGGCCGTCGCGCCAGCACGGCTCGCGGCTACCTCGACATCGCCAAGAAGCGTTCGACCCTGACCATCGTCACCCACGCCCTGACCGACAAGATCGTGTTCGAAGGCAAGCGTGCCGTGGGCGTGCGCTACCTGGTCGGCGCCGCTGAAGAGCGCGTCGAAGCCCGGGCCCGCAAGGAAGTGCTGCTGTGCTCCGGCGCCATTGCCTCGCCGCAGATCCTCCAACGCTCCGGCGTCGGCCCGGCCAAGCTGCTGGAAAGCCTCGACATCCCGGTGGTCCACGACCTGCCCGGCGTCGGTGAAAACCTGCAGGACCACCTGGAACTGTACCTGCAATACGCTTGCACCCAGCCGGTCTCGCTGTACCCGTCGCTGCTCTGGTACAACCAGCCGGCCATCGGTGCCGAGTGGCTGTTCAACGGCACCGGCATCGGCGCCAGCAACCAGTTCGAGGCCGGTGGTTTCATCCGCTCTCGTCCGGAGTTCGATTGGCCGAACATCCAGTACCACTTCCTGCCGGTGGCGATTAACTACAACGGCAGCAACGGTGTGAAGGAACATGGCTTCCAGGCGCACATGGGCTCGATGCGTTCGCCCAGCCGTGGTCGGATCCAGGCCAAGTCCAAGGACCCACGCCAACACCCGAGCATCCTGTTCAACTACATGGCGACCGAGCAGGACTGGCAGGAGTTTCGCGACGGCATCCGCCTGACCCGCGAGATCATGCAGCAGCCGGCGCTGGACCCGTTCCGCGGGCGCGAGATCAGCCCGGGGATCGAGGTGCAGACGGACGAGCAACTGGATCAGTTCATTCGCGAGCACGCCGAGACCGCCTTCCACCCGTCGTGCTCGTGCAAGATGGGCACCGATGACATGGCGGTGGTGGACGGCGAAGGCCGCGTGCACGGCATGCAAGGCCTGCGGGTGGTCGATGCCTCGATCATGCCGATCATCACCACCGGCAACCTGAACGCGCCGACGATCATGATCGCCGAGAAGATCGCCGACAAGATCCGTGGCCGCAAGCCACTGCCGCGCAGCACCGCCCCGTACTACGTGGCCGGCGACGCACCGGTCAAGGGCAAGCCGCTGCGTGAACTGGCGCCAGCCGGGCAGTAACCCCCAGCGCCGCCTTCGCGGGCAAGCCCGCTCCCACAAGGGATCTACGGTGAACACACATCCCGTGTCCACCAACGATCAACCTGTGGGAGCGGGCTTGCCCGCGAAGCGGCCGGTCTATCCAGCATCTCCATCGACTGACACACCGCCTTCGCGAGCAAGCTCGCTCCCACAAGGGATCTACGGTGAACACACATCCTGTGCCCGCCCACGATCAACTGTGGGAGCGGGCTTGCCCGCGAAGAGGCCGGACCTATCCAGCATCTCCATCGACTGACACACCGCCTTCGCGAGCAAGCTCGCTCCCACAAGGGATCTACGGTGAACACACATCCTGTGCCCACCAACGATCAACCTGTGGGAGCGGGCTTGCCCGCGAAGAGGCTCGTCTATCCGACATCTCCATCGACTGACACACCGCCTTCGCGAGCAAGCTCGCTCCCACAAGGGATCTACGGCGGACACACATCCCGTGCCTACCAACGATCAACCTGTGGGAGCGGGCTTGCCCGCGAAGAGGCCGGACCTATCCAGCATCTCCATCGACTGACATACCGCCTGACATCCACAATTTCCTTGTTCCTTGATCCCTCCCCCGGCCAGGCCTACTCTAGAGCCGCTGCATCAATGCGTCGCACCTCGCTGCAGCGCCAGTCCAGACAAGGAGGTTCCCGAATGTTCGACTTCCACCCCCAGCTCAAGCAGCGGTTTGCTGCCTTGCGCACGGGCGCCGAATTCTTTTCCCTGCGTTATGTGCGCGAGTCCGGCCAGCATTTGTCGGTGCGCAAGAATGTCGCCGAACCGCCCAGCCTGAGCCATGACGAAGGGGCGATGCTCACCGCGCGGGTCAATGGCGTGGAGGCCTATGCCGCCACCAACGACCTGTCCCAGGCCGGCTTGCAGGCAGCGCTGGAGCGCGCCGAGCAACAGGCCCGCCGGCTCAAGCCCCATGCACTGCTCGACCTGCGCGAGCAGGCGGTGGCCAGCGACCGCGCCGATTATTTCTCACCGCATTTCGACCAGGCATTCCCGTCTCTGAGCGACTGCTACCAGTTGCTCGGCGACGAATCGGCGGCGGTGCCCCAGGACGAGCGCCTGGTGAACTGGCAGGTCAGCATCGGCCTGACCCAGGTCGAGCAGATCTACCTCAACAGCGCCGGCGCCGAATTGCGTCAGGCCCAGCGGTTCATCTACCCGTCCCTGGATGTCACCGCGTTCGACGGCCAGGACAGCCAGACTCGCACCCTGGGCCGCGAGAACTTCGGCCAGCAAGGTGGCTTCGATGTGATCGACCGCTGCGGCCTGATCGGCGCCGGACCGAAAATCGCCGACCAGGCCCTGCAACTGTTGATGGCGCCGAACACCCCGCAAGGCCCGCGGGACCTGCTGCTGATGCCGGACCAGATGATGCTGCAGATCCACGAGTCCATCGGCCATCCTCTGGAGCTGGACCGCATCCTCGGAGACGAGCGCAACTACGCCGGCACCAGCTTCGTCAAAGCCAGCGACTTCGGCCACTTGCAGTACGGCTCCAGCCTGTTGAACGTGACGTTCGACCCGGACATTCCCGAAGAACTGGCCAGCTACAGCCATGACGACGACGGCAGTCCGGCGAGCAAGCAGTTCCTCATCCGTGAAGGACGGCTGTTGCGCCCGCTGGGTGGCGCGCTGTCGCAATTTCGCGCGGGCCTTGCCGGCGTCGCCAACAGCCGCGCCTGCGGCTGGAATCGCCCGCCCATCGACCGCATGGCCAATTTGAACATCGAACCCGGCGACCAGTCCCTGGGGCAACTGATCCAGGGCATCGAGCACGGCGTGCTGATGCGCACCAATCGTTCCTGGTCCATCGACGACGCCCGCAACAAGTTCCAGTTCGGCTGCGAGTGGGGCCAGTTGATCGAAAACGGCGAGCTCAAGGGCGTGGTGAAGAACCCCAACTACCGGGGTATCTCCGCGCAGTTCTGGAAGAGCCTGCGAGCGGTGGGCGATGCCAGTACCGCCCAGGTGCTGGGCACCCCGAACTGTGGCAAGGGCGAACCGAACCAGGTCATTCGCGTCGGGCATGCCTCGCCGGCCTGCGTGTTCAGCAACGTCGACGTGTTCGGAGGTGACGCCTGATGGCTACCATGAATAACCAGGCCCAAGCCTTCAAGGCATTGGTCGACTGGCTGCGCACGTCGCTGCGTGCGTCTGAACAGTTCACCCTCGGCTACGCTGCCGAGTCCTCGGCTTTCGTGCGCTTCAACCACGGCAAGGTCCGCCAGGCCGGGCAGGTGCAACAGGCCAACATCCGTTTCAAGCTGATCGACGACGGGCGCCACGCCGACCTGCAGATCACCTTGTCCGGCGAGGCCGAAACCGACAGGCAACGCCTGGAAGAAGGCTTGCACCAGCTTCGCGACACCCTGGCGCTGCTGCCTCGCGATCCGTACCTGCTGCTCAACCACAACCACTGGCAAAGCCACGCCGTGCAGGATCATCCGTTGCCAGAGACCGAACAGGCCGTGGCCGAGATCGCCCGCGCCGCCGAAGGCCTCGACCTGGTGGGGATCTACGCCGCCGGCCCCATCAGCCGTGGTTTCGCCAGTTCGTCAGGGGCTTTTGGCTGGCATCAGGCCAACAGCTTCAACTTCGATTTCAGCCTGTTCCACGAAAACGGCCAGGCGGTCAAAGCCAGCTACGCCGGGCATGACTGGAGCAGCGAAGGGTTCGCCCGGCGCTTTGCACAGGCTCGCGAACAACTGGCCTTTCTCGGCCGGCCGCTGCGTACGCTGCCGCCCGGCGAATACCGCGCCTACCTTGCGCCCGCCGCCCTGGAAGAAATCATGGGCATGCTCAGCTGGGGCGGTTTCTCGGCCCGGGCGATCGCCAGCAAGCAAAGCCCCTTGCAGAAGTTCTATGCCGGCGAAGCGGCCTTCAGCCCTGCCGTGGGCTTGCGCGAACAGGTCAGCGGCTCCCTGAGCCCGGCCTTTTCCGACGAAGGCTATCCCCGTGACGACCTGGCGTTGATCGCCCAGGGCGCCGCCAGTGCCCGCTTGATCAACTCCCGCAGCGCCGCCGAATATGGCCTCCCCGCCAATGGCGCGAGCAGCTACGAGTACCCCACGGCCCTGGTCATGGACGAAGGCCAACTGGCGCAGCAGGAGATCCTCGCCCGCCTCGGCACCGGCCTGTACATCAGCAACCTCTGGTACCTGAACTACTCGGACCAACCCGCCGCCCGGCTGACCGGCATGACCCGGTTCGCCACGTTCTGGGTAGAGGACGGTCAGATCCAGGCGCCGGTCAGCACCATGCGCTTCGACGACAGCGTCTACAGCCTGCTCGGCTCGCAACTCGAAGGCCTGACCCGGGAGCGGGAACTTCTGCTCTCGGCCAGCACCTACAGCCAGCGGGCCACGGCTTCGATGCTGCTGCCGGGAGCGCTGGTGAAGCGGTTGACGTTGACGCTGTAAGCCCCTGTGGCGAGGGAGCTTGCTCCCGCTGGGCTGCGAAGCGGCCCTAAAGTCAGCCAGCGCGATGTGTCTCAATGATCCGCCGCCGGCTTACGACTGCTTCGCAGCCGAGCGGGAGCAAGCTCCCTCGCCACACAAGCATCACCGCCCGATCAATACGCATACAAGAGGCCCCATGCCCAACCGTGCACCGCTCGATGCAACCACCGCCCGCTGGCTTCCGTGGGTGGTGGCGATCGCTTTCTTCATGCAGTCCCTCGACGGGACCATTCTCAACACCGCCCTGCCCGCCATGGCCAGCGACCTGGCCGAAAACCCGCTGCGCATGCAGGGCGTGATCATCGCCTACATGCTCACGGTGGCGCTGCTGATCCCGGCCTCGGGCTGGATCGCCGACCGCTTCGGCACCAAGAAGATCTTCTTCGGGGCGATCCTGCTGTTCAGCTTCGGCTCGTTGCTGTGCGCCCTGTCGAGTTCGTTGAGCATGCTGATCGGCGCCCGGGTGATCCAGGGCCTGGGCGGCGCGCTGATGCTGCCAGTCGGCCGGCTCGTGGTGCTGCGGGCGTATCCGCGCTCCGAGCTGGTGCGGATCATGGGCTTCATCACCATTCCCGGCCTGCTCGGCCCGCTGATCGGCCCGACCATGGGCGGTTGGATGGTGCAGTACCTGACCTGGCACTGGATCTTCATCATCAACCTGCCGGTGGGCGTGATCGGTTGCTACGCGGTGTGGAAGTTCATTCCCGACCTGCGCGGCAGCGAGCGCACGCGGTTCGACGGCCTGGGCTTCCTGCTGTTCGGCGCGGCAATGGTGCTGATCACCATTGCCATGGAAGGCCTCGGTGAACTGCACTTGCCGCACCTGCGGGTCATGTTGCTGCTGTTCGGTGGGATGGCCTGCCTGGCGGCGTACTGGCTGCGGGCCGGGCACATCGAAAACCCGCTGTTCGCACCGTCGCTGTTCAAGACCCGGACCTTCGCCGTGGGCATCCTGGGCAACCTGTTCGCGCGCCTGGGCAGCGGTGCCCTGCCGTTCCTGGTGCCGTTGCTCTTGCAAGTGGCCCTGGGGTACTCACCGTCCCAGGCAGGAATGAGCATGCTGCCCCTGGCGGCCGCCGCCATGGTCGCCAAGTCCGTGGCCCGCCCGCTGATCGAACGCCTGGGCTATCGCATCGTGCTGACGGGCAACACCCTGGCCCTGGGCGTGATGCTGGCGAGCATGGGCCTGGTCAGCGAACAGACGCCGTACTGGCTGTTGCTCGCGCAACTGGCGGTGCTGGGGGCGATCAACTCGCTGCAATTCACTGCGATGAACACCGTGACCCTGATCGACCTGGACGACGCCAGTGCCAGCAGCGGCAACAGCCTGCTGTCGGTGGTGGCGCAACTGTCCCTGAGTCTCGGCGTCGCCTGCGCCGGCGCCCTGCTCGGCGGCTTTACCGCCCAGGTGGGCAACGATGGCGTGGAGACCGTGTTGGGTGCGTTCCAGTTGACGTTCGTGACGGTGGGCATCATGGCGATGCTGGCGGCGACGATCTTCTCTCAACTGTCTCGCGAAGACGGGCGACGGGTGAAACGGCCGGATGAGCATATCGAGCACTAAAGACACTGGGATCTGCGTGGCGAGGGAGCTTGCTCCCGCTGGGGTGCGAAGCGCCCCAAACCGGCCAGCACGGTGTGACTGAAAAATCGCGTCGACTGGATTACGACTGCTTTGCAGCCGAGCGGGAGCAAGCTCCCTCGCCACGGGGTTAACCGTCTCTTCGGACTAAGCAGAGGGCAGTGAATTCACCCCACAGCTCGTCCAGAACTTTCAAAGAAAGTGGCACGAGGCTGCTACACTGCGCGACATTTTGTTTTGCAGGCCCGTCCCGTGACCACCATTGCCACCGCTTTTAATACTTTGCCGCTGTCCGCCGCCATGCTGGCTAACCTCGAATCACTCGGTTATGCCCAGATGACGCCGATCCAGGCGCAGAGCTTGCCGGTGATCCTCAAGGGCATGGACCTGATCGCCCAGGCCAAGACCGGCAGCGGCAAGACCGCAGCCTTCGGCATCGGCCTGCTGAACCCGATCAACCCGCGCTTCTTCGGTTGCCAGGCGCTGGTGATGTGCCCGACCCGCGAGCTGGCCGACCAGGTGGCCAAGGAAATCCGCCGCCTGGCTCGCGCCGAGGACAACATCAAGGTCCTGACCCTGTGCGGTGGCGTGTCCTTCGGCCCGCAGATCGCCTCCCTGGAACACGGCGCCCATATCATCGTCGGCACGCCGGGACGTATCCAGCAGCACCTGCGCAAGGGTTCGCTGGTGCTCGACGGCCTCAACACGCTGGTCCTCGACGAAGCCGACCGCATGCTCGACATGGGCTTCTACGACGCCATCGAGGACATCATCCAGCAGACCCCGGAACGCCGCCAGACGCTGCTGTTCTCCGCCACCTACCCGGTGGGCATCAAGCAATTGTCGTCCAAGTTCATGCGTGACCCGCAGCAGGTGAAAGCCGAGGCGCTGCACTCCGATGCACAGATCGAGCAGCGCTTCTACGAGATCGCCCCAGAAGAGCGCATGGACGCGGTGTTCAAGGTGCTCGCGCATTTCCGCCCGGCGTCCTGCGTGGCGTTCTGCTTCACCAAGCAGCAGGTCCAGGAAACCGTCGACCATCTGACGTCCAAGGGCATTTCCGCGGTCGGCCTGCACGGCGACCTGGAGCAGCGCGACCGTGACCAGGTGCTGGCGATGTTCGCCAACCGCAGCACCTCGGTGCTGGTGGCCACCGACGTGGCGGCCCGTGGCCTGGACATTGATGCGCTGGACATGGTGATCAACGTCGAACTGGCCCGGGATTCGGAAATCCATATCCACCGCGTCGGCCGCACCGGTCGCGCCGGCGAAACCGGGATCGCCATCAGCCTGGTCGCACCGTCCGAAGCCCACCGCGCCCAGGCCATCGAGCAGTTGCAGAAGGCGCCGTTGAACTGGGACCAGCTGGATAACCTCAAGCCCCAGGGTGGCGGCCCGCTGCTGCCGGCCATGAGCACCCTGTGCATCGCCGCCGGCCGCAAGGACAAGGTCCGCCCCGGCGACATCCTCGGCGCCCTGACCGGCGAGGCCGGCATCCCTGGCGCCCAAGTCGGCAAGATCGCGATTTTCGACTTCCAGGCCTACGTGGCCGTGGAACGCGGCATCGCCAAGCAGGCCCTCAAGCGCCTGAATGAAGGCAAGATCAAGGGCCGCTCGTTGCGGGTGCGGATCCTGTAAAGCGATCAGCAACCCAATGAAGATCCCTATGTGGGAGCGGGCTTGCTCGCGAATGCGGTGTATCAGTCAACCTTGAATGAGCTGACACACCGCATTCGCGAGCAAG
>NZ_LHVJ01000036.1:0-48708 GCF_001269745.1 Pseudomonas sp. P97.38
AACGACGACAGTGGCAATCACAGCGGCAAACGTCAGATTTACGGAGGAAGAGCGCGGGTCAGACGTGCGCTTTATATGTCGTGCTGGGTTGTCATCCGCTATCACGCCGACTTCAAGGCCCGGTACGAAGCACTTCGAGGGCGAGGCAAGAGCGCGAAAGTCGCGCTCATCGCCTGCATGCGAATATTGCTAATCAGACTGAATGCCATGCTTCGAGACGGCACTGAATGGCGGTGACGGGTGACAGAGGTAAGACAGTTGCTCCCACATTTGATCCGCGTATGTCATGACAACACGGTCGAATGTGGGAGCGGGCTTGCTCGCAAAGGGGGGACTCGGTGCCGCTGACTCAACTCAATCAGAGCTTGGCCGTCGACCGTCCTGGCTTCTTGCTCTGCAACAGGTGCGAGAACACCGCATGCAGGTCATCCGAGGCGCTTTCTTCGTCGAGGTTGAGCTTGCTGTCGATGTGGTCCATGTGGTGCATCATCAGGTCCACTGCCAGCGTCGCGTCGCGCGCCTCGATGGCGTCGATCAACTGGGTGTGCTCGTCATAGGAGCAGTGGGAACGGTTGCCGCTTTCGTACTGGGCAATGATCAGCGAGGTCTGGGACACCAGGCTGCGCTGGAAGCTGATCAACGGCGCATTCTTTGCCGCTTCGGCCAGCTTGAGGTGGAATTCTCCCGACAGGCGGATGCCGGCGCCGCGGTCGCCCCGGGAAAAACTGTCGCGCTCGTCGTTGACCATCTGCCGCAGCTCGGCAAGCTGCTCGGCGGTGGCATGCTGCACCGCCAGTTCGGTGATAGCCCGCTCCACCAGGCGCCGAGCCATGAACACCTGGCGAGCCTCCTCGACACTCGGGCTGGCGACCACGGCGCCGCGGTTGGGCCGCAGCAGCACCACCCCTTCATGGGCCAGGCGCGACAACGCCCGACGAATGATCGTGCGGCTGACCCCGAAAATCTCCCCCAGTGCCTCTTCGCTCAACTTTGTACCGGGCGCCAAGCGTTGTTCGAGGATGGCCTCGAAGATATGCGCATAGACGATATCGTCCTGGGTACCGCTGCGACCGGCCTTACCGGCTCGCGGTTGTTTCTTGAGGGGCTGCAACTGTTCGTTCATGGGCACTCGAGTCGGGAAAACTGCGGCGAATTGACCGTGACTGTAATACGGCACAGCCGGTCGCTGGCAAGTATCGCGTAAAAAACACCTCGATTGTACACAACCTCTGATGGCAACACGACTGTACGGCTGTTTGCGGGCCTGGCTGTATTGCAATCGCTCACGGGGTTGAGTTTAGGCTTAAACCGCAACCCTGTGGCGAGGGCGCTTGCGCCCTCGCCACAGGGTTGTTCCAGGCTTTGCCAAATTTATAACAAGGATCATCGCCCGCCATGACCGAAGTCACGACTACGCCACTTCGTCCGCTCGCCGACACATCGCCTTCGGCCGTCGTCGCCGGGTTCATTGCCATGATGACCGGCTACACCAGTTCGCTGGTGCTGATGTTCCAGGCCGGGCAGGCAGCAGGGTTGACCAGCGGGCAGATTTCATCGTGGATCTGGGCGATTTCCATCGGCATGGCCGTGTGCACCATCGGCCTTTCGCTGCGCTATCGCACGCCGATCACCATTGCCTGGTCGACACCCGGCGCGGCGCTGTTGATCACCAGCCTGGGCGGCGTGAGCTACGGCGAGGCCATCGGTGCCTACATCACCTGCGCGGTGCTGGTGACGATCTGCGGCCTGACCGGCAGTTTCGAGCGCCTGGTCAGGCGCATCCCGGCGTCCCTGGCGGCAGCCCTGCTGGCGGGCATCCTGTTCAAGATCGGCAGCGAGATCTTCGTCGCCACCCAGCATCGCACCGGCTTGGTCCTGGGGATGTTCTTCACTTACCTGGTCGTCAAGCGCCTGTCGCCGCGCTACGCGGTGTTGGCCGCGCTGCTGGTGGGCACGGCGTTGTCCGGCCTGCTCGGGCTGCTGGATTTCAGCGGGTTTGCCCTGGAAGTCGCGACACCGGTCTGGACCACGCCACACTTCTCCCTGGCCGCCACCATCAGCATCGGCATCCCCCTGTTCGTCGTGGCGATGACCTCGCAGAACATGCCCGGCATCGCCGTGCTGCGGGCCGACGGCTACAACGTTCCAGCCTCGCCGCTGATCACCAGCACCGGCATTGCCTCGCTGCTGTTGGCACCGTTCGGTTCCCATGGCATCAACCTGGCGGCCATCAGCGCCGCCATCTGCACCGGCCCGCACGCCCACGAGGATCGCGACAAGCGCTACACGGCGGCGCTCTGGTGCGGGATTTTCTACGGCATTGCCGGGGTGTTCGGCGCCACGCTGGCGGCGTTGTTCGCGGCGTTGCCCAAGGAACTGGTGCTGTCCATCGCGGCCCTGGCATTGTTCGGCTCGATCATCAATGGCTTGACCATCGCCATGAGCGAAGCCCGGGAACGGGAAGCAGCGCTGGTGACGTTCATGGTCACCGCGTCGGGGTTGACGCTGTTTTCCATCGGGTCGGCGTTCTGGGGGATCGTGGCGGGGGTATTGACCTTGCTGATCCTCAATTGGCGCAAGGCCTGATCGCCTCTGAAGGCTTCGCGAGCAAGCTCGCTCCCACAGGGGCCATGTGAGCGACACACATCCAATGTGGGCGCGGGTTTGCTCGCGAAGGCGGCCTGGCAATCACCCGATAAGCAGGCACAAAAAAGCCGGCACCCCGAAGGGTTGCCGGCTCAGATCATCACGCCTTGGCGTTGATCGGCTTTTCCGGGTACCACACGTCCATCAGCGGGCTGACTTCAACGCTGGTCAGCTCAGGACGCGCCTTGAGCCAGGCCTCGACGGCCGCACGCTGCTCTTCGGAAACCGAGCCACGCTTCTGCAGGCAAACCAGGCCGTAGTCGTCGCCGCCCACGTAACCCAGGCCATTGGCTTCCATGGCTTGTTTCAGGAAGTCGTCGAGGAAAGCGTCAATAGCCTCGTCGGCCAGATCTTCTTTGAAATCCAGGTTCAATTCGAAACCCAGCTCTTGAAATTCATCCACGCACAGTTTTTTGCGCAGACGCTGGGAACGGTTAGTCGCCATTGGAACAATCCTCTTAAGTAATAACGGCCGGCACTTTACCAGTTTGGTGCATCAATTGCCCGACTGTTCGGGGGGATCGCCCTACCGTCGGTAAAAAATAGCGCTTCGAAGGGCCAGGGTATGGGCCAAGCCGTTGCAGCTTGGGGCATAATGCCGACACTTTCATGACCGTTGAGGGCGTTCATTTTCATGTCCTCGTCTTTTCCCCCTCGCCTGTAGGGTTTTATTTCAAATGATCAAATCTTTGCGTCCACTGCTTCTGGCCAGCCTTCTTCTTCCCCTGGCCCTCCCTGTTTCCACCAGCGCCGCCACGATCAACACCGCCTTGTCACCCAACGTGCAGAAGGCCCTCAAGACCAGCAAACTGCAAGACAACGCCTTGTCCCTGGTGATGGTGCCGCTCAACGGCCCCGGCACCCCGACCGTCTACAACGCCGACGTCTCGGTCAACCCGGCGTCCACCATGAAACTGGTGACCACCTACGCGGCCCTGGAGATGCTAGGCCCCAATCATCAGTGGAAAACCGAGTTCTACACCGACGGCACCCTCAACAGCGGGATCCTCAACGGCAACCTTTACCTCAAGGGCGGCGGCGATCCCAAGCTGAACATGGAAAAACTCTGGCTGCTGATGCGCGACCTGCGGGCCAATGGCGTGCAGCAGGTCACCGGCGACCTGGTGCTGGACCGCGGTTTCTTCATCCAGCCGCAACTGCCGGAGTTCAACGACGACGGCAACGACGAGAACAAACCCTTCCTGGTCAAGCCCGACGCCCTGCTGGTCAACCTCAAGGCCCTGCGTTTCGTCGCCCGCAATGACGCCGGCCGGGTGCTGGTGTCGGTGGAACCGCCGATCGCCAGCATTCGCATCGACAACCAGGTCAAGGCCATCAATGGCAAGCAGTGCACCGGTGGCGTGCGCTACAACCCGGTGCCCCAGGCGGACGGCAGCGTGACCGTGACCGTCGGCGGCCAGCTCGGCGAGGGTTGCAGCTCCCAGACCTACCTGTCGCTGCTGGACCACGCCACCTACACTGCCGGCGCCGTGCGGGCCATCTGGAAGGAACTGGGCGGCAGCATCCAGGGCAAGGATCGCCTCGCCGCGACTCCGAGCGGTGCAAAACTGCTGGCCCGGGCCTTCTCGCCGGACCTCGCGGAAATAATCCGCGACATCAACAAATACAGTAACAACACCATGGCCCAGCAGTTGTTCCTGAGCCTCGGCGCGCAGTTTCGCAATGAAGCCGACGGTGACGACGCCAAGGCCGCTCAGCGGGTCGTGCGCCAGTGGCTGGCCAAGAAAGGCATCACCGCGCCACACCTGGTGATGGAGAACGGCTCCGGCCTGTCCCGCGCCGAACGTGTCAGCGCCCGGGAAATGGCGGCGATGCTGCAAGCCGCCTGGCGCAGCCCTTATGCCGCCGAGTACATCAGCTCGATGCCGATCGCCGGCACCGACGGCACCATGCGCAAGCGCCTCAAGACCACCGCCATGGCCGGCGAAGCCCACGTCAAGACCGGCACCCTGAACACCGTCCGCGCCATTGCCGGCTTCAGCCGTGACATCAACGGCAACACTTGGGCCGTGGTCGCCATCCTCAACGACCCAAAACCCTGGGGCGCTTCGTCCGTACTGGACCAGGTCCTGCTGGACCTGTACCGCCAACCGAAACTGCCACAGACCGCCTCGGTACTCTGACCGGGGACCTTGACCGCCCCCGGCTGCCAATGGGTAGCCGGGGGCACGAAAAATCCGGAACTCACCCCAATCCAATGGTGGGTGGGCTTGCTCGCGAAAGAGGTCTGCCTGTGCCGGTGATGTTGGCTGGGCCGGCGCCTTCGCGGGCAAGCCCGCTCCCACAGGGATCTTTGCCAGGCACAGGTTTTATGGACATCCACCATTTAATGGTGGAGCGGGCTTGCTCGCGAAAGCGGTCTGTCTGTGCCGGTGATGGTGGCTGAGCCGGCGCCTTCGCGGGCAAGCCCGCTCCCACAGGGATCTTTGCCAGGCACAGGTTTTATGGACATCCACCATTTAATGGTGGGAGCGGGCTTGCTCGCGAAAGCGGTCTGTCTGTTCGGGTGATATTTGTCAGTGAGCAAACACTGCCATCAGCCGTTGGGCGATGTGTTGCTGGGCCTCTTCGGCGTCGTCGATGATGGCGCCCATGCGGATGAAGTCATGGGTCATGCCGGCATACACCTTGAGCTCAACCGCCACCCCGGCCTGTTGCAGGTGCTGCGCATACACCACGCCTTCGTCATGCAGAGGGTCGCATTCGGCGAGGATCAGCAGCACCGGCGGCAGGTTCGGCGGGATCTCGCCCAGCAGCGGTGAGAAGCGCGGGTCGTGGCGGTCGGTGGCGTCGCGTTGGTAATGGTTGTAGAACCATTCCAACGACGCCTTTTCCAGCAAATGACCTTCACCGTAGCGCTCGATGGACGGCCTGCTGCGACTGGCATCCGTCACCGGATAGATCAGCACCTGCAACAGCGGCGCAGTGTCCAGCGGTTGCGTCGCCAGCACCGTGGCCAGGCTGCCGCCGACGCTGTCGCCGCCCACCGCCAGGCGCCGAGTATCGATGCCGAGCCTGTCCGATTCGGCCACCAGCCACGTCCAGGCGTCCAGGGCATCCTCGACAGCGGTGGGAAAACGAAACTCCGGCGCCCGTCGATAAGCCACCGACACCACCACACAGTCGGCCATCGCCGCCAGGTTGCGGCACAGTGAATCATGGGAATCGAGGCTGCCGACCACATAGCCGCCCCCATGGAAATACATTAGCGCCGGCCGGGCCAGCCCTTGCTTCAGCGGCCGACTGCTGTACAGCCGGGCTGCGAGACGGTCACCGTCGCGGGTTGCAATGTGCAGGGGCTCGACCACCTCCAGCGCCTCACCACCGGCATCCATCAACTGCGACGACTGATCGAATTGTTCACGGGCCTGGTCCGGGCTCATCTGGTGCATGGGCACGCGCTTGCCACTGGCGCGGCCATTGCCCACCAGTTCCAGGAATGCAGCGATATCAGGGTTCAACGACATTGAGCACACTCTCCACGCCGACCGGGCACAACGCCCGGCCGGCCACAGGTTCAGGACAAGACTTCTGATTCAACGATCTCGGCAAGGATTTCTTCAGCCCTGGCCAGGAACCGTTCATCCCGGGGAATCTGGAAGTGACCGCAGTCGATCCGCTCACCCAGCACCGGCTGCCCCACCTGCGCAGCCAGTTCCAGCCCTTCGGCTTCGCGCCCCGGCGTCCACCAGCACGTCGGTTCCACCGCCACCGTCGGGCACCGGTCCAGTTGCAGCGACAGGTGCTTGAGGTGGCGGGCGACGCAAAAGACATGGGCCAGCTCATCGGCACCCAAAGCCAGGTAGGTGGAGGCAACGCCCTCGCCGGCCATCGCCGTCGCCAGCAACGCGCGCAGGTTCGTCACCGTTTCCTCGCCCTCGATCAACTGCGGCAACCTGGCGTCGAGCAACGTCACCCGCACGAAATCCCGCAGGTCGGCGCGCCAGTCATCCACTGCGTGGCGATCCACCGCGGCCGAAGGCACGAAGCTGTCGACCAGGCCGACAAACTCGACCTGCTGCCCTTCGCGCTCCAATTGCGCGGCCATCAACAAGGCCAGGGTGCCGCCCAGGGACCACCCCAGCAGCGAATACGGCCCTTGCGGTTGCCGTGCGCGAATCTGGGCCACGTAGGCGCTGGCCATCGCCGGCAGCGATGCGTCGCGCCACGCCGGATCCAGCAGCATCGCCGACTGCACTGCCAGCACCTGGCGCACACCGCTCAAGCGCCGCGCCAGCGGTTCATAGTCGAACACCGTGCCAAACCCGGCATGGATGCAGAACAGCGGTGCCGTGCCCCGCACCTCGGCGTTCATCGCCAACACAGTGGAAGGCGTCGAGGCTTGGCCCTGCAAACCCGCCACCAACTGGGCGATGGTCGGTTTCTGCATCAGGTCGCGCAGCTTAAGGTTCAAGCCCTGGGCCTTGAGCCCCCGACTGCGGGCCACCACTTGCAGGCTGAGGATCGAGTCACCGCCCAGTTCGAAGAAGTGATCGGTCACCCCGACCCGCTCGACTTTCAGCACGTCCTGCCAGATGTCCACCAAGGCTTTTTCAAGCGCGCTGTCCGGTGCCACGTAGCCCTGGCGCGCCGGATCGGCACCCGGCGCCGGCAGTGCCTTGCGGTCGAGCTTGCCGTTGGGTGTCAGCGGCAGGCGTTCGAGCAGCATCAGGTGGGCCGGCACCATGTAGTCCGGCAGGCTCGCCTTGAGCTGTTCGCGCAGACCCTCGCACCACTCCCCGGTCGATGTCGAATCGACGGGCAGCACGTAGCCGACCAATTGCTTGCCGCTGGCGCCGTCGCGCGCCACCACCGCCGCGTCACGCACCCCTGGCAGTTGCTTGAGGCGGGCCTCGATTTCCCCCGGCTCGATGCGGAAACCCCGGATCTTCACCTGCTGGTCGATACGGCCCAGGTAGTCAAGGGTGCCATCCTCGCGTTGTCGCACCAGGTCGCCGGTGCGGTACAGGCGGGCACCGGCGCCGCCGAATGGATCGGCGACAAAGCGTTCGGCCGTGCCGCCGGCACGCCCCAGGTAACCCCGGGCCAACGCCCCGCCCAGGTACAACTCGCCCGCCACGCCGACCGGCAGGCGATTGAGGTCGTGGTCCAGCACGTAGCCACAACGCTGGCCGACGAGCGTGCCGATGGGCGCATACGCCGCGCCGCACGTCTGCTCGGCGCCCGCCTTCCAGATCAGCGGCGTGACCACGGTTTCGGTCGGGCCGTAGCCGTTGATGATGTAGCGCGGCTTGAGGGCGCGCCTGGCCAGCTCGAAACTCGCTTGCGGCACGGCATCGCCGCCGAAGCAGTAGACCCGCACCGGCGGCGGGTTGCCCTGTTGCTCGGCGTGCTCGGCCAGTTGCTGCAAGTACACCGGCGGGAACGCCGCCACCGTCACGCCATGCTCATGCAAGGCGTTGAAGGTCTGCTCGGCAGTCCAGAGGTTGTCGTCGCGGATCAGCAACCGCGCACCATGGGTCAACGGGGTCAGCCAGCGCTCATGGGCACCGTCGAAGGCGAACGACATGAAGTGCAACTCGCAATCGGCCGTGCTCATTTCATAACGCTGGCCGATGGCCTGGCAGTGCATCGCCAGGGCACCATGGGCCACGCCCACGCCCTTGGGCAAACCGGTGGAGCCGGAGGTGTAGATCACGTAGGCAAGGTTTTCCGGCTGCACCGTCACCTGGGGCGCCGTGTCCGGCAGGTCGTCGAGGTCCAGACGGTCCAGCGTCAGTACATGAAGATTGGCCCGGGTCGGCAACACCGCGTCCAGGCGCGAGTCGCTGAGCAACAGGGCAATGCCCGAATCGTCCATCAGGTAACTCAGGCGCTCCCGTGGATAAGTGGCGTCCAGCGGCACGTAGGCACCACCCGCCTTGAGCACCGCCAGCAAGGCGACGATCATTTGCTCGCTGCGGGGCAAGGCCACGCCGACCCGCACCTCCGGCCCGACCCCTTCGGCTATCAAGGCGTGGGCCAGGCGATTGGCCCGGGCCTCGATCTGGCCGTAGCTGAACCGCTGGCCGTCGAAGATGACCGCCGTCTGCTCACTGTCGCGGGCAGCCCATTGGCCGATGCGCACGTGCACCGGCACTGGCGCCGACGATGGCTCGGCCGCCGGGGCCGCCAGTGCCTGCCCGGTGACCAGGCCGAGACGGCCCAGGGGCCGCGCGGCGTCCTCGCACAGCGCCGCCAGCAACCCTTCCATGTTGGCGCGGATGCCTTCCACCGTGGCCCGGTCGAAATGCTCGCGCAGGAACATGTATTCGATCACCAGCCCGTCTTCGAGGGTGACCATCAGGTCCATCGGGAAGTTGGTCAGGCCGGCGGCGCTGCTCTCGCCAAACTTCAGCGAGTCATCGCGCCACTCGCGCAGCGCCTGGTCGATGGGGTGGTTCTCGAACACAATGATGCTGTCGAACAGCGATTGCCCGGCGCGCCCGGCCCAGCGCTGGACGTCGGTCAGCGGCGTGTATTCGCGCTCGCGCATGTCCAGGTTGTAGTCCTGCAGGTCACGCAACCACGGCCCCACCGGTTGCTCGGCGCACACCTGCTTGATCACCGGCAGGGTGTTGATGAACAACCCCAGGATCGATTCCGACGCCGGCAGGCTGGCGGGACGGCCGGCCACCGTGGCGCCGAACGCCACGCAACGCTGGCCGCTGTAGCGACTGAGTAACACCAGCCAGGCGCCTTGCACCAAGGTGTTGAGGGTGACTTGCTGGTCCCTGGCAAACGCCTTGAGCTGTTCGGTCCGGGCTTCGCCCAGGCGGCTGTAGAGCGCTTCATGCCCCCTGCCCTGCCCCTCATCCTTGCGCGGCACGGCGTCGGCCAGGTAGGTCGGTTCGTCGAGTTCGGCCAGGTGCCGGCGCCAGAAGCGTTCCCCGCCGCTGGCATCCTGTTGGGCGAGCCAATTGATGTAGCGACGGTACGGCACCGCCTCGGGCAGATCGCGCCCCGAGTAGTGGCTGAGCACCTCACCGATCAACTGCGAACTGCTCCAGCCGTCGATCAGGATGTGGTGGTAGGTCCAGATCAGCTGATAGCTGTCCGCACCGATCCGCACCAGCAACAGGCGCTGCAACGGTGGGCGATCCAGGTCGAAGCCCCGGGCCCGTTCACGGTCGGCCAAATCTTGCAGGGCCTGGGCTGAAACGTCCTGCTCGCGCCAGTCCAGCAGGCTGATGGGCAACGGCGCATCGGCGAGGACGAATTGCAATGGCTCGGCCATGTCCTGCCAGAGGAAACCGCTGCGCAGGATGTCATGGCGCCGGCTCACCGCCTCCCAGGCAGCCTGGAAACGCGCCGGCTCCAGGCCCTGGACCGGGATGCTCAACTGGTTGATGTACAGGTCGGCTTCCGGCGAATTCAAGCCGAGGAACAACATGCCCTGTTGCATCGGGGACAGACGGTACAACCCGTCCAACCGCCCTTGCGGCAGCGGCAACTGGCGCACCTGCTGCTCGGTCAGGCCGTGCAGCGGCATGTCCACCAGGGCGCTGGCCGCCGAAGTGACAGGTTCCGCCGACATGACCCGCTCGGCCAGTTGGCGGACGGTGGGGTGTTGGAAGATGTCTTTCGGGCTCAGGTCGATGCCCTGTTCACGGGCGCGGCTGACCACCTGGATCGAGATGATCGAGTCAGCGCCCAGGTTGAAGAAATTATCCGTGACGCCAACGGATTCGACGCCCAACACGCCCTGCCAGATCTGCACCAGCGTGCGCTCGGTGGCATTGGCCGGCGCCACGTGCTCTGCGGCGGCCAGCTCCAGGGCCGGCAGGCGCTTGCGGTCGAGCTTGCCGTTGGGGCTCAGCGGCATCTGCGCCAGCCATACGCGGTGTGCCGGGACCATGTAGTCCGGCAGGCTTTCCCCCAGCCAGGCGTCGAGTTGCCCATTGAGCGGGGGATGGCGTGACGGTTCGTCCGGATCGACGGCCACCAGGTAGGCCACCAGTTGCTGGCTGCCCGCCACGTCACACGCCACGACGACCGCTTCACGCACTGCCGCATGGGCCATCAGCCGCGCCTCGATTTCCCCCAGCTCGATGCGCAGGCCACGCAACTTGACCTGGTGGTCGATGCGACCGACGTACTCGATCACCCCGTCGGCGCGATACCGCGCCAGGTCACCGGTGCGGTACAGGCGCTGGCCGTCGCCCAAGGGGCTGGCGACGAAACGCTCGGCGCTCAGGCCCGGGCGACGGTGGTAACCCCGGGCCAGGCCCACGCCGCCCAGGTACAACTCGCCGGCCACGCCGACCGGCAACGGGTTCAGGCCGCTGTCGAGGATATGCGTCGACAAGTTGGCGATCGGCTGGCCGATGGGCACGCTGTCGCGGCCTTCGTCGCGGCAGGTCCAATGGGTGACGTCGATGGCCGCCTCGGTCGGGCCGTACAGGTTGTACAACCCGGCCCCCGGCAGCTTGGCGAACACCTGCACCTGCACCTGCACCGGCAGTGCCTCACCGCTGCAAACGATGCGCGTCAGGCTGGTGCAACGCTGGACGTCGGCATCCTGCAAGAACGCCTGGAGCATCGACGGCACGAAGTGCAGCGTGCTGACCTGCTCGCGCTCGATCAGCTCGATCAGCCGCGCCGGGTCCCGATGAGCGCCGGGCGCCGCGACCACCAGCCGCGCACCGACCATCAGCGGCCAGAAGAACTCCCACACCGACACGTCGAAACTGAACGGGGTCTTCTGCAAGACCGTGTCCGCCGGCGTCAGCCCGTAGGCCTGTTGCATCCACACCAACCGATTGACCAGTGCCCGGTGGGCATTGCCGGCGCCCTTGGGCTGGCCGGTGGAACCGGAGGTGTAGATCACGTAGGCCAGGTTCTCCGGCTGCACCGCCACCTCAGGGTTCGCCCTCGGGTAGGCGTCGAAGGCCTCGCCCGCGGGAGTCAGGCACAGGCTCGGCAAGCCCTGGGGCAGCGGCAAGGCGTCGAGCACCTGCGGCTGGGTCAGCAGCAGGCCGATGCCGCTGTCCTGGATCATGTAGCCGAGCCGTTCACGCGGGTACTCCGGGTCCAGCGGCACATAGGCACCGCCGGCCTTGAGGATCGCCAGCAGGCCGACCACCATTTCCAGGCTGCGCTCCATCGCGATGCCGACCAACGTGTCCGGCCCGACCTGACGCTCGATCAGCGCGTGGGCCAGTTGGTTGGCCCGTTCGTTGAGCTGGCGGTAGCCCAGTGCCTGGTCGCCGAACACCACGGCAACGGCGTCGGGCGTGCGCAGGGCCTGGGCCTCGATCAGACGGTGCACGCCCTGGTCCAGGGCGAACGGCTGGGCAGTGGCGTTCCACTGTTCGATCACTTGCACCTGCGCGCTATCCAGCAACGCCAGTTCGCCCAGGGTCGTCTCGGCCGACTGGGTCATCTGCCGCAGCAGGTTACCCAACAGGCTGCTCAACTGCTCGACCACGCCCTCGGCGAACGCTTCGCGTCGATAGCTGTACTGCAACGCCAGGGTCTCACCGGCATTGACCACCACGGTCAGCGGGTAGTTGGTCTGTTCGTGATTCTGGATGTGGCTGAAGCGCAGTTGCCCAGGGGCACCCTGCTCCAGCGCCTGGGACACCGGGTAGTTCTCGAACACCAGGATGTTGTCGAACAACGCCTCACCGTTCTGGCCGGCCCAGCGCTGGATGTCGAACAACGGCGTGTGCTCATGTTCACGCAGCGCCAGGTTCTGCGCCTGGACACTCTGCAACCACTGGCCCATGGTCTGCGCCGGCAGCGGGCTGGCGATCACCGGCAAGGTGTTGATGAACAGGCCAATCTGCTGCTCGACCCCGGCCAGTTCGGTCGGACGGCCGGCCACGGTGGCACCGAACGCCACGGTCTGCTGCCCGGTCAGGCGTTGCAGCAACAACAGCCACGCGGCCTGGACCAAGGTGTTGAGGGTGACCTTCTGCTGGCGGGCGAACTCACTCAACAGGCGCGTCTGCAGCGCATCGATCAGTTGATGACACTCGCCATGGCCGTGGCGCGGCTGATCGTCGGCGGGCCGCTGGATCGCGTGGGCCAGGCGTGTCGGCTCTTGCAGGTCGGCCAGTTGGCTGGCCCACCAGGCCTGGCTGAGCTGCGGATCCTGGCGCTGCAACCAGTCGATGTAGTCGCGATAGCGCCCCGCCGTGGCCGGCACCGGCTGGCCGGCGTAGCGCTGCAACACTTCGCCCAGCAGCTGCGAGTTGCTCCAACCGTCCATCAGGATGTGGTGGTTGGTGTAGATCAGGTGGCAACGCCGCTCATCCAGTTGCACCACCGTCATGCGCAGCAACGGCCCCTGGGTCAGGTCGAAGCCCCGGGCCTGTTCGGTCTCGGCCAGTGCGTCGAGGCCGGCGTGGGTGTCGCCGCGCTCACGCCAGTCGAGCACGGTGAACGGCATCGCCAGTTGCTTGTGCACCACTTGCACGGCCCGCTCCAGTCCTTGCAAGACGAAGCTGGTGCGCAGGATGTCGTGACCCTCCACGGCGGCCTGCCAGGCCTGCTGGAAGCGTTGCGGGTCCAGGCCTTCGACGTCGAGGCGCACCTGGTTGATGTAGTCGCCGGCGGCGTGTTCATAGAGGCTGTGGAACAGCATGCCCTGCTGCATCGCCGACAGCGGGTAGACATCGACTACCTGCCGCGCCGGCATCGGCAGCCCGTCGAGCTGCGCCTGGGTCAGGCCGGCCAGGGGGAAGTCCGACGGCGTCAGGCCGACGCTGCCGGGCTCCACGCAATGACCAATCAACAGCGCCAGCTCTTGGGCGTACTCGTCCGCCAGGCGTTCGAGGGTCGCGGGGTGGAAGCGCTCGCGGCTGAAGTTCCAGGCAATGCTCAGTTCGCCGCCATACACCTGGCCGTTGAGGGTCAGCCAGTTGCCCATCGGCGCATCGGCGCTCTGGTCGAGGCCGGCGTTTTCCTGGGCCGGGGTGAACAACGCGCCGTCATCGCCAGCGAAACTGCCGTCGAACTGGCCGAGGTAGTTGAAGGTGATGCGCGGCGTGGGCAGGTTGGCGAAAGCTTGCCGGGTGGACGCATCGCCGAAGTGGCGCAGTACGCCAAAGCCGATGCCCTTGTTCGGGATCGAGCGCAACTGTTCCTTGATCTGCTTGATCGATTCACCCGGCCCGTCCAGCGGGGTCAGGCGCACCGGGAACACGCTGGTGAACCAGCCCACCGTGCGCGTCAGGTCGATGTCGTCGAACAGCGCTTCGCGGCCGTGGCCCTCCAGTTGGATCAGCACCGAAGGTTGCCCGGTCCAGCGCCCGATCACCCGCGCCAGCGCGGTCAGCAACAGGTCGTTGACCTGGGTGCGGTAGGCGCTCGGCGCCTCTTGCAGCAGTTGGCGGGTCAGGTTCGCATCGAGGCGAGTCATGACCGTGGCTTGCAGCCGGTTCTGCTGGCCGGCGTCGTAACGCTCGCACGGCAGGTCGTTGCCACAGGCACCCAGGCCGTCCAGCCAGTACGCCCGCTCCTGCTGCAATGCCGGGCTGGCGGCGTAGCGCTGCAACCGTTCGCTCCAGTCCTTGAAGGCATGGGTCTTGACCGGCAGTTTCAAGGCATGACCCTGGTACACCTGTTGATAAGCGTTTTGCAGGTCTTCCAGCAGAATGCGCCAGGACACGCCGTCCACCACCAGGTGATGAATCACCAGCAACAGACGCTGGCTGCCGTCGGCAAGGTTGGCCAGCACCGCCCGCAGCAGCGGGCCGTCTTGCAGGTCAAGGCTGCGCTGGGCCCGGTTGCCCAACGTTTCCAGTTCCGCGCTGTCGGCCACGTCGGCCACGTCGGCCTGCCACAGCCAATCGTCGGATGGCCGCTCAAGGGGTCGATACGCCGCCACCCAGCCGGATGGCTGCTGGGTAAAGCCCAGGCGCAGCGCGTCGTGGTGATTGACCAGGGCACGCAGCACCCGTTCGAGCTTGTCCGCCTCCAGGGCGATGCGAGGCTTGAGCAGCACCGACTGGTTCCAGTGGTGGCGCGTGGGGATCGCCTCGTCGAAGAACTGCTGCTGGATCGGCAGCAGCAACGCCGGTCCCTCGACCGGTTGTTGGTCAATCCCGGCCGGGTCGTCCTCCAACGTCGCCACCAGGGCCAGGCGCCGCACGCTCTGGTGCTGGAACAGGTCTTTGGGGCTGAGGCGAATACCGGCCTGGCGGGCACGGCTGACCACCTGGATCGAGATGATCGAGTCGCCGCCCAGCTCGAAGAAGTTGTCGTCCAGGCCCACTTGCGGCCGTTTCAACACCTCTTGCCAGAGGCTTGCCAGACGCTGCTCCAGCTCGCTTTGCGGGGCCTGGTAAGCCTGCGTCACGGTGCCGGTGTCCGGCGACGGCAGCGCATTGCGGTTGAGCTTGCCGTTGGCGGTCAGCGGCAGTTGCTCCAGCAGCACCAGGTGCGCCGGCAGCATGTGCTCGGGCAAGGTCGCCCGGAGTTCGGCGCGCACTGCATCGCGCCACTGGCCTTGGCGCGACGGGTCGCCCGCCAAGGTGGCGTCGGTCGGCACCAGGTAGGCCACCAACTGCGGCCCGCTCAGGCGGGGCACCGCCAGCACGGCCGCGGCGCGGATCGACGCCAGCGCCAGGAGCCGGGCTTCGATTTCCCCCAGCTCGATGCGGAAGCCGCGGATCTTCACCTGATGGTCGATGCGCCCGACGTATTCGATCACGCCATCGGCGCGGCAGCGCGCCAGGTCGCCGGTGCGGTACAACCGGCCGCCCTCGCCGCCGAACGGGTCGGGGATAAAGCGCAGGCAAGTCAGGTCGGCACGGTTCAGGTAGCCCCGCGCCAGGCCCGCGCGGCCGATGTACAACTCGCCGATGCACCCGGCGGCCACCGGGTTCAGGTCACCGTCGAGCAGGTACCACGACAGGTCGCCAATCGGCTCGCCGATCGGGCTGCTGACGTCGCGCTGCAAATCGGCTTCGCCCAGCGGACGGTAGGTCACGTGGACCGTGGTCTCGGTGATGCCGTACATGTTGATCAGTCGCGGCGCGCGGTCGCCGAAGCGCTCGAACCATGGCCGCAGGTGCTTGACGTCCAGCGCCTCGCCGCCGAACACCACATAACGCAGCGCCAGGGCTTGCGCATCCGTGGTTGACGCGCAAGCCACCTGCATCAGCGGCTTGAACGCCGACGGGGTCTGGTTCAGCACGGTGACGCCTTCGCGACAGAGCAAGGCATGAAACTCTTCCGGCGAACGGCTGGTGTCGTACGGCACCACCACCAACCGGCCGCCGTACAGCAACGCTCCGAAGATTTCCCAGACCGAGAAGTCGAACGCAAAGGAATGGAACAGGGTCCAGACGTCGTGTGCGCCAAACTCGAACCACTGCGTGGTGGCCTCGAACAGCCGCAGCACATTGTGATGGGCCAGCAACGTGCCCTTCGGCTGCCCGGTGGAGCCGGAGGTGTAGATCACGTAGGCCAGGTTGTCCGCAGACATGGCCACGCCCGGGTTGGCGTCGCTGTAGCCGAGCAGGTCCTCATCCACCAGCAGGCTGCGCACGCCGTCGGGCACCGGCAGACGGTCGAGAACCTGGGCCTGGGTCACCAGCAGCCCGATCCCGCTGTCGGCGATCATGTAGGCCAGGCGTTCCTCGGGGTAGCTGGGGTCCAGCGGCACATAGGCGCCGCCGGCCTTGAGGATGGCCAGCAGGCCCACCACCAGCTCCAGGCCGCGCGCCATGCCCAGCCCGACGCGCACGTCCGGCCCCACACCGGCTTCGATCAGTCGATGGGCCAGGCGATTGGCCCGGGCGTTGAGCTGGTGATAGCTCAGGTGCTGGTCCAGATGACTCAGCGCAATGGCGTCGGGGGCTCGCAGGGCCTGGGCCTCGATCCGCTGGTGCAGGCATTCATGGCTCGGGAAATCCGCCCGTTGCGGGTTCCACAGGCCCAGCATGGCCTGCTGTTCGGCGGTATCGAGCAGCGGCACCTGGCTGATACGTTGTCCACAATCGGCGACCAGCGCCTGGAGCAGGTTCGTCCAGTGCCGGCCCATGCGTTCGATGGTCGCGGCCTCGAACAGGTCGGTGGCGTAGGTCAGTTCGGCCCAGAGCTGGTCCGCCGATTCGTAGGTGTCCAGGGTCAGGTCGAACTTGGCGGTGTCGCTGGCCCAGGTCAGGGCCTGGACATCGACGTGCGCCAATTGCGCCACCGAACCGCGGGGCTGGCGCGCCTGGTGGTTGTGCAGCACCTGGAACAACGGGCTGTGGCTGAGGCTGCGCTCCGGTTGCAGCGCGTCCACCAGTTGTTCGAACGGCAGGTCCTGGTGGGCCTGGGCCCCGAGCACGTTGTCGCGCACCTGCTGCAACAGGCTACGCAGGCTTTGCTGGCTGTCGATGTCGGCCTTGAGCACCTGGGTGTTGACGAAGAAGCCGATCAGCCCTTCGGTTTCGACCCGGTTACGGTTGGCCACGGGCACGCCAACGCGAATGTCGACCTGGCCGCTGTAGCGATGCAACAGGGTCTGGAACGCCGCCAGCAACACCACGAACAAGGTGACGTTTTCCCGCTGGGCCAACTGCTTGAGGTCGGCGGCCAGGGAGGCACTCAAGGGCACTTGCAGGCGTGCACCGCGATGGCTTTGTTCGGCCGGTCGCGGCCGGTCGGTGGGCAACTCCAGCAACGGTGGGTTATCACCCAGGCGCTGGGTCCAGTAGCTCAACTGACGCTCGCGCTCACCGGCGTCCATCCAGTGTCGCTGCCAGGCGGCGTAGTCGGCGTACTGCACCGCCAGCGCTGCCGAAGCCGGTGCCTGGCCGGTGCTGAAGGCAGCGTAGGTGTCCATCAGTTCATCGACCATGACCTGCATCGACCAGCCATCGGAGACGATGTGGTGCTGGGTCAGCACCAGCACGTGGTCCTCAGCCGCCAGGCGCATCAGCGTGACCCGCATCAGCGGGCCCTGGTGCAGATCGAACAGGCCGCGGGTTTCTTCCGCCACCCGCATCAAGAGCGCCGCGTCGTCGAGGTCGGCGGGCAACGCCTGCACAGCGATGTCCAGCGAAGCAACCGGGTCGACGGTCTGCCACGCCTGCCCATCGTGCTCGACGAAGCGCGTGCGCAAGGATTCGTGACGGGCCAGCAGCGCATCGAAACTGCGCTGCAACGCCGGCAGGTCCAGCGCCCCGCGCAGGCGCAACGCCGCCGGGATGTGATAGGCGGTGCTGGTGGGCTCCAGTTGCCAGAGAAACCACTGGCGCTCCTGGGCATACGACAACGGCATCAACGACTGTCGCGGCAACGCCACCAGCGGCGGCTCCCGATGCGCTTGCTCCACGCCCAGGGCCGCGACGAAATCCCTGAGCACGCTGTGTTCGAACAAGGTGCGCAGCGGCACCTGGACCTTCAACGCCTGGCGCACCCGGGTCATCACCTGGGTGACCAGCAACGAGTGGCCACCGAGTTCGAAGAAGTGGTCGTCCAAGCCCACCCGCTCAAGCTTGAGCACGTCTTGCCAGATGCCGGCCACGATGTGCTGGGTGGCGCTGCGGGGGGCCGCGTAAGTGCCTTGCGACGGGCTGGCTTGCGGGGCCGGCAGCGCCTTGCGATCGACCTTGCCGTTGGGGGTCAACGGCAGGTTCGCGAGGAACACCAGGTGCGCCGGGACCATGTACTCCGGCAACTGCGCCTTCAACGCGGCCTTGATGTCGTTGCGCAGCGCCTGCTGGTTTTGCGCATCCGGCATGGCCTGGGCACGGGGCACCACATAGCCCACCAGTTGCGCACCGGTCGCCCCTTCGTGGGCCACCACCACGCTTTCACGCACTTGGGCGAGGGCCAGCAGCGCCGCCTCGATTTCGCCCAGCTCGATGCGCAGACCACGGATCTTCACCTGGTGGTCGATGCGGCCGATGTACTCGACTACGCCTTCGGCCCGATAACGGGTCAGGTCACCGGTGCGGTACAGGCGCGCGCCGGTGCGGGAGAACGGGTCCGGCACGAAGCGCTCCGCCGTCAGGGCCGGGCGCTGGAAATAGCCCCGGGCCAGGCCGTCGCCGCCGATCAGCAACTCACCGGGAGCGCCGGGCGGGTTGAGCGCCAGGTCGCTGCCGACGACATACAGCGCGGTGTTGTCCAGGGGGGTGCCGAGGAACGGCCGGCTGTTGTCCAGGCTCAGCGGGTGCACGGCCGACCAGATCGTGGTCTCGGTCGGGCCGTAGAGGTTCCAGACCTTCGGCGACAGGGCCAGCAGCCGTTGCGCCAACGCCAGCGGCAAGGCTTCACCGCCGCACAGCAAGGTGCGTCCGGCCAGTCGCGCCGCGTGTTCATGGTCCAGCAACATGCGCCAGCTCGATGGCGTGGCTTGCAGCACCGTCACAGCGTGGCGCTCGACCAAGGCCAGCACCGCTTGCGGGTCCTGGTGAACGTGCTGCCCGGTCAACACGACGCAGGCCCCGGCGGACAACGGCCCGTAGATTTCCAGGCCAAAGATATCGAACGAAAACGTCGTCAGCGACAGCATACGGTCGCTGGCGTCCAGGCCCGGCCGGGCGATCATGCTGCTGATGAAGTTGCCCAGCGCGCCATGGCGCACCATCACGCCCTTGGGCTTGCCGGTGGAACCGGAGGTGTAGATCACGTAGGCCAGGTGTTCGGCATTCAGCGACACCGCCGGACAGGTGTGCGGGGCCTGCTGCAACGCCGCGTCGGGCTGGTCGAGCAACAGCGTCGGCAAGCCGGGCGGAATCGGCAGCACGTCTTGCAGGCGGGCCTGGGTCAACAGCAACCGCAGGCCACTGTCCTCGATCATGTAGGCCAGGCGATCCTCGGGGTAAGCAGGGTCCAGGGGCACGTAGGCGCCCCCGGCCTTGAGGATCGCCAGCAGGCCGACAATCATCTCGGCGCTGCGCTCCACCGCGATGCCCACCGGCTGGTCGGGCATCACGCCCAGCGCAATCAGCCGATGGGCGAGCTGGTTGGCGCGCGCCTCCAGTTGACCGTAGGTCAGGACCTGCTCTTCGACGATCAGGGCGACCGCCTCCGGCGTGCGGCGTGCCTGTTCGGCGATGCGCTGGTGCACGCAGGCCGCGTCGCCATGCTCGACCGTGCGCAACCAGTCCTGCCGGCCCGCTTGCTGCTGGGTCGCATCGAGCAACGGCAGTTCGCCGATGCGTTGCTGCGGTGCCTCGACGATGCCGTGCAACAGGTTCAGCCAGTGCCCGGCCAGGCGCTCGATGGTCCGGGCGTCGAACAGGTCGGTGGCATAGGTCAGTTCGGCGGCAACGCCCTGCTCGGTTTCATAGGTGCCCAGGGTCAGGTCGAACTGAGCGGTGCGCCCTTCCCACACCAGGTCCTCGATGCTCAGTTGCGGCAGTTGCCGTTGCCGGGCCTGTTCTGCGCTGGCGCTCTGGTGGTTGAACATGACCTGGAAGATCGGGCTGTGGCTGAGGCTGCGCTCCGGTTGCAGGGCTTCGATCAACTGCTCGAACGGCAGGTCCTGGTGCGCCTGGGCGGCCAGGGCCGACTGCTTGACCTGGTCGAGCAGCCGGTCGAACGGCAACTGCCCGTCGACCTCGGCACTGAGCACCTGGGTGTTGACGAAGAAACCGATCAGGCCTTCGGTCTCGACCCGGTTGCGGTTGGCCACCGGCACGCCGACGCGAATCTGCGACTGGCCGCTGTAGCGGTGCAGCAGTGCCTGGAACGAGGCCAGCAGCACCATGAACAGGCTGGCCCCTTCACGCTGGGCCAACTGCTTGAGGGCCGCGCCCAGCGCGGGTGGCAGGTCCAGGTCCAGGCGGGCGCCGTGAAAGCTTTGCACGGGCGGGCGTGGCCGATCGAGTGGCAGCTCCAGTACAGGTTGTTCACCACCCAGGGTCTCGACCCAGTAGGCCAACTGCCGCTCACGTTCACCGGCCTCGAGCCAGTGCCGCTGCCAGATTGCGTAGTCGGCGTATTGCACCGGCAGTTCCGGCAACGCCAGGGCCGCATCGGCACCGTCGACAGCCGTCAGGAACGCATAGTGGCGCACCAGTTCATCCACCAGCACCTGCATCGACCAGCCATCGGAAATGATGTGGTGCTGGATCAATACCAGCACATGGTCGTCCTCGCCGATTTCCAACAGCGACACCCGCAGCAAAGGCCCCTGGCGCAGATCGAAGGGGCGCGCGGTTTCATCTTCGACGAATGCCTTGATGCGCTCGTCCTCGCTGGCCGGCCCACCGCCCGCCAATGACTCGATCGCAATGCGCAGCGACAGGTGCGGGTGGATCACCTGCACGGTCTGCTCGCCGTGTTCGATGAAGGTGGTGCGCAGGCTCTCGTGGCGCTCGACCACGGCGTTGAAGCTGCGCTCCAGGGCCGGCACGTCGAGGCGGCCCTTGAGGCGCAAGGCCGTGGGGATGTGATACGCCGGGCTGTGGGGGTCCATCTGCCACAGGAACCACTGGCGCTCCTGGGCGTAGGACAGCGCGATGTGCTCGAACCCGGAACGCACCTCGGGAATCGGCAGATTGGCCGGCGAGACGCCCTCTTCAAGCATCTTCTCCAGGTACAGCCTGCGTTTGTCCAGCGGCAGAGTGATAAAGCGCTTGGCAATCCTCAAAGCAACACTCTTGTCCATCAGACTTCCTCCATTTCATCAAGCAGGGCTTCCAGCTTGTTCAGTTTCTGTTCATTGATTGGCCCGTCCGCGGTGTCCAGTTGCGCGACAAACGCCTTGAGGACGGGGTGCTGGAAAATCAGTTGGGGGGTCAGGCTCAGCCCCAGTTCGAGGGCCATGCGCGAGACGGCATTGACCGCCAGCAGCGAATGGCCGCCCAGCTCGAAGAAGTGGTCGTCGCGGCCGACACGCTCCACCGTGAGCACCTGGGCCCAGATCGCGGCCACCTGCTGTTCGAGTGCGCTGGCCGGCGCGACATAACCGGCCTGGGACAGGCCAGCGTCCACCGCCGGCAACGCCTTGCGGTCGAGCTTGCCGTTGGGGGTCAGGGGCAATTGGTCGAGGAACAGCAGGTGGGCCGGGATCATGTAGTCGGGCAAATGGGCCTTGAGGCCGGCCTTGAGTTGATCGCGCAAGCCACGCGCCTGCTCGCTGGCGTCCCGGTCGAGTGCCGGGACGACCACGTAGGCCACCAGTTGCGAGCCGCCCGGAGCGTCCTGGGCCAATACCGCCACTTCGCGCACCTGGGGCTGCTGCAACAGCCGCGCTTCGATTTCCCCCAGCTCGATGCGGAACCCGCGGATCTTCACCTGATGGTCGATACGGCCCTGGTATTCGAGCACGCCATCGACGCGATAACGACACAGGTCACCGGTGCGGTACAGCCGCTCGCCCGTGGTGGAAAACGGGTTGGGCACGTACTTCTCGGCGGTCAGCGCCGCCCGCCCCAGGTAACCCCGGGTGATGCCTGCGCCGCTGAGGTACAGTTCCGCCGAAACGCCTTGGGGCACCGCTTGCAGGTCGGCATCCAGCAGGTAACTGGCGGTGTGCTTGAGCGGTCGGCCGATGTTCGCCGTGCCACCGACAGTGCGCCGGGTCCAGGTGGAATAGGTGGTGTCCTCAGAGGGGCCATAGAGGTCGTAGACATGCTCAAGGGTCGGCGACTCATACAGTGTCTCCACCAGGCTTTGCTTCAGCGGCTCTCCCGCCAGGTTGATGATCCGCACACTGGTCGGAATTTCACCGCTGCGCTGCAACGCGGCGATGGCCGAGGGCACCGTGTTGATCAAACGCACCTGATCCCGGGCCGGCAGTTGCGGCAGCTCCAGCGCATTGCGGGCGATGATCAGCGAACCGCCGTTGGCCAGGGTCACGAACAGCTCCCACACCGACAAGTCGAAGCACACCGAGGTGGACGCCAGCACGCCCTGGATATCTTCGCGGCGATACACCGAGCGCGACCAATCGATCAGCGCCAGCACATTGCGATGGGCAATCGCCACGCCTTTGGGCAGGCCGGTGGAGCCGCTGGTGTAGATCACATAGGCCAGGTTGTCCGGGGTCACGCCGGTGTGGGGTGCAGCAAGGGAATAACCGGCCAGGTCGAGGCGATCGAGCATCAACACCGCCGTCGCCTCAGGCACCGACAAGGTCGCCGCCACTGCCTGTTCGGTCAGCAGCACCCGCGCACGGCTGTCGTCGAGCATGTAGGCCACCCGCTCAGCCGGGTAATCCGGATCGAGAGGCACATAAGCACCGCCGGCCTTGAGCACCGCCAGCAAGGCGATCAGCAACTGCTCGGAACGCGGCATCGCCACGCCGACTCGGACTTCCGGGCCAACGCCCAATTCGATGAGCTTGTGGGCCAGGCGATTGGCACGGCCATCCAGTTCGCTGTAGCTCAGTGTCGTGTGGGCGAAGGTCACGGCCAAGGCATCCGGCGTGGCTGCCGCTTGACGGGCGATCACCTGGTGAATGCACAGGCTGTGCTCGAACGACCCGTCGACCGGGTTCCAGTCGTGGATCAGGCGCTGGTACTCGTCGGCTTCGAGCAGTGTCAGCTCAGCCAGCCGGCGCTCGCCGCCATCGACCATCTGCGCCAACAGTTGCGCCAGGTGCGCGGCCAGTCGCGTGACGGCGGCCGGCTCGAAACTCGAGCGCTGGTAACTCAGGTGCACCGACAGTTGCCGCTCCAGGCTCACCAACAGCGTCAACGGGTAGCTGGTTTGCTCCCGGGTGGCCGCCGGGCCGAAGCGCAAGCCGTCCGGCGCGCCCTGTTCCAGTGCCTGGGCAATCGGATAGTTCTCGAACACCAGCAGGCTGTCGAACAACGCTTCACCGCCCTGCCCGGCCCAGCGCTGGATGTCCAGCAACGCAGTGTGCTCGAATTCGCGCAGGGCCAGGTTCTGCTCTTGCACCGCGTGCAGCCAACTGTCCAGGGTCTGCTCGGCCCGTGGGCTGGCGATCACTGGCAGGGTGTTGATGAACAGGCCGATCTGCTGCTCGATGCCGGGCAACTGCGCCGCACGCCCGGCCACGGTGGCGCCGAAGGCCACGGTGTCCTTGCCGGTGTAACGCTGCAACAGCAGCAGCCAGGCGGCCTGCACCAGTGTGTTGACGGTGACTTTCGAGGCGCGGGCAAAGGCCTCCAGGCGCCGGGTCAGCGCTTCGTCCAGGCCATGCACGTGATCGCCATACCCCGTCTCATCCATCGCCGGTTTTGCCAGCACCTCGGCCAGCCGGGTCGGCGTCTCCAGGCGGCGCAGGGCCGGCGTCCAGAACGCCTCGCTGGCCGTCACGGCCTGGCGTTGCAGCCAGGCGATGTAATCGCGGTAGCGGCTGATCGGCACGGGCACGTCCTGGCCGCTGTAGCGTTGCAGCACTTCGCCGAGCAATTGCGAGTTGCTCCAGCCGTCCATGAGGATGTGGTGATGGCTGTAGATCAGGTGATAGCGCTGTGCGTCGAGGCGCACGATCGCCAGCCGCAGCAGCGCCGGCGCGCCCAGGTCCAGTTGCCGGCGTTCCGCCTCGGCCAGGGCCACCACGGTTTCATCGCGCTGCGGGTCGTTGCGCAGGTCGTGCAGGCAGTAAGGCAATGCCAGGTGCTTGCTGACCACCTGCACCGGATCGGGCAGGTCGCCTTGCCAGACGAAACGCGTGCGCAGGATGTCATGGGCGTCCACTGCCGCCTGCCATGCCTGGTGGAAGCGGTCCGGGTCCAGGCCTTCGACGTCCAGGCGCAACTGGTTGATGTAGGCGCCGCTGGCCTGACCATAGACGCTGTGGAACAGCATGCCCTGTTGCATCGGCGACAACGGGTAGAGGTCGGCGATCTGCGCCGCCGCCATCGGCAGGCCGTCCAGTTGACGCTGGTCCAGGCGAGCCAGCGGGAAGTCCGACGGCGTGACGCCGCCGTGGGCGCCGTCACAGCAATGCTCGATCAGCCCTTGCAGCTCCCGGGCGTAGTCATCGGCCAGGGCCTGCACGGTGGCCGCGTCGAACTGCTCGCGGCTGAAGGTCCAGCCCAGGTTCAGTTCGCCGCCGAACATCTGGCCGTTAAGGGCAAGGGTGTTGGACAACGGCGCATCGGCGTGCAACTCGTCGCCGGCACCTTCGCTGGCCGGCACGAACAAGGCGCCGTGCGCCCCATCGAAACTGGCGTCGAACTGGCCCAGGTAATTGAAGGTCAGGCCCGGCGTGGGCAGCCCGGTCAGGCAGGCTTGCGCCGTGGCGTCGCCCAGTTGAGCCAGCGCCCCGAAGCCCAGGCCCTTGTTCGGGATCGAGCGCAGTTGCTCCTTGACCTGTTTCAGTGAATCCCCCAGGTCCGTCGTCGGCGTCAGCCGGGCCGGGTACAGGCTGGTGAACCAGCCGACGGTACGGGTCAGGTCGACGTCGGCGAACACCGCTTCGCGGCCATGGCCTTCGAGCTGGATCAATGCGCTGTCGGTGCCGGTCCAGCGCACCATGACCCGGGCCAACGCGGTCAGCAGCAGATCGTTGACCTGGGTGCGATACGCCTTGGGCGCGTCCTGCAGCAATTGGCGGGTCAGCGCTGCGTCAAGGCGAGTACGCACGGTGAGGGCGTGGCGGTTCTGCCGTCCGCCCTGGGGATTGTCCAGCGGCAACCGGCCGTCAGCACCGTCAAGGTGCGCCTGCCAGAACACCAGTTCCTCCTGTAATGCGGCACTGCGGGCGTAGCCTTGCAAACGGTCGGCCCAGGCTTGTGCCGAGGTGGTTTTCGCCGGCAGTTGCAGCGCCTGGCCGGCAGAGAACTGACGGTAGGCGCTCTGCAGGTCTTCCAGCAAAATCCGCCACGACACACCGTCCACCACCAGGTGATGGATCGCCAGCAGCAGGCGCTGGGTGCCATCGGTGAGGGTCGTCAGCGCGGCCCGCAACAACGGCCCGGCTTGCAGGTCCAGGCTGCGTTGCACTTCGTTGGCCAGGTGTTCCAACGCCGCGGCATCGGCCACCTCCGCCACCCACAGCAGACCCTCGGGCTGCTGGGCCAGCGACCGATAGCTGGCCTGCCAACCTTTGCCGTCATCGGCAAAGCTCAAGCGCAGGCCGTCGTGATGCACCACCAGGGCGTCCAGGGCCTGCTCCAGCGCACGGGCGTCCAGAAGCTGCGTCGGCTTGAGCAACACCGACTGGTTCCAGTGCTGGCGCTCGGGGATCGACTCCTGGAAAAACAGCCGCTGCACCGGCAGCAGCGTCAGCTCGCCGGTCACCGGTCCCTGGTCGACCCCTTGCGTGGTTTCGCCCTGGCGCGCCATCGCGGCCAACGCTTCGATGGTCTGGTGCTGGAACAAATCCTTGGGCGTGAAGTGAATCCCGAGCTGGCGGGCGCGGCTGACCACCTGGATCGAAACGATGGAATCGCCACCCAGCTCGAAGAAATTGTCCCGCAGGCCCACCTGCCCCAGCTTGAGCACGTCCTGCCAGATGGACGCCAATTGCTGTTCCAGCAGGCTGCGCGGCGCCACGTAGGCGTGTTGCAGTTGGCTGACGTCGGGCTTGGGCAGGTTCTTGCGATCGAGCTTGCCGTTGGGGGTCAGCGGCAGGCGTTCGAGCACCAGCAGATAGGCCGGGACCATGTGCGCCGGCAGGCTCGCCTTGAGCTGCGCGCGCAGATGTTCGGCGAACGCTTCGTCCCGAGGGGCTGGCGCGTCGGCGACCACGTAGGCGACCAGGCGCTTGCCGCTGCCGGCGGTGCCTTCCTGGGCCACCACGACCGCCTCGCGCACGCCGGCCAACGCTTGCAGGCGGGCTTCGACCTCGCCCAGCTCGATACGGAAGCCGCGGATCTTCACCTGGTTGTCGATGCGATCGAGGTAATCGAAGGACCCGTCGGCGCGCTGGCGCACCAGGTCACCGGTGCGGTACAGCAGGCCGCCGCGGCCACCAAACGGATCGGCGACAAAGCGCTCGGCGGTCAGGCCCGGACGGTTCAGGTAACCCCGAGCCAGCCCGCTGCCGCCCAGGTACAGCTCACCGGCCAGGCCTTGGGGCAACAGGTTCAGGTCGGCGTCCAGCACGTAGGCGCTGCGATCGCCGATACGGCTGCCGATAGGCGCATAAGCAGCGCCACAGCTCACCTCGCGTCCGGCCTTCCAGATCAGCGGCGTGACCACGGTTTCGGTCGGGCCGTAGCCGTTGATGATGCAATCCGGGTCCAGGGCGCGCTTGACCCGCTCGAAACTGGCGTTGGGCACCGCGTCGCCGCCAAAGCAGTAGATGCGCACCTTCGGTGGGTTGCCTTCGCGCTCGGCGTGTTCGGCCAACTGTTGCAGGTACACCGGCGGGAACGCCACCACCGTCACGCCGTGTTCACGCATGGCGTTGTAGGTCTGCTCCGGGGTCCACAGGCTGTCGTCGCGAACCAGCAGCGAAGCGCCGTGGGTCAGGCTGGTGAGCCAGCGTTCATGGGCGCCGTCGAAGGCGAAGGACATGAAGTGGAACTCGCAATCGCTGGCCTGCATCTCATAGCGCTCGCCGATGGCCTGGCAGTGCATCGCCAGCGGACCATGGGCCACGCTCACCCCTTTGGGGTTGCCGGTGGAACCGGAGGTGTAGATCACGTAGGCAAGGCTTTGCGGATCGATGGACACGACAGGGGCGTCCATCGGTTGCCGGCTCAGGTCGAGGCCATCGAGTTCCAGCACCTGGGCGACGCCTTCGAGGGGCAGTTGCGCCGACACCCGGGAATCGGTGAGCAACAGCGCCAGCCCGCAATCCTCGATCAGGTAGGCCAGGCGCTCACGGGGATAACCGGTGTCCAGCGGCACATAGGCAGCGCCGGCCTTGAGCACCGCCAGCAGTGCGACGATCACCCCTTCGCTGCGCGGCAAGGCAACGCCGACCCGGCTTTCCGGGCCGACGCCACGAGCTATCAGGGCATGGGCCAATTGGTTCGCCCGGCGATCGATGTCGCCGTAGCTGAACGATTCGCCGTCGAACTTCACCGCCGTACGCTGCGGGCTCAACGCGGCCCACTGGGCGATGCGCTGGTGCACGGCGACGTCGGTCGGGTAAAGCTGTGGCGCGTTGGCCGCCAGTTGCCGGGCCTGCTCTTCGGCGCTGACCAGGGCAATGTCCCCCAGTTGACACGCGGCCGACTCGGTGAAGCGTTCCAGCAGATGCACCAGTTGGGCGGCGATGCCCTCGATGGCGGCCAGGCTGAACTGTATGCGGTCGAAACACAGGTGCAACGCCAGCGTCTGGCCGAGGGTCACGGCCACGCTCAACGGATAATGGGTCTGCTCCAGGTGGCTGACCTCGCCGAACACCACACCTGCTCCGGCACCTTGTTGCAGGGCCTGGGCAATCGGGTAGTTCTCGAACACCAGGATGTTGTCGAACAGTGCCTCGCCGCCCTGCCCGGCCCAGCGCTGGAGATCGGCCAGGGGCGTGTGCTCGTATTCACGCAGGCTCAGGTTCTGCGCCTGCACGGCTTGCAACCAGGCCGCGACCGACTGGTCCGGGCGCGGCGCGGCGATCACCGGCACAGTGTTGATGAACAGGCCGACCTGTTGCTCGATGCCCGGCAGGTCCATCGGACGCCCCGCCACGGTGGCGCCGAAGGCCACGCTGGCATGTCCGGTGTAGCGCTGCAGCAGCAACAGCCACGCCGCCTGCACCAGGGTATTGAGGGTGACTTTCTGCGTGCGGGCGAACTGTTCCAGGGCCTGGGTTCGCGGGGCATCCAGGGTCAGGTAATGATCGCCATGGCCGCTCTCGGCTTCAGCACCGGGCAACACCCGCGCCAACCGCGTCGGCTCTTGCAAGGTGGCCAGTTGCGCGGTCCAGAACGCTTCGCTCTGGTGCGCGTCCTGGCGTTGCAGCCAGGCGATGTAGTCGCGATAGCGTCCGCCACTGGCCACGACTGGGCGAGCGCTGTAGCGCTGAAACACTTCACCCAGCAATTGGGCGTTGCTCCAGCCGTCCATCAGGATGTGGTGATGGGTGTAGATCAGGTGCCAACGATCGGCAGCGGTCTGCACCAGCACCAGGCGCAGCAACGGCGCCTGGGCCAGGTCGAAACCCTCCCTGCGTTCGGCTTCGGCGCGTTCATCCAGGGCATCGGCCAACCGCTCGTGCCCGCGCCAGTCGAGGTGCGTGAACGGCAATTGGACCTGGCGCAGGACGATCTGCACCGGCTGTTCGAGGTCACCCTGCCAGGCAAAGCCGCTGCGCAGGATGTCGTGGGCCTGGAGCGTGGCCTGCCAGGCCTGGCGAAACCGTTGCGGGTCGATGCCGTGCACGTCCACTCGCAACTGGTTGATGTACGCCCCCGCCGTCTGCTCGTACAGGCTGTGGAACAACAAGCCCTGCTGCATCGGCGAGAGCGGGTAGAGATCGTCCAGTTGCCCGGCGTCCACCGGCAGGCTGTCGAGCTGCGCCTGGGTGAGGCGCGCCAGGGGGAAGTCCGACGGGGTCGCTTGCGGCGCTTGCAGGCCGCAGCAATGTTCGATCAGCGCGCTCAGCTCGGCGCGATACGCCGCCGCCAGGGTTTCGATGGTCTGGTGCTTGAACATTCGCTCGCTGAAGCCCCAGTTCAGCGTCAGCTCGCCGCCGTAGACCTGGCCTTCGACCGTCAGCCAGTTCGCCAGCGGCGCCCGGGCATCCTGGGCGGCGCCGCTGCCTTCGCTGGACGGCACGAACAGCGCGCCGTCGTCGAACTGACGGTCGAACTGGCCCAGGTAGTTGAAGGTAATGCGCGGCGCCGGCAAGGCCGCCAGCTCGGCGCGCACCGCCGGTTCGCCCAGATAGCGCAGCACGCCATAACCCAGGCCCTTGTCCGGCACGGCGCGCAGTTGCTCCTTGATGGCCTTGAGCGAGGCGCCCAGTTCGGCGGCCGGTCGCAGGCCGACCGGGAACAGGCTGGTGAACCAGCCGACGGTGCGGGTCAGGTCAACACCGTCGAACAGGTCTTCGCGGCCATGCCCTTCCAGCTGGATCAGTGCGTGATCCTGGCCGGTCCAACGGCACAGGGTGCGCGCCAGGGCCGTCAGCAACAGGTCGTTGACCTGAGTGCGGTAGGCCTTGGGAGCCTGTTGCAGCAGTTGCCGCGTCTGTTCGGCGTCCAGCTTCACCTGGACCTTGCGCTCGTCGCGAGCCTGCTGGGCCACCTGCGGGTAGTCACACGGCAAGTCATTGCCGGTGCCCGCCTGGGCACGCCAGTAGTCGAGGCTGTGCATGAATCGGTCGAGGTCCCCGTGCAGCCGGCTCGACCACGCCCCGTAGGCGCTGGTCCTCGCGGGCGCCTGGAGCGGCTGGCCGGCATGTAGCTGGCCGTAGACACGTTGCAGGTCGTCCAACAGCACGCGCCAGGAAACACCGTCCACCACCAGGTGATGGATCGCCAGCAACAAGCGCTGGCTGCCGTCGGCCATGTCCACCAGCAACGCCCGCATCAATGGCCCGTGTTCCAGGTCCAGGCTGCGCTGGGCGTCGTCACACAGGGCGTTGAGCTGTTCCACCGAGCTCGCCTGGCGTTGCCACAACAGGCTGGTCGCCGACGGTTCGACATAGGCCTGCTGCCACTGGCCATTCACCTGGGTGAAACGCAGGCGCAAGGCGTCGTGATGCCCGGCCAGGTGAGTCAGGGCCATGTCCAGTGCAGGTGCGTCGAGCCATTGGCTCGGCACCAGCAACAGTGACTGATTCCAGTGTTGGCGTTCGGGGATGTCACGCTCGAAGAACCAATGCTGCACCGGGGTCAACGGCACCACGCCCGTGGCCGGGCCCTGCTCGACCACCTGCTGGTCGCCCGCGCCTGCCACCTGCGCCAGGCTGCGCAGGGTCTGGTGTTGGAACAGCGCCTTGGGGTTGAGCGTGATCCCGGCTTGCCGCGCGCGGCTGACCACTTGCATAGAGACGATAGAGTCGCCGCCCAACTCGAAGAAGTTGTCGTCCAGGCCGATGTCGGCGAGGTTCAGCACCGCCTGCCAGATCGCCGCCAGGGTTTTCTCAACGGGGCTGCGCGGCGCCACGAACGCGCGCTGCTGCTCGCTGCCGTCCACGGCTGGCAACGCCTTGCGGTCGAGTTTGCCGTTGGGGGTCAGGGGCAGGCGCTCCAGGAACACCAGGTACGTCGGCACCATGTAGTCCGGCAAGTGTTCGCGCAAGGCAACCTTGAGGGTTTCGCGCAGGTGCACCTGGGCTTCGGCCTGGGTCAGCACGGCAGCGTCGCTCGGCACGATGAACGCCGCCAGTTGCTGGCCCTGCTCGCTGTCCTGGGCCAACACCGCCAGCTCGCGCACCTGGGGCTGCTGCAACAGCCGCGCTTCGATTTCCCCCAGCTCGATGCGGAACCCGCGGATCTTCACCTGATGGTCGATACGGCCCTGGTATTCGAGCACGCCATCGACACGATAACGGCACAGATCGCCGGTGCGGTACAGCCGCTCGCCCGTGGTGGAAAACGGGTTGGGCACGTACTTCTCGGCGGTCAGCGCCGCCCGACCCAGGTACCCCCGGGTGATGCCTGCACCGCTGAGGTACAGTTCCGCCGAAACACTTTGGGGCACCGCTTGCAGGTCGGCATCGAGCAGGTAACTGGCGGTGTGCTTGAGCGGTCGGCCAATGTTCGCGGTGCCACCGACGGTGCGCCGGGTCCAGGTGGAATAGGTGGTGTCTTCGGAAGGACCGTACAGGTCGTAGACATGCTCAAGAGTCGGCGACTCATACAGCGCCTCCACCAGGCTTTGCTTCAGCGGCTCTCCCGCCAGGTTGATGATCCGCACACTGGCCGGAATCTCACCGCTGCGCTGCAACGCGGCGATGGCCGAGGGCACCGTGTTGATCAGGCGCACTTGATCCCTGGTCGGCAGTTGCGGCAGCTCCAGCGCATTGCGGGCGATGATCAGCGAACCACCGTTGGCCAGGGTCACGAACAGCTCCCACACCGACAAGTCGAAGCACACCGAGGTGGACGCCAGCACGCCCTGGATATCTTCGCGGCGATACACCGAGCGCGACCAATCGATCAGCGCCAGCACGTTGCGATGGGCAATCGCCACGCCTTTGGGCAGGCCGGTGGAGCCGCTGGTGTAGATCACATAGGCCAGGTTGTCCGGGGTCACGCCGGTGTGGGGTGCAGCAAAGGAATAACCGCCCAGGTCGAGGCGGTCGAGCATCAGTACCGCCGTGGCCTCAGGCACCGACAAAGTCGCCGCCACTGCCTGTTCGGTCAGCAGCACCCGCGCACGGCTGTCGTCGAGCATGTAGGCCACCCGCTCGGCCGGGTAATCCGGATCGAGAGGCACATAAGCACCGCCGGCCTTGAGCACCGCCAGCAAGGCAATCAGCAACTGCTCGGAACGCGGCATCGCCACGCCGACGCGGACTTCCGGGCCAACGCCCAATTCGATGAGTTTGTGGGCCAGGCGATTGGCACGGCCATCCAGCTCGCTGTAGCTCAGTGTCGTGTGGGCGAAGGTCACGGCCAAGGCATCCGGCGTGGCTGCCGCCTGGCGGGCGATCACCTGATGAATGCACAGGCTGTGCTCGAACGACCCGTCGACCGGGTTCCAGTCGTGGATCAGGCGCTGGTACTCGTCGGCTTCGAGCAGCGGCAGTTCACCGATGAGCGCGCGGCTGTCGGCCACCATGCCTTGCAACAAGCGCGTCCAGTGGCGCGCCATGCGGGCGATGGTGGCGGCGTCGAACAGGTCATCGGCGTAGGTCAGCGCCGCGTGCAGCTTGCCGGCCTTTTCCCAGGTGTCGAGGGTCAGGTCGAACTGGGTGGTGCGGCTCTGCCACGCCAGCATCGACAGCTCCAGGCCCGACGCGGTCTGCAGGCTGGCGATGTCGGCCACTTGCGGCTGGTGGTTGTACATCACCTGGAACAGCGGCGTGTGGCTGAGGCTGCGCTCCACGTTGAGCGCTTCCACCAGCCGCTCGAAGGGCAGGTCCTGATGGGCCTGGGCGCCCAGCGCCGCGTCCTTGACCGCGCGCAGCAGCTCATCGACACGGGTCTGGCCGCCCAGCTCGGTGCGCAACACCTGGGTGTTGACGAAGAAGCCGATCAGCCCTTCGGTCTCGGCCCGGTTGCGGTTGGCGATGGGCACGCCGACGCGGATGTCGGTGTGGCCGGTGTACCGATGCAACAGCACGTTGAATGCGCCGAGCAGGAGCATGAACAACGTGATGTTGTGCTGCTGGGCGGTGGCGCGCAACTGCTCGGCCAGGGCCGGTTCCACGTCGAACGTGTAGCGGGTGCCACGGTAGCTGGGCATCGCCGGGCGCGGATGATCGAGGGGCAACGCCAGCACGGGCTGCTCGTCGCCCAACCGGGCCTGCCAATACGCCAGTTGTCGCGCCTGCTCGCCGGCCTCCAGCCAGCGCCGCTGCCAGAGGGCGTAGTCGCTGTACTGGATCGGCAACTCGGCCAGTTGCGGCGCGGTGCCTGCCTCGAAGGCGTCGTAGCTGCGGATGAACTCGTCGATCAGCACGTTCATCGACCAGCCATCGGAGACGATGTGGTGCAAGGTCAGCAGCAGCACGTGCTCGTGGTCTTGGAGCGCGAGCAGTTCGACGCGCAGCAAGGGCCCTGTGGACAAGTCGAAGGGACGCATCGATTGCGCCTCGGCCGCACGGCGCACCGCGTGCTCGCGCTCGGCGGCTGGCAAGGCTCGCAGGTCCTGCCGCTCGATCGCCAGGGCGGCGCTGGCAGGCACTTGCACCAGGCTGTCGTCGGCCTGGCGCTGGAACACCGTGCGCAGGGTTTCATGGCGCGCCACCAGACTGGCGAACGCCTGCTCCAGCGCCGACAGGCTCAACGCGCCCTTGAGGCGCACCGCGCCGGGCAGGTTATAGGCACCGCTTGCCGGCTCCAGCTGCCAGAGAAACCACATGCGCTGCTGGGCATAGGACAGGGCCTGGCGGTCTTCGGCCTCGACGCCCCGAGGGATGGGAAAGCCGCTGAACGCCACGCCCTCCTTGTCCAGCGCCGCCAGGAACGTACGGCGCTTTTCCAGGGGCAACCCGATAAACCGGCGAGCAAGTTTCAAGGCGTCTTCAGCATTCATTTGAGGGGTATCCGGAATCAGTGGGCACAAGGCACAGAGGCAAGTCGTCCCTATAAAACGAATGCAGACCGGAAAAATTAGCGTTTGAGAATAGGTATCAGGAAGGGCTTAAAACGAGGGGCACGGATTGATGGACAGGTGCAAGCGAGCCTGCTCGCGAAAGCACGGGGTCAGCCAGGGAGGCGGTGACTCAGAGATGCTTTCGCGAGCAAGCTCGCACCCACAGAAGAGGGTGCCGGGAATAATGATCAGGCGCTGATTGCCAGCCCGTGTCGGCGATGATGCACGCTCAGTTGATCCTTGATCAGCCGCAGCACCCTGGCCTCGTGCTCATGAATAAAGAAGTGCCCGCCGGCCAGCATGTCCACCGAGAAACTGCCGGACGTCTCGCGGCTCCAGCCGATCAGTTGTTCGGTGCTGGCCCGGTCGGTGGTGCCGCCGAGCACGTGCACCGGGCAAGTGAGCGGTGGGCGCACCCGCGGCTGGAAACGCCCGCACAGCAGGAAGTCTGCGCGCAACACCGGCAGGGTCAGGGCCATCAACTCTTCGTTGGCCAGCACCTCCTCACTGGTGCCGTTGAGGGTGCGCAACTGGTCGATCAGTTCGGCGTCGGTTTTCGGCTCGGCGAACCCCCGGTCGTAGTCGGCTCGCATCGTTGGCGCCGCGGTGCCCGAGGCAAACAAGGCCACCGGCTCGGGACAACCGAGCTCGCGCAAGGCATGGGCCATCTCGCACGCCAGCAGCGCCCCCAGGCTGTGGCCGAACAACGCATAAGGCGCCTGGAGGGTCGGGCGCAGTTCCCGCGCCAGCTGCATCGCCAGCGGCCCCATCTCGGTGTGCAGCGGCTCACCGAAACGCGCCCCGCGCCCCGGCAACTCCACTGGCTGCACGCCCAGCCATTGCGGCAACTTGCGCCGCCAGCGGCTGTAAACCATCGCGCTGGCGCCGGAATAAGGCAGGCACAGCAGGGTCAGTTGGGTCACTGCGGTTTTCTCCGATCGGTCATGTCTAGAAAATAACGAAGCAACATGACAAAAAATTAGTCACCCGCCAAGCGCTCGCGCCATCGCCTTCGCACCCCCTTATACTGACGACCCTGAACTCACGCCGACCTTGAAGGAGAACGCCATGAGCTGGTCCGCCAGACAGTACGTCACGTTTGAACAGGAACGCACCCGCCCGGCCCGGGACCTGCTGGCCGCCATTGCGACCCGCGAGGCACGCTCGGTGATCGACCTGGGCTGCGGCCCCGGCAACTCCACCGAACTGCTGGTGGAACACTTCCCCGGCGCAACGGTGCGCGGACTGGACAGCTCCGGCGACATGATCGAGGCCGCTCGCCGCCGCTTGCCCGCCGTGACCTTTGATATCGCCGACATCGGCCAATGGCATGAGCCCGGACCGTTCGACGTGATCTTCGCCAACGCCGCGCTGCAATGGCTGCCCGACCATGCCACGCTGCTGCCCGCCCTGGTGAACAAACTCGCCCCCGGCGGCAGCCTGGCGATCCAGATGCCCGACACCCTGCACCAGCCTTCCCATCGCCTGATGCGCGATATCGCGGCGAACGGTCCCTGGGCCAGCCAGCTGGCGCAGGCCGCGCAAAGCCGCACCGAAGTCGAAAACCCCAGCACCTATTATTCGATCCTCAAGCCCCACTGCGCCCGCGTCGACGTCTGGCGCACGGTCTACCATCACCCGCTGGCCGACGGCGCGGCGGGCGTGGTGGAGTGGTTCAAGGGCAGTGGCCTGCGACCGTTTCTCGCCCCTCTGGATGAGCCGCAGCGCGAGCAGTATCTGGCCCAGTACCTCAAAGCCGTCGAACAGGCTTACCCGACCCTGGACGATGGCTCGGTGTTGCTGCCGTTTCCCCGCGTGTTCATGGTGGCGACGCGTTGAAGCAAAGGTCGGCGACGGACTAAATTCCTGCGCCAGGCGCTCGTCCTCTGCTAGGACCCAAACCCACAAGAGTGAGCGCCGTGGACCTGCAAACCATCCTGGGCAAACTGTTCGCCAACGCCGGCGCCGTCGGTATCGAGGGCGTCTTCCAATTCGTGTTCGGCCCGCACCAGGCGTACTGGTCCGAGGTCAAGGCCGGCAGCCGCACCGAGGCCGGTCGGCACACCAGCCCCGACGTGACCATCGACGTGGCAGAGAAGGACTTTCTCGCAATCATGGGCGGCATGGCCAACGTCGAAGAGCTGTTCGCCAGCGGGCGCCTGAAGATCGGCGGCAACATGGGCCTGGCGACGTTGCTGCCGCAGATCATCGACCATGCCCGGCATGGGGGTGGCGTGGTAGAAAAAGTCGACATGAACAAGCGCTACCCGACCCCAGCGCGTTTCAGCGAAAAGCTCACCGCCAGCCTGCCGGTCCAACGCAGCGTGGAGCGTCGGCCGCGCAGCGGTTTGTCGGTGCAGGAGTTTCGCGCTCGCTATCTGCCCCACGGCATCCCGCTGGTGATCAGCGATGCCTTGCAGGACTGGCCGTTGTTCCAGCTCAGCCGCGAGGAGTCCCTGGTGCACTTTGCGCAACTGCAAGGCATCACCCGCCATGGCGACTACGTGAAGAAAACCTTCTCCACCGAGCGGGATTTCCGCTCCACCTCCATGGCCGACTTCATCGCCTCCCTCGACAGCCCCGCGACCAAGAGCGCCGACGGTGAGCCGCCGGCGTACATGGGCAACAACATCCTGCCCGCGCAATTGCTGGAGCAGATCAAGTACCCGCCCTACTTCGACCCGGCGCTGTTCATTCCGCCGCGCATCTGGATCGGCCCCAAGGGCACGCTGACACCGCTGCACCGCGACGACACCGACAACCTGTTCGCCCAGGTCTGGGGCCAGAAAACCTTCACCCTCGCCGCGCCCCATCACCGCGAAGCCCTCGGCACTTGGTCCACCGCGCCCCAGGGCGGGCTCGACGGTTGCGACTTCAACCCCGACGCGCCGGACTACCAGCGCTTCCCCCACGCCCGGGACGTCACGTTCATGCGGGTGACACTGGAGGCCGGGGACTTGCTGTTCCTGCCTGAAGGCTGGTTCCACCAGGTAGAGTCGGTGTCGACTTCGTTGTCGGTGAATTTCTGGGTGAATTCGGGGCGGGGTTGGTAACGGCAGATACCTCGCCACAGGTTGGGGCTGATCACTCTTTCAACCGCCGATAACTCTGCACCGCCGCGCCCAACACCACCGCGCCGGCCAATATCGCCAGCCAGAAACCACTGCGCGCGCCAAAGGTGTCCACCAGCCAGCCGGAGCCGGCCGCACCGATTGCCACGCCGATGCTCAGGCCGGTCACAAGCCAGGTCAGGCCTTCGGTGAGCCTGGCCGGCGGCACGAGACGCTCCACCAGGGCCATGGCGACGATCAGCGTCGGCGCAAAGGACAGCCCAGCGATGAACATCGCCACCGACAACCCGGTGATATTGGACGCCAGCAACAACGGCAGCGTCGTCAACCCCGTCCCTGCCCCACCGTACAAAAACAGCAGCGGCAAGGGCAGCTTTGAACGAAGCGCACCGAAGGCCAGTCCCGCCAGGCACGAACCGAAGGCATACACCGACAGCACGATACTCGCCGCCGCCGGTTGCCCCTGTTGTTGGGCGAACGCCACGCTGACCACGTCCACCACGCCGACGATGGTGCCCATGGCCATCATCAACAGCAGCAACAGCAACACGTCACCCGAAGCGATGATCGAGCCCTGGTGCTGGGCCTGATGCGGGTGCACCGGTGGCTCGGTGCCGCGCTGCAAGACAAACGCCGTCACCCCAAGCGCCAGCGCCAGCACCGACGCCAGCGGCCCCGCCTCCGGAAACGCCACCACGCACAGACCCACCGACAGCGGCGGCCCGACGATGAAACACACTTCATCGAGCACCGACTCCAACGCATAGGCGGTGCGCAATTGCGGCTGGCCGCGGTACAACTCGGTCCAGCGCGCCCGCACCATGGCCGACATGCTCGGCATGCAACCGGCCAGGGCGGCGAACACGAACAGCGTCCATTGAGGCGCCTGCAAGCGCGTGCACAGCAACAGCAGCGCCAGCGCCCCGCCACCGAGCAGCGCGGCGATCGGCAAGACACGTCCCTGGCCGAAACGGTCCACCAGGCGCGACACCTGCGGTGCACAGAACGCAGTCGCCAAGGCAAACGTCGCCGCCACTGCGCCGGCCAGGCCATAGCCACCCTGCAATTGCGAGAGCATGGTGATCAGGCCGATGCCCGTCATGGAGATCGGCATGCGCGCCACCATGCCGGCCAGCACGAACCCCAGGCTGCCGGGGGCGTTGAACAGTTCGCGATAGGGGTTTGCCATGGGCTACGGGCCTTAACGGGGGCCTGCAACTTGCCACAAAGGACGACCACGGGGGAAGCGCCCAAATGTGGTGAGAATGTGAAGACTGTCTGGCACGAGTGAACTCTCCAGGCCTCACGTCAGTCAGCCTATAAAGCCGTCCAGTGAAGGTGCCCATTCATGCAGATTTCCCTCGCCCAACAAGTCGCCCTCGTCACCGGCGCCAGTTCCGGCATTGGCGCCGGTGCCGCCAGGGCGTTGGCGGACGCCGGTGCCGCCGTGGTGCTCAACTACCATTCCAGCGCCGGCCCGGCCGAAGACCTGGCCCGCGAGATCAATGACAACGGCGGGCGCGCACTGGCCGTGGGGGCTGATGTCTCCCGGGAAGAGGACGTCGAACGGCTGTTCGCCAAGACCCTGGAGGCCTTTGGCACGCTGGATATCCTGGTGGCCAACTCCGGCCTGCAAAAAGATGCGGCCGCCGTCGACATGAGCCTGCAAGACTGGAACACCGTGATCGGCACCAACCTCACCGGCCAGTTCCTGTGCGCCCGCGCCGCCCTGCGCATCTTCACTCGCCAGGGCATTCGCCAGGGCGTGTCCCGGGCAGCGGGCAAGATCATCCACATGAGCTCGGTGCACCAGCGCATTCCCTGGGCCGGCCACGTCAACTACGCGGCCTCCAAGGGCGGTGTCGACCTGTTGATGCAAAGCCTGGCCCAGGAAACCAGCCACCAGCGTATCCGCATCAACAGCATCGCCCCCGGCGCCATCAGCACGGCCATCAACCGCGACGTCGTCGAGGGCGAACAGCGGCAGAAACTGTTGGACCTGATCCCCTACGGTCGCGTCGGAGATGTGGAGGACGTTGCCAACGCAGTGGTGTGGCTGGCGTCGGACCTGTCTGACTATGTCGTGGGCACGACCTTGTTCATCGACGGCGGGATGAGCCTTTATCCGGGGTTTCGCGGCAATGGCTGATCATGACGAACCGCAAAGCCCCATCGAGAACCACGGCATCATCGGCGACATGCGCACCGCCGCATTGGTCAACGACCGCGGCAGTGTCGATTTTTTCTGCTGGCCGGAATTCGACAGTCCGTCGATCTTCTGCTCGCTGCTGGACACCCCGGCGGCAGGCATCTTCCAACTCGCGCCAGACCTGCCGGATGCGCGTCGCCAGCAAATCTACCTACCCGACACCAACGTGCTGCAAACCCGTTGGCTGAGTGACGGCGCCGTGGTGGAAATCACCGATCTGCTGCCCATCGGCGACACCGAGGATGACCTGCCCGTACTGATGCGCAAGGTGCACATGACCGTGGGCAGCGCGACGTTTCGCATGCGCTGCGCGGTGCGCCACGACTATGCCCGCGCCGCCACCCAAGCGCGCCAGGACCAGGCCCATGTCTGCTTCGAGGCGCCGGGGCAACCGAGCCTGCGCTTGTGTTCCGATCAGGCCATGACCCTGGACGGCGACGCGGCAGTGGCCGAATTTACCCTCGAACAAGGCCAGAGCGCCGAGTTCCTCTTGGGCGGCATCGACGATCCGCGGCTTCAGGACGACGTCAGCGGCATCTGCCTGGAACGGACCCTGGCGTTCTGGCGTGGCTGGATTGGCCAGTCCAACTATCGCGGGCGCTGGCGGGAAATGGTCAACCGCTCGGCCCTGGCCTTGAAGCTGCTGACCTCGCGCAAACACGGCGCCATCCTCGCCGCCGCCACCTTCGGCCTGCCGGAAACCCGCGGAGGCGAACGCAACTGGGATTACCGCTACACCTGGATCCGCGACGCCTCCTTTACCGTCTATGCGTTCATGCGCCTGGGCTTCGTCGAAGAAGCCAACGCCTACATGCGCTGGTTACGGGGCCGGGTCAGCGACTGTTGCGAACAGCCGACCAAACTCAACATCCTGTATGGCCTGGACGGCCGGCTGGAGCTGCCCGAAAGCGAATTGCCGCACCTGAGCGGCTTCGGCAATGCGCAGCCGGTGCGCATCGGCAACCTGGCCTACCAGCAGATCCAGTTGGATATCTTCGGCGAACTGATGGACGCGGTGTACCTGGTCAACAAGTACGGCGAGGCCATTTCGCACCAAGGCTGGAAACACACGGTCGAGGTGATCGACCAGGTCTGCGAGGTCTGGCAGGACGCCGATGTCGGCATCTGGGAAATGCGCGGCGAGAAACAGCATTTCCTGCATTCGCGGCTGATGTGCTGGGTCGCCGTCGACCGCGCCATCCGCCTCGCCGAAAAACGCTCCCTTCCCGCCCCGTTCGCCCGTTGGGATGAGACCCGCCAGGCGATCTACGAAGACATCTGGACAAACTTCTGGAACGACGAACACCAGCATTTCGTCCAGCGCCTGGGCAGCACCGCCCTCGACGGCTCGATGTTGCTGATGCCTTTGGTCCGCTTCGTCAGCGCCCGCGATCCGCGCTGGCTCTCCACCCTGGACGCCATTGAAAAGAGCCTGGTGCGCGACGGCATGGTGTACCGCTACCGCAACGACGACAGCCCCATCGACGGCCTCAGCGGCACCGAAGGCTCCTTCGCCGCCTGCTCGTTCTGGTACGTCGAATGCCTCGCCCGCGCCGGCCGCGTGGAAAAAGCCCAGTTGGAGTTCGAACAACTGCTGCGCTACGCCAACCCCCTGGGGCTGTACGCCGAAGAATTCGACAGCCACGGCTACCACCTGGGCAACACCCCCCAGGCCCTGACTCACCTGGCACTGATCAGCGCGGCGAGTTTCCTGGATCGCAAGTTGAGCGGGGAGAAAAATCATTGGCAGCCGTGAGCTGCCGATCCGTTGAACTGTTGGTCCGTGGCGAGGGAGCTTGCTCCCGCTCGACTGCGCAGCAGGCGCAAGATGCCTGGGGCCGCTGCGCAGCCCAACGGGAGCAAGCTCCCTCGCCACGGGACGGCGGGTCAGTTAACGGGGCAGCTCCACATCATCCAGCGCCCGGTCAGCCAGCAACGCACCCAACTCGATCAACTGCAAAATCCCCAGTGCCACATGCCGTCGCGAGCCCTCCAGTTCGAATGCAAGGTCACTGACCATGGCGTTGGCCGAGGCCAAGGTTTCGCTGAGGCTGGTCAGCACCGATTCGGTATTGAGGCCCGGGACCACTGAAAATACCTGCCCATCTTGGGTGTCGGGTTTGGCCGGGGTCGCGGCAGACAAATGCGCGTCCAACGCCCGGTCGGCGGCTTCGCGGAGTTTTGGGGTATTGAAGGTGGTGTAGGCGGAAAGGTTTCCGGCTTTTGGAGGGTTGGGGGTGATCTTGACCATGACATGAATCTCCATTCAACGGTGGAGTTCGCCATTCCGCGACCAAGCAGAGGGTGGCGAACTGTACGCAGGTTGGTCGACCAGGGAATGGAAACCCGGCAGGGCCCAAAGCCCTCCCACGCACAGTCAGCCATAAAGCAGACAACCGCTCACGCGGCATCGTGCGCCATTCTAAACCCGGGCGACCAAACCCGGTCGCTGATTTTGCAGCGACCATCACAGCCTATCCCCGGTATTTCCTAACCGACAACCGCCGCGACTCGTCAGAAAATTCCTTTCCACCTAATTTTTTGTAGGACACCCACCCGTGGCGAGGGAGCTTGCTCCCGCTCGACTGCGCAGCAGGCGCAAGATGCCTGGGGCCGCTGCGCAGCCTGAACGGGAACAAGCGTCCTCGCCACAGGTGCAGTACCTCGGTTGTGCGGGTCACTTTATCCGCGACAAGGTTGCGAGCCCCCCAAACCCCTCCTAAGATCGATGCACCCATGGGTGCAGCGGAGCTGCCCGACAACCCGACTCAAGGATCCGACATGTCCCGTATACAACGCCCCATCACCACAGCGCCCCGAACAGGCCTGACCCGCGCAGACCTCTGGGAAGGCCAGGACCGGGGGCTGATCAAATGCTGGGAAATCGGTCGCGAACGCGCGACGCGGTTTCCCGAACTGGCCCAACGCTGCCTGGCCGGCGAGTTGCCGGTGCTGGGTTGGAAAGGCGGCGTGAGCCGCAGCCTGAAGAAGAACGAAAAGTTCGGCTGCCTCAAGTACCTCGCCCAATGGCAAGGGCTGCGGGGCGAAGACCTGGACATCGACTTGTCCCAGGAACATACGCTGACGTGCTCCAGCACGAACATGATCGTGACATTCACGCCGGATCGGACCAAATACGTGAACCAGGAACCCGCCTGAGCACCGCCAGGCGCTGCCGGAGACCGATATGAACCTAGCGCCAACCGTCAGCTACGCGGTGACACCGCTGCTGCGCATCGCCTACGAGGAACACGGGTCGGCCAGCGGCGAGCCGGTCATCCTGCTGCACGGCTTCCCCTACGACCCCAGGGCCTTCGATGACGTCGCCCCGGCGTTGGCCCAGCGCGGCTATCGAGTCCTCGTGCCCTACCTGCGCGGCTATGGCCCGACCCGGTTCAACAACCCGGCGATCATGCGCTCCGGCCAACAGGCGGCGCTGGCCCAGGACCTGCTGGACCTGATGGACGTGCTGGGCATCGGCCAGGCGACGTTGTGCGGTTATGACTGGGGCGGCCGGGCGGCATGCATCGTCGCCGCGTTGTGGCCGGAGCGCGTGCGCGGCCTGGTGACCGGCGATGGCTACAACCTGCAGGACATCCCCCACTCGACGCAACCGCTGGCCCCGGAAACCGAATATCGCCTGTGGTACCAGTATTATTTCCACACCGCACGGGGCGTCGAAGGGCTGACGAAAAATCGCCGTGAGTTGTGCGAATTGCTCTGGCGCCTGTGGTCACCCACCTGGGCCCGAGGCGCGCAATGCTATCCCCTCAGCGCCCCGTCGTTCGACAACCCGGACTTCGTCGAGGTGGTGATTCATTCCTACCGCCATCGCTTCATGTATGCGCCGGGGGACCCGACCCTGGAATGGATGGAGGAACGGCTCGCCGCACAACCGTTAATCAGCGTGCCGAGCATTTCCCTCTGCGGCGCCGACGACGGCGTGGGCCCCGCCACTGAACAAGATGAGGACGCGGCACATTTCAGCGGTGCTTATGAACGGCGGGTGCTGGCCGGCGTGGGCCACAACATTCCCCAGGAAGCGCCCGAAGCCACGCTCAAGGCATTGCTTGATCTGCTTGAAGGCTGACCGAAAACCGCTCGCGATACGCCTGGGGCGTCACCCCCATGGCCCGCAGGAAGCTGCGGCGCAGGGTTTCTTCGCTGCCAAAGCCGCACTGCATCGCCACCCGCTTGATCGGCACCACGGTATCGGCGAGCAGGCGGCGCGCGGTTTCCACACGAATCAATTCGACGGCCCGCGCCGGGGTCTGGCCGGTGTCGGCGCGGTAGTGACGCACGAAACTGCGCTCGCTCATGCCCACCTCGGCGGCCAGGCTCGGCAAACCCAGGTCACAGGTCAGATGCTCGGCGATCCAGGCATGCAGTTCATCAAACCGGCCGCCGTTTTTCTGCAGTGACAGGGTCACGCTGAACTGCGACTGCCCGCCCGGCCGCTTGAGGAACACCACCAGGTGCCGGGCGACCTCCAGGGCCACCGCGCGCCCCAGGTCATCCTCAACCAGGGCCAGGGCCAGGTCGATACCGGCCGTGACACCCGCCGAGGTCCAGACCGGGCCATCGTTGATGAAGATCGGGTTGGGTTCGACTTTGAGTTGCGGGTGCTGTTCGGCCAGTTGTTCGCAGCGGGTCCAGTGGGTGACCACGCGCCGCCCGTCCAGCCATCCGCTGGCGGCCAGCAGGAACGCGCCGGTGCACACGGACGCCACCCGCCGAGAACGCGTGCCGTGATCCTTGACCCAAGCCACCAGCGCCGGATCCTTCGCCGCCTCGTACACGCCCCAGCCGCCGGCAATCAGCAGCGTGTCGCTGCGCTCGGTCGGCAGCGGTTCGGCCATCAGCGCCAACCCGGCAGAAGACATCACCGCTCCGCCGCCTACGGCGACCACCGTTGGCGCATAAGGCAACGGCAGGCCTTGCTGGCGAGCCAGGTCATTGGCCGATGCGAACACCTGCAACGGCCCGGTGACATCGAGCACTTGCACGTTGGCGAAGGCCAGGACATGAACGGATTTAGGGGTGTTGGGCATATTGGCGTGATTCGTGGGGTTATTGGCGTATTCGCCAGAGCCTAAGGGCCTAAAGTGAAATCGTCCAGCCCCCGGGCATTACTCAAGGAGAAAAGCATCATGACGCTGCACATCGGTTTACTGCTGTTTCCCCAAGTCCAGCAGTTGGACCTGACCGGACCGTATGACGTGCTGGCCTCGCTGCCGGACGTGAAAGTGCACCTGATCTGGAAAGACTTGGCGCCAGTCACCTCCAGCACCGGCCTGGTGCTGCTGCCAACGACCACATTCCAAGACTGCCCGAAGCTCGACGCGATCTGCGTCCCGGGTGGCACCGGTGTCGGGGCATTAATGGAGGATGAGCAGGTCCTGGACTTCATCAGGCAACAGGCTAGCCATGCGCGGTACATCACCTCGGTGTGCACCGGTTCGCTGGTGCTCGGTGCCGCTGGCTTGCTGCAAGGGAAACGAGCCACCACCCACTGGGCCTATCACAGCTTACTGCAAACCCTGGGTGCGACCCCGGTCAAGGAGCGCGTGGTGCGTGACGGCAACCTGATCACCGGCGGTGGCATCACGGCGGGCATCGACTTCGCGTTGACCCTGGCAGCCGAGCTGTTCGACCAGCCCACGGCCGAGTTGGTCCAGTTGCAATTGGAATACGCTCCGGCGCCGCCGTTCGATGCCGGCAGCCCCGAGACCGCACCGGTGTCAATCCTGGAGGAAGCGCACCGGCGCACGGCGGAATCGTTCCGGGTACGCTCGCAGATTACCCAACGCGCCGCCGCACGATTGTCCATCACCGCCTAGTGACCGGTGGCGAGCGGAGCAGTCCGCTCGCCACCGAAGGCCACGCTCAGTAAGGGCTGGCGGTAGGCCGCACGATCAACTCGCTGACGTCCACATCCGCCGGTTGCTCGATAGCATAGGCAATCGCCCGCGCGATGGCTTCGGCGGGGATGGCAATCCGCCGGAATTCGCGCATCTCCGCGCGTCCCCCTTCATCGGAAATGCTCTCGGCCAGTTCCGACTCCGTTACGCCGGGAGAAATCACCGTCACCCGCACATCGCCGCCCACTTCCTGGCGCAAGCCTTCGGAAATCGCCCGCACCGCGTACTTGGTGGCGCAGTAAACAGCGGCGGTCGGGCTGACCGCGTAGGCACCAATCGAAGCGATGTTGATGAACTGGCCACTGCGCTGACGCTGCATCAGCGGCAAGCCGGCGGCGATGCCGTGGAGTACGCCGCGAATGTTGACGTCGATCATGCGATCCCACTCCTCGACTTTCAGTGCTTCGAGCTTGGAGAGCGGCATGACGCCAGCGTTGTTGATGATCACGTCAACCGTGCCGAAACGTTCGACGGCGAAATCAATCAGGTTCTGGACCTCTTCACGGCGGGTCACGTCCACGGTCTTGCAAACGGCTTGTTGGTCGGCGGCTTCGAGTTCCTGCACCAACGCCTGCAAGCGGTCGATACGTCGGGCGCCAAGCACCACACGGGCGCCACGGGCGGCCAACAGTCGTGCGGCGGCTTCACCAATCCCGCTGCTGGCACCGGTGATCACCACTACTTTGTTTTGAATATCGGACATGATGGTTTCCTCGTCTGGGTGTGTTGGCTCCCGGTAGGAGCGCTCTGACAAATCCAGATTAGGGAAACGACAAGGGTTGGGGTTAGCCGAATCCTCCTGTGCACTTGCACGATCCTGTAGCGATCACACCACCCCTGGCCGCCCGCCGCGCAATCGGTTTTACTAGGCTCTGTTTGAAAAGTCTTGAGACGAAGGTCAGGCAAGGCGAAAACCGGCGAGGAACGGCCGGGGTCGCGCTCGACTTTACTGGAGTAAATGAGCATTCCGATCGGACTCGCGCACGAGCCGGTTTTCAACGCAGCATGAACGAGTATCAAGGTTTTTCAGACAGAGCCTAGCGCAGTTCACTCATTGGGTCAGGGAGATTGATCAGCATGTCGGTATCGCCCATGCACAGTGCGCCAGACGACGGCGTCAACCAACGCCGCGCTGAACTGGCGGAGCTGATGAAACGCTTCGCTCCGCAAGACGGGGTCTACGCCACCGCCATCGACACCTTGAACATTGTTCGCTGTGACCAGCCCACCGATGCCCTGCACGTGGTGCACAAGCCGGGCTTGTGCGTAATCGTCGAGGGCCGCAAGGAGGTGCGCCTGGCGGACGAACGCTACGTGTACGACCCGCTCAATTACCTGGTGGTCTCCGTCACCCTACCGCTGGCCGGGCAAGTGGTCGAAGCCTCTCCAGAGCGCCCTTACTTGTGCGTTCGCCTCGACATCGATCCGGCGCAGATCTGTCGCCTGATCGCCGACGCCAGTGCCATCGGCGTACCGCCTCCGAAAACCGGGCGCGGCCTGTTCCTGGACCGCATCGACTCGCCCTTGCTGGACGCCGTATTACGTCTGTTGCGGCTGCTGGACAGCCCGGACGATATCGCCACTCTGGCGCCCCTGGCTCAGCAGGAGATTTTCTACCGGCTGCTGCGTGGCACCCAAGGCCAGCGCCTACAAGAAATTGCCATCCCCGATACCCAGACCCACCGCATCAGCCGCGCCATCGAATGGCTCAACACTCATTACGCCGAGCCGTTGAGCATCGACAGCCTCGCGCAAATGATCAACCTCAGCCCTTCGGCATTGCATCACCGCTTCAAAGCCGTAACAGCCATGAGCCCGCTGCAATACCAGAAGCAGCTACGCTTGCAGGAGGCCCGGCGATTGCTGTTGGCGGATAACAGCGACGTCTCGTCAATTGGCTACAAGATGGGGTATGAGAGCCCGTCGCAATTCAGCCGGGAGTACAGCCGCCTGTTCGGTGCTTCGCCGAGCAAAGACATTGCCCGGCTGCGGGCCCAGGCGTTGCAGGTCGACAGCGCTTGAAGCCAGGCCGGCGGATCGGCACTTTTCCACAGGCGAAAAAAAACCCGCCGAAGCGGGTTTTTTGAGGACCAATTTGACTTCCTGTCTGGCATTCCTTGCCTGGTCCCATCATCCATGACCCCAAGCACTCCCTGTACTCAGTGGATGGACACAGATTAGGCCCACCGGTGATTCGAAAAAAGACGAGAAAGCAGCAGCGGCGTGTAAGCAATTCGCTATACCCGCTCTTTCTGACTTTTTGATGGACGAAAAAAAACCCGCCGAAGCGGGTTTTTCCAAGACCATTACGACTCCCTGTCGATAGCTATCCTTGCAAGGTCGATCGTCCCTGATCCTGAGCACATCCTGTGCTTCAGTGGATGGGGCCAGATTACGCTTCGGATCCAAAGTGCAATAGACGAAATAGCTACTATTGCGTGTAAGACATTCGCTATACCGGTATCCTCCAAAACCTTGCATCTGGTCAGGCATGACAGCCAAGTCCGCTCAGGACTTGCCCAGGAACGCCTCGATATTGGCCATTTGCTCGTCCCAGCCACGGCTGTCCATACGAAAAGCCTTGAGCCGACGCGCCTCGGGAATGGCGTTGAAGCCGGACTCCACCACCTTCAGCAAGGTGCCGCCGTTCATGTCTTCGAGTTCGAATTGCACCCGTGTCTCGGGCTCCTGGGAGTAATCCACGTCGGGCTCGATGGCGTAGGGATGCCAACGAAACGAGAACACCCGCTCGGGCTCCACCCGCTCCACCGCCACGTCCCAGATGAGGTGTTGGTAACCTGGATAAGTGATTTGCCCCTGGGTACGCTCACCCGCCACGAACCGCTTCCCCTCAAGCGCGACACCGAACCACTGCCCAAAAGCTTCGGCATTGGCCAAGGCTCGCCAGACTTGAGCCCGCGGGACCTTGAGCAGGATCTTTCTTTCAATGCGATCGGATGAATGCATGGGTCACCTCCTGTGTTCAACAGTAGGCTTGTAAGACCACAAGGCCAACCGGAAAGTTGTATCAGGTCGTTGTTTCCAGCCCGGTGCCCCTGACCGATGTAAACTCCCCCAGCCATTTCACCTCTCAAGGAGAGACCCGGTATGTCCCCACGCCTGCTTCTGGCCCTGACACCTCTGCTATTCATCAGCCCTGCCCAAGCCGACGACTGCGCCAATGCCATGACTCAAGGCGATATGAACCAATGCTCGGCCCAAGAGTACAAGGCGGCCGACAAAGAGCTGAATGACCTTTACAAGCAGATCACGGGACGCCTGAAGGACAATCCCGAGGCCAAGCAGATGCTGGTCAAGGCACAGCGCGCCTGGATCGCTTTCCGTGACGCCGAATGCGACTTCTCCGCCTCCGGGGTCGAAGGCGGCAGCGTTTATCCACTGATCTACAGTACCTGCATGACCACGCAGACCAAGACACGGGTTGAAGCATTCAAGGCCTACCTCAACTGCAAGGAAGGCGACTTGAGCTGTCCAGTGCCCGAGGCTTAAGCGCCCTGCCAACAAAAAGGATGGCCTCTTCTACAGGTCATCCTTTTTTGGGGCTGACTTTTTTCAGCGCAAAAACAAAACCCCAACTGCTTTCGCAATTGGGGTTTCGGAATTCAATCTTGACGATGACCTACTCTCACATGGGGAAACCCCACACTACCATCGGCGATGCATCGTTTCACTTCTGAGTTCGGGATGGGATCAGGTGGTTCCAATGCTCTATGGTCGTCAAGAAATTCTTGAGCCAGCGCGCTTTTCAGCGTTCCAGCGAATCGGGTATGTGATCGGGTGTGAGCCGCAAACTTTCGGTTCGTTTCGTCTTCACCACACCGCAATCTGGCTTTCTAAGCGC
>NZ_LHVJ01000004.1:0-976 GCF_001269745.1 Pseudomonas sp. P97.38
GAACTGGCCTAATGATTTTGGACACTTCAATCGGGCGCTATGATGGCGCCCAAATCTGAGGTGTTTGGCTATGCGTAAATCTTATTCCAGTGAGTTCAAGCTCAAAGCTGCCAGCATGGTGCTGGACGAAGGCCAGTCAGTTCCTGAGGTCTGTGCCACTCTGGATATTGGCCCTACTGCCTTGCGCCGTTGGGTCGACCAGGTTCGCAAAGAGCGCTTGGGTTCGACCCCGGAAGGGGCCAAGGCGATTACCGCCGATCAGCGAGAGATCCAGCAGCTCAAAGCGTTGCTCAGGCAAAAAGACCTGGACATTGAAATCCTAAAAAAGGCCAGTGCTCTCCTGCTTTTGGACTCCAAAGATCATTCTCGTTGATCAATGAGCTGGACGAGCAGTACGGCGTTAACAATTGCTGTCGGGCGTTTGGAGTCAACCGCAGCAGCTTTTACGCCTGGCGTCAGCGCCAAGGCAAGGTGAAGCCTGAGCGGGAGAAACTTAAAGCCGTGCTGGTCGAACATCACAAGGAATCCAGAGCGTCCGCAGGGTCTCGCACCCTTTCTAAGGAGTTGCAAGCAAAGGGGCATCGCGTCGGGCGACATATGGCTCGCAGCTTGATGCGCGAAGCCGGTGTTGCCAGTCATCAGCGGCGGCGGCACAAGTACAAATCTTCCGGCGTGGAGGCCCTGGTGGCGCCGCACGTGCTCAAGCGCAAGTTTGATGTCACGGCGATCAATCAGGTGTGGTGTGGTGATGTGACGTACATCAAGGTGGGTAAGCGCTGGATGTACTTCGCGGCAGTACTGGATTTGTTTGCTCGCAGGATCGTGGGGTGGTCGTTTTCAATGATTTCCGATGACTCTGACCTGCGAAGCGTTGCGGATGGCGGTGCAATTGCGAGGCCGTCCAAAAGAGGTGCTGTTTCATTCTGATCAAGGTTGCCAATACACCAGCCACAAATTCAGGAATGAGATGCGCAAG
>NZ_LHVJ01000005.1:0-783 GCF_001269745.1 Pseudomonas sp. P97.38
CGTTTTCATGCGCCTGAACTCTCTGGGAGAGCGGTATTTCAGCGCGCTGTGTGGATGCTGCTCGTTGTAATGTTCGAAAGCGATTGCCAGGTTACGTAGCGCCGTTTCGCGGTTCGGACGAGGCATGTGGGCCACGTAGTCGCGTTTGATGGTCTTCACGAAGCTCTCGGCCATGCCATTACTCTGCGGGCTGCGAACCGGCGTCGTGACAGGCTGCAAGCCGATTTGCTGTGCAAAGAGCCGAGTCTGCTCTGCGATATAGGCCGAGCCATTATCGCTCAGCCACTGCACAGGCGTGCTGGGCAGCTGATCGCCAAACCGCTTCTCCACGCTTTCCAGCATCAAGTCGCGAACATCGTCGCCACTGTAGCCTGTCGGGCTGGCGACCCAGCCAATCGCCTCTCGGTCGCAGCAGTCCAAGGCGAAGCTCACACTCAACTTGGCGCCGTCGTCGCAGCGAAATTCAAACCCATCGGAACACCATCGGGTGTTGCTAGTAGCAACAGCAACGCGACCTTCATGCTTTCGAGCAACACCAGGCTGTTTTACACGACGTGCCAGCAAAAGTCGGTGGTCACGCATCACGCGGTAGACCCGCTTCACATTGATTGTAGGCAGTGCCAACTGCTCGCGGGATCGGCGTAGCAGGCCCCACATTCGGCGATAACCATACGTGGGAAGATCACCGAGATGCTCCCGAATTTCTGCAACTACAGCCGTATCGTCTGAATGCCGAGCACGCCGGGCCTTTGGCTGCGCGCCTTGTTTGAGCCKATCTGTTTT
>NZ_LHVJ01000006.1:0-465 GCF_001269745.1 Pseudomonas sp. P97.38
CACCGCCGCTGCCGGTGTGCATGTTGCCGGACTGGGACATGCCCCAGCTCCAGTTCAGGACGTCGATTTCGTCCTTGTGGGCCTTGTCCATGGACTCGCCCTTGATGTCGCCGATCTTGATGAAAATATCAACAGCCATGTTTTCTCCCTGTGTGGTTTCTAACCACATTGTTTGGTTGACGCTGACCTTGCGAAATTACGTTGGATGTCAGCCGAAACACCGGACCTGTGGGAGCGGGCCCGCCGACAAATACTGTTGCTTACGCGCCCTTGGCCGACGGCAGTTTCGATACCAGGCGCAGCGACACGGTCAGCCCTTCGAGCTGGTAGTGCGGACGCAGGTAGAACTTGGAGTTGTAGTAACCCGGGTTGCCTTCGACTTCCTCGACGATCACTTCGGCCGCCGCCAGAGGGTGCTGGGCCTTGGTGGTCTCGGTGGAGTGCGCCGGGTCCCCGTCGACGTAG
>NZ_LHVJ01000007.1:0-229276 GCF_001269745.1 Pseudomonas sp. P97.38
TGTGCACACCGCCACCGTCGACGATGGCAAGGAATGGGGCCGCGAAACCGAACTGGCCTACACCGTGCAGAGCGGCGCGCTGAAAAGCCTTAACGTGAAATGGCGCAACTCGACGATGCGGCGGGATTTCAGCACCAATGAGTTCGATGAGAACCGCATTTTCATCAGCTACCCAATCAGCTTGTTGTAAGGCGGTTGCGGTGGGTCTGCTGATTCAGGTGGTGACGGTGCCACCGTCTTCGCGGGCAAGCCCGCTCCCACAAGGGATTTGTGCTGTACGCAAATCCCTGTGGCCGCTGAACATCCCTGTGGGAGCGGGCTTGCTCGCGAAGGCGTTATCACATTCAACATCGATGCAAGCTGACCCAACGCTTTCGCGAGCAAGCTCGCTCCCACAGGGAAATGGCGGCGTAGATGGATTCGGTCGTTACCACGGCAAGGATTTTTTCCAGCGGTCAAAACGGCAACCTATAACTGATATCTCCTCACTGTTCGCTCAGGTAACTTCATGACTACGACACCTCTCCGCCATCCTCTCAATCGCCTGCTGCTGACCGGTGCCGCCGGCGGCCTCGGCAAAGTCCTGCGTGAACGCCTCAAGCCCTTCGCCCGACATATTCGCCTGTCGGACATCGCCACCATGGCCCCGGCCATCGATGAAAGCGAAGAGGTGGTGCTGTGCGACCTGTCCGACAAACAGGCCGTGCACCGGTTGGTGGAAGGCGTCGATGCCATCCTGCATTTCGGCGGTGTTTCAGTGGAGCGTCCGTTCGAGGAAATCCTCGGCCCGAACATCAGCGGTGTCTTCCACCTCTACGAAGCCGCCCGCAAGCACGGCGTCAAGCGGGTGATCTTCGCCAGTTCCAACCACGTCATCGGCTTCTACAAGCAGGACGAAACCCTCGACGCCCTCTCCCCGCGGCGCCCGGATGGCTACTACGGTCTGTCCAAGTCCTATGGTGAAGACGTGGCGAATTTCTACTTCGATCGCTACGGCATCGAGACCGTAAGCATCCGTATCGGCTCCTCGTTCGCCGAGCCACAGAACCGCCGGATGATGAGCACCTGGCTGAGCTTCGACGACCTGACCCAACTGATCGAATGCTCGCTCTACACCCCCGACGTCGGCCACACCGTGGTCTATGGCGTGTCGGCCAACCGCGACGTGTGGTGGGACAACAGCCACGCCGCGCACCTGGGCTACCAGCCCAAGGACAGTTCGGAAATCTTCCGCGCCAAGATCGAGGCACAGCCCATGCCGGCCGCCGATGACCCGGCCATGGTCTACCAGGGCGGGGCCTTCGTCGCGGCCGGCCCGTTCGACGACTGATCCGACTGTTTTCATGGGATACGAATGCACAAGGGAAGCACCATGCAAGCCGAATTGATTGTCGATGCACGCAACGCCGTCGGGGAAAGCCCGGTGTGGGTGGCCGAGGAAAACGCCCTGTACTGGGTCGATATTCCCAGCGGCGGCCTGCAGTGCTGGAACGCCGGAACCGGCCAGTTCAAGGGCTGGCAGGCCCCGGAAATGCTCGCCTGCCTCGCCCGGCATCAGGACGGTGGTTGGGTCGCGGGCATGGAAAGCGGATTCTTCCGCCTGCACCCCCATGACGACGGCAGCCTGGACAGCGAACTGTGCGCCAGCGTCGAGCACAGCCGCCCCGACATGCGCCTGAACGATGGTCGCTGCGATCGCCAGGGACGCTTCTGGGCCGGCAGCATGGTGCTGAACATGGGCGCCAACGTAGACGAGGGCCGGATGTATCGCTTCGAGGCCGGGCAACGCAGCCCGGTGCAAGCGCAGTTGAGCGGCTTCATCGTGCCCAACGGCCTGGGGTTCAGCCCGGACGGCCGCACGATGTACCTCTCGGATTCACACCCCCTGGTCCAGCGCATCTGGGCCTTCGACTATGACATCGACAGCGGCACCCCCTCGAACCGACGGCTGTTCGTCGACATGCAACCGTTGCCCGGCCGCCCGGATGGCGCGGCAGTGGATGCAGACGGTTGCTACTGGATCTGCGCCAACGATGCCGGCCTGATCCATCGCTTCACTCCGGACGGCCGGCTCGACCGCTCGCTGTCCGTGCCGGTGAAGAAACCGACGATGTGCGCCTTTGGCGGCAGTCGCCTGGACACCTTGTTCGTCACCTCGATCCGCCCCGGTGACGACACCGACCCACAGTCCCTGGCCGGGGGTGTGTTCGCCCTCAACCCCGGCGTCAAGGGCCTGGCTGAACCGGCTTTCGGAGGGTTGAACCACTCCGCGAGCTGACCTGCAGTGCCGCTTCACTGGATGAGCCCCATAAAAAAAACAAGACTGGAGATTGACCATGAATTTCAAACGCACGCTTCTGATCGCAGCATTGCCCCTGGCCTTTCTGGCGCAGGCGGCTCACGCCCTCGATATCAAGATCGCCGACATCCACCCCAAGGGCTACCCGACCGTGGTCGCCGAGGAATCCATGGGTAAAACTCTGGAGAAAGAGAGCAACGGCGAGCTGAAGTTCAAGTATTTCCCAGGTGGCGTCCTGGGCTCTGAGAAAGAAGTCATCGAGCAGATGCAAGCCGGCGCGATCCAGATGTCTCGCGTCAGCCTGGGGATCGTCGGCCCTGTGGTCCCGGACGTGAATGTCTTCAACATGCCATTCATCTTCCGTGACCAGGCGCACATGCGCGCTGTCATCGACGGTGAAGTGGGCGATGCGATCCTCGACCGGATCACCAACTCCGAGTTCGGCCTGGTGGCCCTGGCCTGGATGGATGGCGGCACGCGCAACCTCTACACCAAGAAGCCAGTGCGCAAGCTCGAAGACCTAAAAGGCATGAAGATTCGCGTGCAAGGCAACCCGATGTTCATCGAGACCATCAACGCCATGGGCGGCAACGGCATCGCCATGGACACCGGCGAAATCTTCAGCGCCTTGCAGACCGGCGTGATCGACGGCGCGGAAAACAACCCACCGACCATGCTTGAACACAACCACTACCAGAACGCCAAGTTCTACAGCCTGACCGGCCACCTGATCCTGCCCGAGCCGATCGTGATGTCGAAGATCACCTGGAACAAGCTCACCTCAGAGCAGCAAGACATGGTGAAAAAGGCGGCCAAGGCGGCCCAGGCAGAAGAGCGCGTGCTGTGGGACAAGAAGTCCGCCGCCAGTGAAGAAAAACTCAAGGCCGCCGGCGTCGAGTTCATCACCGTCGACAAGAAACCTTTCTACGACGCCACCGCACCGATCCGGGCCAAATACGGCGCGCCGTATGCCGATCTGATCAAGCGTATCGAAGCGGTCCAGTAACCCCCTCTGGATCTGAACTCACGACAAGGCTGGGCGCGCCGTGGTTAAAAGGCGCGCCCGGTTACGGTGGAACCCGATGAAGAATTTACTGCTGCGTATCAACGACACGATTTACATGACGTGCATCTGGGTGGCCGGCCTTTCTGTCCTCGCCGTTGCGCTGATGATTCCGTGGGGGGTGTTTGCCCGCTACGTACTCGGTACCGGCTCAAGCTGGCCGGAGCCCACCGCCATCTTGCTGATGATCGTATTTACGTTCATCGGTGCCGCCGCCAGCTACCGCTCCGGCTCGCACATGGCCGTGGACATGGTCACCAGCCGCCTGCCCCCGCACTGGCAAACCCTGGCTTCGGTATTCACCCAGCTCCTGATGGCGGCGGTGTGCATTTTCATGACTATCTGGGGCACCAAGCTGTGCATGACCACCTGGAATCAATTCATGAGCGCAATCCCCACCTTGCGCGTCGGCATCACCTACATGCCGATCCCGATCGGGGGTTTCCTGACACTGATTTTTGTCCTGGAAAAACTCTTGCTGGGTGATCAAAGCAAGCGTCGGGTCGTGCAGTTCGACCTGGTCGAAGAAAACGAAGGTGCCGCTTAATGGACGCTCTGATTCTGCTGGGCAGTTTTTTGTTGTTGATCATGATCGGCATGCCGGTCGCCTATGCGCTGGGCGCCGCCGCCCTGATCGGGGCGTGGTGGATCGATATTCCGTTCCAGGCCATGATGATTCAGATAACCGGCGGCGTGAACAAGTTCTCGTTGTTGGCCATTCCCTTCTTCGTCCTGGCGGGCGCGATCATGGCCGAGGGCGGCATGTCCCGCCGACTGGTGGCATTTGCCAGCGTGTTGGTAGGCTTCGTGCGCGGTGGCCTGTCATTGGTCAACCTGGTGGCTTCAAGTTTTTTTGGCGCGATCTCCGGCTCCTCCGTAGCCGATACCGCCTCGGTCGGGTCGGTGCTGATTCCGGAAATGGAGCGCCGCGGCTATCCGCGTGAGTTCGCCACCGCCGTCACCGTCAGTGGTTCGGTGCAAGCGTTGCTGACACCTCCCAGCCACAACGCGGTGCTGTACTCCCTCGCCGCTGGCGGCACCGTTTCCATCGGTTCGCTGTTCATGGCCGGCATCGTCCCCGGCATCATGATGAACCTCTGCCTGATGGCGCTGTGCCTGGTCTTTGCGAGAAAGCGCAATTACCCCAAGGGCGAGGTCATTCCGCTCAAACAAGCGTTGAAGATCTGCAAGGAAGCCATGTGGGGCATGATGACGCTGTTCATCATCCTTGGCGGCATCCTCTCGGGTGTTTTCACGGCCACCGAATCGGCCGCCATTGCCGTGGTGTGGGCTTTCTTCGTGACCATGTGCATCTATCGCGACTACAAGTGGAGTGAGTTGCCGAAACTGATGCACCGTACGGTACGCACCATCTCCATCGTGATGATCCTGATCGGCTTCGCCGCCAGTTTCGGCTACATCATGACGCTGATGGAAATTCCGGCGAAGATCACCACCGCATTCCTGACGCTATCGGATAACCGCTACGTGATCCTGATGTGCATCAACGTGATGTTGCTGCTGCTGGGCACCGTGATGGACATGGCGCCGCTGATCCTGATCCTGACACCGATCCTGATGCCGGTGATCATGGGTATCGGCGTGGATCCGGTGCAGTTCGGCATGATCATGCTGGTGAACCTGGGTATCGGCCTGATCACGCCACCGGTGGGTGCGGTGTTGTTCGTGGGTTCTGCCATCGGCAAGGTCAGCATCGAAAGCACGGTCAAGGCCCTGCTGCCGTTCTACGCCATGCTGTTCCTGGTGCTGATGCTGGTGACTTATGTCCCCGCCATTTCACTCTGGTTGCCGCATTTGGTGTTGTAACCACAGTCAACAAAAAATCCCCTTGTGGCGAGGGGATTCATCCCCGTTGGGCTGCGCAGCAGCCCCATCACAGCAGACTCAATCTGCCTGACACAGCGAGTCGGCAGGTCTTGGGGCTGCTGTGCAGCCCTACGGGGATAAATCCCCTCGCCACAACAGCGTTCGCATCAGAATTTCTGCTCAGTAGGCAAGATCATCATGACGCCCCCCCTATTGCACCTCAAAGACCAACTCACCCACCTCACCCTGGCCCCGCACCTGGGCGCCAGCCTCGTGGACTGGACCTTGCTGGGCAACGGCGCCCCGCTGCTACGCCCGAGTGCGCCCGGCGCGGTGGACAACGGCCTGCCCGGCAAGCTTGGCGGCTTCCCGCTGATCCCGTGGTCGAACCGCATTGCCCAAGGCGGTTTCGACTGCCCGTCCGGCTGGCTGGCCCTGGACGCCAACAGTGCCAACGACCCGTTTCCGATCCATGGCAGTGCCTGGCAACAACCCTGGCAAGTGACCGAACACAGCGAACAGGAAGCGTTGCTGCAACTGGACAGCCGCACCCCATTCGCCTACTGCGCCAGCCTGCGAATTCGCTTGGACAACGGCCAGTTGCAAATCGCTTTGCACGTCACTCACCTGGCCGAACAGTCGGCGTGGCATGGGTTGGGCCTGCACCCGTACTTTCCGCGCACGGCCGGTACACGCCTGCAAACCCGCGCCAGCGAAGTGTGGTTGTGCGACAGCACGAAAATGCCGACCGAACGCACAGACGTGCCGGCCGATTGGAACTTCCAGCAACCCCGCCCGCTGCCGGACACCCTGGTTGACAATGGCTTCGGGGGTTGGGACGGGCACTGCCTGATCCAGCAACCGGACTTGGGCTATGAACTGGAATGCCGGGCGAGCGGCGGCGACTACTTCCTGCTCTACTGCCCGGTGGACCTGGGGTTCTTTTGCATCGAACCGGTCAGCCACCCGGTCAACGCCCACCACCTGCCTGGACGGCCGGGGTTGCGCTTGCTGGAGCAAGGGCAGTCGGTGGCGCTGGGTTTTTCGATGCAGTGCAGGCCGCTATAACCCCTCCTCGCCTGGACTGGGTTCTCACAAAAAAGCACATGCAGCTACGCCCGAACCCACATGTACACCGCCACCCCCAGGCAGATCGCGGCAAACCCCACTTGCAGCACCCGGGCCGGGACGCGAGCCGCCAGGCGCCGGCCCAGCACCATTCCAACGATGCTGGCCACGATGAACACCGCGCCGACCTGGTCGATACGCACCCCGGCATGAAAGGCCCCCGCCACGCCGATCAGCGAAATCAGGCTGATGACCATCAGCGAGGTGGCAACGATCCCGCGCATCTGCACGTCGGTCAGTTGCTTGAACGCCGGCACGATCAGGAAACCGCCGCCCACGCCCAACAGGCCGGAGACCACGCCGGTCACCGCGCCAAGCGCCGCCAGCGTGGCGGTGCAGCGCGGGGTCCAGGCCAGGCGCCCGGTCTGGCGGTCGAGCATGCAATTCTTCTGGCCCCAACTGGCCGCGCCGTGGTCGCTTGGCCCGGACTGCGGGGTTTCCCGGCGCAACATGCGCGCCGCTACCAGCACCATCAGCAGGCTGAACAGGATCATCAGAATCTTTTCCGAGAGCTGATGGGCCAGGAAGATGCCCAACGGCGAAAACACCGCCCCCAGCAGCGCGATCAGCAACGCCGCGCGATAGCGCACCAGACCATGACGCAGGCCATCGATGGCGCCCACCGCCGCCGCGCTGCCCACGGCGAACAGCGCCACGGGCGCGGCCTGGGTCATGCTCAAGCCCAGCCCCAGCACCAACGCCGGAACCGCGAGAATCCCACCGCCCGCCCCCGTCAAGCCCAGGATCAGGCCCATGACCACGCCGAAAAAACTCGCCAGTAACATAAGTCTCTCTCACGCCGCGCACACCTGTTGGCAGGTGCGATCGCATTTGCAGGACGCCGTGGCCCTCACTAAGCTGCGGACCATATGTTGTAAACCTTACGGGTTGCAACCGGTTCTTCCCCTACAGGCTCGCTGTCATGCCCGCGCAGATCCAAGGCTTTCTCGACCCCGCTTCCAAGACCTACACCTATGTCGTGTATGAGCACGACGGCGGGCAATGCGCAGTGGTCGATCCGGTACTCGACTACGACCCGGCCTCGGGGCGCAGTGCGACGACACAGGCCGACCGTATCGTCGCGTTCGTGGCCGAACACCGCTTGACCGTGCAATGGCTGCTGGAAACCCACGCCCATGCCGATCACCTGTCCGCCGCGCCCTATCTGCGCCGAGTACTGGGTGGCCGGATCGCCATCGGCCACGCCATCGACCGGGTCCAGCGGGTGTTCAAGACGCTGTTCAACCTAGAACCGCAATTTGCCGTGGACGGCTCGCAGTTCGACCACCTGTTCGCCGCCGACGAATCCTTCGCCATTGGCAACCTCAAGGCCACCGCCCTGCATGTGCCCGGTCATACCCCGGCGGACATGGCTTACCTGATCGATGGGGACGTGATCCTGGTGGGGGACACGCTGTTCATGCCCGACGTCGGCACCGCCCGCTGCGACTTCCCCGGCGGCGACGCCCACCAGCTCTACGCGTCGATCCGCAAACTGCTGGCATTTCCCGCCGGCGTGCGGCTCTACGTGTGCCACGACTACCCGCCAGAGCACCGCGAACCCCAATGCATGAGCACTGTGGGCGAGCAGCGTCAGCACAACATTCACATTCACGACGGCATCGACGAAGCCACGTTCGTGGCCATGCGTACCCAGCGCGACGGTACGCTGGGCATGCCGACGCTGTTGTTGCCTGCGGTGCAGGTGAACGTGCGGGCCGGGCATCTGCCGCCGGCCGAAGACAATGGCGTGGCGTACCTGAAGATTCCGATCAATCAGCTGTAGCAGTATGGGGCTGCTGCGCAGCCCAGCGGGAGCAAGCTCCCTCGCCACAGGACGATGTTCGATCCGGTACCGGCCCGCCAGTTACCTTCCCCGTGGCGAGGGAGCTTGCTCCCGCTGGGGCGCGAAGCGGCCCCAATCTTCAGGTACCCAACGTCAACCCATTGGCCGGCAACGGCAACGCCGTCTTGTAGCGCACCTGCTTGAGGGCGAAGCTGGAGCGGATGTTCGCCACGCCCGGGACCTTGGTCAAAAAGTCCATCATGAAACGCTCCAGCGACTGGATCGTCGGCACCAGCACGCGGATCAGGTAGTCCGGGTCGCCCGCCATCAGGTAGCACTCCATCACCTCCGGCCGGTCGGAGATCGCCTCCTCGAAGTGCTGCAGCGCCTCTTCCACCTGTTTCTCCAGGCTGACGTGGATGAACACGTTCACGTGCAGGCCCAGCAGGTCGGCGTCCAGCAAGGTGACCTGCTCGCGGATCACCCCCAGCTCTTCCATGGCCCGTACCCGGTTGAAGCACGGCGTGGGCGAAAGATTGACCGAGCGGGCGAGATCGGCGTTGGTGATGCGGGCGTTCTCCTGAAGGCTGTTCAGAATGCCGATGTCGGTGCGATCCAATTTACGCATGAGACAAATAATCCTGTTTTTTATCGTTGTGCAGATTTTTTATCTGCAAATGATCTGAACAGCAAGCCAACAGAGAAAAATATTCTTCCTCGTCGAGCCTATGATTGTTGTAGGACAATTTCCCCGTACCACGGGGAATTCGTCAGCTAGCGCGCCCACTACAAGAAATTCACAAGATCGAGCGTAGAAAGCCATGAACCCAGCGTACGAACCGCTACGCCTGCACGTTCCCGAACCCTCGGGCCGTCCCGGCTGCAAGACCGACTTCTCCTACCTGCATCTGAGCGACGCCGGCACGGTGCGCAAACCGCCCATCGACGTGGAGCCGGCCGACACCATCGACCTGGCCCGCAGCCTGATTCGCGTGCTCGACGACCAGGGCAACGCCTTGGGTGAATGGGCCAAGGACATCCCCGTCGACATCCTGCGCAAAGGCATGCGTGCCATGCTCAAGACGCGGATCTACGACAACCGCATGGTGGTCGCCCAGCGTCAGAAAAAGATGTCGTTCTACATGCAGAGCCTTGGCGAGGAAGCCATCGGCAGCGCCCAGGCCCTGGCGTTGAACATCGACGACATGTGCTTCCCCACCTATCGTCAGCAAAGCATCCTGATGGCCCGCGACGTGCCGCTGGTCGACCTGATCTGCCAACTGCTGTCCAACGAGCGCGATCCGCTCAAGGGCCGGCAGTTGCCGATCATGTACTCGGTCAAGGACGCTGGTTTCTTCACCATTTCCGGTAACCTGGCCACGCAATTCATCCAAGGCGTGGGCTGGGGCATGGCCTCGGCGATCAAGGGCGACACCAAGATCGCCTCGGCCTGGATCGGTGACGGTGCCACCGCCGAATCGGACTTCCACACCGCCCTCACCTTCGCCCACGTCTACCGCGCACCGGTGATCCTCAACGTGGTCAACAACCAATGGGCGATCTCCACCTTCCAGGCCATCGCCGGCGGTGAAGCCACGACCTTCGCCGGACGCGGCGTCGGTTGCGGCATCGCTTCGCTGCGGGTCGATGGCAACGACTTCATGGCCGTCTACGCCGCCTCGCGCTGGGCCGCCGAACGCGCCCGCCGCAACCTCGGCCCGGCGCTGATCGAATGGGTCACCTACCGCGCCGGCCCGCACTCCACCTCCGACGATCCTTCCAAGTACCGCCCCGCCGACGACTGGAGCCACTTCCCGCTGGGCGACCCGATTGCCCGCCTCAAGCAACACATGATCCGCGAGGGCGTCTGGTCGGAAGAGGAACACGCCGCCGTCAGCGCCGAGCTGGAAGCGCAGATCATCGCCGCCCAGAAAGAAGCCGAGCAGTACGGCACGCTCGCCGGCGGCCAGGTGCCGAGCGCCGCGACGATGTTCGAAGACGTCTACAAAGAGATGCCGGAGCACTTGAAGCGCCAGCGTCAGCAGTTGGGGATCTGACATGAACGATCACAACAACACTATTGCGCTGGATACCGCCATGACCACTACCACCATGACCATGATCCAGGCTTTGCGCTCGGCCATGGACGTGATGCTCGAACGCGACGACAACGTCGTGGTGTTCGGCCAGGACGTGGGCTACTTCGGCGGCGTGTTCCGCTGCACCGAAGGCCTGCAGAACAAGTACGGCACCTCGCGGGTGTTCGACGCGCCGATTTCCGAAAGCGGCATCGTCGGCGTGGCGGTGGGCATGGGCGCCTACGGCTTGCGGCCCGTGGCTGAAATCCAGTTCGCCGACTACGTCTACCCGGCCTCGGACCAGATCATTTCCGAAGCGGCGCGCCTGCGCTATCGCTCGGCCGGCGAGTTCACCGCGCCGATGACCCTGCGCATGCCCTGCGGCGGCGGGATCTATGGCGGCCAGACCCACAGCCAGAGCATCGAGGCGATGTTCACCCAGGTCTGTGGCCTGCGCACGGTGATGCCATCGAACCCCTACGACGCCAAGGGCCTGTTGATCGCCTCCATCGAGAACGATGACCCGGTGATCTTCCTCGAACCCAAGCGCCTGTATAACGGCCCGTTCGACGGGCACCACGACCGCCCGGTAACGCCGTGGTCGAAACACCCCAACGCGCAAGTCCCGGACGGTTACTACACCGTGCCGCTGGACGTGGCCGCCATCACCCGTCCCGGCAATGAGGTGACCATCCTCACCTACGGCACCACCGTCTACGTGTCCCAGGTGGCCGCCGAGGAAAGTGGCGTCGACGCCGAGGTCATCGACCTGCGCAGCCTGTGGCCGCTGGACCTGGAAACCATCGTCAAGTCAGTGAAAAAGACCGGCCGCTGCGTGATCGTCCACGAAGCCACCCGCACCTGCGGCTTCGGCGCCGAGCTGGTGTCGCTGGTCCAGGAACATTGCTTCCACTACCTGGAAGCGCCCATCGAGCGCGTCACCGGTTGGGACACCCCCTACCCGCATGCGCAGGAGTGGGCGTATTTCCCAGGGCCGTCCCGTGTGGGTGCGGCGTTGAAACGGGTCATGGAGGTCTGAATGGGCACGCACGTTATCAAGATGCCGGACATTGGCGAAGGCATCGCCGAAGTGGAACTGTCGGTGTGGCACGTCAAGGTCGGCGACCTGGTGGTCGAGGACCAGGTGCTGGCCGATGTCATGACCGACAAGGCCATGGTGGACATCCCCTCGCCGGTACACGGCCGGGTCATTGCCCTGGGCGGCGAGCCGGGCGAAGTCATGGCGGTAGGCAGCGAACTGATCCGCATTGAAGTGGAAGGCGCCGGCAACCTCAAGGAATCGGCACAAGCGGCCCCTGAGGTGCAGGCCGCGAAACCGGCGCCGGCGCCGCCCCCTGTGCCGGTGGCAGCCGCACAACCGGCGACACAAAAGCCCACCGCCCCGCGTCCGGCCGCCCAGGCCCCGGTGGCCCGCGAACCCAATGAGCGTCCGCTGGCATCCCCCGCGGTGCGCAAGCACGCCTTGGACCTGGGTATCCAGTTGCGCCTGGTCCAGGGCAGCGGCCCCGCCGGCCGGGTGCTGCACGAAGACCTGGAAGCGTACCTGGCCCAAGGTCCTTCGACGCAGGCCAAGGGCGGTTCCGGCTACGCCGAACGCCACGACGAGCAGCAGATCCCGGTGATCGGCATGCGTCGCAAGATCGCCCAGCGCATGCAGGAAGCGACCCAGCGCGCCGCCCATTTCAGCTACGTCGAGGAAATCGACGTCACCGCCCTGGAAGAGCTGCGGCTCCACTTGAATGAAAAACATGGTGCCAACCGCGGCAAGCTGACCCTGTTGCCATTCCTGTTGCGAGCGCTGGTGGTGGCCCTGCGAGACTTCCCGCAGATGAACGCGCGCTACGACGACGAAGCCCAGGTCATCCATCGTTCTGGCGCGGTGCACGTCGGCGTGGCCACCCAGAGCGACGTCGGCCTGATGGTGCCGGTGGTGCGCCATGCCGAGGCCCGCAGCCTGTGGGACAGCGCGGCCGAGATCAGCCGCCTCGCCACGGCCGCCCGCAACGGCAAGGCCAGCCGCGATGAACTGTCCGGCTCGACCATCACCCTGACCAGCCTGGGCGCCCTCGGCGGCATCGTCAGCACGCCGGTGCTGAACCTGCCGGAAGTGGCCATCGTCGGCGTGAACAAGATCGTCGAGCGACCCATGGTCATCAAGGGCCAGATCGTCGTCCGCAAAATGATGAACCTCTCCAGTTCCTTCGATCACCGGGTGGTCGATGGCATGGACGCGGCGCAATTCATTCAGGCCCTGCGCGGTCTGCTCGAACAACCCGCCACCTTGTTCGTCGATTAATCATGGGAGCTGGCATGCAACAGACTTTGAACACCACCTTGCTGATCATCGGCGGCGGCCCTGGCGGTTATGTGGCGGCGATCCGTGCCGGGCAACTGGGCATCCCGACCATCCTGGTGGAAGGCCAGGCGCTGGGCGGAACCTGCCTGAACATCGGCTGCATCCCGTCCAAGGCGCTCATCCATGTGGCCGAGCAGTTTCACCAGACGCGGCACCACAGTCAGGGGTCGGCATTGGGCATCACGGTCGCGGCGCCGAGCCTGGACATCGGCAAGAGCGTCGAATGGAAAGACGGCATCGTCGATCGCCTGACCACCGGCGTCGCAGCGCTGCTCAAGAAGCACAAGGTCCAGGTCATCCAGGGCTGGGCCAAGGTTGTCGACGGCAAGACCGTCGAAGTCGGCGACACCCGCATCCAGTGCGAACACCTGCTGCTGGCCACCGGCTCGACCAGCGTCAACCTGCCGATGCTGCCGCTGGGCGGGCCGATCGTGTCCTCCACCGAAGCCCTCGCGCCGACCTCGGTGCCCAGGCACCTGGTGGTGGTCGGCGGCGGCTACATCGGCCTGGAGCTGGGCATCGCCTACCGCAAGCTCGGCGCCGAGGTCAGTGTGGTCGAAGCCCAGGAGCGGATCCTGCCGGCCTACGACGGCGAGCTGACCCAGCCGGTGCACGAAGCGCTCAAGCAACTGGGTGTGAAGCTGTACCTCAAGCACAGCGTCGAAGGGTTCGATGCACAGGCCAGCACGTTGCAAGTCCGTGACCCGGCTGGCGACAGCCTGAACCTTGAGACCGACCGGGTCCTGGTCGCCGTGGGGCGCCGGCCCAACACCCAGGGCTGGAACCTCGAAGCACTGGACTTGGCGATGAACGGCGCGGCGGTAAAAATCGACCAGCGTTGCCAGACCAGCATGCGCAATGTCTGGGCCATCGGGGACCTGAGCGGCGAACCGATGCTCGCCCACCGGGCCATGGCCCAGGGCGAAATGGTCGCCGAACTGATCGCCGGTCGGCAGCGGGAATTCAACCCGGCGGCCATCGCCGCGGTGTGCTTCACCGACCCGGAGCTGGTGGTGGTGGGCAAGACACCGGACGAGGCCAAGGCGGCCGGCCTGGACTGCATCGTTTCCAGCTTCCCGTTCGCCGCCAACGGCCGCGCCATGACCCTGGAATCGAAAAGCGGCTTCGTTCGGGTCGTGGCGCGACGGGACAATCACCTGATCGTCGGCTGGCAGGCCGTCGGCGTGGGCGTCTCGGAACTGGCCACCGCGTTCGGCCAGTCACTGGAAATGGGCGCGCGCCTGGAAGACATCGCCGGCACCATCCACGCCCACCCGACGCTGGGTGAGGCGGTACAGGAAGCGGCGCTGCGGGCGTTGGGGCATGCGTTGCATGTGTGACTCAGGGGATTTGAGGGTGTGAGTGGTGGCCTCTTCGCGAGCAAGCCCGCTCCCACAGGTGATCCCGGTCGCTCATGCGAACGCAATCCAATGTGGGAGCGGGCTTGCTCGCGAATTTTCAAAAACACCACCATTTATCTGCCTACCCCAATCGAGCAGGCTGCGAAACAGCCCCGGAATGAAGTATTGTTGTCCCCATCCAAAAAACGTCAGAAGCCTTGAACCGTTTCGACGGTTGTTAAGCAATAGAGGGTGTCATGGGTAACGAGAGCATCAATTGGGACAAACTGGGCTTTGACTACATCAAGACCGACAAGCGCTACCTGTCGCACTGGCGCGATGGCGCCTGGGACGCCGGCACCCTGACCGACGACAGTGTGCTGCACATCAGCGAAGGCTCCACCGCCCTGCACTACGGCCAGCAATGCTTCGAGGGCCTGAAGGCCTATCGTTGCAAGGACGGCTCGATCAACCTGTTCCGCCCGGACCAGAACGCCGCCCGCATGCAGCGCAGTTGCGCCCGCCTGCTGATGCCGCAGGTCGACACCGAACAGTTCGTCGAAGCCTGCAAGCAAGTGGTCCGCGCCAACGAACGCTTCATCCCGCCCTACGGCACCGGCGGCGCGCTGTACCTGCGTCCGTTCGTGATCGGCGTGGGTGACAACATCGGTGTGCGCACCGCGCCCGAATTCATCTTCTCGATCTTCTGCATCCCGGTCGGCGCCTACTTCAAGGGCGGCCTGACCCCGCACAACTTCCTGATCTCCACCTTCGACCGCGCCGCCCCACAAGGCACCGGCGCGGCCAAGGTCGGTGGCAACTACGCCGCCAGCCTGATGCCGGGTTCCCAGGCCAAGAAGGCCAGCTTCGCCGACTGCATCTACCTCGATCCGCTGACTCACACCAAGATCGAGGAAGTCGGTTCGGCCAACTTCTTCGGCATCACCCACGACGGCAAATTCGTCACCCCCAACTCCCCTTCGGTCCTGCCAGGCATCACTCGCCTGTCGCTGATCGAACTGGCCAAATCGCGCTTGGGGCTGGAAGTGATCGAAGGCGACGTGCTGATCGACAAGCTGTCGGACTTCAAGGAAGCCGGTGCCTGCGGTACCGCGGCGGTGATCACGCCGATCGGCGGCATCCACTACAAGGACAAGCTGCACGTGTTCCACAGCGAAACCGAAGTCGGCCCGATCACCCAGAAGCTCTACAAAGAGCTGACCGGCGTGCAGACCGGTGACGTCGAAGCGCCAGCGGGTTGGATCGTCAAGGTCTGATCCACTTGTGGCGAGGGAGCAAGCTCCCTCGCCACAAGCCCAAGCCTTGCTTCAGCGCAGTTCCACGGTGGGCGCGAGCCTGCTCGCGACGGCATCGGCCGGTGCAACCGCTTGCTCGACATCCACGCCAAACCGCGCGGCCATTTCCTTGCGCCCGCTGGCTGTCAGCCCCAGTGCCCGGCTGTCCAGGTCCTGGAGCACCCATTTGCGCTTGATCGCCACTTGCAACAACGCCGCTCCCAAGGCGCCGCCCAGGTGCGGACGGCGCATGCTCCAGTCCAGGCAGGGGCAGGCGAACCGACGTCGTTGCGCGGCGAGCACCTGAACATCAATGCCCATCTCCGCAAATATTTGCTCGCCCGACTCGCTCAGCCCATAGCCCTGCCCTGCCTCCACCAGCCACCCGGCCTCAAGTAAGCGATCATGCAGCCGCACCGCCAAGGTGCCGGCCATGTGGTCGTAGCAGGTGCGGGCAAACTGCAGGCGATCCGGGGTGCGCGGGGTAAAGGTCGGCGCGGCGCTCTGGCCGATCACCATCAACGCTTCAAGGGCTTGGGCGACGCGCTTGTCCGCCAGGCTGTAGTAACGATGACGCCCCTGCACATGCACGCGCACCAAGGCCAGGTCCTTGAGCTTCGCCAAGTGGGCACTGGCGGTGGAAGCACTGACGTCGGCAATGCTGGCCAGCTCGGTGCTGGTCCGGGCGTGGCCGTCCATCAACGCGCACAACATACGGGTCCGGGCCGGCTCGGCAATGGCCGCAGCCACCTGGGAGACTCCCAGGTCATGCAGTTCCGCTTCCATATTTCGCTCCCTGACGAATAAAGCCATGCATCATCTGCAAAGAGTAGCAACACTTTCAACTGGAGGTTGCCGGCTCGCAGTCGACGCCGCTCAATCGTCCCGGGTCAGCACTTCCAGCAGCTCGATCTCGAAAATGAGGTTGGCGTTGGGCTTGATGTGCGCGCCCATGGAGCGCTCACCGTAGGCCAGGTGGGCCGGTACCCACAGCTTGCGCTTGCCGCCCACCTTCATGCCCATCAGCCCCACGTCCCAGCCCTTGATGACGCGACCAGTGCCGATCACGCACTGGAACGGCTTGCCACGGCTATAGGACGAATCGAATTCAGTGCCGTCTTCGAGCGTGCCACGGTATTGGGTGGTGATCAGCGCGCCTTTGACTACGCTTTTGCCGTCGCCCTGTTGCAGGTCGGTGATGTGCAGTTCTTCGTTCATGGAGTCTGTCCGTGTTGTGTTTTTGTGGCGCAGGGATTATCCCCTGGCCACAGGTCCGTGTCCGTATCCATATGCAACTGTGGCGCATCGAGCGGGTCAGCAGTAGGGAACCGCTCAAGCCACTTCGGTTCACATGGGTATCGCCCTGCATTTCAGATAAGGATTTTCTGATGTTCGACTCTCGCCCGCTCTACGGTTTCATTCCTCCGTACATCCTCAATCGCATCATTGCCCACGGCTCCGAACAGCAACGTTCCAGCGCCCTTGGCACCCTGACCCACGTGCGCAGCCTGCGGCACAACCCCGGCCCGCCTGACCAGCCGCCCGCCGCGGCGAAACTGCCCAAGCCGGGCAAGGCCGGCCACCCGCAGCGCAGCGTGCACGACGCACAGAACACCATGGAACTGCCTGGCCAGCCGATACGCCTGGAAGGCCAGCCGGCCAGCGGCGACCCAGCCGTAGACGAGGCCTACGATGCCCTCGGCGCCACCTACGATTTTTTCTGGAAGATCCTCGGCCGCGACTCCATCGACAACAAGGGCTTCGCCCTGGTAGGCAGCGTGCATTATGGACAAGGCTACGAAAACGCCTTCTGGAACGGCGCGCAAATGGTGTTCGGCGACGGTGACGGGGAGATTTTCCAGCGCTTCACCCGCTCCCTCGACGTGGTGGCCCACGAGCTGGCCCACGGCGTCACCGAAAGCGAAGCCGGGCTGGTCTACGCCAACCAGTCCGGTGCTCTGAACGAGTCCATCTCCGATGTGTTCGGCGTACTGGTCAAGCAGTACGTACTGGAACAGACCGCCGACCAGGCCGATTGGCTGATCGGTGCCGACCTTCTCACCGACAAGATCAACGGCGATGGCCTGCGCAGCATGTCCAACCCCGGCACCGCCTACAACGACCCGCTGCTGGGCAAGGACCCGCAACCGTCGCACATGCGCGAATTCGTCATTACCCGCGAGGACAACGGCGGCGTGCACATCAACTCCGGCATCCCCAACCGCGCCTTTTATCTGGTGGCGACCACGCTGGGCGGATTTGCCTGGGAAAAAGCCGGCCGGATCTGGTATGACACCTTGTGCGACAGAAAACTGGCCAACGACGCGTCCTTCAGCGACTTCGCCCGCCTGACCGTCGAGCATGCCCGCCAGCGCTTCGGTACGCGGGAAGTGCAAGCGGTGCAAGACGGCTGGCGCCAGGTCGGCGTCGACCTGACACAGGAGCGTTGATGAAAACCCTTCCAGAGCTCGACGACAACGCCGTGGTACGGCTGTCACGCCAGGGTGGCGTGGCGGCCATCCATGCCCTGACCCGGCCACGGGAAATCGAATTCGCCCAATGCGACATCGACCAGCGCAGCCGCATCTGTTCGGTCCTGGAGGGCTGCCTGCCGCTGGCCTCGCCCGCACCTGGGCGCGGCGACCAGCGCTTCTTCCAGATCGAGGTGCGTTACCGCACCAACGACCAGGACGATGAAATGGTGCTCAAGGTGCCCGAGGATCAGGCACCCGGCGAGCTGGTTCATCTGTGGGACAAAGGCGAATTGCTATGATGGCCTAGCGCGTGGCGGGGGTGATCTTGAGGATCCGGCCAGACGCGATCACCACCATCACGTACTTGTCATTGATCTGCACCCATTGCGAACCCTCGTCGGGGGCTTCGAGGCCCTTCTCTTTCCAGTTCTTGATGGCTTTTTCCGGGCGCTGGTACTCCGCCGGCGTCCGGTCGGCCTCCACCAGTCGGCGCCCATTGTTGGGCGAGTGCTCCACTGCATCTCCGGTGGCTTGCGCCGCGTGTGCCACGGGCCCGAGGGCTCCAAGACCGGCGATCAGGACCAGGCTGGCGATCAGGGGGGATTTGCGCATAGAAAAGCTCCAGTTATTCGGGGTACTGAAACTGGGACTTCAACGGCGGCGAATCATTCCTTTTACTGTGAAGACAGGTGCCTGCCGCGGGCCCATTGTGCAAGCGGGCAACTGTGGGAGCGGGCTTGCCCGCGAAAGCGGTAGGCCAGCCAACATGACTGTCGTTTGACGCGACGCCTTCACGGGTAAACCCGCATCCCGCAGGATGACGACCGTGCGTCAGGCCATGGCGGCGCGGTTCACCTGGCGCAGGTCATGCAAAAAGCGCTCGGCCGGGAGTGGATGGCCCAGCAGGTAACCTTGCAGGGAATCACAACCCAACCGGGTCAGGAAGTCTTGCTGCTGGTCGGTCTCGACCCCTTCGGCAACGATCCGCAGCCCCAGGGCCTGGCCAAGGGCGACGATCGCGGAGACGATGGCGGCGTCATCGCTGTCGTGCTCCAGGTCGCGCACGAAGCCGCGGTCGATCTTCAATTCATTGGCCGGCAGGCGCTTGAGGTACATCAGGCTCGAATAGCCGGTGCCGAAGTCATCGATGGACAAGTCCACGCCCATGTCGGACAACTGCTGCAGTACCGTCATGCTCGCATCCGCATCACTCATGGCAGTGGTTTCAGTGATTTCCAGGGTCAGGCTGTTGGCCGCCAGGCAATGGGTTTCCAAGGCCTTGGCGACGCTCTGCACCAACCCGGTGTGGCAGAACTGCAAGGCCGAGAGGTTCACCGCGATGCGCCAGTCGGTGTAGCCGAGCACGTACCATTCGCGCATCTGGCGACAGGCTTCGTTGAGCACCCATTCGCCGATGGGGATGATCAGCCCGGTCTTTTCCGCCAGGTCGATGAACGTGTCGGGCATCAGCAGGCCCTGGGTCGGGTGGGTCCAGCGCAACAACGCCTCGGCCCCCACCGGACGCCCATTGGCGGCGTCGAACTTGGGTTGGTAATGTAGGCTGAACTGGCGCTGCTCGACGGCGATGCGCAAATCCTGCAGCAACTGCAATTGCTTGCGGGCGTTGCTGTTCATCGACGCGTCGAAAAAGCTGTAGCCGTTCTTCCCCGCCCCCTTGGCGTGGTACATCGCCGCGTCGGCATTCATCAACAGTTCTTCAGCGCTGGTGCCGTTGCCGGGGTACACGGCGATGCCGACGCTGGCGGAGATCTGCAAATCGTGCTCGGCCACCCGGAACGTCTGGCCCACCAACCCGACCTGGCGGGCAGCCAGGCGCAAGGCGTCGTCCGGCTCGGCCAGTTGCACCAGCAGCACGAACTCATCGCCGCCGATCCGCGCCAGGGTGTCCTGGCTGCGCAAATCCTCGCGCAGGCGCAGGGCCACGTCGCGCAGCAACAGATCGCCCATGTGGTGCCCGAAGGCATCGTTGACCGGCTTGAAGCCATCGAGGTCGATGAACATCAGGGCAAAGCAGCCGCCCTGCTCTTGCACCCGGTGCATGGCCTGGCCGATACGATCGGCCAGCAGCACCCGGTTGGGCAACCCGGTGAGCGGGTCGTGCAGGGCCAGTTGCGTCAGTTCGCGATTGGCCACGGTCAAGGATTGGGCCAGTTCGGCGGTGCGGGCCTCCAGGCGCGCATCGAGAATCGAGGTCAGCAAGGCGATGGCCAGCACCGCCAGGGTGGTGATCAGCACCACGTTGTCCAGGCCCTTGCCGCTCAGGCCGTCCAGGGCGCCGCAAAAGCTGCCGTCGCGAAACTGCGCCCCGGCCATGCCGGTGTAGTGCATGCCGACAATGGCGACGCCCATGATCACCGCGGCGCCGGCCCGGGCCAGGCGCACGTGAGGGGTGTTCTGGCGCAGGCGGAAGGCAATCCACAGGGCCGCCGCGGAAGCACCTACGGCAATCACCAACGAGGCGCCGAACAGCGTGGGCTCGTAGTCTATGCCCGGCTGCATCCGCAACGCCGCCATGCCGGTGTAATGCATGGCACTGATGCCAGCCCCCATGACCAGCGCACCGAACGCCAGTTGATACGCCGGCAGGCGCGGCTGGCTGACCAGCCACAAGGCAAAGCCGCAGGACAAAATGGAGATCAGCAACGACAGCGCGGTGATGGAAGTGTCGTAGCCAAGGCGCACCGGCAAGGAGAACGCCAACATGCCGATGAAGTGCATGGACCAGACGCCCACGCCCATGGCCAATGCCCCGCCGGCCATCCACAGGTGCGCGGCGCGGCCCTGGGCGGTGGCGATACGCCCGGCCAGGTCGAGTGCGGTGTAGGAAGCCAGGACAGCAACGAACAGAGAAATGGAAACGAGCGCGGGGGAATACGTACCGATCAACATGGAGTGTTCTCGTAACGAAAGAGCCGGACTGCCTCCATGCCCGATTGTACGCCGCGATTGTACTCAATCGCGGCGCAAGCAGGTATCAAAAAGCCATCACTCTTGGAGATTTGCGACGAAAGACATTCTGCTGCCGGACAAGCGACGGTCAATCTAAATCTTGCCCCGCCCAAAAAGAAATGCGGGCTCGCTCCACAGGTTGGCTACCTGGGATCGCCTGAGCATACTAGGCGTCTCTTTTCCGGACAGTGAGTCCCCATGCCCTTCCTCGCCCGTACCCACCCGCGTCTGTCCAGCGCCATGGCCGTCGGCCTGGCGGTGGGCGTCCTGGCGCCTGCGGACAGCCTCGTCAGCAAGGTCCTGATCGGCTGGAATGCCGGGGTCTGGACCTACCTGGTGCTGATGTTGTGGCTGACCGTACGCGCCAAGGCCCCCGACGTCAGGCGCATTGCCGAGATCGAAGACGAAAACGCCGGGCTGGTCTTGCTGATGGTCTGCATCGCCGCCTTGGCCAGCCTGGCCACCATCACCGTCGAACTGGCCGGCAGCCGCGACCTGCACGCCGCCGGCAAGCTGCTGCACTACGGCTTCACGGCCATGACGGTGATCGGCTCATGGTTGCTGATCGGCGTGATCTTCAGCGTCCACTACGCGCGGCTGTATTACACCTGGGAGGGCACCGAGCCGGCGCTGCGCTTTGCCGAAGGCCTGACTACGCCCAATTATTGGGATTTCCTGTATTTCTCCTTCACCATCGGGGTCGCGGTGCAGACGTCGGACGTGGGCGTCGCCACCCGCCAGTTGCGCAAGATCGTGCTGGCGCAATCGCTGATCGGGTTCGTGTTCAACACGGCAATCTTGGGGTTTTCGATCAATATCGCGGCGGGGTTGTTCGGGTGAGGCCGAAGGGAGCGCTGCGCGCCCCAACAGGAACACGCTCCCTCGCCCAGGGAACCACCTGGATCAGGACGATGGGGCGGGCAACCACAATCTGAACCGAGCCCCGCCCAGCGGTGAAGTCTCGACGGTCAAGGTGCCGCCCTGGGCTTGCAAGGCACGGCGGCTGATGGCCAGGCCGAGGCCGAACCCGCCGGTGGCGCGGTCACGGCTGCGGTCCAGGCGGTAGAACGGCTCGAACACCCGCTCACGCTCGTCATCCGGGATGCCGATGCCGTCATCGTCGACCCAGATCTCACAGCCGTGATCGCCCACCAACACCCCGACCTGGATGTGCTTCTCGCAGTAACGCATCGCATTGCGCAGCAGGTTCTGCAAAGCCCTGGCGGTCAGGCGCGGGTCGAGTTCGAAGCGCTCCAGCGCTCCGTGCAGCAACACGTCGATCACCACGTCCGGGGCCGCCAGGTCTTCGTCGACACTGCCCAGGATGCTGTCGATGAATTCGTCCAGCGACACTTCGACCCGCTCGGGCAAGCGTTCGGGGTTCTGAAGACGGCTGTAGGACAGCAGTTCCAGCACCAGTTCATCCAGCTCGCGAATGTGCGCCACCAACCCTTGCAGGCGCTCGCGACTGGCGGGCGGCAAATCCTCGGACAGCGCCAGGGCCAGGCCGAAGTCGAGCCGGGTCAGCGGCGTACGCAGTTCGTGGGACACCGCGTTGAGCAGGTCGCGCTGCTGGTTGAGCAGCTTCTCGATGTCACCGGCCATGGTGTCGAACACATGGGCCAGGCTGCCGATGTTCGAACTGGAGGCAATCTGCGTACGCTCGCCCAAGTGGCCCTTGCCGAAACGCTCGGCGGTGCGCCTGAGGCGCTCCAGGTCACGCCAGTGCGGCCGCAGCCAGAGCAACAGGCACGCGAGCATGGTCGCGCCGATCAGCACATTGATGCTCCAGTACAGCCAGTTGACGTCGGTCGGATCCGGCGGAACGATCATCTTGACCGCCATGCGCTCACCCAGCGGTGCCACCGCCAGGGTGCGCCAGGCCCAGTCACCGAGGCGCACGATGTTTTCGCCACGGCTGAGCTGCGCCCGCTCGGCTTCGCTGAAGCCCGGGTCATCGAGGCTCGCCAGTTCGATGCGCAGCGGCTCGAAGTCCTTGTCCATCTGCGCCGCCAGCGCCGGCCACTGCTCGCGGGGCACGGCGTGGAACTGCTTGACCATCAGGGTCTGCAAGCCTCGGGAATGGTCGAGGTTGTAGCTCACGAAGCGCTCATGGAACAGACGGACCACCAGTTCCGGCATCAGGTAGATCGCCGCGCTGTAGGAGACGATGGTGACCAGGTACAGGCGAATCAGCAGTTTCCACATCGGCTCAGCATTCCCACTCGGAACGGCTGAACAGGTAGCCTTTGCCCCAGACGGTCTTGATCTTGCGGGCTTCGCCGGCGTTGTCGTCGAATTTGCGCCGCAGCTTGGAAATCGCCACGTCCACCGAGCGATCGGTGCCGTTGAACTCGATGCCGCGCAGGCGTTGCAGGATCTGGTCACGGCTCAGCACTTCGCCGGAATGCCGGGCCAGCACCACCAGCAGGTTGTACTCGCCGCTGGACAGTTCCACCGGCTGGCCGCGCCAGGTCACGGTGCGTTCGGACAGGTCGATGCACAGGTTGCCCATCAGAATGCGGTCGTTGGCCGTCTGCGGTTCGGCGAGGCTGCTGCGCCGCAGCAAGGTCCGCACCCGCGCCAGCAAGACCCGCGGCTCGCACGGTTTGGTGACGTAGTCGTCGGCGCCCATTTCCAGGCCCAGGACCTGGTCGTGACTGTCGTCCCGGGCGGTGAGCATCAGGATCGGCAAGGTCGCCGAATCGGCCCGCAGCAGGCGACACACCTGCAAGCCGTCCAGGCCCGGCAGCATCAGGTCGAGGATCACCAGGTCCGGCGGATTGACCCGCGCCCGCTCTCGCACGTGGTCGCCGCGGGCCAGCACGTTGACTTGATAGCCGTTGCGTTCCAGGTAACTGGCGATCAGCTCGGACAACGCGCAGTCGTCTTCGACCAGGAGGATGTTGGGCATGGGGTGTTCCAGAAAGTGCTGGGGTGCCTGGCAGGCCTTTATCTACCGCGAGCAAGCTCCCACAGGGGTTCGCATAATCATTGTGGGAGCGAGCTTGCTCGCGATGAGGCCCGGCAAGACACCGATGATCTCAGGTTGCCAAGGATATACGCCCTCGCCCAACCCGACGCAAAACCCTTACACAATTTCACACACCCCCAACAAAGCTTTACCAACGCCCAGGCTCGCCCGCCGTAGCATGGCACCGCTCATTATTGGGGATGCACCATGCCAAAGAATTCTTTCGCCACGCTGGGTCTGCTGCTCGGTGCGCTGTCGTTGAGCGCCTGCGACAGCGCCGCGCCGCCCACGGACGAAGCGCCGCTGCCCACCGTGGCCGTCGAAACCATCGAAGCCCGGCCACTGTCCATCAGTAGCGAATTGAGCGGACGCATTGCCGCGCCACGCACCGCCGAAGTGCGCGCGCGGGTGCCCGGCGTGGTGTTGCAGCGGGTGTATCGCGAAGGCAGCGATGTGAAGAAAGGCGACGTGCTGTTTCGCATCGACCCGGCGCCGTTCAAGGCCGACCTCGACAGCGCCGAAGCGGCGTTGCGCAAAGCCGAGGCCAACGCCTTCCAGGCACGCCTGCAAGCGCAACGCTACGCGCGCCTGATCGAGGACAACGCCATCAGCGGCCAGGACTACGACAACGCCCGGGCCGCTGATCGCCAGAGCGCCGCCGATGTCGCCGCCAGTAAGGCCGCCGTGGAACGGGCCCGGCTGAACCTCGGTTATGCCACGGTCACCGCGCCCATCGCCGGACGCATCGGCCGGGCGCTGGTAACCGAGGGTGCGCTGGTCGGCCAGAACGAAACCACGCCGCTGGCCCTCATCCAGCAGTTGGACCCGATCCACGCCGACCTCACCCAATCGACCCGCGAGCTCAACGAGCTGCGCCGGGCCCTGCGCGCCGGCCAGTTGCAGCAGGTCGAGCCGGGCCAGGCCAAGGCCACGCTGATTCAGGACGACGGCAGCCTGTACCCGCTGCCGGGCAAACTGTTGTTCGCCGACATCAGCGTCGACCCAGGCACCGGCCAGATCACCCTGCGCAGCGAGTTCCCCAACCCCGACCTGGACCTGTTGCCGGGCAGCTTCGTGCGCGTGCGCCTGGAGCAGGCCGTCGATCGCCAGGGCATCAGCGTGCCGCAGCGGGCCATCCTGCGCGACAGCGCCGGCATCGCCCAGGTATTGCTGGTCGATGCCCAGCAGACCGTCAGCCTGCAACCGGTGACGCTGGGCGCCGTGCAGGATGACCGCTGGATCGTCACCCATGGCTTGAAGCCGGGCGACCGCATTGTCGTCGAAGGCCTGCAACACGCGCGCCCCGGTGAAAAAGTCCGGGTCGATGACTCCCCTCTTCCACTTGCCCAGGTCCCTGGCCAGTAAGCAGGACGTTTGCCATGCCGCAGTTCTTTATCGACCGCCCGGTGTTCGCCTGGGTGGTGGCGTTGTTCATTCTGCTGGCCGGTGTGCTGGCAATCCCGCAGTTGCCGGTGGCGCAGTACCCCGACGTCGCGCCGCCGCAAATCGAAATCTACGCGGTGTACCCCGGTGCGTCGGCGCAAACCGTGGACCAGAGCGTGGTCAGCCTGATCGAGGAAGAGCTCAACGGCGCCGATCATCTGCTGTACTTCGGCTCCCAGAGCAGCCTGGGCAGCGCCACCATCACCGCGACGTTCCAGCCGGGCACCAACCCGGAGCTGGCCCAGGTCGATGTGCAGAACCGGCTCAAGGCCGTGGAATCGCGCCTGCCCCAGGCCGTCACCCAGCAGGGCTTGCAGGTGGACAAGGTGTCGGCCGGTTTCCTGCTGCTGATCACGCTCACCTCCAACGACGGCAAGCTCGACGATGTGGCGCTCAGTGACTACCTGGCGCGCAACGTGATGAACGAGATCAAGCGCCTGGACGGCGTCGGCAAGGCGCAACTGTACGGCGCCGAGCGAGCGATGCGGATCTGGATCGACCCGCAGAAACTGCTCGCCTTCAACCTGACGCCGGCCGACGTCAATGCCGCCATCGTGGCGCAGAACGCCCAGGTGTCGGCGGGCAGCATCGGCGACCTGCCGGCACGCACCACGCAGGAGATGACCGCGACGGTGCTGGTCAAGGGGCAGTTGTCGACGCCCGAAGAGTTCGCCGACATCGTGCTCAAGGCCAACCCCGACGGCTCCACCGTGCGCATTGGCGACGTGGCGCGGGTGGAAGTCGGCAGCCAGGAATACCAGTTTTCCACGCGGCTCAATGGCAAGCCTTCCACCGCCGTTGGCGTACAACTGTCGCCGGGGGCCAATGCCCTCAACACCGCGACGCTGGTGCGCACGAAGATGGATGAGCTGTCGCGCTACTTCCCCGCGGGCGTCGAGTACAAGATCCCCTACGACACCTCGCCGTTCGTCAAGGTCTCGATCACCAAGGTGGTGTACACCCTGGGCGAGGCCATGCTGCTGGTGTTCGCCGTGATGTTCCTGTTCCTGCAGAACATTCGCTACACCCTGATCCCGACGCTGGTGGTGCCCGTGGCGCTGATGGGCACGTTCGCGACCATGCTCGCCCTGGGTTTTTCCATCAACGTGTTGACCATGTTCGGCATGGTCCTGGCGATCGGCATTCTGGTGGACGACGCCATCGTCGTGGTGGAGAACGTCGAGCGGATCATGGCCAGCGAGGGGCTGTCGCCCAAGGAAGCGACGCGCAAGGCGATGCGGCAGATCACCGGCGCGATCATCGGCATCACCCTGGTGCTGGTGGCGGTGTTCATTCCCATGGCGTTCATGCCCGGATCGGTGGGCGTGATCTACCGGCAATTTTCGCTGTCCATGGCGACCTCGATCCTGTTCTCGGCGTTCCTGGCCCTGAGCCTCACGCCGGCGCTGTGCGCGACCTTGCTCAAGCCCATCGACCAGGGCGAGCATCACGCCAAGGGCGGTTTCTTCGGTTGGTTCAATCGCCGCTTCGACCAATTGGGCGATCGCTACCAGGGCTGGGTCGCCTACGCACTCAAGCGCACCGGCCGCTACCTGCTGATCTACGGGGTGCTGCTGGTGGGCATGGGCCTGCTGTTCACGCGCCTGCCCTCCTCGTTCCTGCCCGTGGAGGACCAGGGCTACACCATCACCGACATCCAGTTGCCGCCCGGCGCGAGCAAGAACCGCACGGTGCAGGTGGTGGAGCAGATCGAAGCCCATAACGCCGGCGAGCCGGGCGTGAGCGACAGCACGGTGATCCTCGGTTTCAGTTTTTCCGGCAGCGGGCAGAATGCGGCCCTGGCGTTCACCACCCTGAAGGACTGGTCGCAGCGGGCAAGCGATGATTCGGCCAGCTCGATTGCCGACCGAGCCAACCAGGCGTTCGGCGCAATCAAGGACGCCATGGCCTTTGCCGTGTTGCCGCCACCGGTGGATGGCCTCGGCACCTCCAGTGGCTTCGAGTTCCGCCTGCAGGATCGCGGCGGCCTCGGCCATGCCACGCTGATGCAGGCCCGCGACGAATTGCTCGCCGCGGCCGAGAAAAGCCCGGTGTTGATGAACGTGCGTGAAAGCGCCCTGGCCGAAGCGCCGCAGGTTCAACTGGAGGTCGATCGAAAGCAGGCCAATGCCCTGGGCGTTTCCTTCGCCGAGGTGGGCAACGTGCTGTCCACGGCGGTGGGCTCGGCCTACGTCAATGACTTCCCCAACCAGGGGCGGATGCAGCGGGTGGTGGTCCAGGCACAAGGCGAACAGCGCGGCCAGGTGGCCGACCTGCTGAAGATCCATGTGCGCAACAACGCCGGGAAGATGGTGCCGCTGTCGGCGTTCGTCCAGGCCAAATGGACCCAGGGCCCGACACAATTGACCCGCTACAACGGCTACCCGGCCATCAGCATTTCCGGCGAACCGGCGCCCGGCCACAGCACCGGCGAAGCCATGGCCGAGATCGAGCGGCTGGTGGCTCAGGGGCCGGGCGGCCTGGGGCAGGAATGGACCGGGCTGTCCCTGCAGGAACGCTTGTCCGGCAGCCAGGCGCCGCTGTTGCTCGGGCTGTCGTTGCTGGTGGTGTTCCTGTGCCTGGCGGCGCTGTACGAGAGTTGGTCGATCCCGACGTCGGTGCTGCTGGTGGTGCCACTGGGGGTGCTCGGCGCGGTGCTCGCGGTGTCGATGCGCGGGCTGCCCAACGATGTGTTCTTCAAGGTCGGGCTGGTGACCATCATCGGGTTGTCGGCGAAGAATGCGATCCTGATCATCGAGTTCGCCAAAAGCCTGTACGACCAGGGCCATGACCTGATCGACGCCACGCTCCAGGCGGCGCGCCTGCGCCTGCGACCGATCATCATGACGTCCCTGGCCTTCATCCTCGGCGTCGTGCCCCTGGCCATCGCCACCGGCGCTAGCTCGGCGAGCCAACAAGCCATCGGGACCGGGGTGATCGGCGGGATGATCACCGCGACCCTGGCGGTGGTGTTTGTCCCGGTGTTCTTTGTCGGGGTGATGAATCTGGTGCGCAAGCGTCCTGACAGCCACTGATCGGCCGGGGTGCGGCTTGCCTAGGATGACGAGGCTGGATGGGCGGCCGCCTTCGCGAGCAAGCTCGTTCCCACAAAGGGCCCCTCGAACACTTGGGAAACCTGTGGGAGCGAGCTTGCTCGCGAAAGCGGTCGCGACGCACGGCGAGTCTCAGGCCCGCCGTGCTAGCAGCAGCCCCGCCGCACAGGCCGCGATGCGCTCGCAGGCCTGGGCCAGTTTCAGCCGGTCGACCACCAGCCCGATGCGGATATGCCCCGCCGCGCTGGGGCCGAAAGCCTCGCCGGCGAGCACCGAGACGCCATAGCCGTCCAGCAGGTGTTCGGCAAAGCCTTGGGCGTCGAGACCGGTCTGGCGGATGTCGACCATGACGAACATGCCGCCATCGGGTCGCACCGGCTTGAGGCCCGGACAGTCGCCAAGCATGGCGCACACCAGGTCGCGGCGCTGGCGATACTCTTCGCGCATGTGCGCCACTTCAGGCAAATCTTCTTCGAGGGCCACCTGGGCCGCCCGCTGCACGAAATCCGGCAGGCCGAAGAGCATGCACAACGACAGGTTCGCCAAGTGTTCGGCCAGGGGCTCGGGCCCAAGTACCCAGCCAATGCGCCAACCGGTCATGGCATGGGATTTGGACAGGCTGTTGATGGTCGCCGTGCGTTCGGCCATGCCTGGCAGACTGGCCGGGCTGACGTGCTCACCTTCGTACAACAGGTCGCTGTAGACCTCGTCGCTGATCAGCCACAGGTCATGCTCGATGCACAACTGCGCCAGTCCTCGCCAGGTCGCGAGCGGCAGGCTGGCGCCTGATGGGTTGTTGGGGCTGTTGAGCAGCATCGCCCGGGTCCGCCCGGTAATCAGGCCGGCCACGTCGGCCGGTTCGACCCTGAACCCGTTCTCCGGACGTACCGCCACCGGCACCACTGTCGCCCCGCAGGCACCGAACACCGCCTCGTAGGTGACATACATCGGCTCGGCGACGATCACCTCGTCGCCCGGGTCGAGCAGGCACTGCGCGACTGCATACACCGCGCACTGCGCGCCGGGCAACACGGTGACATGCCCGGCGTCGACCGGCTGGCCGCAGCGCCGCTGGTGACGCCGGGCAATGCGGCTGCGCAAGGTGTACAGGCCACGGATGTCCGAGTAATGCGTATCCCCGGCCCGCAGGCTGCCCACCGCGGCATCGACGATGGCGCGCGGTGTGTCGAAATCCGGATCGCCCACCGACAACAGCAGCACGTCCATGCCCTGTTCGCGCATGGCCAGCGCCCGATCGTGAATGTGCCAGGCGGCGGCGCCATCGCCGGTGATGCGTTGGGTCAAGGCTGAAAAGCGCATGCATATCTCCTGATTGCGCGGTGTCCAGCCTCAACCCTATCTCAAATCACAAACCGCGCCACCATCGCGTTCAACGTCACCGCCAGGCGCGACAGTTCGTGGGACGCGTCGCTGGTCTGTTTCGCACCGCTGGCCGACTGGGTGGCGAGGTCGCGAATGTTGACCAGGTTGCGGTCCACTTCGCGGGACACCTGGGCCTGTTCCTCCGAAGCGCTGGCGATGACCAGGTTGCGCTCGTTGATCTGGTGGATCGATTGGGTGATCTGTTCCAGGGCCACGCCGGCGGCGCGGGCCATTTCCAGGGTGCTCTGGGTGCGCTGGTTGCTTTGCTGCATCGACTGCACGGCCTCACCGGTGCCGTTCTGGATACCGGCGACCATTTTCTCGATTTCCTGGGTCGATTGCGCAGTGCGGTGGGCCAAGGCCCGGACCTCGTCGGCCACCACCGCGAAGCCGCGTCCGGCCTCCCCGGCGCGGGCGGCTTCGATGGCGGCGTTGAGGGCCAGCAAGTTGGTCTGTTCGGCGATGGCGCGGATCACGTCCAGGACCTTGCCGATATCGCGCCCCTGCACCGCCAGGCCTTCGATCATCGCCGCGGTGCTTTGCACGTCGTGGGTCATGGTCTGGATCGCCTCGACGGTTTCCACCACCCGCGAGCGACCTTCCCGGGCCGCCTGGGTCGATTGGTTCGACGCCTCGGACGTGGACACCGCATTACGCGCGACCTCTTCCACTGCGGTGGTCATTTCGTTGACCGCCGTGGCGGCCTGTTCGATTTCGTTGTGTTGCTGTTGCAGGCCACGGGAAGATTCCTGGGTCACCGCGCTCAACTCTTCGGCGGCGGCGCCCAACTGGGTGGCGGAGCCGGCGATCTGCTCGATGGTCTTGCGCAGGCTGGCTTGCATGTCGGCCAGGGCCTTGAGCAACCGAGCGGGTTCGTCCTTGCCATCGTCCGTGATCACCTGCACCAGGTTCCCGCCGGCAATGACTCGCGCCGCCTCCAGCGCTCGGTTGAGCGGCAACACAATGCTGCGAGTCAGCGCCAGCGCGAGCAGCACGGTGGCCAACGCAGCGACGACCGACACGATAATGATTGCCGCCAGCGCGTTGTCAAAGTGCGCGCCCGCCTCGGCCGACGCCTCTACAGAGCCGGACACGTTGATCGCGATAAGCTTGTTGAGCTGCTCGCCCATCAGGTCGGTGCCTTCCTTGATTCGGCTATTGATCAGGGCGCGCAGCTCATCGACCTTGTTCTGTCGCGACAGGTCGAGCATCTCTTTCTGGGCTTGCAGGTAGTTGCCAAGGGTCACGGAAAAAGTCTTGTACAGCTCTTTTTCCTCGGCTTCGGCTGGCAACGCCGCGTAACTGGTGTCGGCCTTGTGCAGTTTCTCCACCAGCACACCGATGCGGGTTTCGGCCTCTGCCAGGCTGGCCGGCTCGCGATTGACCAGGATACGGAACGACAGGATGCGCATGCGCAGCACGTTCTCCAGCACGTTGGCCAGGTACGCGACGCTGGGCACCTGGTTTTGCTCCATGTCCACCGAGGTCTGGCGGATCACCGACATGCGATTGGCGGCGAATAAGCCCAGGCCAATGACAAGCAGAGCAATGAAAGCGAAGCCAAGGAAGGCTCGGGGCGCGATGTTCAGGCTACGAAGGGACATGTAAAGACTTCGGGGCGATGGGGTCGAGCATCCATGCCAGTCAGTGTAGGGTGGGGTGCTGATGGGTACGCTTAACCCCTTTATCGGCTGGGCTGTAGGCTTTTTACAGGGGGATGTAAAAAAATATTTCAGGAACACTTATCGGCTGGCGACCTGCCACAGCCGGGCAATATCCCGGGCCCGCTCGCCCAGCAGCCGCGCCGCATCGGCACAGGCCTCTTGCAGCGTCATCGGGCCGCTGGCCAGGGCGAAGGCGGCATCGACACCGTGCTCATACAGCGCCGGATAGCCCTCCCCCAGCGTACCGGCGATAACCAGCACCGGCACGCCGTGCTGGCGGGCGATGCGGGCCACGCCGAAGGGCGTCTTGCCGCGCAGGGTCTGCGCGTCGAAACGGCCTTCGCCAGTGATCACCAAGTCAGCGCCCTGTACCGCAGCGGCCAGCCCCACCAGTTGGGCGACCACCTCCACGCCCGTGCGAAACCGCGCGCCGAGGAACGCCTTGGCGGCGAACCCGAGGCCGCCGGCGGCACCGCTGCCCGGTTCGTCGCGCACATCCTTGCGCAGAGCCTGGGCACAGTGTTCGGCGAAGTGTCCCAGGGCTGCGTCCAGCCACTGCACTTGCTGGGCGGACGCACCTTTTTGCGGGCCGAAAATGGCGGAAGCCCCCTGGGGGCCGCACAGTGGGTTGTCGACGTCGGCGGCAATCTCGAAATCGACTTGGACCAGGCGCGGGTCCAGCCCGCTGAGGTCGATGCGCGACAGGTTCGCCAGGGCCAGGCCGCCCGGCGCAAGCGCCTGGCCGTGTTCATCCAGCAACGCCACGCCCAGGGCTTGCATCGCACCGGCACCGCCGTCATTGGTGGCACTGCCGCCGATGGCCAGGATCACCCGCCCGGCCCCTTCATCCAGGGCGGCGCGAATCAGTTCGCCAGTGCCATAGGTGCTGCTGGAGCAGGCATCGCGCTGCCCCGGCGCGACCAATTGCAGGCCGCTGGCCTCGGCCATTTCGATGATCGCGGTGCGGCTCTCGGGCAACCAGCCCCAGCTTGCCTCGACCGCGCTGCCCAACGGCCCCCGGACCCGGCTGCGGCGCCATTGTCCGTTGCAGGCCGCCAGCACCGACGCCACCGTCCCTTCCCCGCCGTCGGCCATCGGGCACTTGATCAACTGTGCAGCCGGCCAGACCTGGGCCAGCCCGGCGGCGATGGCGTCGGCGACGCCCTGGGCACTGAGGCTGTCCTTGAACGAGTCGGGGGCGATGACTATTTTCATATTATTCTCCGGTTCCGATGCCCAGCATGCTGCCAGCTGACCGCAACCGTGACGCCGGTCTGCCGCACAAAAGACAGGGGGGATTATTGTTCAATTTTACAAAGGGTGGGGTTGGTACAGGGATGGTTGTTGGATGGGAGGGCCTCTTCGCGGGCAAGCCCGCTCCCACAAGTCAATCAGTGTGAATACCGAATCCATGTACACCGCAAATCAACTGTGGGAGCGGGCTTGCCCGCGAAGACGGCGGCACAGGCGACATAATTCCCCCGGTACAACCACCCTCGCGAGCAAGCTCGCTCCCACAGGGTTATGTGGAAGACGCCTCGCCCTGCGGCAACAACTGCACCCCCAGGTACAACGCCAACATGCCATCCAGCCGCAATGGATCGACCCCGCTGAGCTCGGCGATGCGCTCCATGCGGTAGCGCAAGCTGTTGCGGTGGATCCCCAGGGCCTCCGCGCAGGCCTGGCTCTGGCCGTCGTGTTCGCACCAGCTGCGCAAGGTCATGAGCAACTGGCCGTTGCTGTCCTTGGCGATCACCTTGCGCAGCGGTGCCAGTAATTCGTCGAGGGCATCGTCGCTGCGATGACGCCAGAGCATCACCGGCAGGCGGTAACGGGCGAGGCTCAGCAGCCGCGATTGCGGCAACACATCGCGACCGTAGGCCAGCAGGTCCGCGACCCGCCGATAGCACCGACGCAGCCCCGCCAGCCCTTCGGCCTGGCCGCCCACCGCCACCCGCAAGATGCACCAGCCCAGCCCGTCGAGCTTGCCCAGCAGCCGCTCGTTCTCCACCGACGCGGTGACCGGCCGGCACCAGAGCAGCGAGGACTTGGACGAGGTCAGGCACCAGCTGTCCGGGTAGCGCGACATCAACCAGGCGCTCAACGTCTCGACGCTCTGCCCTGGCCCGTGCTCCGGACCCAGCTCGAACAGATACGGCACCCGTGACAGTTGCGGCTTGAGGCCCATCTGGCGGGCTTCGTCCAACAACCGCGGCGAATCCCCGGCGTCCCCCAGCAGCAAGGCCAGCAAGTCGTCACACCGTTGCCGGCGCCATTGCTGTTCGGCCTGCTGGTTGCGCTGGCCCACCAGCATCTCGGCGGTCATGCGCACCAGTTCGGCGTAGGTGCGCAACTGCTCGGGCTCACCGGTGATGCCCAGCACGCCGATCAAGCGCTGATCGAGCATCAGCGGCAGGTTGATGCCTGGCTGCACGCCTTTGAGGTGCATCGCCGTGTGTGCGTCGATTTCCACCACCCGGCCATTGGCCAGGACCAATTGCGCGCCCTCGTGGCGGGTATTGATGCGCTCGCGCTCACCGCTGCCGAGGATCAGGCCCTGGTTGTCCATGACATTGACGTTGTATGGCAGGATCGCCATCGCCCGGTCGACGATGTCCTGCGCCAGGTCATGATCCAGTTCGAACATGGGACGGTGTTCCTTGCAAGCGGCGTGGGTGAAGGTTTGCAGCGCAGGGCGCCAGGGCGATTGGTCAGGCGCACAGGGTCCTGCTCCAAACCCTGTGCTCAGGCACAAAGACACGGCCCCCCGGGCTGGCCGAGACTCAAGGGCAGTCAACGTTACCCCTTGGCTCGTACAAATCATAATAAAGAGAGACCCGCCATGTCCCAGAGCGCAACGGCCCTCCTGGCTACCCACGACGAGAAAAACAGCGTCTACAAGCGCATCACGCTGCGCTTGATCCCCTTCATTTTCATCTGCTACCTGTTCAACTACCTCGACCGGGTCAACGTTGGCTTCGCCAAGTTGCAGATGCTCGATGCGCTGAAGTTCAGCGAAACCGTCTACGGCCTCGGTGCCGGGATCTTCTTCATCGGCTACGTCCTGTGCGGCGTACCCAGCAACCTGGCCCTGAGCAAGTTCGGCCCCAGGCGCTGGATCGCGTTGATGATGATCACCTGGGGCACGTTGTCGACCTGCCTGCTGTTCGTCACCACGCCCACCGGTTTCTACACCTTGCGGCTGTTCACCGGCGCGGCCGAAGCCGGGTTCTTCCCAGGTGTGGTGCTGTACCTCTCGCAGTGGTTCCCGACCTTCCGACGCGGCCGGATTATGGCGTTGTTCATGTCCGCCATTCCGGTGTCCGGCCTGTTGGGCAGCCCGTTTTCCGGCTGGATCCTCAATCACTTCGCCGCCGGCCAAGGCGGCCTGGCCGGCTGGCAGTGGATGTTCCTTTTGCAAGGCATCCCGACGGTGATCCTCGGTGCACTGGCGTTCTTTTTGCTCAGCGACACCTTCGCCAACGCCAAGTGGCTGACCGACCAGGAGCGCGCCGTGCTCACCGCCGACCATGCCCAGGACCTGGCGAACAAACCGAACACCAGCAGCGACTCCCTGCTGGCCGTGTTCAAGAACCCGGCGATCTGGGCCTTTGGCCTGGTGTACTTCTGCATCCAGAGCGGTGTGTATGCGATCAACTTCTGGCTGCCGTCGATCATCAAGAGCCTGGGTTTCAGCGATAACCTGGTGATCGGCTGGTTGAGCGCGATCCCCTATCTGCTGGCGGCGGTGTTCATGCTGCTGGTGGGCCGCTCGGCGGACCTGCGCAAGGAACGTCGCTGGCACCTGGTGGTGCCGATGCTGATGGGCGCGGCCGGGCTGCTGATCGCCGTCAACTTCGCTACCACGCCGGCCATCGCCATCCTCGGCCTGTCCATCGCCACCATGGGCGCCCTCACCGGCCTGCCGATGTTCTGGCCGGTGCCTACCGCCCTGCTCAGCGCCGGCGCGGCGGCGGGCGGCCTGGCGCTGATCAACTCCATGGGCCAGATGGCCGGTTTCCTGAGCCCTTACCTGGTGGGTTGGGTCAAGGATGCCACCGGCTCCACCGATGCCGCACTGTACGTGTTGGCCGGGGTGATCGTGGCCGGCAGCCTGCTGGCGTTGCGCATGACGCGTACGCTCAGGGCCTGAGCATTGCCTCTGTGGGAGCCGGCTTGATCGCGAAAGCGGTGGATCAATGGCAGCTATGTCAACTGGCACGCCCTCTTCGCGAGCAAGCCCGCTCCCGCAGTGGATGGGTGGTGTTCGATAAATCTGTTTGATCCATGCGCCTGTTCTGGGGTTTGATTGGGCCTTTCCCATGGATGAAGGATCTTGTCATGAGCTACCGCACGCTAGGCCATTCCGGGTTGCAAGTGTCCACGCTGACCCTGGGCACCATGATGTTCGGCGAACAGACCAGCACCGAAGACTCGCTGCGGATCATCGACAAGGCCTGGGACCAGGGCATCAACTTCATCGACACGGCGGACGTCTACACCAACGGCCGCTCCGAAGAGATCGTCGGCGAGGCGATCGCCCGCCACCGCCACGAGTGGGTGCTCGCCACCAAGGTCGGCTTCGGCCCGGCGGACGGCGTGCCCAACCGCAGCGGCCTGAGCCGCAAGCATCTGTTCAACGGCATCGAGGCCAGCCTGAACCGCCTGGGCACCGACTACCTGGACATCTACTACCTGCACCGTGAAGACCACAACACCCCGTTGCACGTCACCGTGTCGGCCATCGGCGACCTGATTCGCCAGGGCAAGATCCGTTACTGGGGCCTGTCGAACTACCGCGGCTGGCGTATCGCCGAGGTGATCCGGATTGCCGACAGCCTGGGCATCGACCGGCCGGTGATCAGCCAACCGCTGTACAACATCGTCAACCGCCAGGCGGAAACCGAGCAGATCACCGCCGCGCAGAACTACGGCCTCGGCGTGGTGCCCTTCAGCCCCCTCGCCCGTGGCGTGCTCAGCGGCAAGTACGCGCCGGACGCCGCGCCGGATGCCAACAGCCGCGCCGGTCGCCAGGACAAACGCATCCTGGAGACCGAGTGGCGGGTCGAGTCCCTGCGCATCGCCCAGCAGATCCAGCAGTACACCCAGGGCCGGGGCGTGGGCATCGTCGAGTTCGCCATCGCCTGGGTGCTGAACAACCGCGCGGTCACCTCGGCCATCGTCGGGCCTCGCACCGAAGCCCAATGGGACGCCTATGCCAAGGCGCAGGCGGTCAGGATCACGGCGGATGACGAAGCTTTCATCGATTCGCTGGTGACGCCGGGGCATGCCTCGACGCCGGGGTTCAACGACGTCGGGCATTTCGTGTCGGGGCGCGTACCGCTGACGTCATAGGCCTGCTACGCAACAAGCCCTTGCGGCGAGGGAGCGTGCTCCCGCCCGGCCGCGCAACGGATCCCACCGCTGCGCGGCCGGGCGGGAGTTCGCTCCCTCGCCACGACAAGGGTCCGTCACACACGCCGCCACCCCGCTAACAAGAGGCCTCCGTGTCCAAAGGTATCGCTCTATCGGTCTCGGCGTCCGCGCTGTTCGCCGTCATGTACTACTACACCTCGCTGCTCACGCCACTGACCGGCGTGGAGATTTTTGGTTGGCGCATGTTGCTGACCATGCCCTGCATGACCGTGTTCATGCTGGTGGCACGGGAATGGAAACTGGTCACGGCGCTGCTGCGGCGCCTGGTCGACACCCCTCGGCTGTTGATCGGGTCGATCGCGTCTTCGGCCCTGATGGGCGCGCAGTTGTGGCTGTTCATGTGGGCGCCGCTCAACGGCTACAGCCTGGATGTGTCGCTGGGGTATTTCCTGCTGCCGCTGTCGATGGTCCTGACTGGGCGCATCGTCTATGGCGAACGCCTGTCGTACCTGCAGAAAATCGCCGTGTTCTTCGCCACGCTCGGGGTGTTCAACGAGCTGTACCAGGCCGGTGGTTTTTCCTGGGCGACCTTGCTGGTGGTGATCGGCTATCCGATCTACTTCATCCTGCGCAAGCGCATCAAGACCGACAACCTGGGTGGACTCTGGCTGGACATGACACTGATGCTGCCGGTGGCGCTCTGGTTCGTGCAGAGCGGCGAGCAAGGTTTCAACGTGTTCGACCAACACCCCTGGTTGTCGCTGCTGATCCCGGTGCTTGGGGTGATCAGCGCCTCGGCGCTGGTGTCCTACATCATTGCCAGCCGGCTGCTGCCGTTCAGCCTGTTCGGGCTGTTGAGCTACGTAGAGCCGGTACTGTTGCTGGGCGTCGCGCTGTTGCTGGGCGAGAGCATCAAGGCCGGCGAATGGCTGACCTACCTCTCGATCTGGATGGCCGTGGCAGTGCTGGTGTTCGAAGGCTTCAAGCACCTGATGCGACATCATCGGCGTAAAGCTTGAAGTACAAGCAGGACCTTGTGGGAGCGAGCTTGCTCGCGATAGCGGTGTGTCAGTCAACAGGCATTGAATGACGGGCCGCCATCGCGAGCAAGCTCGCGCCCACAACCGTGTGGCTCGCGGATTATTCCGTGGCCAACACCCCACGCCGCACCTGGTCACGCTCGATGGACTCGAACAGCGCCTTGAAGTTGCCCTCGCCGAAGCCATCATCGCCCTTGCGCTGGATGAACTCGAAGAACACCGGCCCCATCAGGGTTTCCGAGAAGATCTGCAGCAGCAGGCGCTTGTCGCCCTGCTCGGACGCGCCGTCCAGCAGGATGCCCCGCGATTGCAGCGCCTCGACCGGCTCACCATGGTTGGGCAGGCGGCCTTCGAGCATCTCGTAGTAGGTGTCTGGCGGCGCGGTCATGAAGCGCATGCCGATGGCCTTGAGCCGGTCCCAGGTCTTGACCAGGTCATCGGTCAGGAACGCCACGTGCTGGATGCCTTCGCCGTTGAACTGCATCAGGAACTCTTCGATCTGCCCGGCGCCCTTGGACGACTCTTCGTTCAGCGGGATGCGGATCATGCCGTCCGGGGCCGTCATGGCCTTGGAGGTCAGGCCGGTGTACTCGCCCTTGATGTCGAAGTAACGGATCTCGCGGAAGTTGAACAGCTTCTCGTAGAAGCCGGCCCAATAAGCCATGCGCCCGCGATACACGTTGTGGGTCAGGTGATCGATGATCTTCAGGCCGGCGCCCACCGGATTGCGGTCGACGCCTTCGAGAAACACGAAGTCGATGTCATAGATCGAGCTGCCTTCGCCGAAACGGTCGATCAGGTACAGCGGCGCACCGCCAATGCCCTTGATCGCCGGCAGGTTCAACTCCATCGGACCGGTCTCGATGTGGATCGGCTGGGCGCCGAGCGACAGGGCTCGCTTGTACGCCTGCTGCGAATCCTTGACCCGGAACGCCATGCCGCACACCGACGGGCCATGCTCGGCCGCGAAGTACGAGGCCACGCTGTGGGGCTCATTGTTGAGGATCAGGTTGATCGCGCCCTGGCGATACAGGTGCACATCCTTGGACCGGTGGGTCGCCACCTTGGTGAAGCCCATGATCTCGAAGATCGGCTCCAGGGTGTTGGGAGTCGGTGATGCGAACTCGATGAACTCAAAGCCCATCAGGCCCATTGGGTTTTCGTATAGATCTGCCATGTCGGCGCCTCATCATGCTTATCAATTAACAAACGTTAGTTGCCAGTCATGCGAGGGCACGCGGTGGCGCGCAGGAAATGCCGCGAACGCTGCGGGCGAGGAAATCGCCGTAGATCAGTTGAAACCCAAGTATCTTCATTGTCGACCCAAGGCTTTTGCGGGCGAGGCTTCTGCTGCCAGAAGACGTTATTCTTATATGCGTAAATCGATTCTACACAGCGTAACCAGATTTGTCCGCCTTCCGTATCAAATCGCCTTTTTCCTCGACCGCGCAAGGGGTTTGTTGCAAAGGAAAATGCCGCCCAGGATCAACCCGCCGCCCAGGCTCATCATGGCGGTGAACCGTTCGTCCAGTAGCAGTGCTCCGAGCAGCACCGCCGTCAGCGGATTGAGGGCGATGAACACCCCGGAACGGGTCGCACCAATCCGCCGGATGCCGTCGTACCAGGCAATGTAGGCCAGGGCCGAGCCCAACACGCCCAGGTACAACAGGCTCAGCCACTGCTTCAGGTCCAGAGCGCGCAGGGTGTCGAGGCGAATCTCCCCGCCGATGGCGCAGGCCAGCCACAGCATCAACGTGCCCAGCAGAATCGACCAGGTCACGGTCTGCAACGGCCCCAGGCGCTCATTCAAGCCCCTGGAAAACAGCGAGTAGATGCCCCACCCCAGCACGCAGCCAAAAATCAGTCCGTCGCCGAGCCAGCTTTGCGTCGCCCCGTGCAACAGGGCGGGGTCACGGCTGACGATCACCAGCCCCGCCCCACCGATGCACAGCACGATGCCCGCGACTTTCAGCGCCCCAAGGCGTTCCTTGAACAGGCCCCAGGACGCCAACCCGATCACCGCCGGGTTCAGGGCGACGATCAACGAGGCCCGCGATGCGCTGATGGACTGCAAGCCGTAGAAGAAACACAGGTTGTAGAAGAAGATGCCAAAAAAGCCCAGCGCGGCCAATTGCAGCCCTTGCTTGAAGCTGGGTCTGGCCAGGGGAATCCGCGCCAAGGCGAGAAACGACAGCAGCGCGAGGCTGGCGAGCAGGAAACGCAAGCTGGCCGCGAACAGCGGTGCCAATGCATCAGAGAGGATCCGGCCAGCCACGAACGTGCCGCCCCAGATTATGGTGACCATGGCGAGCTTGAGGTAGACCGACAGGTCGGAGGGAGTTGAGACGGTTTGTTCGAAAGCGTTCATGGTTCACCTGGAGGTCAATCGACCCCGTGTCGAGGGTGCTTGCGTCCTCGCCACGGTATCGGACGGGGCTGGGATGCCGTATTGTTTGCCTCATGCCTGATCATCGTAAAATGAGCATTCACTCATGACCCTCACCCAACTGGAAATCTTCTCCGTGGTCGCCGAGCTGAGGGGGTTCACCGCTGCGGCTACCCGCTTGGGCATCAGCCAGTCGGCGGTATCCCACGCCATCAAGGCGCTGGAGCAGGAGTTGGGGGTGGAACTGCTCCGACGTCACCAGGCCCAGGTGGAGCTCAGCGACATCGGCCAGCAGCTACTGGCGCGGGCGCGGGCCATGCTCGGGTTGGCCAACACATTGCGCCAGGAAGCCGCCGATGCCCGGGGCATGCGTCGTGGCACGTTGCGCATCGGCTCGTTCGGGCCGACGTCGTCCATGAAACTGCTGCCCGCCCTCCTGCAGCGCTACCGTGCCTTGCATCCGGGGATCGAAGTACACATCGACGAAGGCCCGGACCGCCAGGTCATCCAATGGCTGGACGAGCGGCGGATCGACGTCGGCTTCGTGGTGCTTCCCGAAGACCGCTTCGACACCGTTCAATTGCTGGAAGACCAGATGGTCGCGCTGCTGCCCACGCAGCATCCCTTGGCCGCCCGTGCCAGCCTGAGCCTCAAGGATTTGTGCAACGACCCGTTCGTGCTCACCGAGGCCGGCTCGTCGGAACTGGTCATGCGGCTGTTCAATGCCGCCCGGCTCACGCCGAACGTGCGCTTTCGCTGCTCGCAATTGCTCAGCACCCTGGACGTGGTAAGACGGGGCGAAGCGCTGAGCGTGGTATCCGAAGGCTCGTTGCCGGCGAGCGAAAACCCGGGTTTTGTCGCTCGCCCCCTGGCACCGCCGATCCCCCGCCAGGTTGGCCTGGCGGTCCTGGACAGTCGCCAGGCGTCACCGGCCACCCTGGCGTTCATCGAACTGGCGAGGCAATCATTGCGCGGCCCGCGCGGGTAACTTCCACAACCTTAACTACTTGCAATTGATTAGCCATCAAGACTACTTGAAGCACCCGACATAAGGCTAACTGCCCCACCGTCGAGACATTGACGCCAACGTTTCATTCATAAATACCGACGCTATTGTTACATGGAGAAAAAGTTACGATTTACACTTTCGGGATTAACTACTACAATTTTTTTACCTGTGCTAGATAGCAGGAGAGTCATTTATCACCGAGTCGCTTCAAGCGCTTGGCTTGTGGCTTTGTTTGCGGTTGATATCAGCCAAACATTCTGATTGGAGTAACGATTTTGTCCAGACTCGCTGAATTTCGTGCAGCCGAAAAGGCCCTTCAAGAACAGCTCAAGCAGCTGGAATCACTGAAGAACGACGCCGGGCTCAAGAAAGAAATCGAATTCGAAGAAAAGCTCCAGGGACTGATGAAAACCTACGGCAAGAGCCTGCGCGACATCGTCGCGATCCTCGACCCGAACCCGTCCAAGGCCAGCCTGCAATCGAACAAACCCACCAAGACCCGCCGTGCGCGAGTGGTGAAGGTCTACCAGAACCCGCACACGGGCGAATTCATCGAGACCAAGGGCGGCAACCACCGCGGCCTGAAAGCCTGGAAAGAACAGTATGGCGCGGCCACTGTCGATTCCTGGTTGCGTGGCTGACAGCAAACCGCCTGCAAGAAAGCCCTGAATCATTCAGGGCTTTTTTATGGAGCACACTTTTGTTTAACACCGGCACATTGCGCTGAACGCCTTATAGTTTCAGGCTGTTTCGTACCGACTGCACTTCATCCTGGCTTTCAACAAATACCTGTGCCTGTCCCGCATAGGACAGCACATAAGCCTTACCCCCATTTAGTGCCGCAACGAGAGCCTGGGACAATACGTGTCGTCCGTTCTGGGTGATGGTGCAAGTGGTTTCCAATGCTGTTACTCCACCCAACATGGCGGCATGGATCTTATTGCAGACACTTTGGTAACCGCCCTGGAAAAAATCCTTCTGGATGGACTTGCGCATTTCCAGCAACACGCCTTGCAAGTTGACCTGATGATCAGGCTCGACGGGGGTCGTGGTCAGTTCCATAACCATCACTGCATTGCCGGCCGAATCGTTTTTAGTGGCTCGCTGGCGCAGGGTGCCCACTGCTGCCGGAGCATCGGTGGCGGCGGGCAGCGGTTCGACGACCCAGCCCTGGGGCCACGCCACCTGCGGCTCGTCCGCCTGGACGCCGGTGCCCGCAACGGTGGCAATGAGCAGGACAAACAGCGAAAGGAACGGTCGAATCATTGCGTTGGCACTCAAGGACGAAGCGTAAAGTCTGAAGCCCGTCGGCGGACCAGGCAATAGCCACCCACGGTTTGGCGATGCCGCGCCCCTTGCGTATCATGGGCACGCCTGCAAGGAAGCCGTTTTACGCAAGCCCAGGAACCGTCGCGCCCTGCTGCGACGGCGTTTGCCCCACTTATTTTCCGGAGGGCCCATGAGCCTGCACGAACTCGATACTTTCCCTGGCGTCACCGCCCAACCGGACGCCGCCACGGCCCGATTCGTCTTCAACCACACCATGCTGCGGGTCAAGGACATCACCAAGTCCCTGGACTTCTACACCCGTGTGCTGGGTTTTTCCCTGGTGGAAAAACGCGACTTCCCGGAGGCCGAATTCAGCCTGTACTTCCTGGCCCTGGTGGACAAGAAACAGATCCCGGCAGATGCCGCGGCGCGCACCGAATGGATGAAGTCGATCCCTGGTATCCTCGAACTGACCCACAACCATGGCACCGAAAACGACCCGGCGTTCGCCTACCACAATGGCAACACCGACCCTCGCGGATTCGGCCATATCTGCATCTCGGTGCCGGACGTCGTCGCGGCTTGCGAGCGTTTTGAAGCACTGGGCTGCGACTTCCAGAAGCGCCTGAGCGATGGTCGCATGAAAAGCCTTGCGTTCATCAAGGATCCGGATGGCTACTGGGTCGAAATCATCCAGCCGGCGCCGCTGTGAACCTCACCACCGCTCCCACTGGGTGATGCATGATCCAAAACAAAACCCCATGGGCCAGGCCCATGGGGTTTTGTTTTTTCCAGCGACAACCTACGCCGGCGCAGAGGTACGGATCAGGTGGTCGAAGGCACTCAGCGAGGCCTTGGCGCCCTCGCCCACCGCGATCACGATCTGCTTGTACGGCACAGTGGTCACGTCACCGGCGGCGAACACGCCCGGGATCGAGGTTTCCCCTCGGGCATCGACGATGATCTCGCCACGCGGGGACAGCTCCACGGTGCCTTTGAGCCAGTCGGTGTTAGGCAACAGGCCGATCTGCACGAAGATCCCTTCCAGCGCCACGTCCAGCACTTCACCACTTGGACGATCTTTGTAGCGCAGGCCGTTGACCTTCTGGCCATCGCCCGTCACTTCAGTGGTCTGGGCGTTGGTGATCACGGTCACGTTCGGCAGGCTGTGCAGTTTACGCTGCAACACCGCGTCGGCCCGCAATTGCACATCGAACTCCAGCAAGGTGACGTGGGCGACGATACCGGCCAGGTCGATGGCCGCTTCGACACCGGAGTTACCGCCGCCGATCACCGCCACGCGCTTGCCCTTGAACAGCGGACCGTCGCAATGCGGGCAGTACGCCACGCCCTTGTTGCGGTACTGCTGCTCGCCCGGCACGTTCATTTCGCGCCAGCGAGCACCGGTCGCCAAAATCACCGTCTTGGCCTTGAGGCTCGCGCCACTGGCGAACCTGACTTCGTGCAGCGCACCGTCCTGGCCCGGCACCAGCGCCTCGGCGCGTTGCAGGTTCATGATGTCCACGTCGTATTGCTTGACGTGCTCCTCCAGGGCGACAGCCAGTTTCGGCCCTTCGGTTTCCTGGACCGAGATGAAGTTCTCGATCGCCATGGTGTCGAGCACCTGGCCGCCGAAGCGCTCGGCCGCCACACCCGTGCGGATGCCTTTGCGAGCCGCGTAGATCGCCGCCGAAGCGCCAGCCGGCCCACCGCCGACCACCAGTACATCGAAAGCGTCCTTGGCGCTGATTTTCTCAGCCTGGCGTTCGATGCCGCTGGTGTCGATCTTGGCCAGGATTTCCTCCAGGCCCATGCGGCCCTGGCCGAAGTTCACGCCATTGAGGTACACGCTCGGCACGGCCATGATCTGACGCTCATCGACCTCGGCCTGGAACAGCGCACCGTCGATGGCAACGTGGCGGATATTCGGGTTCAGCACCGCCATCAGGTTCAGTGCCTGGACCACGTCCGGGCAGTTCTGGCACGAAAGCGAGAAATACGTCTCGAAATTGAATTCGCCCTTGAGTGCGCGAATCTGTTCGATGACTTCAACACTGGCCTTCGACGGGTGGCCGCCGACTTGCAGCAAGGCCAGTACCAGCGAAGTGAATTCATGGCCCATGGGGATACCGGCAAAGCGCAGGCTGATCTCGGCCCCTGGGCGGTTCAACGAGAACGATGGCTTGCGCGCATCGGTGCCGTTGTCGAGCAAGGTAATCTTGTCGGAAAGACTGGCAACGTCTTTGAGTAACGCGAGCATTTCCTGGGATTTCGCACCGTCGTCGAGGGATGCAACGATCTCGATCGGCTGGGTGACCCGTTCCAGGTATGACTTCAACTGAGCTTTAAGATTGGCGTCCAACATACGGGCGATTTCCATGTTTTGAATTCAGAAAAAACAACGCCCGAGCGAATCTCGCCCGGGCGTTTTTGGGGGCGAAGCGGCTTACTTAGATCAAGAGCTGGTTCGCCCTCGGATGATGCATGGACTTAGATCTTGCCGACCAGGTCCAGGGAAGGAGCCAGGGTGGCCTCGCCTTCTTTCCACTTGGCTGGGCAGACTTCGCCCGGGTGAGCGGCAACGTATTGGGCAGCCTTGATCTTGCGCAGCAGCTCGGAAGCGTCACGGCCTACGCCGCCGTCGTTGATTTCAACGATCTTGATCTGGCCTTCCGGGTTGATCACGAAAGTACCGCGGTCAGCCAGGCCAGCTTCTTCGATCAGCACGTCGAAGTTGCGGGAGATGGCCAGGGTCGGGTCGCCGATCATGGTGTACTGGATCTTGCCGATGGCTGGCGAAGTGTTGTGCCAGGCTGCGTGGGCAAAGTGAGTGTCGGTGGACACGCTGTAGATCTCGACGCCCAGTTTCTGGAACTCGGCGTAGTTGTCGGCCAGGTCTTCCAGTTCGGTTGGGCAAACGAAGGTGAAGTCGGCTGGGTAGAAGAATACGACAGACCACTTGCCTTTCAGGTCAGCGTCCGAGACTTCAACGAATGCGCCGTTTTTGAAGGCGGTAGCTTTGAACGGTTTAACTTGGCTGTTGATGATAGGCATCGATGTTTCTCCGTCAGGGTTGAAAAGTTGATGGAGAGAATCTTACCCACTCATTCCCAACCTGGCTCATTGGCAAAGCTCATGCGAATGATTGGTTTTGGCTATCAGGAAACGCTATAGATAGAAGAAATCTGTGGGCGAAGGCGAAGGCTGCGATCCGACGTGCTTGCACGAAGGATCGCAGCCTTATTGGCGCATCAGGCGGTGGGCGTACGCAGGGTGACGAACTCTTCGGCGGCCGTGGGGTGCACGCCAATGGTCTCGTCAAAATCACGCTTGGTGGCGCCGGCCTTGAGCGCGATGGCCAGGCCCTGGACGATCTCGCCAGCATCCGGGCCGACCATGTGGCAGCCCAGCACCTTGTCGGTGTGGGCATCGACCACCAGTTTCATCAGGGTGCGTTCCTGGCAGTCGGTCAGGGTCAGCTTCATCGGCCGGAAACGGCTTTCGAAAATCTGCACCGGGTGGCCTGCCTCCCGGGCCTGCTCCTCGGTCAGGCCCACCGTGCCGATGTTCGGCAGGCTGAACACGGCCGTGGGGATCATCCGGTAGTCCACCCGGCGATACTGCTCAGGCTTGAACAGCCGCCGCGCCACGGCCATGCCCTCGGCCAGGGCGACCGGCGTGAGCTGGACGCGACCGATCACATCGCCAATGGCCAGAATCGAAGGCTCGGCGGTTTCGTACTGTTCGTTCACCTGCACGAAGCCTTTGTCGTCGAGGGTCACGCCGGTGTGTTCCAGGCCGAGGTTGTCGAGCATCGGACGTCGACCGGTGGCGTAGAACACGCAATCGGTGAGCAAGGTACGACCGTCCTTGAGCGTGACCTTGAGGCTGCCGTCATCCAGCTTGTCGATGCGCTCGATGTCGGCGTTGAACTGCAGGTCCAGGCCGCGGCGCGTCAGCTCTTCGGCCAGGTGCTTGCGCACCGCGCCGTCAAAGCCGCGCAAGAACAGCTCGCCGCGATAGAGCAGCGACGCCTGCGCGCCCATGCCATGGAAAATCCCGGCGAACTCCACCGCAATGTAGCCACCGCCGACCACGATGACCCGCTTGGGCAGTTCCTTGAGGAAGAAAGCCTCGTTGGAACTGATGGCATGCTCGCGCCCCGGAATGTCCGGAATCATCGGCCAGCCGCCCGTGGCAATCAGGATGTGCCTGGCGGTGTAGCGCTGGCCATTGATCTCGACTTCATTGGGCCCGGTCAGCCGTGCATGGCCTTCGTGCAGTACCACGCCGCTGTTGACCAGCAAATTGCGGTAGATGCCGTTCAGGCGGCTGATTTCGCGGTTCTTGTTGGCGATCAACGTGGCCCAATCGAAGCTTGCCTCGCCGGCGGTCCAGCCGTAGGCCGAAGCCTGTTCGAAGTCTTCGGCAAAGTGTGCGCCGTAGACCAGCAGCTTCTTCGGCACACAGCCGACGTTCACACAGGTCCCGCCCAGGTAACGGCTCTCCGCCACGGCCACCTTGGCGCCAAAACCGGCGGCGAACCGCGCGGCTCGCACCCCACCGGAACCGGCGCCAATCACGTACAAGTCAAAATCGTAGGCCATTTTCTATCTCCTTCGGCAGGCCATCAGCATACCTGCTGTTTCCATAGAGGTCAGCGTTGCGTTGCGTTGCGTTGGGAACGGGAACGGGAACGGGAACGGGAACGGAAAATGAAAAAGCCCTGTTAGCGGCGATTTACCGTGGCGAGGGAGCTTGCTCCCGCTGGGCTGCGTAGCGGCCCTGTCTTTGTGGGCGCTGCGCACCCAAGCGGGAGCAAGCTCCCTCGCCACGGGTTTATCCCAGAGCGAATATCGGCGCCCAAAAAAAACGCCCCGAACCAGTCGGGGCGTTTTTTCAAGGCGTGCAGGCGATCAGTAAGCCTTGCCCGTCTTGTAGAAGTTCTCGAAGCAGAAGTTGGTCGCGTCGATGTAGCCTTCGGCGCCGCCGCAGTCGAAACGCTTGCCCTTGAACTTGTAGGCCATGACGCAGCCGTTCTGGGCCTGCTTCATCAGAGCGTCGGTGATCTGGATTTCGCCGCCCTTGCCTGGCTCGGTCTGTTCGATCAGGTCGAAGATGTCCGGGGTCAGGATGTAGCGGCCGATGATCGCCAGGTTCGACGGGGCGTCTTCTGGCTTTGGTTTTTCAACCATGCTGTGTACGCGGTAGATGTCGTCGCGGATCATTTCGCCGGCGATGACGCCGTACTTGTTGGTTTCCTGCGGGTCGACTTCCTGGATTGCAACGATGGAGCAGCGGAACTGCTTGTACAGCTTGACCATCTGGGTCAGCACGCCGTCGCCTTCGAGGTTGACGCACAGGTCGTCCGCCAGGACCACGGCGAACGGTTCGTCACCGATCAGCGGGCGACCGGTCAGGATCGCGTGGCCCAGGCCTTTCATTTCGGTCTGGCGGGTGTAGGAGAACGAGCACTCGTCCAACAGTTTGCGGATACCGACCAGGTACTTTTCCTTGTCGGTGCCCTTGATCTGGTTTTCCAGCTCGTAGCTGATGTCGAAATGGTCTTCCAGCGCACGCTTGCCACGGCCAGTCACGATGGAGATTTCCGTCAGGCCCGCATCGAGGGCCTCTTCGACGCCGTACTGGATCAGTGGCTTGTTCACCACCGGCAGCATTTCTTTAGGCATGGCTTTAGTCGCTGGCAGGAAGCGAGTACCGTAACCGGCTGCTGGGAACAAGCATTTCTTGATCATATAAGTCCTTGAAAAGGCGGTGTGTACGAGTTTCGGCGCAGTCTAATCAGGCGGCGGGAACCTTACAATGCCCACGCTGGCCAACCGATGCCATCATAGAGAAATAAAAAACGGCGGATAGTTCAATCGTCTTTCATTTCGATGGCTGCGGGGCTCCACTCTACGCTCATGAGCCCTGTTTGCGAGCATTTGAAGTATCATGGCGACCTTGATCCCGCCAATGAGGCAGCTAGATGTCGGCAACAAGAAACGCAAACGGTTATTCGGTCAGCCAGGGCAAGGACGGCCAGTGGTGGATTATCAACTACCACGGTGAACAGGTCGCCGGCCCCTTGCCGACCAAGACGATGGCCGTGGAAGTGGCCGCGGTGTTCCAGGACGAGCGCCCTGCTCCCGCGGCCAAGGAGCGTGAGAGCGCCCCGGCCCGCCCTCGCCGCAAGAAATAAGCAGCCCAGCCTCAAGTAGATGCCTACCGGGCATCGAACGAGGCTGGTTTAGCTGTACCGAAATGGCCATTCGCTATAACCTCGCGACTGCCCTTTCCCTCTCGATGACGATCCCGATGAAAACACTTCTGGCGCTGTTTACAGTCCTGGCCCTGGCGGGCTGTGCCTCGGCGGAAAAAACCTACCTGGCCAACGGCGAGCAAGGCCTGAGCATCGACTGCTCGGGCGAAGCCAATTCCTGGGCCACGTGCTATGAAAAAGCCGATGCGTCGTGCGCGGGCACCGGTTACCGCATCGTCGGCACCGATGGCACACCACAGGCAAAGGAAAGCGAAAAGACCCTGGGGGTCGACGTCGGCAACTACACCAGCCGCAGTGTCGTGGTGGTGTGTAAGTAACTCAGCCGGAAATACAGGCGTTGGCGGCGTCCTGCACATCACCAGGACGCACCGGCACGTTGGACATGCTTTCGTGCAACTTGATGCTGCTGCCGCTGGAACGCTCGTCGATGTCGAACACCGCGGCCGGCAGGGACGACAGCTTGCCAGGAACGATCAGGCGCATGCCGTTCTTGTGCGGTTCCATCTGCAACGGGCCACGGCTGTTGGCCAGGTGGTCGGCAACGCACTTGGCGTATTCGTGGGGTTTCTTGCCGGAGATGACGCTCATGGTGGGCGGCGTCTGGTTGATGTCCGATACGGACGCACATCCACCCAAGGCCAATGCCAACACCCACACGCTGCGCTTCATATGTTTCCTCCGATAAAGATCGTCGGACAGTGCAAACGCTGTTTTTCTCCAGCGCCCACCGTCTTTTTTTGCGCTTCCTGCAATAAATGACCAAAGCCTGGGACGCGGGCCGGATATTACCCCTTGAGGCTGATAAACTGCACACCATTGTCCTTGCTATCGTTTGATTTTGTAGAAAAAGCCCTTCTGGAGGCGCCCATGAAATTCATCCACCAGCGCGAGCACCTGAACGAAGACGACATTGTCGTCATCGAATGCTCCCAAATGTGCAACATCCGGCTGATGAACGACGCCAACTTCCGCAGCTTCAAGAACGGCGGCCGGCACACCTACCACGGCGGCGCGTTCGATACCTTCCCGGCGCGGATTACCGCCCCGAGCACCGGTTTCTGGAACATTACCATCGACACCGTCAGCCGCCGGGCCATCAGCGTCACGCGCAAGCCGAACCTGACCCACAAGATCAAGATCATCCGGCGCTCCAGCTCCAAGCTGAGCTGAGCTGAAGCATCCCCCACCTTCATGACAGGCAAAACCGTGGCCCAGACGACCAAATACGTCATCAAGTACAAGCTCAACGACGAACGTCGTTTCGAATTCGCGCAACTGGAAACCGGCACCCAAGAAGAAGCCCTGGCCGCCCTGCAGGCGCTGCACGACAAGACCGACGATGTGATCACCGACGTCAAGGTCAGCAAGGCGCTGTAGGCGCCTGTGCAGTTCAGTGGTCCGGGAGAGAGGTGTGGCGAGGATTGTCAACGCAAGATCCGGGGTGGCGGGCGATGGAACACTCGGCAAACTGGCCCATCCTACGCGTTCAAGTTGGTCATCATGCACCCTCTCCCCCACTCGCTCGCCCACTCCCTCGCCGCAATCGACTGGCCAACCCTGACAGACAGTCTCGATCAGGACGGCAGCGCTGTCGTGCGCAATCTGTTATCCGTAACGCAATGTCGACAACTCAGCAACTTGTACGCGCAGCCCGCGCTGTTCCGCTCCCGGGTGATCATGGCCCGTCACGGGTTCGGCCGCGGTGAGTACCAGTATTTCCGTTACCCGCTGCCCGACATCGTCCAGCCACTGCGCGAATCGTTGTACCCGCTGCTGGTGCCGCTGGCGAATCGCTGGAATGAACACATGGGCCTGACGGTGCGCTACCCCATCGCCCACGGCGACTTCATCCAGCGTTGCCATGCCGCCGGGCAGCAGCGCCCTACACCGCTGTTATTGCAATACGGCCCCCAGGACTACAACTGCCTGCACCAGGATCTGTACGGCGAGCACGTGTTCCCTTTGCAAGTGGCGATCCTGCTGTCGGAACCGGGCCGCGACTTCACCGGCGGTGAGTTCGTCCTGACCGAACAGCGCCCGCGCCAACAGTCACGGCCCCAGGTCGTCGATCTGAAACAGGGCGATGCACTGGTGTTTGCCGTGCACCAGCGACCGGTCCAGGGCGTTCGCGGGTATTATCGGGTGAACATGCGCCATGGCGTCAGCCGCGTGCACAGCGGCCGCCGCCACACCTTGGGAATCATCTTTCATGATGCGCAGTAACGACACGCCGGTCACCCTGGACCTGTTCGCGGACCAGGCCACCACCACGTCCGGGCGGATCGAGCCGATCGGCCAGCAATCGTTCGTGTTGCGCGGGTTCGCCCTGCCATGGCTGGAGCGTCTGCTACCCGCACTGGAAAAGGTATTGCAGGCTGCGCCCTTCCGGCAGATGGTCACTCCCGGTGGCTTTACCATGTCGGTGGCCTTGACCAGTTGCGGTGCCTTGGGCTGGACCACCGACCGCAGGGGCTATCGCTACACCGCCCACGACCCGCAGAGCGGCCAGCCCTGGCCCGAGATGCCGGGGGTGTTCCGCGAGCTGGCCCAAGCGGCCGCCCGCCACGCCCGGTTCGAAGGCTTCGAGCCGGACGCCTGCCTGATCAACCGCTACGTACCCGGCGCGCGGATGTCCTTGCACCAGGACAAGGACGAACGCGCCCTCGATGCCCCCATCGTCTCGGTCTCCCTGGGCTTGCCGGCGGTGTTTCAGTTCGGCGGGTTCGAGCGTGGCGACAAGTGTCAGCGCATCGCCCTGCTTCATGGCGACATCGTGGTCTGGGGCGGCGTCGACCGGTTGCGCTATCACGGCGTGCTGGCGCTCAAGGAAGGCCTGCACCCGGCCCTGGGCGCCCAGCGGATCAACCTGACCTTCCGCACCGCCGGTTGAGGCTGCAGAATTCGACCGCAAGACCCGGAGTGTCGTCGCCTCGCAGGCTCGCTACTGTAGGCAAAACGGGCCAATGGACAGAACGACCATGAACAGCACTTCGAAACACCTCGCCGCCGAACAGGATCCACGCTGGGCCGCCGTGCTCGCCCGCGACCCTCGCGCCGATGGGCAATTCGTCTATGGCGTGAAGACCACCGGGATCTATTGCCACCCCAGCAGCCTGTCGCGCCGGCCCAACCCGCGCAACGTCGAGTTCTTCGACACCGCGCAACAGGCCGAGGCCGCGGGCTACCGTCCGAGCAAGCGCACCGCCCGGGACCAGACCCAGGTCGCCGCCCAGCACGCCGCGCGCATCGCCGGCGCGTGCCGGCAGATCGAGACGGCCGAGACGCTGCCGAGCCTGAGCGAACTGGCGCAGCACGCGGGCCTGAGCCCATTTCATTTTCATCGAGTCTTCAAGGCGGTCACCGGCCTGACACCCAAGGCGTATGCCGCCGCCCACCGCTCACGCAAGCTGCGTGAACGCCTGGCCGACGGCAGCAGCGTCACCGACGCGCTGTACGACGCCGGGTTCAATTCCAACAGCCGCTTCTATGAGGCGGCCGACAAACTCCTCGGCATGAAACCCACCGACTACCGCGCCGCCGGCCAGAACACCGACATTCGCTTTGCCGTCGGCCAATGCTCCCTTGGCGCGATCCTGGTGGCACAGAGCGAGCGTGGCGTGTGCGCGATCCTCCTGGGCGATGACCCGGATGCCCTGGTGCGGGACCTGCAAGACAAATTCCGCCGCGCCAACCTCATCGGCGCCGACCGGGCGTTCGAGCAGTTGATCGCCCAGGTCGTGGGCTTCGTCGAAGCGCCGGCGCTGGGCCTGGACCTGCCCCTGGATCTGCGCGGCACGGCGTTCCAGGAGCGGGTCTGGCAAGCCCTGCGGGACATTCCACCCGGCAGCACCGCCAGCTACGCCGAGATCGCCCAGCGCATCGGCCTGCCCAAGGCCGTGCGGGCGGTGGCCCAGGCCTGCGGTGCCAACAGCCTGGCGGTGGCGATCCCTTGCCACCGGGTGGTGCGCAGCGACGGCAACCTGTCGGGCTATCGCTGGGGCGTGGAGCGCAAGCGTCAGTTGCTGGCGCGCGAACGCTCGTCGGGGGATTGAACGCCGATGTAGATCGCCACCGATTCAGGACCGCTGTAGACCTCGAAATCGGTGGTGAAACGGCGTACCGCTTGCGGGTTGTCGGCGAAATACGCCCAGATCAGGCCCCAGGTCTGGATCACGCAGTCGGGCATCGGCCCCTTGGCCGAGAACACCAGGTAATCCCCGCCCTCGATGTCCACGGCGGGGTAGCCGGCGCTCGTCGCATCGACCTGCACGCCCGCCGTCACATCGAAGTGTCCGGTGGCGTCGGACTCGTAATTGGAATACACGCCGTAGACGAACGACTCCGACTGCCTGGCCGGGATCGCGTCGAACAAGCCTTCGGTGAAGAACCGCTGCCACATCGGGCCGATCCTGGCGGTGTCGGGCTGCTGCTCGTCGGCGTTGCGGGTGCGCACCTGCAGGCCGGCGACGCTGAAGGGTTCGACAGTCTTGAGTTTTACGTCCATGCCTCGGGCTCCTTGAAAGTGGACCTGCATGGTAACCCGCTCGCCATCGGGATCAAGTACCAGGGCCGGATTGAAAAACTCGACTGGCCCTGGCCCGCTCACACCTGTTAAAACCGCTGTTTCCTTCTGCCGTCGGAGACCCGCACCATGAGCCAGTGGCCAGACACCCGTATCCTTGACCTGCTCGGTATCGAGCTGCCGATCATCCAGGGCCCACTGGCCGGGGTCACCGGGCCGGCCATGGTGGTCGCCACCTGCAATGCCGGCGGCCTGGGCTCGATGCCGGCGGCGATGCTCGACGTCGAGCAACTGCGCCAGGCGCTGACGAGCATCGGCGAACAGACCGACAAACCGTTCAACGTGAATTTCTTCTGTCACCAGCCGCCGGCGTTCGACGCACAACGCGCCGAGGCCTGGAAGCAGCGGCTCAAACCTTACTACCAGGAACTGGGTGCCGATTTCGACGCGCCGACGCCGGTGTCCAACCGCACGCCATTCGACGACGCGGCCTGCCGCGTGCTGGAGCAGATGCGGCCCAAGGTGGTCAGCTTTCACTTCGGCCTGCCGGAAAAATCCCTGTTGGCGCGGGTCAAAGCCACCGGCGCGAAAATCCTCTCTTCGGCCACCACCGTCGAAGAGGCGGTCTGGCTGGAACAGCAAGGTTGCGACGCGATCATCGCCATGGGCTACGAGGCCGGCGGCCATCGCGGCATGTTCCTCAGCGATGACCTCAACACCCAGGTTGGCCTGTTCGCCTTGCTGCCGCAGGTGGTGGACGCGGTCAAGGTGCCGGTGATCGCCACCGGTGGCATTGGCGATGCGCGTGGGATCGTCGCGGCGTTTGCCCTGGGCGCCTCGGCGGTGCAACTGGGCAGCGCCTACCTGTTCACGCCGGAAGCCAAGGTCAGCCCGTCCCATCACCGCGCGTTGCGTACGGCCAAGGAAAGCCAGACCGCTGTGACCAACCTGTTCACCGGCCGCCCGGCCCGGGGCATCGTCAATCGGGTGATGCGCGAAGTGGGCTCGATGAGCCCGCTGGCCCCGGCCTTCCCCCTCGCCGGTGGCGCACTGATGCCGCTGCGCGCCAAGGATGAGGCCGATTTCAGCAACCTCTGGGCCGGCCAGGCGTTTCCCCTGGGCCGCGAATTGCCAGCGGGCGAACTGACCCGGCGGCTGGCCGACGAGACGCTGGCGCGGCTCCACGGCCCGGGTCGCGCCTTGGGATGAGCGCCGCCAGGTAGAGCGGCTTCGCGAGCGAGCTCGCTCCCACAAGGGACCGGTTGAATCCAACACCCTCCCTGTGGGAGCGAGATTGCTCGCGAAAGCTGCGCCGCCGCTTGCGAACCTGTCGCAAAAAGTCGCATTCCGTTTGTCGGGCATTCGCTATATATTTCCGTATACAGCGAACTCACCCCACCCCTTGGAGTCTTCAATGCGTCCCACCCCTTTACTGCCGTTGTTGCTGAGCACCTTCCTGGCCGTCGGCACCGTCCAGGCCGATGAAGTACAAGTGGCGGTCGCCGCCAACTTCACCGCGCCGATCCAGGCCATGGCCGCCGACTTCGAAAAAGACACCGGCCACAAACTGGTGGCGGCCTATGGCGCAACCGGCCAGTTCTACACGCAGATCAAGAACGGTGCGCCGTTCGAAGTCTTTCTTGCCGCCGACGACACCACTCCGGCCAAACTCGAGAGCGAAGGCGATACCGTCAAGGGCTCGCGCTTCACCTACGCCATCGGCACCCTGGCGCTGTGGTCGGCCAAGGACGGCTACGTCGACGCCAAGGGGCAAGTGCTCAAGGACAACGCGTTCCAACACCTGTCGATCGCCAACCCGAAAGCCGCGCCCTACGGGCTGGCTGCCACCCAGGTGCTGGACAAGCTGGGGCTGACCGCCCAGGTCAAGGGCAAGATCGTCGAAGGCCAGAACATCACCCAGGCCTATCAGTTCGTCTCCACCGGCAACGCCGAACTCGGCTTCGTGGCCTTGTCGCAGATCTACAAGGATGGCAAGGTGACCGGCGGTTCGGCGTGGATCGTCCCGGCCGAGCTGCACGACCCGATCAAACAGGACGCCGTAATCCTCAGCAAGGGCCGGGATAACCCCGCCGCCGCCGCGCTGGTGGATTACCTCAAGGGTCCGAAAGCCGCCGCCATCATCCAAGCCTACGGTTACCAACGCTAAATGCCACTGACCACCGCCGACTTCGCCGCCATCTGGTTGACCCTGAAACTGGCGTCGTTGACCACGGTGATCCTGCTGCTCGTCGGTACACCCATTGCCCTGTGGTTGTCACGGACACAGTCCTGGCTGCGCGGGCCGGTGGGTGCGGTGGTGGCACTGCCGTTGGTGCTGCCGCCCACGGTAATCGGCTTCTACCTGCTGCTGGCGCTGGGGCCCAACGGCTGGATCGGCCAGTTCACCCAGGCCCTCGGGCTGGGCACCCTCACCTTCAGTTTCACCGGGCTGGTCATCGGCTCGGTGATCTATTCCATGCCGTTCGTGGTGCAGCCGTTGCAAAACGCCTTTGCCGCTATCGGCAGCCGCCCTCTGGAAGTCGCCGCCACGCTGCGGGCCGGGCCCTGGGACACGTTTTTCAGCGTCATCCTGCCGCTGGCCCGGCCCGGGTTCGTGACCGCCGCGATCCTCGGCTTCGCCCACACCGTCGGCGAGTTCGGCGTGGTGCTGATGATCGGCGGCAACATCCCCGAAAGGACCCGGGTGGTCTCGGTGCAGATCTACGACCATGTCGAGGCCCTGGAATATGCCCAGGCCCACTGGCTGGCCGCGGCCATGCTGGTGTTTTCATTCGTGGTGCTGCTGGCGCTGTACTCCAGCCGCCGCAGCCGTGCCGGTTGGAGCTGATCGATGATCCACGCGCGTTTTCAGCTCGATCGCGGGGACTTTTCCCTCGATCTGGATGTGCAACTGCCAGGCCGTGGCGTGACTGCGCTGTATGGCCAATCCGGCTCCGGCAAGACCACCTGCCTGCGCTGCATTGCCGGTTTGGAGCGACCGGCGCAAGGCTTCATCGAAGTCAACGGCGAAATCTGGCAAGACGCCGCACGCCGGGTGTTCGTGCCGCCTCATCGACGAGCCCTGGGCTACGTGTTCCAGGAAGCCAGCCTGTTCCCCCACCTGTCGGTGCGGCACAACCTGGCGTTCGGCCTCAAGCGCATCGCCCCTGGCCAGCGACGCGTGGTGATGGAACAGGCAACCGAGCTGCTGGGCATCGGTCACTTGCTCGATCGCCAGCCACACAACCTGTCCGGCGGTGAACGCCAGCGGGTCGGCATTGCCCGCGCCCTGCTGACCAGCCCGCAACTGTTGCTGATGGATGAGCCGCTGGCGTCCCTCGACACCCGGCGCAAGAACGAGATCCTGCCGTACCTGCAACGGCTGCACGATGAGCTGGACATTCCGGTGCTCTACGTCAGCCACTCCCAGGACGAAGTGGCGCGCCTGGCCGACCATATCGTCCTGCTCGAGGCCGGTCGCGCCCTGGCCAGCGGACCGATCGGCGAAACCCTGGCCCGCCTCGACCTGCCGCTGGCCCTGGGCGATGACGCCGGCGTGATGATCCAGGGCAAGGTCAGCGGCTATGACCCGGCTTATCAACTGCTGACGCTGAACCTGCCCGACAGCCAGTTGAACATCCGCGTGACCCACACGCCGCTGGGGCTGGGGCAACCGTTGCGGTTCAAGGTTCAGGCGCGGGATGTCAGCCTCAGTTTGGCGAACGATGCCCAGACCAGCATCCTCAATCGTCTGCCGGTCACGGTGGTCAGTGAGTTGGCCGCTGATAATGCCGCTCATGTGCTGATTCGCGTGGAGGCGGGTGGGACGCCGCTGCTGGCGCGTATCACGCGTTATTCCCGTGATCAGTTGAAGTTGCATCCGGGGCAGGCGCTTTGGGCGCAGATCAAGGCCGTGGCGGTGCTGGCTTAGGTCGCCGATCTACCATGGGAGCCCGCCTGCTGGCGAAGACGGCGGCACATTCAACCTCGATTCCAGCCGCCCCTCCGCTTTCGCGAGCAAGCTCGCTCCCACCAGGGTGACCGGCACCTTGAGAAACTTGGCACGACCGCTCGGGCCCGCGGTCCATCCTCCATAGGCCACCGGATTTGCTGCCAAGGATTTTTTCATGCCCGACACCCTGCCCCCGGACGCCCTGCCGCCCGACCTGCATTACGTCGACGACACGGCGCCCGGCATCACCCGCAAGAAGTTGCGGGGCAAATTCTGTTATTTCGACCCCACGGGCCAACGCATTACCGACGCGGCCGAGATCCAGCGCATCAATGCCCTCGTGGTGCCGCCGGCCTACACCGATGTGTGGATCTGCACCGACCCGCGCGGTCATCTCCAGGCCACCGGCCTCGATGCCCGTGGTCGCAAGCAGTACCGCTACCATCCGCGCTGGCGTGAAGTGCGCGACGCGGACAAATATTCGCGGATGCTGGAGTTCGGGCGTGCCCTGCCCCGCCTGCGCAAGCGCCTGGAGGAAATCCTGGCCCAGCCCGGCTTCAGCCGCGACAAAGTCCTGGCGACGGTGATCACCTTGCTGGACGTGACCTTGATCCGGGTCGGCAATCCCCAGTACGCCCGCGAAAACCGCTCTTACGGCCTGACCACCCTGCGCAACAAGCATGTCGAGGTCAACGGCAGCGCCATCGCTTTCCAGTTCCGAGGCAAGAGCGGCGTCGAGCATCAGATCACCGTGAAAGACCGGCGCCTGGCGCGGATCATCAAGCGCTGCCAGGAAATCCCCGGGCAAAACCTTTTCCAGTACCTCGATGAAGACGGCGAGCGCCACACCGTCAGCTCATCGGACATCAATGCTTACCTCAAGTCCCTCACCGGCGCCGATTTCACCGCCAAGGACTACCGCACCTGGGCCGGCAGCGCGGCGGCCCTGGCCGGGCTGCGGGCCTTGCATTGGGAAACCGAGACCGAAGCGAAAAAACACGTTGCCGAAATGGTCAAGCAGGTCGCCCGGCAACTGGGCAACACGCCCAGCGTCTGTCGCAAATGCTACATTCACCCTGCGGTGCTGGAAGGTTTCCTGCTCGGCACACTGAAGGAACTGCCCAAACCTCGGGTGCGCAAGGGCCTGAGCATAGAAGAAGCCGGGCTGACGATGTTTCTGAAGCGGGTGGCGCAAGCCACGCAAGCCTGCGAGGCGAAGTTCGGGTACTGACGGTCACGAACGACGGCTCGTCCATCAGGAACATCCGGCCAAGGCTGAACTCCCAACACTGTGCGCTCGCGCAACACCACACGCGTGAAATCGACAGGAGTCTGCGATGTCCGAACACATTGTCCATTTTCATTGCCAGATCGATCAGGGAACCACCGAGCGCTTCCGTGACAATTGCCTGGAAGCCATCGAGAAAGGCGCGGACTCGCTGATGCTCAATCTGTCCACGGTGGGCGGCAGCACCAACTTCGGCTTTACCCTGTACACCTTCATCAAGTCCTTGCCGGTGCCGGTGCGTGCGGTGAACGCCGGTAATATCGAGTCGATGGGCATCGTCATGTACCTGGCCGCCAGCGACCGCACCACCACGCCCCATTCACGCTTTCTGATCCATCCCATGAACTGGTATTTCGGGCAGAAATCGGTGGATCACTCGCGCTTGCGCGAATACCTGTCCAGCCTGGACAACGACGTGGCGCGGTACGTGGAAATCTACGTCAAGGAAACCGCCGGGGCCGCCACTCAGCTGGATATCTTCAAGTGCCTGTGCAACGAGGAGCGGGTCATCCCGGCAGAGAACTCCCTGGCTTTCGGCATCGCCCATCGGGTCGAGCAGGTGGTGTTCCCGGCGGACGCCAGGCATTGGAAAGTCAGCGGCGGCGAAGACTAAGCGCGCAACATCAATAAACATGATAGTGCCGTCGTTAATTATGAAAACCCTCAATCTCCAACAACAACGAAACGAAGCGGCGAAGCAACATCTTAATTAAAAAATTACGACCACTCGTCGCCAGCACAACGCTTTTTTTAAACTTACCCCGCCGCTGACCTTTCACATTTAATGCGAGGCACGTTGCTCGCTTTAAACCACACTGAGGATTCTCGAAATGGCTAACAGCGGAAACAAAAACCCAGGCAACTTCGCAAATGATCGTGACAAAGCATCTGAAGCCGGTAAGAAAGGCGGACAGGCGTCGGGCGGCAACAACACCAACGACCGTCAGAAAGGCTCTGGCGCCGGCAGCAAAGGCAACGAACGCGGCCAAGGCGGCGGTGGCAGGAAGTCGTAACCCCTGAAGATCCGCTGGGGCGCAGCCTGGCTGCGCCCTGGTGCCGGGCAATCAAACACATGAGCGCTGCGCGGTTTTATCGTCAACTTCAAACAGAACAATACCGCCACCGCGTTTAAACAATGCCGAATACCTATTCTTATGACAAACCGTCCCTTATGACAAACCGTCATAGCGCCCCCGTTATTCATGCGCTGGTACGCCCGCCGGCCCCTTGATTTGAAATACCTGTCCTCTTTGCCAGGCATCCGCGCCCTTATCTATCGCCGGAGTCTTTATACCGGCGCGTGCCGCTTTCCTGGCATCGCTGTCCACGTTCATCCGACTGTCCCGTTCACGCACAAGTTGCGGGTCGATCTGGCCATCGGCGGTAAACCCCATCATCAATTGCGGCACGCCATAAGGCAGGGCCTGACCCGACTCGGTGTGCCAGGTATGCCAGGTCTTTCCGTAGGTGCCGATCAGGTTTTCCATCAGGCGAGTTTCGGCCACCTGGGGAATCCCGGGCGCGATCAACTGCCCGGACTTCACCTCATGCACGTGGCTATGCCAGAGCTGCTTTTCAGCGACCGGCAACCCTTCGAACAAACGCTTGCTGATGATGTATTCCACCCCCATCAACTTGGCGCCAGAGGTATTGCCATCGAAGATCGCACACTGGAACACTTCCTCGTTCAGCGCCGAGCAGTAGTGATGCGCCTCCATTTGCCCGGACATCCGGCCGTTATAGAAATGGAAGCCGTCGAGGTAGGTGTCGAGCGCCCGCAGCGCAGGTTTGTCCTGCATCAGCCCCGCCCCCGCTTCCAGCGCCGCGGTGGTCGGCGTTTTCGCCGCTCCCGGCGCGCTCACCGGCGAGTCGGTGTTACCGCCCGCGCAGCCGGTCAAGCCGACCGCTGCTGCGCACAGCACTGCCCACGTATAAACGCTTTTACCTGGCATGTCGTTTCTCCTGTCCATGACAGGACATGAGAATGACGCTCGGTCACGCCGGTTTGATTTTCCTGGCGACCAACCGACGGGCGGGCCCCCTCGACCCAGTGCCTGCCTCCGGTCCGATCAACGCCCGCCCGGCACGCGTTTAACCGCGTCGATCCAGGCCGGATCCAGGCGGGGTTGTTCACCCTCCAGGCCCAGCGCCTGCATCTTCGCCAGGTGGTCATCGGCTTCGCGGGCCAACGAGCCCTGGTCGCTGGAGTTGGCGTCCAACTGATACATCTGGGCCAGACCCAGGTGGTAGAACCGCAGCAGTTTCATCGCCGCCGGGTCCTCGGCCTGCACGCCGGCCTTCACCTGGTGCATGACATTGGTAACACTCATCAGGCTGCGCTTGAGCTGCCAGCCGTACACCGCCGCAGCCATCCACGGCTGCGACCAGAAGTACCCGCGCAGCAATGCGACCATCGCCAGCACCGCGACAATCACGCCCCCCAGATTGAAGCGCAGGTTGTCGCCTCCGGGCGTACCGAAGAACATCACGGCCAGGCTGGAGAGCAACATCGCCAGCGCCAGGAACGTCACGGCCAGGATGAAGGTGCTGCGTCGGGTCTGCTGCCGGTAGATCCCGGCGTCCCACGGTTTGATCTCGAACATCGCGGGGCAATTTCCTTGTATGGCATGAAAAGAGTCGCGCATTATCGCCTGCCCGGTCGATTTAGCTATGCTGGGGCGCATTGTGTGCGGCAACCGATCCGAAGGATCCGGATCAAAGCCCATGGCGATACCGCAAGGATCGTGCGATCTTTGCCCGTGGACGTATTTTTCAAGATGCCGCCTCTGTGTGCACGGCATCGTTTTCAAGGAACGCTGAATGACTCAAAGACATGTAATCAATGCCTCGGTGAGCCCAAAGGGCAGCCTGGAGACCTTGTCCCAGCGCGAAGTCCAGCAACTGAGTGAAGCCGGTTCCGGCAGTATCTACACCCTCTTCCGCCAGTGCGCCCTGGCTATCCTCAATACCGGCGCCCATGTCGACAACGCCAAGACCATCCTCGAAGCCTACAAGGACTTCGAGATCCGTATTCACCAGCAGGACCGTGGCGTGCGCCTGGAGCTGCTGAACGCACCGGCCGATGCCTTCGTCGACGGTGAAATGATCGCCAGCACCCGGGAAATGCTGTTCAGCGCCCTGCGCGACATCGTCTACACCGAAAACGAACTGGACAGCCAGCGCATCGACCTCAGCTCGTCCCAGGGCATCAGCGACTACGTCTTCCACCTGCTGCGCAACGCCCGCACCTTGCGCCCTGGCGTGGAGCCGAAAATCGTCGTGTGCTGGGGCGGGCACTCGATCAACACCGAAGAGTACAAGTACACCAAGAAAGTCGGCCACGAGTTGGGCCTGCGCAGCCTGGACATCTGCACCGGCTGCGGTCCGGGCGTGATGAAGGGCCCGATGAAAGGCGCCACCATTGCCCACGCCAAGCAGCGCATCCATGGTGGCCGCTACCTGGGCCTGACCGAGCCGGGCATCATCGCCGCCGAGGCGCCGAACCCGATCGTCAATGAGCTGGTGATCCTGCCGGACATCGAGAAGCGCCTGGAAGCCTTCGTGCGCGTCGGCCACGGCATCATCATTTTCCCGGGCGGTGCCGGCACGGCGGAAGAGTTCCTCTACCTGCTGGGCATCCTGATGCACCCGTCCAACCAGGACCTGCCCTTCCCGGTGGTCCTGACCGGGCCGAAAAGCGCGGCGCCGTACCTCGACCAGTTGCACGCCTTTGTCGGCGCGACCCTGGGCGAAGCAGCGCAGAAGCATTACCAGATCATCATCGATGACCCGGCCGAAGTGGCGCGGCAGATGACCCAGGGCCTCAAGGAGGTCAAGCAGTTCCGCCGCGAGCGCAACGACGCGTTCCACTTCAATTGGCTGCTGAAGATCGACGAAGGCTTCCAGCGCCCGTTCGACCCGACCCACGCCAACATGGCCAGCCTGGGCCTGAGCCGCGACTTGCCGCCCCACGAACTGGCCGCCAACCTGCGCCGGGCGTTCTCGGGCATCGTGGCGGGTAACGTCAAGGACAAGGGCATTCGCCTGATCGAGGAACACGGGCCGTACGAGATCCACGGCGACCCCGCCATCATGGAACCCCTCGACCGCCTGCTCCAGGCCTTCGTCGCCCAGCACCGCATGAAACTGCCCGGCGGCGCGGCGTATGTCCCGTGCTATCGCGTGGTGACCTGACGGGTTTGCCCTAGGCTATGTACGAAATAGCCTGAAACTTGGTTATGCGGCGTTAAAAACCGGTTCGGAATGCTCATTGACAACCAGTCAACTGCGCTTCCTCGCCGGTTTTTGCCTTGCCTAACCTGCGTTTCAAACTATTTCGTACACAGCCTAGGGGGGTGAGGTTGCTTTCGAAAGCACTGACCCCACCCTCCTCTCACTTCACGCTGACGGCGCCACCGTCACGTCAGCCTGCCCACTGGCGGCCAATGCGGCGTGGACAAAGCCTTCGGCTTTCTTACGCTCGATGAAATCCCGGACGTAGGCCGCTGCGGCTTCGCAGCGACGTGGCACGGCCATCGCCTGCCGGATGGACGTGAACGCGCCGTCGAGGACCCGGTACCGTGGGTTGCGCGCCGCGACCTGCTCCAGGGGCTGGCGTACGCCGGCCGCCGCATCCAGGCCCTGTTCAACATACAGATCCACCGCGCCCGCGGATGTCGGTGCGCGCTCAAGCTGCGCATGCTCCAGCGTCCGGGACAGGAACAAATCGTAGGCCGCGCCCTTGCCGACGGCCAACCGCAGGCCCGGCCGGTCCAGGTCTTCCACCTGCCGGTAAGGCGAGTCCGCAGCCACCAGGTATGTCCCTTCGATGATCACGTAGGGTTCGCTGAACGCGATCTGCTCCTCACGCACCGGCTCGATCGCCAGGAAGGCGACGTTCCATACCCCCTCCTCCAGTGCCGCGAAGACCTTGCCGGCCGCATCGAACGTGATCATCTCCAGGCGTACGCCGAGTTCCTCGGCCAGCGCCCGTGCCAGGGCGACCGATACCCCTTGGGGCGACCCGTCCCCAGCCTTTTGCGCCAGCACCGGATTGCCAAAGTTGATGGCTGCCCGCAGCAGGCCTTGCGGCGCCAACTGATCGATTACTGCTTGGCTGATAACACTCATTGCTTGCTCCTGGTTCAGTGAAAGCCTTGCCTGGACAAGGCGTCAGTCTCAATGGGCCTGGCGCCCCAAGGCCGCCCCGGCGTCGGGCGCTGGCCGGTTGGTCACCCGCATGAACAGCGTCATCAGGAAGCCAATAAGCAACAACGCGCTGAGGAACAACAAACCATTGGCGGCGCTGTGGCTGGTGCCCTTGACCAGGCCGATCAGCGACGGCCCGACGAAGCCGCCAAGGTTGCCGATGGAGTTGATCACCGCAATGGACACCGCCGCCGTGGCGCGGTCCAGGAACAGCGTCGGCAAGGCCCAGAACGGCGATTTGAAACTGTAGAGCCCGGACAGCGCAATGCAGATCATCGCCATGGCCAGGAATGGATTGCCCAGCACCGCCGCACCGACCAGACCTAGCGCGGCCATCAACAATGGAAGGGCCGAATGCAGCTTGCGTTCATTGCGCAGATCCGAATGCCGCGACCAGAGAATCATCGCCGCCGTGGCGACGATGTACGGCAGCATTGCGATCAGGCCAATCTGCGTATGGGTCAGTGACTCGGAAAAGCCCTTGATGATCTGTGGCATCCAGTAGCCGACGCCGAGGCTGCCGCACTGGTAGACAAAATAGATGAACGCCAGGTACAGGACCTTGGGGTGGGTCATGGTCTTGTAGACGCCCAGGCTCTTGACGTCCTTGCGGCTCAGGCGATCGCGCTCCAACTCGGCGATCAACCATTGCTGCTCCTCAAACTTCAACCATTTGGCCTGTTCGGGGCGGTCCGTCAGGTAGAAGAAGCAGGCAACACCGAGGAACACCGCGGGAATGCCTTCCAGGAACAGCATCCAGCGCCACCCGCTCCAGTCGAACCAGCTGACGTTGTCCATGATCCAGGTGCTCATGGGCGCGCCGATGATGTAGCTCACCGGGATCGCCGCTGTGAACAGCGCCACCGTGGTGGCCAGTTCCTTGGCGCGAAACCAGAAGGTCAGGTAGACGATGATGCCCGGGAAAAAACCGGCCTCGGCCACACCGAGGAAAAAACGCAGGATGTAGAGCTGGTTGGCGGTCTGCGCGAACGCGGTCAGGGCGGCGATGCAACCCCAGGTCACCAGGATGCGGGCGATCCAGACCCTGGCGCCGAACTTGTTCAACATCACGTTGCTCGGCACTTCGAACAGGAAGTAGCCGATGAAGAAGATCCCCGAGATGAAACCGAAGGCCTCGCTGGACAGGGCGAGCTCCTTGTTCATTTGCAGGGCGGCATAGCCGATGTTGGCACGGTCGAGATAGGAGACGATGTAGAGCAGGAAAACGAAAGGGATGATTCGCAGGGTAACCTTGCGAACGATCGCGGCTTCATCAGGCTTGTTATTGTTCATGGCGACCTCGTTGAAGCAGGCGGTAACCTGCTGGTGTCATTGCAGGGGGTGGATCAGAACGCTCAGGGCGAGAAGACCATGCAGACAGGGCTGCCCGTCGAAACCGAAAACCCTGTCCTGGCAAGGCCACCCGTGTCCGGGTCCACGGCCATCGAGACAAGGGTGTCGCTGTCTTCGTTGAGTGCGAAAAGAAACTGCCCATTGGGTGTGAGCGCGAAGAAACGGGGCGTCTTGCCGTCAGTGGGCGTGAATTGCACCGGGCTCAACAAACCGCCGTCCGGATCGATGGCAAACACCGCCACGCTGTCGTAACCCCGGTTGGAGGCGTAGAGAAAACGGCCGCTGCGATCCACTTCGACTTCCGACGCCCGGCTGTTGCCGGTGAAGGTCGCAGGCAACGACGGCAGGTTCTGAAGCGCTGCCAGTGCCCCCGTCCGAGCGTCGAAGCGATAGGTGGTGACGGTGCTGTCCAGCTCGTTGATCACGTAGGCAAACGGCGCGTGGGGGTGAAACGCCAGATGCCGCGGCCCGGCCCCCTCGCGAGTCGCCACGAAGGGTTGGGCGGCCGGGTACAACTGGCCCGCGTCGAATCGAAAGCTGAACACCCGATCCAGGCCTTTGTCCGGCACCAGCACGAACTGGCCGGTGTGGTCGAAGACATTGAAATGCGGCTTGGAGAACGGCTGCTCGACCCGATGAGGGCCAATCGGTCCTTCCAGTTCGAGCAGTTGGTTGACCGCCCCGAGCGCCCCGTCCTCTTCCACGTTAAGCACTGCCAGCGAGCCGGTAAGGTGGTTCGACACCACCAGGAATCGCTCGCCAGGGTCCAGCGCCAGGTGCACCGGGTTCTGGCCTTCGCAGCCCTGCCGGTTGAGGAAGGTCAGCCTGCCAGTCGTCTTGTCGATGCTGAAGGCGCTCACGCCGCTCTGGTCCCCGTGAACGGTGTAGAGCCGGTCACCGGCCTTGTTCAAGGCCAGGAAAGACGGGTTCACCAGCGCCTTGACCACTTGGACAAGCGCCAGCGTGCCCTGCTCCTGGTCCACTTTATAGACACTGATGCCCTCGCCGCGAGCGTTGCGCTCGCGCGTGGTTCTTGATCCAACATAGGCGAACATAGGGGGCATTCTCCGGGTATCAGACGACGGGCCGCTGCGTGCGCTGGACCACCTTGCGGATCACGAACGGCAGCACACCGCCGTTGACCAGGTAGCGAATCTCCTGGAGGGAGTCGATACGCACGTTCAGCGACACCTGCAACGACTCGCCGTTGGCCCGCTGCATCACCATGCTCACGGGGTTGTCGCCCACATCGAGGTCATCCAGGCCGAAAAAGTCGAAGCGCTCGTCACCCTGCAATGCCAGATCGTCGACCGACTGCCCGGGCATGAATTGCAGGGGGATGCCCCCCATGCCGATCAGGTTGCTGCGGTGGATACGCTCGATGCTCCGCGCCACGACGGCCTTCACCCCCAGCAGGGCCTGGGCCTTGGCCGCCCAGTCGCGGCTGGAGCCGGCGCCATAGTTGATGCCGGCGAACACCAGCATGGGCGTGTGCTGGCTGGCATAGCTCTGGGCAGCCTCGAACAACGGCAGGCACTGGGTGTGGTCGGCGTTCCAGGCCCAGGCCCCCAGGCCCGGATGGCTGTCGCCCAACAGGCGATTCTTCACGGCCTTGTTGGTGAACGCGCCACGCAGCATCACCTCGTGGTTGCTGCGACGCGTGGAATACTGGTTCAGGTCCTCGGGGTGTTCGCCACGCTCCAGCAACCATTGGCCGGCCAGGCTATCGGCGGGAATCGAGTAGGCCGGCGAGATGTGGTCGGTGGTGACGTTGTCGCCCAACACCAGCAAGGTGCGCGCCGCGCGGATGGCCAGGCTGGACTTCGGCTCGGCGCTGATATCGGCCAGGTATTGCGGGCGGCGCAGGTAAGTCGAATCCGGGCTCCACGGGAACTGCACGCTCCCTTCCGCCGACAACGACTGCCAATGATGCGTGCCGTCCCACACCTTGGCCAGGCGTTGCTGGAAGAACTCAGGCTTGACCACCTTCGCCACTTGCGCGGCAATCTCGGCATCCGACGGCATCAGGTCACGCAGGTACACCGGGTTGCCCTCGCGGTCCGTGGCCAGCGCCTGGGACTCAAGGTCGATATCGATGGTGCCGGCGATGGCGTAGGCCACGCACAGGGCCGGGGACGCCAGGTAGCCGGCAGGCACCTTGGGGTTGACCCGGCCCTCGAAGTTGCGGTTACCCGACAACACCACGACACCCTTCAGGCCCTGGTCGGCAAACTGCTCGACCTGCGTCTGCAGGGACCCCGAGTTGCCGATGCAGGTCATGCAACCAAAGCCGGCAAGGTCAAAGCCCAGCGCGCGGAAATCTTCCAGCAGATCGGCATCCGCCAGGTAGTCGGCCACTACCCTGGAGCCCGGGGACAGCGACGTCTTGACCCACGGTTTGCGGTGCAGGCCCAACTGGCGCGCCTTGCGCGCCAACAGCCCGGCCTGGATCATCTGCGACGGGTTTGCGGTGTTGGTGCAACTGGTGATCGCGGACATGACCACCGCGCCATGGGTGATCGGCTCCTTGAAGGAAGGCTCGAAGAACGTCTGCTCGACCGGCCCGGCAATCAGGTTGGCGCCCCCCATGACTTCGTTGCGAAACGACGCCGCGGCATCGGACAGTTTTCGCCGCTGGTGCGGCTGGTGAGGTCCGGCCACGCTCGGCTCGATACTGTCGAGGTCCAACTCGATCCATTCATCGAACCGGGGTTCGAGCAACGCGTCGCGGCGCCACAACGGTTGGGCGCGCATGTAGCCGACGACACGGTTGCACAAAGACTCGGAACGACCGCTGAGTTTCAAGTACGCCAGCGTCTCGTCGTCGAACGGGAAGAACACCACCGTGGCGCCGTACTCAGGTGCCATGTTCGAGACCGTGCCGCGAGCGGCCCAACTCAACGAAGACAACCCAGGGCCAGTGAACTCGACGAACTTGCCGACCACCGAGCGCTTGCGCAAGATCTCGGCCACATGCAGCGACAGGTCGGTGGCGGTGACACCGGGGCGCAGGGCGTTGGTCACGCGGATGCCCACCACTTTCGGGAAACTGATCGGCACCGGCTCGCCGACCATCGCGGCCTGCCCTTCCAGGCCGCCCACGCCCCAACCCAGCACGCCAATCGCGTTGATCATCGGCGTATGGCTGTCGGTGGCGACCATGTCGTCCGGGTGCAGCAGACGCTGGCCGTCTTCGCTGCGACTTTCCCAGACCACCTGCGCCAGCGCTTCCATGTTCATCTGATGGATGATGCCGGTGCCAGGGGGAATCACACCGAAGTTGTCCAGGCTCTTCTGCGCCCACTTGATGAAGCGGTAACGCTCGCTGTTGCGTCGGAAGTCGATGTCCAGATTCTGCTCGACGGCATCGGCCTCGGCGTAATGCTCGACGATCACCGAATGGTCGATCGTCAGGACGGCAGGGATCAACGGGTTCATCGCTTGCGGATCGCCGCCCAGCTCGGCCACCACATCGCGCATCCCGGCGAAATCCGCCAGCGCCGGCAGGCATGTGGTGTCGTGGAACATCAGCCGGTTTGGCTGGAAAGGCACCTCGCAATCAGGGCCCTCGCCAATGGCACGCGCCATGACCGAGGGCAGCGCTTGAGGGGAACAGCGCGCGACGTTCTCCAGCAGGATGCGTATCGAATAAGGCAGCTTCGATAGCTGCTGGGGTGAGAACATCTTGTTCAAATCGATGTAGGCATAGGGTGTGCCATCGATCTGCAGATGATTGATGAAGTCGCGGGCAGTCTCGGTCATGCTCTATCGCTCAGGCTTTTTTATAAGGTCGCGGGGCTCGGGTTAACCAGTCGTTACCGCTGATCAACCGATAGTAGGAGCAACCCCTGCGGGTGAAAATTGATCAATTGCCACGTCAGCGTTCTCTATCGCAGAACGCTCTGGTGTCGTGGCGATGACTCAGGTGTTCGATCAAGGCTTTGAGGGTGGGTGAAGCGGTGTCGTATTTCTTGCAGACCAGCAACAGCGAACGGCGCGCCCAGGGTTCATCCAGGGTCACGGCCTTGAGCCTGTGGCTGCGCAGGTATTGGTTGATCACGCTGCGCGGCAGCACGGCGAGCCCCAGGCCCGTCGACACCATGCGGCACATGCAGTCGAAGCTGCTGATACGGATCCTGAGCTTGAGCACCTTGCCCAGCTTTTGCGCCTCGTCGGTCAGCAGCGTGTGCATCGAGCTTTCCAGATGCGGCCCGACAAACTCATGGGCCAGGACCTGCTTGAAACGCACCGACTCGCGGGCCGCCAACGGGTGGTCTCCCGGCACGACCAGGGTCAGTTCATCATCGCGATAAGGCAGGGTTTCCAGGCCCTGAGCCGGCGTCTGGGCCGCGATGATGCCCAGGTCGGCACGACCATCGGCCACGGCCCGGATGACCGCCGACCCCACCCGCTCCTCGATGTCGAACTTGATCTGCGGATAGAGCGCCACGAAACGCGACACGTCGTCCGGCAGGAACTGGGACAGCGCCGAGGTGATGGCATGGATACGGACATGGCCCTTGACGCCGGTGGCGTAGTCGCCCAGTTCATGATCCAGTTGTTCAAGGGTCTGCTTGACCTGGCGGGCATAGAACAGCAGCGATTGCCCCGCCGGCGTGAGGTCCACGCCCCGTGCGTTACGTATCAACAGCGAGGAGCCCACCTGGGCTTCGAGCTCGGAAATGCGCTTGCTGATCGCCGACACCGCCAGGTGCCGGCGCCGGGCCGCATGGGTCAGGTTGCGCTCCTCGGCGACGGTGATGAAAAGGTCCAGGCTGGTAATGTCGTATCGCACCCGTTGATTCCTGGTGGAGAGGCTGGCGTGAGTGCCTTGCGGTCGTTGATCCATCGGGCTGGCGAGCCCGCATGCCTACTAGACGCCAGTCTAAATTGCTTTGCAATGCAACAAAGTACAATTTTATGAAAAATCGGATAACTTAACGCCTGCGATGGCTCCCATCGGCTGAAATCTCCAAGCAGTTTTCATATTGGTGCGCCAAAATGCAATACTTGCGAAATACCTTTCCGGTCCAGCGAGGCCGAAGCAAGGTCAACCTTCCCCTCAATGCCTTGAGTAACGACAGACATGGCTTCAAGCGCCCTGGTGCAACGAATCGCCGCACAGATCCGGCAGAAAATCCAGACCGGAGAATTGGCCACGGGCGATCATCTCAGCGCGCAGAAAGTGGCTGACCAGTTCAACGTCTCGCGTTCGCCTGCCCGCGAGGCACTGGTGCTGCTGGCGGACCAATCGGCCCTCGAACAACGGCCCAATCGTGGTTTCTTCGTCCTCGACGCCCTGGTCCCCGTGACAAATATCCACGATGAAGGGGTCCCGTTGGAGGAGCCAGAAGCCTATTACCGCCTCTCCGAGGATTGGCTGAACAACGCCATTCCCGCAGAAGTGACCGAACACATGCTGCGCACGCGCTACGACCTGACAAAAGCCCAGGTCGTCGACGTGCTCAACCGTGCCGCGAACGTCGGCTGGGTGACGCCGAAACCCGGTTACGGCTGGCGCTTGCTGGATGTGGCGAAGACCCCGGAAAGCCTCGAACAGATCTACAAGGTGCGCTCGCTGATCGAACCCGCGGCGCTGCTGGAACAGACTTACCAGCCTGATGCCAGCAAACTTCTACAGTTGAAGAAAGAGCAGCAGAGCCTGCTCGACGGCGGCATCGAGACCCTGCCCGCCGACGTGCTGCTCAAAAGCGGCATTCGCTTCCATGAAGCGTTCATCCAGCTCTCGGGCAACCCGCTCTACCACATGATCCTGGTGCAGATGAACAACATGCGGCGGCTGATCGAATACCGCTCGATGATCGACCGCAACCGCTTCTACAAACAGTGCGCCGAACACATCCAGATGATCGAGCGAGTGGAACAGGGTGACAACGTCGAGGCGGCGCGCCTGATGAGCCAGCACCTGAGCGGCTCGTTGGCGGAAAAATCCCCCATCCTGGCGCGGCGTGCATCATCAACCGACGCCCCAGGCCCACTCGACCCCGAGCACGGCGCTGTCACGGCCACCGAGGAACACCCACGATGAGTCATCACGAGCAACAACTGCGCGAAGAAATCTGCACCGTTGGCGCAAGCCTGTATGCCCGCGGCTATGCCGTTGGCAGCGCCGGCAATATCAGTGCGCGCCTGGAAGATGGCTGGCTGATCACCCCGACGGACGCTTGCCTGGGCCGGCTGGAGCCCGCGCAGATCGCCAAAGTCAGCCGGGACGGCAGTTGGGTCTCCGGCAGCAAGCCGTCCAAGACCTTGGCGCTGCACCGGCAGGTGTACGACCGCAATCCAACCGTCAACGGCGTCGTGCACACCCATTCGACCGCGCTCGTGGCGCTGACCCTGGCAGGCGTCTGGCGCGACGACGACATCCTCCCGCCCTTGACGCCCTATCAAGTGATGAAGGTCGGGCACATTCCCCTGATCGCCTATCAACGGCCGGGCTCGCCCGAGGTCGCCGCGCAAGTGGCGCTATGGGCACAGCGTGTGCGGGGCGTGATGCTGGAGCGCCTTGGTCCGGTGGTGTGGGAAAGTTCGGTATCGAAGGCCAGCTTCGCGCTGGAGGAGCTGGAGGAGACGGCAAAGCTCTGGCTGATGAGCGACCCCAAGCCGGCGCCGCTGGACGAGCGCGCGATCGAGGAGTTGCGCAGCGTTTTCGCCGCCAACTGGTGACGCCGGCGCCCTCGCGCCCCGGATGCAGCAGTGCCTGCCGGGGCCGCGCCGTGGTTTCCCGGCCTCACATGCGGCGATTGCGCAGATACTTCAGCCATGCGCCATGGATCGGCTCGGCACAGAGCATCACCACGACAAGCCGCATGATCTGCATCGCGGTCACCACCCCCACGGCCAGGTTCAATGCTTCGGCGGTCAGGTACATTTCCGTGCTGCTGCCCGGCATCATCCCTAGGGCCAGCGTCATCAGCGGGACATGAAGCCAAAGCCCGATGAGCGCCGCCAGCCCCACGGTCGACATGATCATGATCACCGTGAACACCGACACCTTGAGCAGGAAGGCCGGAGAGGAGCGGAAGAACTGCCGGTCGAAGTAACCGCCCAGGGCGCAGCCAATCATCAACTGCCCATAGTGACTGAGCTCCACCGGCAATGCGGTTTGCACGTTGCAGGCAGCCGTGACCACGGCACAGCAGGCCATGGGGCCGAACATCCAGGGGTTGGGCAACCGGCAGCGCTTCCAGATGACGGCCGTGAGCGCCCCGCCTGCCAGGAGCGGCAGCAACCAATGCCAGTCACTTGGCAGACGCGCGGGAACCACCGAGGGTGAGACCTGAGCGGTGAAGAACATCGCCGGCGGCACGCACAGGACGATCAGCACCAGGCGCATGCTGTGCGCAGCGGCAATCTGGCTGACATTGGCCTTGTGCCGGATGCCGGCCTGGATCATCTCGGAGAAGTTCGCCGGCATGAACGCGAAGAATGCAGTGGTCAGGTCCATGCCCCTGCGCTGCATGAAGGCGATGCCCAGCAGTGCCAGCAGCATCGTCAGAACCGCCGCGGACGCCATCATCACGAAATGCCCGAGGATCTGCTCCAGCACCGCCGGTGTGAAATGCAGGCCGATAGAGGTGGCGATCATCCATTGGCCTGACAGGCGGCCATAGGGTATTTCCCCCAGGGGCCCACCCAGGCAACGCACCAGGATGACCGCCAGCATCGAGCCAATGATCCAGGGCAGCGGCCAATGGAAGACGCTGGCCAGCCAGGCGCCCGCCGCACCGACGACCGGGGTCGCCCACCACCGCCCCAGCGAGGTGAACAATGCCCTAAGGCGCACAGGCCAACGCCTTCTCGAAGAAATCGACCGAGCCGAAATTGCCCGACTTGAGTGCCAGCGCCAGCGGATCGTCTCGCAGGCCGAGGGTCCAGGGCACACCGGGGTCGATCGTGGTGCCGATTCTCAGGGCCTTGATCCCGAGCGCCTTGACGACCGCCCCAGACGTTTCGCCACCCGCCACCACCAATTTACGCACGCCCAGGTTGTAGAGCCCCACGGCGATGGCGGACAAGGCCTCTTCCACGAGCTGGCCGGCGGCTTCAACGCCAAGTGCCTGTTGGGCACGGTTCACCGAATCGGCAGCAGCGCTGGCGTAGATCAAGACCGGCCCGGCCGCGAGCAGGCCCTGGGCCCATTCGAGGGCGGCGCGCACCAAGTCCTGCCCATTGGCCAACTGCAACGGATCGATGGCGAAGCTTGGCCTCTCCTTGCGCCAATGCTCGACCTGCCCGTTGGTTGCCAACGAACAACTGCCCGACACCACCGCACCGAACCCTTCGAGCACGGGCAGCACCGAGGCAGCCTGAGCTTCACCGAGTAAACCGGCGCGCCGGAAATTGCCTGGCAAGCCCCGGGCCACGCCGGAGCCCCCCGTGATCAGCGGATGGTGGGCCAGCGCCGTGCCAATCGCATGCAGATGCTCATCTTCGATGGCATCGACGATGGCGTAGCCGAAACCCTGGGCCTGGAGAGACTGCAAGCGAGCTGAAATGGCGTCCGCGCCTTGCCTGACGACCTCGTGCGCAACCAATCCCACCGCCCTGCCCGTCTGCTGCTGCAGCACGCGCACCAGGTTGGCATCGGTCATGGGCGTCAGCGGATGATTGCGCATGCCCGACTCGCTCAACAGCACATCGCCGACAAACAGGTGCCCTTGGAACAGGGTGCGCTGGTTCTCCGGAAAAGCCGGGCACGCCACGACGAACGACACGCCCAGAGCCTGCGCCAAGGCGTCGGCGACAGGGCCGATGTTGCCCTGGGGAGTGGAGTCGAAGGTCGAGCAGTATTTGAAGAAAAACTGCCGGCATTGCGCCCCGCGCAGCCACTGCAACGCTTGCAATGACTGGCTGACGGCGGCCTCGCTGGCAATGGTCCGGCTTTTCAGGGCGATCACGACCGCATCGATGTCCGCCGGCAGGGGCCCCTGTGGAATGCCGATCACCAGCAACGTTCGCATCCCGCCGCTCACCAGGGTACTGGCCAGGTCCGTTGCGCCGGTGAAATCATCGGCGATGCAACCCAGTAGTAATTGACTCACTGTTCGCTCCTCGGGCCCGGTCTCGCCTGAAGTGGGTGCGGGACCAGGCCGATGTAGTTATCCGACAGCCGCCGGCCGCCATGGCCGATGCGGCGTCCTCGCCGCTCAGCCCAGGATGAGGTTCGCGACCGCGTTGCCGAAGGCCTGGGTCCCGAAGGCGCCGCCAAGGTCAGGGGTGCGCTGGCGAGGGTCCTCCAGCACGGCATCGACCGCCTTGTCGATTGCCTGCGCGGCGTTGATCAAGGCCGGCCGACCGTGGTGCTCGCCCATCCACGCCAGCAACATGCCGACGGAAAGGATCATCGACACCGGATTGGCCTTGTCCTGGCCGGCGATGTCCGGTGCCGAGCCATGTTGGGCCTGGGCACAGCAATGGTGATCGCTGGCCATCATCGAGCCCGCAAGCCCGAGGCTGCCGGACAACTCGCTGGCCAGGTCGCTGAGGATATCGCCATAGAAATTCGTCGCGACCAGCACGTCGAAACGCTCCGCGTTGCGCACCAGGTGAGCGGTCGAGGCGTCGACCAGCAAGTCGTCGAGGACAACCTGCGGAAACTCCCTGGCCACGTCCCGAACGCACTCCAGGAAGAGGCCGTCGGTCATGTGGAAACTGTTGGCCTTATGGATGGCGGTGACTTTCTTCCCGCGCTTCATGGCCAGTTCGAACGCCCGGCGAGCGATGCGCTCACTGCAATGGCGGGTGATCTTGCGCGTGGACAGGGCCATGTCCGGCGTAGGCATCACCTCACCCCAGCCACGGCTCATGTTGCGATCCGGGTAGAACCCCTCGGTGGCCTCGCGCATGATCACCAGGTCCATCACCTTGCCTTCCTTCATGTTCGAGGCCAGGAACGGTCGGGTACGGGCTGGCCGGACGTTGGCATAGAGGTCCAGGCCGATCCGGAAGCCGGCCGACACATTCCGACCGCCCATTTCAGGCGCCGGGTAATCCGCATGGGATTGGGTGCCGAGGATGATGCCGTCGTAGCCCTTGGCCTTTTCCAGCACTTCTTCGCGCAGGGTGGTGCCGTATTTGCTCAAGCTGGCAAAGCCGACATCGTCATAGTCGAATGTCAGCCCGAGGCCGAGCTTCTGATTGGCTGCTTTGAGAACCGACATCGAAGACTCGATGATTTCCGGACCGATACCATCACCAGGAAGTACCAAAATGCGCATCGCTAACCCCTTACCTTTTTATTGAGCGGATGTGTTTGCCGGGACTGAAACGACCTTTTATGTACATCGTCACCGCAACGTACAATTTTGAACGAAGACCGGAGCACTGCTCACGGGCCCCGCCAAGGCCATGAACCCGGACGCTATCGCCTTCGCAGGTCGACAAATTGCATTTTATTGCATGAATATACAATTTGCGCAATGCTTGAGTCCCACGAGCGTCCGATGTCGCATTGGCAAGCTGGCCGGACGCAAAACGGGGGCGACAGGAGACGACAGGCGTGCCGAGACGACTTAACGGCGGGCGGAAACCTCAAGGCTGCGCTGGTGCTCCAGCTCGTCCCTGGCTTCTTTTTCAGTTTTTTGCCGGCCGACGACATCGAGGTGGTTGCGCAAAAAATCTGCAGCCGCTTCACGCTGCCCACTTTCGATCAAGTCCAGGAGTTGGATGTGCTCTTTACACTGGTTGATCAACCGAGGCCGATCCACGTTGGCCTTGTAGGCCATGAAGCGACGCAACTGGTTCTGGCGGCGGATGGCTTCAAGAAAGAATGCGTTGCCCGAACAACGGACGATCAGCTCGTGCAACTGTGCACCGATCTGGAACAACTGCGAGCGCGACAGCTTGAAGATGTCGCCGTCGAGCAATTGCTGCTGCGCCGTGCGCGCCTTGGCGAAGGCCACCTTGTCCACCACGTAGCCGGGTTCGAGCAAGGCCGCAGGCTCGATGGCCATGCGAAAGCGGTAGCTCTGGATATGGGCCTTGGAGTCGTGCAGGAAACTATTGATCTCCCAGCCCTGCCCGGGCTTGCGCTCGACCATGGCTTCGTTGGCCAGGCGACTGAGCACCTTCAGCAGCTGCCCACGAGGCACTGCGTACTTGCGCATCAGCTCGGCTTCGAAAAACGTCGTGGGGATATCGCCACGGAGCACGTCGTCGACCACCCGCAGGTAGAAGTCTTCGAACGGATCGACCTCCAACGGCAACTTGCCGCTGTCGATACCCCGCGCGTCAGCGGTCAGGAAGTACCCGCGGTTGGGCTCCTTGACGGCCAGGCCAAGCTCGGCGAGCAAGGCGAATCCACGGCGTATCGGCGAGCGGGAAACCCCCAGCTCCTTGGCGAAAGATTCTTCGCGCAGGGGGTCACCGGCACGCATCGACCGGGCGCGGGCCATGTCGATGATCTTGGGCGCCAGTTGCTCCGCCAGGTCTTTCTTTATCTTGACCTTGACCTTGACCCTGGACAGATCGCCCGCGGGTGGTTCAAGAGTCGGTTCTGCTGAATTCATGGCTATCAGTGATCAAAGAAGGTTAGGGTCGATACGCAGAGTGGACGCTGTCGCCACAGGCCAGGCCTTGCGAAAAAATAACACACAATCACACCACTACGACCCGGGGAACACATGACTGCACCGCTGATTTTTCTGATCCACGCCACTGCCGTCTCCATTGCGCCGATCAGTGACGCCTTCGCGCGCCTGTGGCCTGAAGCCAGGCTGGCCAACCTGCTGGAGGACTCGTTGTCCCGCGATCTGGCTGCTGCGGGCGAACTCACGCCGGCCTTGACCGAGCGCTTCGTGAAGCTGGCGAGCTACGCCTCGGCGTCGGGCGCCGACGGCATCCTGTTCACGTGTTCGGCGTTCGGCGATGCCATCGACCAGTGCAAACGTGCGCTGAGTATCCCGGTGCTCAAGCCGAACGAAGCCATGATCGAAGAAGCGCTGCGCAGGACCGGCAAGCTGGCCTTGTTGGCGACGTTTCCCCAGGCCATCACGTCGATGGTCGAGGAATTCGAACAGCATGCAAGCCAGCAGGGTCGGGAGCTGGCGTTGGCCACCTATGTCTGCGACAACGCCTTCGATGAGCTGCGTCGCGGCAATCAGGCGCGCCATGACCAACTGATCAGCGAACGGGCCAGCGACATCACAGGCAGCGACCTGCTGTGCTTTGCGCAGTTTTCCATGACCAGCGCTGCGGTGGCCGCCAGCAAGGCCAGCGGGCTCGAAGTGCTGACCACGCCTGACAGCGCGGTACTGAAGCTTCGGCACCTGCTGCACGCCTGAGGCCGGGACGAATAAACGGTAGGAAAATCAACAGGATCAGGTCGACTGCCGCCCTCGGCTACCCCTCGCACGGATAGCCGAGCACCCACCGTTCGTAAAAAAAGACGCCTGTTTTTCGGCAAATTGTACTGCGTTAGCTTGCAAAACAATTTGCAGTGGAGTCTATTAGCGGCCAGTGGCCCTTCATCGCCACCGGCACTACTCCCCACAAGAAAACACAACAGGAGTTAACGCATGAGCAAAAAAATCGCCTTTGTCACCGCTGGCATGGGAACACTGGGCACCGCTGTCTGCCAGCGATTGGCAAAAGACGGGTTTACCGTCGTCGCGGGATGCGGCCCGAACTCTCCGTTGAAAAATGCCTGGCTGGCCCAGCAGAAAGCGCTGGGGTTTTCCTTCATCGCCTCCGAAGGCAACGTGGCCGACTGGGATTCCTGCCGCCGGGCCTTCGAGGAGATCAAGCGCCAATACGGCCCGGTCGAAGTCCTGGTCAACAATGCCGGCACCGCTCGAAACGTGGTGTTCCACGACATGCAGCCCAACGATTGGGCCGCCGTGATCGATACCAATCTCAATTCGCTCTTCAACGTGACCAAGCAGGTCATCGATGCAATGGTCGAGCGAGGCTGGGGACGGGTGATCAACATTTCCTCGGTCAACGCCCAGTTGGGCCAGGTGGGCCAGGTCAACTACTCCACCGCCAAATCGGCGATCCGCGGGTTCACCCGGGCCTTGGCGCGGGAAGTCGGGCCGCGCGGGGTGACGGTGAACACCGTGTCTCCGGGGTACATTGCCACCGACAAGCTCAAGTCCATCACCACCGCCGAGGTCATGGACCGGATCATCCAGGACATCCCTTCCCGTCGCCTTGGCACCGCCCAGGAGATCGCCTCCATGTGCGCCTGGCTCGCGTCCGATGAATCCGGCTACGCCAACGGCGCCGATTTCTCCCTGAACGGCGGCCTGCACATGAGTTGAGCCGCCCTGGGCCCTCGACGAACCACGCCCGCTTGGCAGATTCCAATCCTTCGGGAACCTTGATGCGCACCAACGCGCAGATCCCATAAAAATAATTGTACTTTACGTCAAGGTGATACAAATGCTCTCACTACTCGGCTACGGCATGATCGTGACCTTCATGGCCCTGATCATGACCAAGCGGTTGTCACCCTTGGTTGCCATGACCACAGTGCCGATCGTATTCGCGCTGATCGCCGGTTTCGGCCCGGAGATGGGCGACATGATGATCGAGGGGCTGCGCAAGGTCGCACCGACGGCGATCATGGTGATGTTCGCGATCCTCTATTTCGGGGTCATGTTCGATACCGGTCTGTTCGATCCCATCATTCGCAAGTTCATTACGCTGATCAACGGCGACCCGATGAAGGCGGTCCTGTTCGCCACCTTGCTTGCGGGCATGGTGTCGCTGGACGGCGACGGCTCAACGACGTACATGATCACCATCACCGCGATGCTGCCGTTGTTCAAGCGCCTGCGCATGGACCCCTTGTGTCTGACGTGCGTGGTCATCCTGGCGGCGAGCGTGACCAACCTCCTGCCTTGGGGCGGCCCGTTGGCACGGGCGGCGGCGTCCCTGCAGGTCGACACCTCGGACCTGTTCCTACCGCTGATCCCGGTGATGGTCGTGGCCTTCCTGGGCGTCATGGCACTGGCCTGTTTCATCGGCATTCGCGAACGCCAACGCCTGGGCAAGCTGCGGCTTTCGGCCGGCGCGGCGGCCACCCTTTTCGAGGATGATGGCGATGAAGGCTTGCCTTCGATGTCCGAGGAGAACGCCGAACTGCGCCGGCCAAAGTTGTTCTGGCTGAACGCCGGGCTGACCATCGCCTTGATGACCGGCCTGGTCACGGAAGTGCTGCCGCTGTCCATCCTGTTCATGGTCGCGTTCTCGATAGCCCTGGTGATCAACTACCCGCACATGCATGACCAGCGCCGACGAATTTCCGCCCACGCACCAACGGCCTTGAACCAGATCGCGATCTTCCTCGCCGCCGGCATCCTGGCCGGCATCCTGTCGGGCACGGGCATGGTCAACGCAATGTCGGCCAGCTTCCTGGCGATGCTGCCAGAGACCTGGGGACCGTACATGGCGCCGATCACCGCGCTGGCGAGTATCCCGGGCACGTTCTTCATGTCCAACGACGCGTTCTACTACGGCGTGCTTCCGGTGCTGGCCAAGGCGGCCGCGGTGTACGGCATCTCCCCCGCGGAAATCGGCCGCGCATCGCTGGTAGGTCAACCGGTGCACCTGCTCAGCCCGCTGGTCGCCTCCACCTACCTGTTGTGCGGGCTGGCGGGCGTGGAGTTCAGCGACCACCAGAAGTACACCCTCAAATGGGCGTTCGCGCTGAGCTTCCTGCTTCTAGGAGTGTGCCTGGTCATAGGGCTGTTCCCGCTTCAGGCAGGTGCTTGAGCCCCCCTCAAGCCGCCGATCCGTTGCACGTTCCAGTGACGGGCATTGCGGGGCATTCGTGCCTCGGGATGCCCGTCACGTTTATCCGCGCAGGCCCCAGGCTGGCGCATCAAGACCTCGTCGAACGCATCCGGCGGTGCCCGGATCCATCACTTGCGAAAGGGACATTTCTCATGCGCTTACGCCACCTCTCCATTGCCACTCGTGAACGCTCCCTCGACATGGCGGTTGCCCGCCCACGCCACTGCAACGCAGTTCAACACGCTGCTCAGCCAACTGGGCGACGCAAGCTGTATCGACGCCAGTGCCCTGGAGCGCTTCGACACTTCAACCCTGGCCCTGCTGCTGGAGGCGCGCCGACGTGCCAGGCATCGCGCCGAGCCCTTCAGGGTGACGAATGCGCCGCCGCGGCTGCTGGCCTTGGCACGGCTGCACGGCGTCGAAGCCCTACTGTTTGCCGAGCCCCCGATCTAGCTCATCGCAACGAAACGTTTCGGCACTCAACCCATACCGACTCATCTTGTTGTACAGCCCGCCCCGGGACACATTCAGTTGCCGGGCGGCGAGGCGGATGTTGCCCCGGGTTTCCTTGAGGGCCGCGACGATCGCGTTCATTTCGTGGGCGTCAAGCCCCATCGCCGGCGAGCGCTCAGCCGCGCTGCCGGGCAGTGACGGCCGGCCACGCTGCTGGAGCTCCAGGGGCAAGTCATCCGCCTGGATCAACTCGCCGACCGCCAGGTTGGTGGCTCGCTCGATGATGTTTTCCAGCTCCCGCACATTGCCTGGCCAGTGATAGGCAGACAGCACATCCAGCGCCTGCGGCGAGATGCCTCGCACCGCCTTGCGCAGTGAACGGGCGCAGCGGCCGAGGAAATGCTGCGCCAGCAACGGCACATCCTCGCGACGCATGCGCAGCGGCGGCACCGTCAGGTTAAGCACATTGAGCCGGTAGTAAAGGTCTTCGCGAAACGCGCCATCGGCCACGGCCTGGCTGAGGTTGCGGTGGGTGGCGGCGATGATGCGTACGTTCACCCGCTGGGATTTCTTCGCCCCCACCCGGGTGACCTCGCCTTCCTGCAAGACCCGCAACAGGCTGACCTGGGCACCGAATGACATGTCACCGATTTCGTCGAGAAAGATCGTGCCGCCATCGGCCAACTCGAACTTGCCGGCCGAGCCGCCGCGCGCCGAACCGGTGAAGGCGCCTTCGACATGCCCGAACAACTCGCTCTGCACCAGGTCCCGCGGGATCGCCCCGCAGTTGACCGCCACGAACGGGCCGCCGCGCCGCTCGCTGGCGTTGTGGATCGCCTGGGCGAACAGTTCCTTGCCGGTGCCGCTCTCACCAAGGATCAACGTGGTCGAGTCGCTGCGACTGGCGATGCGCCCCAGGTGCAGCGCGTCCTGGATCGCCCGTGAACTGCCCTGGATGGTGTCGAAGGTGTAGCTGGCCTGGGTACCGATGAGCCGTCGCGTGATGTCCCGGATGCGCCGGTTCTCGCGCAGCGAAACGATGCGGCCGCCCTGCTCCAGCGCACACACCGACACCAGGCACGCCAGGTGGCTGCGGTCATGCAGTTCGAACGTGCAATCCAGGTCTCGCAGCCCTTCCCCGCCACGCAGCAACATTTTGTCGCTCAGCTCGCTCTGGCCCAGGCGTTGGAACGGCTGGCCCAGCAGGTCGCGTCCGACGCCAAACAGCTGTCGCGCGTAGCCGTTGATGGCCCTGATGCAGCCGCGCTCGTCCAGCACGACCAAGCCTTCGTTGAGTACTTCAAGCACCGTCTGTTGCTCCTCCAGCAACGCCTGGAGTGCCATCTGTCGCGAGACGGCTTCAGCGGCGGCCTGGACGGTGCCCAGCGTATGGAAGTGAAACCATCCCGGCTCTGCCGTCAGGGTCAGGATGGCCAGCGTCCGGCCCTGCGGGTCACGGATCGGGGCGGCGGCACAATGCATGCGCCGTCGACGCAGGCCAGTGCCGAAGTTCTCTTCGGCCAGCACGTAGACCAGGCGGTCTTCCGCCAGCGCCAGGCCGGTGCAATTGGTGCCTTGCACCGATTCCAGCAGGCGGCTGCCCACCGGCGTGAGGTCGAGGCCGCAGAAGTACAGCGTGGTCCCTTGGGCATCGGTCAGGTTGATGTGCCCCCTGGGGTTGTAGGCCAGCAATCCGCCCATGACCTCGGCGGCCACCGCAATCATCGCCCGGTGGGCGGCCAGCGTCGCGGTCAGCACGGCCGGCTCGACGAAGCGGTACACGCCATCCTCGGGATCGAGACCGGCCTCGACGCTGCGCAGCCAGGAGTTCCAGATCACCTGCCGGACCCCGGCCGGGCGCTCGACGAGTCCGGCCAGGCATGCCAGCCAGGCCCGTTCCAACTCGGGGATCGGCCCGTCACTCAACGACGCCGGACCGAGAGAAGTGATGTAGTCGAGGTCTTGCTCGCTGACAGCGATGGGCGCCGGTAGCACAGGCTTCTCCAATGTTCATTTTTTAGACATGTCCAGTATAGGCATGTCATTGGATTTAACACTTTTTCCATCAACTCAAAAATAAATCGTTATTTATCAATTGCTTATTAACTGGCACAGAGCTTGCTCTTTCTCAGCACAGTGCAACCACTGGCTCATAACAACAAGGAAGCCCGTTTCATGAACACATCCAAGATCATTCGCCTCGGCCTCATCGGTGCCGGTCGCATGGGCAGCTTTCACGGCCTGACGGCCGCCCGCCACATTCCCGGTGCCTGCCTGGCGGCCATCGCCGACCCGACGCCTGGCCAAGCCGCCCGCCTGGCTGCACAACTGGACGTGACGCGGGTCTATACCGAGCCCCAGCAGTTGCTTGACGACCCCGAGATCGACAGCGTGTTGATCGCCGCTCCGGCCCGCAGCCACGCCGAGCTGGTCATCAACGCCGCCCGTGCCGGTAAGCATGTGTTCTGCGAAAAACCCATGGCCATCACCCTTGACGAAGCCGACCGCGCCATCGCCGCCGCAGCCGATGCCCGGGTGACCCTGCAAGTGGGTTTCAACCGCCGCTTCGCCAAGAGCTTTCGCACCGCCCACCTGGACGTGGCCGCCGGCCGCATCGGCACGCCACAACTGCTGCGCTCGCTGACTCGCGACCCGGCGCTAAACAACCCGGCCAATTCGCCACAGTGGGTCATCTTCCTGGAAACCTTGATCCACGACTTCGACACCTTGCGCTACCTCAATCCCGGCGCCGAAGTGGTCGAGGTCTTCGTGATGGCCGATGCCCTGATCGCCCCGGCATTCAAAAGCAAGGGGTTGCTCGACACCGCCACGGTGACCCTGCGTTTCGACAATGGCGCCATCGCCACCGCCGAGGCGAACTTCCAGGCCGTGTATGGCTACGATGTCCGGGGCGAGGTGTTCGGCAGCGCCGGCATGTTGACCATGGGTGGCGTGCACGATGGCGACCTGGTGCGCTACCTGGCCGATGGCATCCAGGCCGACACACAGCGCCTGGACACCGACCTGCTGCGCGATGCCTACGTGGCCGAGCTCAACCACTTCGTCGACTGCCTGCGCAGCGGTGCCAAACCGCTGGCCAGCGGCGAAGACGCCCGGGCCGCGCTGGCCATTGCCCGCGCGTGCATCGAGTCGTTCCAGCTAGGCCAGCCGGTGCGCGTGCAAGGAGGCCGGCCATGAGCTTTACCCCCTTCAAGCTGGCGGTCAGCGCCGAAATGGTCTTCCTCGACCGGCCCTTCATCGAACGGGTCGAACGGATTCATGCGCTGGGCTTCAGTGCTGAAATCTGGGACTGGACCCAAAAGGACATCGCCGCCCTGGTTGCCACCGGCGCCGACTTCACGTCGATGACCGGCTACATCGAGGGCAACCTGACCGATCCGCAGGGCATCCAGCAACTGCTCGACAGCGCGCGCGAATCCCTGGCCGTCGCCGCCCGATTGAACTGCCCAAGCCTGAACCTGCACGGCACGGGCCTGGGCGACCAAGGCCTGCCCGTCAAACCGGTGGCCCTCACCACCGGTCGCATGTGGCTGAGCGCTTGCAAGACCCTGGAAAAAATCGCCCGCCTGGGCGAAGACGCCGGCCGGGTCTTCCTGCTCGAAAACCTCAACACCGAGGTGGACCACCCCGGCACGCCGTTCGCACGCGCCGACGATACCCTGGCGTTGATCGAGGCCGTGGGCAGCCCTCACCTCAAGATGAACCTGGACCTCTATCATGCGCAGATCGGCGAAGGAAACCTGATCGAGCTGATCCAGCGCGCCGGCAGCGCCATCGGTGAAATCCAGGTCGCGGATGTGCCGGGGCGCAGGGAACCGGGCACGGGTGAAATCCACTACCCGGCCATTGCCAAGGCCTTGTTCGGCATCGGCTATACCGGTGTCGTCGGCCTGGAGGGCTGGGCCAGCGGTGACAGCGACATGGCCCTTGAACGCTTCCGACAAGCCTTCACACTGGACTGAGGACGACGCGGCGCCTCTGGGCCACGGGTCCAAGCGCCGCCGACCGCCACGCCTGATCGACTCATAACAACAAAAGGAACACCCTCATGCGTCGCTGCACCTTGTTTTTTGCCACGCTGCTACTCGTCTTCAGCCAATGGGCCAACGCCAGCTATCGCATCGGCGTCAGCATCGCCCGGGTTGACGATAACTTCATGACCTATGTGCGCAGCGGCCTGGAAGACGCCGCCCGGAAAGACAATGTCCAGGTCCAGTTCGAGGACGCCCAGGGCGATGTCGTGCGCCAGCTCAATCAGGTCCAGGGCTTCATCAACCAGAAGGTCGATGCGGTCATCGTCCTGCCCGTGGACACCGCCGCCACCACCAACATGACCCGCGCCGCCGTCGAGGCGAAGGTGCCGCTGGTCTACGTCAACCGGCACCCGGACGAGCGCTCCCTGCCCAAGGGCGTGGTCACCGTGGCCTCGAACGACATCGAGGCCGGCCAGTTGCAAATGCGCTACCTGGCGGAAAAACTCAAAGGCAAAGGCACCCTCGCGATCATCATGGGCGACCTCGCGCAGAACGCCACGCACGACCGCACCGAAGGGGTCAAGCAGGTGCTCAAGGACTATCCCGCAATTACCATCGTCGAACAGCAAAGTGCCGAGTGGCAGCGGGCCAAGGGCATGGACCTGACCAGCAACTGGCTGCTGGCCGGCGCCTCTTTCGACGCCATCGTCGCCAACAATGACGAAATGGCCATCGGCGCGGCCATGGCCTTGCAACAGGCCGGCAAGGCCAAGGGCGAAATCGCCATTGTCGGCATCGACGGCCTGCCCGATGGGCTGGCGGCAATCAAGCGCGGGTTGCTCGTCGCCTCGGTGTTCCAGGACCCCAAGGCCCAGGCGAGCATCGCCCTGCAAGCGGCCATCAAGATGATCAAGGGCGAGCCGGTGGAGTCGGAAGTCTGGGTGCCCTTCCAACTGATCAAGCCGGAACAGGTGGCGACGTTCGAGCAGCATTACCAATAGTCGTTGGCGCCTGGTCTCCACGCCGCTGCCCCGACCAAGGGTCAGCGGCGTTTTTCATCACAGACGAAACGTTGGACAATCCGCGCCAGCCCAAGGGGATCTTCGGCGAGCATCAAGTGGCCACACGGCAACGAGAACAAGGCGCCACGGGACAACTGGCGATACAGGGCCACGCTCACCGAGGGCGGAATCAAGCGGTCATCCAGGCCAATGATCACGGCCGTCGGGCATTCGAGCCGCGATAGCTGCGACGAGACATCCAACGTCAGGTTGAGCCGCATCTGGACGGCAACCGCCGGCCAGTGAACCCGCTGGTAAAAATCCTCGATGCACGTGGTCACCTGGGTTGCGGACATCGCCCGCAGGCCAGGGCTGGAAAAACCGCGCGTCACGATCTCGGCCGCCAGCTTCATCGGGTGGTCTTCGAGCAGCCGTTGCCAATAGCCGAAGGTTCGCCGCACCTGCGGGTCACGGGCATTGTCGAACGGTGCAATCAGACTCAGCGACAACACCTGCGGCCCCAGCACGCTCGCCACCTCAATCGCCACCGCGGCCCCCAGCGAATACCCCACCAGGTGGACACCGTCCACGCCGCCATCGCGAATCTTCCCGGCAATTTGCTGGCCCAGGCCATCAAGGGTTTGCCCGACCGTGCTCTCGCGCTCCAGCCGCGACCAGTCAACGGCCAGGACACGGTAGGGACCCTCCAGGTGATTGGCAAATGCCTCCCAGCTAGAGCGCGGATGGCCCGCCGTGCCATGTATCACAATCAGGCAAGCCTGCCCCTGTGCCTTCAGCTCAATGAGTTCCACCATCGGCGCACCTTTCAAGGATCGATCCCGACCGGATCTTAAGCGTTGCGCAGGCGTCTTCAGGTCATTTTTTCTAAAGCCAGGGTTCAGCTTTTGTGCGTTGTATCACCTGTGTGATCGACCTAAAAAGGTCAAAAGGAGGAACGCCATGCAGATGAACAATCCGATCTTCAACACGCAATCATTCCATGTCGACTGGAGCTACCCCACGCCAATCTGGTTTGGTGTCGAGCGGGTCGACGACCTCGTCAACGGCTGCGCCTTTCTCGGCAAGCATCGGCCGCTGGTGGTCATTGACGAACGGCTGGTCGAGCATCCCTTGATCTTGCGCGCCCTGGAGCGCTGCAAGCAGTCGGGTATCGACCTGCAGCTGTTCTCGAACTTCCGCTCCGACCCCGACACCGACATGCTCGAACAAGGCGTCATCACCTTCAATGAGTATGCCCGCGACATGGTGGTCGGCATCGGTGGCGGAAGCGCCCTGGACCTGGCCAAGGCGATTGCCTTCATGGCCGTGCAGACCAAGCCGATCTGGACCTTCGAGAGCCTGCCCAATCGGTGGCAGGCCGCCAATGCCGACGTGCCGCCGATCATCAGCGTGCCGACCACCGCAGGCACCGGGGCCGAGGTGGGCCGGGCCGCCGTGTTGCTGGACAGCCAGGAAAACCGCAAGCGGCTGATATTCCACCCCAGGATGCTGTCGTCCCTGGTCATCGTCGATCCAGCCCTGACCCTGACCGTGCCGGGGCCGGTGACCGCCGCGGTGGGGATCGATGCCTTCTCCCATGCCTTCGAGGCGTACTGCGCCAACAGTTTCCACCCCATGGGAGACGGCATTGCGCTCCAGGCCATGAACCTCATCAAACAATGGCTGCCCATCGCGGTGCAGGACGGCAGCGATCTCCAGGCCCGCTGCCACCTGAGCGCCGCGGCCCTGATGGGGGCGGTGGCCTTTCACAAGGGACTGGGTGCCGTGCACGCCATCAGCCACTCCATCGGCGGTACGTATGGCACCCACCATGGCCTGACCAACGGCGTGCTGCTGCCCTATGTGATCGCGCATAACCGCCCGGTGATCGAAGCCAAGCTGGTGCGTCTGTGCGAGAGCCTGGGCCTGGCGCAACCTGGCTACGAATCGTTTGTCGCCTGGCTCAAGGATTTTCTGGCGAGCCTGGGCATCCCCCCGCACCTGCGCGACCTCATCCAGTCACCTTTCGATGCCGACCTCATGGCCCAGTTGGCCGTCGCGGATCCGACCGCCCGGACCAACCCGCAGCCGCTGTCGGTACACGACTACAAAACCATCATCGACAACGCCTGGTCCGGACACTGAACGGGCACTTTCAAGGAGGGCATATGTACAAGGACATCGGTTTGTTCATCAACGGCCAGTGGCGCTACCCCGAGGGGGACAGGCCCAGCCTCGACATCACCAACCCCAGCACCCAGCAAAGGATCGGGCGCCTGGCCTGCGCCGACCACGACGACCTGGACCAGGCCCTGCAAGCCGCACAGCAGGCGTTCGCACGGTGGAAGGTCAGCAGCGCCGAAGAGCGCAGCAAGGTGCTCTATGAAGCCTACCGGATCATCATGAGCGAAGCCGAATCGATCGCGGCATTGATCACCCTCGACCAGGGCAAGCCGCTGGCCGAAGCCCTGGCGGAAGTACGGTTCTGCGCCGAGCACGCCAAGTGGCACGCTGAAGAATGCAAGCGGCTATACGGCAGGCTCGTTCCCGCCCGAAACCCCAAGGTCCGCCAATCGGTGGTCAAGCGGCCGGTGGGCGTGTGCTGTGCCTTCACCCCCTGGAACTTCCCTTTCAACCAGGCGATTCGCAAGATCTGCGCTGCGCTGGGAGCCGGTTGCACGTTGATCCTCAAGGGCCCGGAAGAAGCCCCCTCGGCCGTCGCGGCGCTCGCCGACATCTTTCAGCGGGCCGGGTTGCCCGACGGTTGCCTGAACCTGGTCTGGGGCAACCCCGAGCAGATTTCCAGCTACCTGATCGACTCCGACGTGATCGCCAAGGTGTCCTTCACCGGTTCGATCGCCGTGGGGAAAAAGCTCGCGGCCCAGGCCGGGGCAAACATGAAAAGGGTCAGCATGGAGCTGGGCGGCCACGCCGCGGTGATCGTCTGCGCCAGCAGCGACATCGACAAGGTCAGCACCGTGCTGGTGGATGCGAAATTGCGCAACGCCGGACAGATCTGCATCTCCCCTTCACGCTTTTTCGTCCACGCGTCGGTGATCGATGACTTCATGACGGCCCTGGTGGAAAAAACCCGTCGGTTCCAGGTCGGTGACGGCATGGACCCCGACACCCGCATGGGGCCGCTGTGCAATGCTCGCCAGATCCCGCGCCTGCAAGCCCTGATCGACGACAGCCTGGCCCAGGGTGCAAGCCTGGTAATGGGCGGCAGTCGGCTCGATCGCCCCGGCAATTTCTTCCAGCCCACGATCCTCGCCAACGTCCCCCTGACCGCCCGGCTGATGCGTGAAGAACCCTTCGGCCCCATCATTCCAGTGGTTGCCTTCACCGACCTGGACAGCGTCATCGAGCAGGCCAATGCGCTGCCCTATGGCCTGGCCGCGTATGGGTTCAGCGAAGACCGCAGCGAATGCGCCAGGCTCGCCGAGGAACTGGAAGCCGGCATGATCTCGATCAACCACTACGGCCTGGGCATGCCGGAAACACCGTTCGGTGGCATCAAGGACAGTGGCTACGGCAGCGAAGGCGGTAGCGAGACCTACGACAGCTACCTGTCGACGGTCCTGATCAGCGAACTGACCCGCCCCTGACTCGCGAGGCAACGGAGGCATCACCATGAACGTTACCCTCAGACCCTTCCAGGCCAGCGACTTCGACACGGTCATGTCCTGGATCGATGGCCCAGAGACCCTGTCGCTCTGGGCCGGCGCGACCTTCACTTACCCCTTGGACAAGGAGCAGTTGCAGCGCTACCTGGACAAAGCCGGCGAGCGCTACCCATGGCGCAGCCTGTTCGGGGTACTCGACCCGGATGAAAAACTGATCGGCCACATCGAGTTCTCGGACATCTGGCCGCACCTGTCGCTGCGCTTTGCGCGCATCCTCATCGGCGACCCCGACGCCCGCGGCAAGGGGCACGGCCAGGCCATCCTGCGCCAGGCACTGGCTCTGGCCTACGAGCGGTTCAACGTCGCCCGGGTCGACCTCGGGGTCAAGAAGGAGAACCTCCTGGCGATCAATTGCTATCGAAAAGCCGGTTTCAAGGACATCGGCCTCTGGCCCGAGGCGATCGACACGCCGATCGGCTGGATCGACGTCCACTGGATGACTCACACCCGCAAGGAGCAAACACCATGACGTCGATCACCCTGTACGGCCACCCGGAGTCCGGACACAGCTACAAGGTCAAGTTGATGCTGGACGTGGCCAAGGTGGACTACACCTACCGGCAAGTGGACATTCTCGTCGATCGGGATGCACGGCCCGAACCTTTCAGGACGTTGAGCCTGGCGCGTTTTGGCGAGGTGCCGCTGCTGACCCTCGACGGTGCGCACTACGTGCAATCCAATGCCATCCTTATCGAGCTCGCCGATGCCCTGGGGCTGTTCGGTGGCAGCGGGCGACGGGGCACCGTCACGTGCAAGGAATGGCTGCTGTGGGAAGCGAACAAGATCGGGCTGTCGCTGCCGCATTTGCGCCTGGCCCGCAATTACTTCCCGGACGACTACCCGTCGGGCGCCGTGCAGTGGCTGGCCAGCCGCTTCAAGGAAGACGTCGGCCGACTCGACAAGGAACTGCGCGACGGTCGTCGCTACATCCTCGACGACGAACTGTCGATCGCCGACTTCTCCCTGGCGGGCTACCTGTTCTGGAGCAACCAGGCCCAGGTCGAGCTGCCCGAGACCGTGATCGCCTGGCTGGGCCGGATCGCCAGCCTGGACGGCTGGCAAAGTCCCTACGCCTGCCTCTCACAACAGCCGGGTTATGAAACCTTCGGTCTGATCAAGGACGAGTTCGATCCCCGTTGCATCGCCCCTTGAGCCCGAGCCAGCCGCATCGGCGAGAAGACCTTCTTCTCACCTTTTTTTGCCGCGCTTGGCGCCTTGTGGCCTGTACGGTTAATTTGAGTACTCGAGTTAACCGTACAGGCCACTAGCTAACCGATTGATCCATTTCCTGGGCGGGCCGCTCATGCCTGGGCTGCCCGACTCCGGCGGCCGGTACGCCCACCACCGTGGTCCGGGGTGGCACCGCCTTGAGCACCACGCTGTTGGCCCCGACCTTGGAGCCGGCGCCAATCTCGATATTGCCGAGGATCTTCGCCCCGGCCCCGATCATCACGCCGGTCCTGACCTTGGGATGACGGTCGCCACTGTCCTTGCCGGTGCCCCCCAACGTGACGCCTTGCAGGATGGACACGTGGTCTTCCACGACCGCCGTCTCGCCAATGACGATGCCGGTGCCATGGTCCAGCAGCACACCCCGACCGATGCGGCACGCCGGGTTGATGTCGATCCCCAGGACCACGTTGCAACGGGCTTGCAGGTACAAGGCTTCCATCCGACGGCCCTGCTGCAGCAACAGGTGCGCGAAACGATAGGTCTGCAACGCCGCGTAGCCCTTGGCAAACAGAAACACCTCCAGCTCGTTCTGGAACGCCGGGTCGCGCTCAACCACCGCCTCCAGGTCAGCCGCCATGCAGCCCTCCAGATCGGGGCGAGTACTGAGTTCAAGGAGCATGGCGAGCATCAACCCGCGCTCCCGGGCATCGTGCGGCACCAGCAGGTGCGCAATGCGCGTGGCCATGCCCGCGCCCAGGCCCGTGCACTCAAGCACCGGCTCGCCGACCAGGCAGCCAAGCCCGGGATGCTGCAACACCGCCGTCATCGCCTGCACCCGCAGGGCCTCCCACATCAATGCGCCCGCGCGGGTGTCCTGCTCCGCGGCCCCCGCAAATCCATCATCGTTCAGCAGAAACATTGCATTGACCTCCCAGGTCGTTGGTCGCACTCAAGGCTGCGAAACAGGTCCGCGCGAACGCGGCGAACCAAGCCGCGCCCGAATACAGGATCGCGTCATTGAAATCGTAGTGAGCCGAGTGCAAGGGCGGTTCGACCGCGTGGCTGGCCGACCCAATAAAGGCGAAAACACTCGGTATGCGCTCGCTGAAAAAAGCAAAATCTTCGGCCGCCATGGTGGGCTCGGCCAGGGCGCTGACCTGCCCCGGGGCGAAAACCTGGCGCGCCGCGTCCACCGCCAACCCTACCATGAACGGATTGTTGACCAGCGCCGGGTAACTGCGACGAAAATCCACCCTGGACTGGCACCCGAACGCCGCGCCGATGCCTTCACTCAGACGCTCGATCGCCCCGGCCAGGCGGTCCACGGTGTGGCTGTCGAAGGCCCGTACGGTGCCGCGGATGGACACCTGATCGGGGATGACATTGAAGCCATTACCCGCCTGCAATTGGGTCACCGTCAACACGGCGCTGTCGCTGGCCTTGACCTCGCCGGCCACCAGGGTCTGCAACCCGAGGCACAGCTGCGCGGCGGCGATGATCGGGTTCGTGGCGGTATGCGGTTGCGCCGCGTGACCGCCACGGCCTTCGAGGCAGATCTCGAACTTGTTGCTCGACGCCATCATGGCGCCGGGTCGGGTGGCGAAACAGTTGGCAGGCAATGAGGGCCAATTGTGCAGACCGGCCATGGCCTGGATCGGGAAGCGCTCGAGCAACCCGTCGTCGAGCATGGCTCTGGCGCCGGCATGGCCTTCCTCGGCCGGCTGGAATACCAGGCACACCGTGCCGTTGAAATCCATGTGGCGGCTAATCAATTCGGCGCCGCCCAGCAACATCGCCATGTGTCCATCGTGGCCGCAGGCGTGCATGCAGCCGACGTGCTGCGACACATGCTCGAAGCGATTGTGTTCGGTGATGGGCAAGGCATCCATGTCGGCCCGCAGCGCGATGCAAGGCCCGCCATGGCCCTTGGTGATAAAGCCCACCACGCCGGTCCCGGCCATCCCCCGCAGGAACGGGATGCCCAGTGCCTCCAGATGTTCACAGATCAGGTCGCTGGTGCGCACCTCCTGGTAGGCCGTTTCGGGAATGCGGTGCAGGCTGCGCCTCAGTGCGATCAGCCTGCTCTCAAGGTCTTGCCGTTGGCTTTCAGTCAGCATCATGATGTCGTCCTCCATCGCCTATCATGACCGCCGTCCCTTTGATGAAAACCGATTTGCGTTAAACCCAGGCGTGAAAAAAACTAAAGCCAGGGCGACATCCATTGTTCGATGCGCCTCGAAGTGAGCACGCCGCCAGGAGCATAATCTTTTAGCCCACATGGAGGAGATGGCGATGATACACACCCGTTTTTTCGGAAAAACCGTACTGACCTGCACGTTCATCCTGGCGATCGTCGGCTGGGGGATCGGCTTCTATGGGCCGCCGATCTACATGCAGGCGGTGATGGAGCGCACGGGCTGGCCCATCGCCCAGGTGTCGACGGCCGTCACCCTGCACTTTCTCAGCGGCACCGTCGTGATCGCCAACCTGCCCAGGCTTTACGCGCGCTTCGGCATTCCCGCCATCACCCTGCTGGGCTGCATTGTCCTGGGCATCGGCGTGAATATCTGGGCCCAGGCCAACCAGCTCTGGGTGCTGTATGCCGGGGCAGTGTGCTCGGGCATCGGCTGGGTGACCCTGGGCGCTGCGGCCGTCAACACCCTGATCGCTCCGTGGTACGTCAAGGAGCGGCCCAAGGCCCTGGGCAAGGCCTATAACGGCGCCAGCATGGGCGGCGTGATCTTTTCGCCGCTGTGGGTCTTGCTGATCGAGCGATTTGGCTTCGCCACCGCGGCGCTGGTGATCAGCCTCGCCGCCGTGCTGCTGATCGGCGCCTTCGCGTTGCTGGTCTTCAACAAAAGTCCGCAAAGCCTCGGACAGCATCCCGACAATGCCGACCAGCCGGAGCCCGTGACGCCCGGTTCCAGCGCCACGCCATGGACCGCCGCACAGACCTTGAAGGCGGCCAATTTCCGTACCCTGGCCGCCGGCATGTCCCTGGGACTGTTCGCCCAGATCGGCCTGATCGCGCACCTGTACTCGATCCTGGTGGGACGCATGGGCGCCCATGACGCTTCCTTCGCCATGGGCCTGGCCACCGCCAGTGCGATGGGCGGGCGCTATGTCGCCGCGCGCCTGATGACCCAGGGCATGAACCGCAGGCTGCTGGCTTGCCTGGGTTACGCCATCCAGATGCTCGGCACCCTGCTGCTCCTGGGCCTGGACCTGCACCCGAGCGTGGCCTGGATGGCGGTGGTGCTGATCGGCTCTGGCATCGGCAACGCCACCTCCCTGCCGCCACTGATCGCGCAGACCGAGTTCAGTCGCGAACAAACCGCCCGGGTCATCGCGCTGATGGTCGCGATCAGCCAGGCTACCTACGCCTTCGCCCCGGCGTCCTTCGGCCTGGTACGCGCCGCCTTCAGCCAACCGGACCAGGCGATCATCGCCGTCGTGACCGCCGCTGTCGTGGTGCAGGCGCTCGCCATCCTGTCGTTCTACCAAGGGGTCTCTGCCCGCCCCTTCAAGAAAACCGTGTTCTGACCCATCCCCCTGACCCTTCCCCCTGACCAGGCAGCGTGCTGCCTGGTCTCCCGCCGCTTGGATTTAGCCCTCCTTAACCCAGCGTTGAATAAATCTGCGTTGTCAATTATTTCCCCGGCAAACACCATCGAGTGACATCTCCACTCGCAGGGTTAAGCCGATGGGTTTTGAAATTTTCAGGAAAATGGATTGGTCCGCCTTGGTGCATGAGTACGACCTGGACGGAAAACGCCTGTTGCCTTGGGACGGTTATCCCATGCCGTTCGCCGCCGGATGGTGCGTGGTCAGGCCACACACCCGCAGCGAACCCCACGTGCAAATCGACCAGGAAATCTTCATCGCCCTCAAGGGCCAGGGCCGGCTGGTCATCGGCGATACGCATTACCTGTTCGAGGCCGGCGACATCGCCGCCATCCCCAAGCACACCAACCACTACGTCATCAACGACAGTGACGAAGACTTTCACTTCTACGTGATCTGGTGGGACAAGTTCATCGCCGGTGACTACATGAAGGCCGATATCGCTCACCTGGAGACCGAGAATGTCTAAATTCATCGTCACTATCACACCACCAACCCCCAACGGCGACTTGCACATCGGGCACCTGGCCGGCCCCTTCCTGAGTGCCGATATCTTCACCCGGACCCAGCGCCAGAAAGGCCACGACTGCGTACTGGTGTCCTACTCCGACGACTACCAGTCCTACATGTTGCGCCGGGGCCGCGAGCAAGGGCGCGAGCCGGGGCAGATCGGCGAGGAGAACACCCGCAAGATCAACCTCAGCCTGAAAATGGCCGGTATCGAAGTCGATCACTGGATGAGGTCCCTGGACAACACCTGCTTTCGCGACGCCGTGCTGGAGCTTTATCACCAGGGCGTCAACGATCGCAACATCTACCAGAAAACCGTGCTGGCGCCCTTCTGCCGGGCCTGCAACGTCTGGGGCTACGAAGCCTTCGGCCGCGGCCAGTGCAGCAGCTGCGGCCAGGACTCCGACGCCAGCCAGTGCGAAGAATGTGCCTGCGCGCCGAACTACCTGTACATGAAGAACTTCCGCTGCAAGCTCTGTGGTGGCGAACACGAGTGGGTGGAAAAGGACCACGCCTACCTGAACATCGGCAAGAATGTGCACAAGTTGCGCGCCTGGCTGGGCGACAGTGCCGTGCGCCTCAACTCGCGGGCCTTCGTGGAGCGTGAACTGGCACCCACGCCCGAGGATTGGCAAATCACCCGCCATGGCGATGCGGGCCTGGACATCGGCCAACCGCACCTGGGCAAGGTGCACACCTGGTTCATGGGCATGGCCGGGTACATCGCGGCGACCCGGGAACACTTCACGGTCAACCAGAAAACCCCGGAGCTGTTCGACAGTTTCTGGCGCAGCGACGACACGACGCTGGTGGGCTTCCTGGGTTATGACTGCCTCTACAGCCACGGGATCGCCTACCCGATCCTGTTGGCCGGCAGCCCGTACGCGAAGAAAAAACAGCGCCTCTACACCAACATGTTCCTCAAGCTCAACGGCCTGAACCTCTCCACCAGCCGTAACCACGCCATCTGGATCCGCGACCTGGTCAGCGACTACGACACCGACTCGGTCAGGCTGTACATGGCCCTGCTGGCGCCCGAGGAGCAAGAGAGCGACTTCGTCGAAACCCAATTCGTCGAATGGCACCAGACGTTCTACCAAAACACACTGGAGACGCTCACCGTCGCGGCCACGCAAGAGTCGCCGCACTTCTGGCTCGACGGCATGCAACGCAATGAACACAAGCTGTTGTGCGAGGTGTACAACCGCTGGTCCGCGGTCACCAGCGCCGACAGTTTCTCCAGCCGGAACCTGGCCGCGCTGGCGGTGGAGCTCTACGAGATGGCGTACGAGCGCCTGCAAGCGGAGCAACCGCTGTACTACCTGGTGGCGCTGGCGTCGTGTATCTGCGCTCCGATCACGCCGACCTTGTCCCGGCAGATCCAGAAGCGCTGTTCGATCAACGAGGCGTTGGTCCTGGATAACCTGATGAACGCCAACTTCCTCGATTACTCCATCTAGGACGCCTGCCATGAACAGCGACTTCGAAGTGGCCGTCATCGGTGGCGGAATCATCGGGTTGACGATCGCCGCCCTGTTGTCGGAGCGCGGCATCGACACCTTGCTGGTGGAGCGGGCCCGCTGCGGCTATGCCGGCGCGACCGCCCACACCGGCGGCATTTGCCGGGCGTTCGAGCCGAACCCGGCGTTGGCACGGATGGCCCAGGTCGTCGGGCTCAAGCCCGGCGAAACCGAAGTGGAGGCCATTCTGCGCCGCCACGAAACGGTCACCGGCGCGCTTTATCGCCTGCCCGCCGACGGCCCGCCACCCCCCAGCGCCGTGCCGTTGCGGCGGCTCTCGGCCCACGAGGCACAAACGCTCGTGGGGCGCCCCATCGCCGACAGCGGCGCGTATTACCACGAGGCCACCGCCGCGGTCAGCGATGTGCACTCGACCATGAACGGCCTGAGAACAGCGTTGCGCCAGCGCGGTTGCCTGATCGAGCGCTGCGATGTCCAGCGCCTGATGGAGCGCAACACCCACGTCGAGATCCACAGCCTGGAAACCCTTTATCGGGCACGCTGGGTGATCAACGCGGCCGGCGCCGGCAGCCCGGCGCTGAGCCTCATCGACGACAGCCAGGTGCGCACGCTTCCGTACTTCAAGTTCCGCGGCCCGTCGGCCCCCACGCTACCGTGCATCGATTTCGTCGCCGGCACTTATGCGCTGCCCCTGTCCGACACGCTGCTGCAAAGCACCACGGCCATCAGGCCGAGCCTGGAGGAAATAGAAGGCGACCGCAGGCACTTGCGCCTCATGGTCGAAGACTGTCGACAGCGGCTGCGGGGTCTGCTGGGCGAGACCGAGGAGTACTCGTTGCTGTCGATGGACCTGGCAACCGACCTGTACACCGACGACGGCTTGCCCCGGCTGGGAGCGCAGTACCCAGGCTCGCGTATCTGGCTGGCGACCGGCCTCAATGGGGTGGGCTACAAGTACGCCTACCCGATCGCATCGCGCCTCTACGAGCAGATCGCCCGAGCACGATAACACCCCCTCGTCGCACACCTTGAATCCACGTCCAGGGAGGGACAGCCATGCCCTTTTGCATCGGTATATCGGCCATTTTCGAAAGCGCCAGGACAGTGCACGCGCGCACCTTCCTCGCGGCCATCAACCACTTCATCAACACCCACGACACCACCGGGTTGACGTTCATCTTCGAAGATGACGACGCCAGCCCCGAAGGCGGTCGCCGCGCGGCCCGACGACTGATCAGCCGGGGAGCCGACGTGGTGGTCGGGCATTTCTCGTCGGACGCGGCGGCCGGCGCCCTTCCCCTCTACGAAGCCGCGGGCATTGCGGTGCTGCTCCCGGCAGCGACCAAGCAGGACCTGGTTGGCACGCTCGCCCACGCCTTTCGCCTGTGCCCTTCGGATAACGACCTGATGACGCTGCTGGCCAGGCAGTTGCTCACCCATGGCGCGAGCGCCAGCGTGCTGCTCACGCACGACTCGACCGCGCACGGTGAATCCCTGGCGCGCAGCCTCACGGCCCTTCTCGACCGCACCACCCTGCGCCTCACCACGTCGCCCGACCGCGCCGATGCGGTGGTCTATTGCGGGCGCCTGAACAACAGCATCCGCTACGTCAACGCGCTGCCGCAGCGGCTGCGCGACCGGCCGATCTACCTCACCGACGACGCGCTCTCCAGTTGGTTCATCGAGCAGACCGACGCCCTGGACAGCCTCGGCATCGTTGGCCTGGCAACCGCCGGCGTCGGGTTGGCCGCCGGCGAAACCTATTACCAGGAAAGCCTGGCGGCCTTGCAGATCGCCAGCGCCCTGAGGCAGGGCGGGCCGATGCTCGACGCCCTGCGCACCACCACCTTCGCCACCGTCATGGGCGATGTGCAGTTCCGTGACGGCGAGAACCGCTTTACCCGAGCCGCCCTCTGGAAAGTCCGCAATCAACGTTTCGTCCCATTCACTTTTGCTTGATCACAGGTGCCTCATGCAGGGAACTCCCGACTACTACGAAATGATCAATATCGGCTTCGGCCCCGCTGGCATTGCCCTGGCGTGCGCGCTCGAAGAAGCCCCCCATCGACCACTGGAAACGGGTCAATGCCTGTTCCTGGAAAAACATTCCAACTGCGCCTGGCACCCGGAATTCCTGCTCGATGGCACCGACATCAATCACCACCTGTTGCGCGATCTCGTGACCCCGCGCAACCCACAGAGCCGGCACTCGTTCGCCATGTACCTGAAGGAGCACGGCCGGCTCTATCAGTTCGGCCTCCTGGGTCGTCCCGCCAGTCGCAACGAGTGGTCCGACTACGTCGCCTGGGTCGGCCAGGCGTTTGCCGCACACGTGCATTATGAGGAGGAGGTCCGGGAGATTCGGCCGGTCATGGAAGACGGCGAGATCAAGCTGCTGCGGGTCATGACTTCCAAGGGCCAGTACCTGACGCGCAACCTGGTGCTCTCCAGTGGCAGCACCCCCAACATCCCCCGGCAGTTTGCCCAGCTCGACAGCGCCCGGATCATCCACACCTCGCGCTACCTCAGCAGCCTGCAGCACCTTGACCGCCAGGGCGCCTGGTCCTTTGCCGTAATCGGTTCCGGGCAGAGCGCAGGCGAGTCCATCGTCGACTTATTGAACCGTTTCCCGAACGCCCGGGTCACCTCGATCCATCGCAGCAGCGGATTCAAGATCGCCCAGTTGGGACAGTTCCCGAACCAGGCCTTCCACCCCGAGCGGGTGGCGTACTTCCACAAGCTGGGCCAGGCGGAAAAAGCGATGATCCTCGAAGAGGTCAAGTCCACCAACTACTCGGGCATCGACGTCGACGAAAGCCAGGCGTTGTACTCGCTGTTCTACGAAGGCCTGGTCAGCAACAAGCCGCGGCTGGCGTTGAAGATCTTCACCCAGGTCGAATCGGCTTCGCCCACTGAATCCGGAGTCACCCTGGACCTGTGCGACCCCTACACCCAGGAACACAGCAGCCTTGACGCCGACTACGTCATCCTGGGAACAGGCTACCAGCAGGACTACATCCCTTCGCTCCTGTCCCAACTGCAACCCTGGCTGAGCCTGGGCAGCGACAACGGCGTGCGGGTGGAACAGAACTACAAGCTGACGACCACTGCGTCGTTCCAGCCCGCGATTTTCGTCAATGGCCTTTCCGAACGCTCCCACGGCATCGGCGAGGGCCAGTCCTTTTCCCTGCTGGCGATGCGCGCCGGCATCCTGACCCATTCCCTGTTCTGAATGCCCGAAGGTGTCGACATGTATAACGCTTCCTCCGATATCGTGTTTGACAACGTATTCCTGACCATCAAGGGCCTGGGTATCCGTTGCGCCTTGAAACTCGACTACTTCAACGCCGCCGGCTCGATCAAGATGAAGACGGCCCTGGGGCTGGTCTTGAGCCTGGAACAACAGGGGCTGATCAACCGCAATACCACGCTGATCGAATCGTCCTCCGGCAACCTGGGCGTGGCCTTGAGCATGATCTGCGCCGAGCGCAAGTACCGGTTCGTCTGCGTGTGCGACCCGAACATTTCCCAGTCCAACCTGAAGTTGATGATGGCCCTGGGCACGCGGATCGTTCAGGTGGACACCAAGGACTCCAACGGCGGCTACCTGGGCACCCGCATCGCCTACGTCCGGCAGACAATCGCCGCCGACCCGAACTGCCTCTGGCTCAACCAGTACTCGAACCCGGCCAATCCGCAGACCCACGCCCGCACCACCGCCAGCTCGATCTTCAACAGCTTCACCCGGGTCAATTACCTGTTCGTGGGCGCCGGAACCACCGGCACGCTGATGGGGTGCATCGACTTCTTCAAGAAGTACAGCCCCTACACCAAGATCGTCGCGGTGGACAGCCTCGGCTCCGTGACATTTGGCGGGCCGGCGGGGAAACGCCACATCCCCGGCCTGGGGTCCAGCCAGATGCCACCGCTGTTCCGCGCCGACGACCTGTACGCCATGGAGAGCATCAAGGAGGTCGACACCATCCGAATGTGCCGCTACATGGCCAGGGAAAACGGCCTGCTGTTCGGCGGCTCCACCGGCACCGTCCTGGCCGGCGTCATGGCCTGGAAGGACCGCATCCATCCCGACGCCACCGTCGTGGCCATCTCCCCGGATGCCGGCGAGCGCTACCTGGACACGATCTACAACGACGACTGGGTGCGCGCCCGCTTCCCGGACTACGACTTCACCCGCATCCGTCCCGACATCCTTGCCAGCGATAAGGAATACGCCCATGCATGACGCCACGCACTCGACCACCCCCCACCTGCATGTCGTGAAAGGCAGCACCGTTCGCGAGGTTCTCAGGCAGTTTCCCGACCTGGCCCAGGACACGGTACGGGAGACCTACCTGCAGCATCATCGCGGCGCCACCGAGAACCCGGACAGCTATTTCCTGCGGTTCAAGGACAGCCCGGCAGACCGGATCATCGCCCTGCCCGCCGCCTGCATGGACGGTGCGGACAAGGTCGCCGGGATCAAATGGATCGCGAGTTTTCCCGGCAACACACGGCACAACCTACAGCGAGCGTCGGCCACGCTGATTCTCAATGACCTGGCCACCGGCTATCCCATCGCATTGCTGGAAGCGTCGATCATCAGCGCCGTGCGCACGGCCGCTTCGGCGGTCTTGGCCACCCATTGCCTGCTGGGCCAACGCAGCGAGATCCCGCGGTTGTCGTTCGTCGGTGCCGGGGTCATTTCCCGCACGATCCTGGAGCAATTTCGCGTCTCGCGCTGGGCCATCGGCGAAGTCCTGATCCACGACACCGACGCCGATTCCGCCCAGGCGTTCAGGACCCACGCCCTCGCGCTGGGGTTCAACTGCCGCGTGCTCGACACGCTTGAGCAGGCGCTGGAAAACGACGTCGTGGTGCTCGCCACGAATGCCGCGCAGCCCTATATCGACGAGCGCTATGCCTTCAAGGCCGGGACCGTGCTGCTCAACATCTCCCTGCGCGACCTGGCGCCCAGCCAGATCCTCGGCGCGTTCAACGTGACCGATGACATCGAACACTGCCTCAAGGCCAACACCTCGCTGCACCTGACGGAACAACAGGTCGGCCATCGCGACTTCATCCACGGCACCCTCGCACAACTGGTGCTCGGCGAGCGCAACCCCGACCCGTCCCGGCCGATGATCTTTTCCCCGTTTGGCCTGGGCGTGCTCGACGTGGCACTGGGCAAGAAAATCTTCGACATCGCACAGGCGCAACAGCAAAGCGTGCCGGTGACCGATTTTTTTGAATCCACCCTCCGCTGGAGTTGAAACCATGCGCATTGCAATCATAGGGATGGGTGCCACCGGCCTGCTGGCCCTGGCCAAGACCTTTTCCATGGCCAAGCGTCACCCCAACATGTCCGTGATCGTCCACGCCTTCGACGCCCAGGCTCCGGGCCAGGGGGTGCATCGCTGCGACCAGGCGGACTACCTGCGCCTCAACACGGTGGCCGGCCAGCTCTCCATGTTCGAGGACGACGACTTTACCCTGTTCCCCCGGCATACCTTCCGGCCCTCGCTCTATGAGTGGGTCGCCCACCTGCACCCGGAGGCCATCAGTGGCGAACAGGATCGCTTCGCCTTCCTGCCCCGCCGGTACCTGGGCCTGTACCTGCAGTGGTACTTCACCCGGCTGCTGGAGCACATTCCCATCAACGTGCGCCTGGAGACGTCGTGCCGCCTGATCCGCGGCGTCGAAGAAGAGCCGGACGGACGCTTCAGGCTGCTCGCATCGCCCATCGTAAGCGGTGCCTACGACACCTTGCTGCTGTGCACCGGGCACGGTGTGCTGCCGAGCGGGACCCACGCCGCCCCCTTTATCCGGCCCTACCCGCTTCCGGCGAGCCTGGAAGACATCGCCAGCGATTCGAGCGTGGCGGTCCAGGGTGTCGGGTTGACCGCCATGGACGTGGTGGCGGCGTTGACCACGGGCCGTGGCGGGGTCTTCGAGCACACCGCCGACGGCCTGGACTACCGGCCCTCCGGCCAGGAACCACGTATCAGCCTGTACAGCAACTCCGGCATGCCCTACCGCGCCAGGCCGGAGGTGGACGATACGGTCATCCGCTATCAGCCGCTGCTGCTGACGCACGCGGCGATCGACCGACTCAGAGACCAGACCCCGGGGCGAAGACTCGATTTCGAGAAAGACCTGCTCCCGTTGCTCTATCAGGAGATGACGGCCGCGTACTACTGCGCCTGCGCCGGTCAGGACGAGCGCAACGCGTATCGCTACCAGGAACGTTACCAACAGGTCTGGGAGCAGGTGCAAACGGCCCAGGCCACCGGAACCCTATCGGCCACCTTTGATCGCCTGGCCAGCGAATACGGGCCCTACACGCCCCAGGACATCCTGACCTGCACGCCACCTCCCCACCTGACGGCCGACACGTACCCGCAGTGGTTCGTCAGCCAGCTCCAGGAGGACGTGCACGCCAGTGCCTTGGGCTGCCGGCGCAGCCCGCTGAAGAAGTCACTGGAAATCTGGCGCGACCTGCGCAATCAGTTATGCCACGCCATCGATCATCGGGGCCTGACCCCGGCGTCCCACCAGGCCTTTTTCACGCGGTATTGCCCGCTGATCAATCGGCTGGTGGCCGGCCCACAAAAAGAACGGCATGCAGAATTGATTGCCTTGATACAAAGTGGGGTGGTCGAGCTGCTGCCAGGCTATGCAGCCGCCGAGCATTACAATCCCGATACACAGACATTCACTGTCACGCTGGAAAAGCCCGACTACCAGCAGTTTAAGTTCGAGCACCTGATAAAAGCCAACCTCAGTACCCAGGCCACCCAGCGTGAGCTGCACACCCTGCTCAGTGCCATAACCGAGCAACCGTCGAGCTATTCTCCGCTGGCTTATGGCGACTTTTCGTCCGCCCACCACCCGGAATTCGTGCACGCGTATTTGCGTGAGCGGATTTATATATTCGGGCCGGTCCTGGAAGGTTCCAGTTATTACAATCACTACGTACCTTCCAATGCCCCTTCACGCATTTCAGCGGCACTTGACAAGAGCCTGAGCAATGCCGTCAACCATTTCAACCACCGCTTCAGTGAAATATTTTAAATATTCAGTTTCCTCTATCGCAAAACATAGAGGTTTTTAACACGCTTGCAACAGGCCTTCCTTTGAGATTAGCGTACGGAAACTTCGCCACTCTCATCCAGGCCCACCAGACTTTGGCGCCAGATATCTAACAACCGCTACCGGGGGACCCGGCGCACCACAACAGAGCAACGACACGCCATTAGAAAGGGACTCTCAATGCTGACTTCATTCAACACTTCCTGACCCCACGGACGTTCCTTTTCGAGTCATACCTTATCGCCCCGCTCACCCCTCTTGGAAGGTGGAGGGAGAAGTCATGCCTCGACATAACGGTACTTCTGATTAGCAGCACGGAACACGCCCCGGCTAAATTAAAACAAGGACTGAACGATGAGCCGATCAATGCCATTATCATCGCTCCATATATTTGTCGAGGTTTGCAAACACAACAGTATGAAAAAAACAGCTGACATACTCTGCGTTACCCCAGGCGCTATCAGTCAACAAATAAAAAGCCTCGAAGACCGAATGTCCGTCAAGCTGTTTGAACGCTCTCACCGAGAGATTAGCCTGACCAGTGCCGGAAGAAACTTGATGGATCAACTCGCCGTGTCTTTCAACAATATCGAAGCTGTCTGGGAAGACTTCGAATCGTTCAGAACCCGTTCCGCCCGACTGTCAGTCAATACCACCCTGTCCTTTGCCAGCGCCTGGCTGATCCCGCGACTCACCCGGTTTCAACAACGTTGGCCCGACATCGAAATCAACTTGTCGACCTCCCATTACCCGGCGGATTTACGCCGCGATGGCATCGACGTGGCCATTCGTCATGGCCAGGGCGTGCATCCGGGCCATCACAGCGAAAAACTGTGGACACCCAAGACCCTGCCCATCGGCAACCCGGCGTTGCTCAAGACAGGCCGACGAATAGAACAACCGGCCGATTGCCTGCACTACCCGCTACTTCAGGACGCCAGCCGCTCGAACTGGAAGCTCTGGCTCAAGGCCCACGGCATCGAAGACAGCCGCTCGCGGCGCGGTAGCAGCTTCACCGATGAGCAACTGTTGATTGACGCGGCCATCGCGGGCCAGGGGCTGGCCCTGGTCAGCGACGTCTATGCCCGGCCGGCGATCAAGGCCGGGCATGTGGTACCGGTCTTTGCGGCGTCAACCCATACCGAAATGGCTTACTACCTGATCAGCACGCTGGAACAGGCAGACGATTGGAAGATCAACATTTTCGCCAACTGGATAAAGGCCGAAGTCAGCCTGTTCCTGAAAGTCAGCGAGTCATCCGCACAATCCCGGCAACCCGATTACGCGTGTGACTGACGCGCCGACACGGGACAATCATTCCGTGGTGGTGAGCTGTCAGGATGACAGCTTCTCGAACGCAGGGACCAGGGTCAGACCAGTCGAGCACCGCCATCGACGTTGAGCACGGCACCGTTCATGAACGTGTTGCCCATCAAGAACACCACCGCCTCGCCGGCTTCTGCCGACGTGCAATGCGCTTAAGCGGCAGCCCCTGCTCCAGGGACGCCACGTAAGCGTCACGACCTTCGCCCAACGCCTTGCTGAAAATCGGTGTGTCGATCGGACCGGGCGACAGCGTGTTGACGCGTTACGCTCGGGCAGCCACGGGCCTGTCAGTCACGGGGGGGGGACAGCGCTGGACTGCAACCGCCCCACAGGTGTCCCGTCAGAGCATGAAGCGGTTGATGAACGTCAGCAGCGCCCGAGTGAACAGGTGCAAAGACAGAGGATCCAGGTGCGCACTCATGTCCATCCCTCAAGTCGCAACGTGGCACGGACCAGGCGTTGCTCTTCGCTTTCGATTTCCCTGAGGTTGTCGCAGATGCTCTGGATATGCGCGACGGCGGCTTTGCGCGCCTGCTCGGGAAGCCGCCCGGTGACCGCGTTGTAGAGCCTTGCGTGCTGGCGATCGATCTGCCGTTTCTGCGGCTCGCGGTGGTAGAGGTTGTTGACCGAGGCGAACACCGTGCTGAGCAGTAGGTCCGTCAACGAGCGCAAGGTCTGCACCAACACCGGATTGTGCGACGCCTCGCAGATCGCCAGGTGAAACGCGTGGTCGAGCCGGGCGTGTTCGGAGGGCTCCAGTGAACGCGCGTGGGCATCGAGCAGCGCCTCGTAGCTGCGGGTGATCAGGACGAAATCGGCCTTTGTGCCGCGCAAGGCGGCCAGGCGGGCGGATTCGCCTTCGAGCAGGCTGCGGACCTCGAACAGGTCGTACAGCGTGCGTGGTTGTGAGCTGAACAGGTGCATCAGCGGCGACGCGACGCTGTTGCCCGACAGGTCGGCGACGAATGAGCCCTTGCCCTGCAAGGTCTCGATGATCCCGCGGGCGCGCAACAGCTTCAGGCCTTCACGCAGCGCAGTGCGCGAAACACCGAGTTTTTCTGTCAGGCGACGCTCCGATGGCAGTAACTGCCCCGTCTTGAGCACGCCGTCCACGATCAAGCGCTCGATGCGCTCGCACACCACATCGGCCACTTGAAGCGCGTGACGGCTCCGGGTGTCGTCCATTCAGCCTCCCACTGGTATGACCAGCCAAGCCAGGGATCTCAAGCATGCAGCCCATGCCATTCAACTGATTGTTTTTAGATGGCTTTTGATCCTTCGCAAAAAGATGGCCGGGTAAAAACTGGTTCGACCATCCACGCAAGCCATAGACAGTAGATCGCCTCGGTCCAATCATGCAAGTCAGCTACACCCGGAACCTGACTGCCCATAACAACAACGAGTGTCGTCAGCCGACTATGAACATTCTCTACGATGAACGCGTGGACGGCGTGCTGCCCGAGGTGGATAAAGCCGTGCTGCTGCAAGCCTTGCAGGCGCGCTTGCCGGCGCTTGAGATCCTGCACCGGCGCGAGGAACTCATGCCCTACGAATGCGATGGGCTGTCGGCCTATCGCACCACGCCCCTGCTGGTGGTGCTGCCCCGTCATGTCGACGAAGTCCAGGGTGTGTTAGCGCTGTGTCACGAAAGACGGGTGCCCGTCGTCGCCCGGGGGGCCGGGACCGGTTTGTCGGGCGGCGCCCTGCCGCTGGAAAAAGGCGTGTTGCTGGTCATGGCGCGCTTCAACCATATCCTGCACGTCGACCCGGCCGCCCGCACCGCCCGCGTGCAGCCTGGGGTGCGCAACCTGGCGATTTCCCAGGCCGCCGCGCCGTTTGGCCTGTACTACGCGCCTGACCCGTCCTCGCAGATCGCCTGCTCGATCGGCGGCAACGTCGCCGAAAATGCCGGTGGCGTGCATTGCCTCAAATATGGCCTGACCGTGCACAACCTGCTCAAGGTCGAGATCCTCACTGTCGAGGGCGAACGGCTGACCCTGGGCAGTGATGCGCTCGATTCGCCGGGGCTCGACCTGCTGGCGTTGTTCACCGGTTCCGAGGGCATGCTCGGGGTGATCACCGAGGTCACGGTCAAGTTGCTGCCCAAGCCCCAGACCGCGAAGGTCTTGCTGGCGGCGTTCGACTCGGTCGAAAAAGCCGGGCGCGCGGTGGCGGACATCATTGCCGCGGGCATCATCCCCGGTGGCCTGGAGATGATGGACAACCTGGCGATCCGCGCCGCCGAAGACTTCATCCACGCCGGTTACCCGGTGGAGGCCGAGGCCATCCTGTTGTGCGAACTCGACGGCGTCGAAGCGGATGTCCACGAGGACTGCGACCGCGTGCGCCAGGTGCTGGAACAGGCCGGCGCCACCGAAGTGCGCCAGGCCCGCGACGAGGCCGAACGCGTGCGTTTCTGGGCCGGGCGCAAGAACGCGTTTCCGGCCGTGGGCCGTCTCTCGCCGGACTACTACTGCATGGACGGGACGATCCCGCGCCGGGAACTGCCCGGCGTGTTGCAGGCGATTGCCGCCCTGTCGGCCGAATACGGCCTGCGGGTGGCCAACGTGTTCCATGCCGGTGACGGCAACATGCACCCGCTGATCCTGTTCGATGCCAACCAGGCGGGCGAGCTCGATCGCGCCGAAGCCCTGGGGGGCAAGATCCTCGAGCTGTGCGTGAAGGTCGGCGGCAGCATCACCGGTGAGCACGGGGTGGGCCGCGAGAAAATCAACCAGATGTGCGCGCAGTTCAACAGCGACGAATTGACGGTGTTCCATGCCGTCAAGGCCGCCTTCGACCCCACCGGCCTGCTCAACCCCGGCAAGAACATCCCGACGCTGCACCGTTGTGCCGAGTTTGGCGCCATGCACGTGCACCTGGGGCAGTTGCCCTTCCCTGAACTGGAGCGTTTCTGATGCACAGCGCACTCGACAGGGACGCCAGCGACACGTTGCTCGAACAGGTCAACCAGGCGCTGGAAAACGCCACCGCGTTGCGGATCCAGGGCGGCAACAGCAAGGCCTTCCTGGGACGCCCGGTCACGGGTGAACCCTTGGACACCCGCTTGCACCGGGGCATCGTCAGCTATGACCCGACGGAACTGGTGGTGACCGTCCGTTGCGGCACGCCCTTGCAGGTCTTGTCCGAGGTGCTGGACGCTGCGCAGCAAATGTTGCCTTGTGAACCACCCTCGTTCGGCGACGCCACGGTCGGCGGCATGATTGCCAGCGGACTCTCCGGACCGCGTCGCCCCTGGGCCGGCTCGGTGCGGGATTTCGTCCTCGGCACCCGGGTCATCACCGGCCAGGGCAAGCTGTTGCGCTTCGGCGGCGAAGTCATGAAGAACGTCGCCGGCTACGACCTGTCGCGCCTGATGGCGGGCAGCTTCGGCACCCTCGGGGTGATCACCGAAGTGTCGCTCAAGGTGCTGCCCAAACCTCGGCAAACCTTGAGCATCAGCCTTGAGATGGACAGCCACCAAGCGTTGCAGCGCCTGGCGCAATGGGGCCAGCAACCGCTGCCGATCAGCGCCGCCTGCCACGATGGAACGCGGCTGCACCTGCGCCTCGAAGGTGGCGAAGGCTCGGTCAAAGCCGCCCGCGACCGTTTGGGCGGTGAGCGGCTGGACGGTTCATTCTGGCGAAGCCTGAACGAACAGCGCCTGGGTTTCTTCAATGAGGAGCATCCGCTGTGGCGCCTGTCCGTGCCACACAACACGCCGTGGCTGCCCTTGCCTGGCAAGCAATTGATCGACTGGGGCGGTGCCCAGCGCTGGCTCAAGTCCGGCGCCGAAGCCGTGTTCATTCGCCAGATCGTCGAAGGCGCCGGCGGCCACGTAACCTGCTACACCCATGGCCTGGTCGACAGTCCGTTCCAGCCGTTGCCAAGCGCCCTGCTGCGTTATCACCGCAACCTCAAGCAACAACTCGACCCCCGGGGCATTTTCAACCCCGCACGCCTGTACGCGGAGCTTTGAACCATGCAGACCACCTTGAGTGAAGCGGCTCGCCAACTGCCTCGCGCCGAAGAGGCCGAAAGCATCTTGCGCACGTGCGTGCACTGCGGCTTCTGCAATGCCACCTGTCCCACCTATCAGCTGCTCGGCGACGAACTGGATGGGCCGAGGGGGCGAATCTACCTGATCAAGCAAGTGCTCGAAGGCAACCCGGTCACGGCGAAGACCCAGCAGCACCTGGACCGTTGCCTGTCGTGTCGCAACTGCGAAACCACCTGCCCCTCCGGGGTCGATTACCACAACCTGCTGGACATCGGCCGCGCCGTGGTCGATGCGGCGGTGGCACGGCCGCTCGGCCAGCGCCTGCTGCGCGAGGGCCTGCGGGCGGTCGTACCCAACCCTGGTGTATTCAAGGGGCTGGTGGGCGGCGGCCGGGTGTTTCGTCCATGGCTGCCCGACACCTTGCGCGCCAAGGTGCCTCGCCACGTGCCTGTCGCCAAGCCACGACCAGTCAGCCGCCATGCCCGGCAGGTGCTCATCCTCGAAGGCTGCGTGCAACCGAGCCTGTCACCCAATACCAACGCGGCGGCGGCGCGGGTCCTGGATCGCCTGGGGATCAGTGTGACGGCCGTGGGCGAAGCCGGTTGTTGCGGTGCCGTGGACTATCACCTCGACGCCCAGGCCGCGGGCCTGGATCGTGCCCGGCGCAACATCGACGCGTGGTGGCCGAGCATCGAGAACGGTGCCGAAGCCATCGTGCAAACCGCCAGCGGTTGCGGCGCATTCATCAAGGACTACGGGCATTTGCTCGGCCACGACCCGGTCTACGCCGAAAAGGCAAAGGCAGTCAGCGCCCTGGCCAAGGACCTGGTTGAAGTGCTGCGCGAAGAACCACTGCAAACCCTGCGCGTGCACAGCGACCAGCGCCTGGCATTCCACTGCCCGTGCACCTTGCAGCACGCGCAAAAGCTGGGCGGCGCCGTCGAGGCAGTGCTGACGAAGCTCGGCTTCGAGCTCACAGAGGTCCCCGACAGCCACTTGTGTTGCGGCTCGGCGGGGACCTATTCGATCACCCAACCCGAACTGGCGAGACAACTGCGCGACAACAAACTCAACGCCCTGGAAAGCGGGCGCCCCGACGTGATCGTCACCGCCAACATCGGCTGCCAGTCCCACCTTGACGGTGCCGGCCGAACCCCGGTCCGACACTGGATCGAGTGGGTCGAAGCCGCGCTGCCTTAACCCGCCCTGGAGCCGCCCATGAAAAGCAAAACCATACTCGGCCAGAACGAAATCAGCCGGATCCTCTCGGCCGCCCGCACTGAAGCCAACCGCAACCAGTGGGCCGTCGCCATCGTGATCGTCGATGACGGCGGTCACCCGCTGGCCCTGGAACGCCTCGATGGCTGTGCGCCCATAGGCGCCTACATCGCCACTGAAAAGGCCCGCACCTCGGCCCTCGGCCGACGCGAATCCAAAGGTTATGAAGAGATGGTCAACGGTGGACGCCAGGCCTTTTTGTCCGCACCGTTGCTGACGTCACTGGAGGGCGGCGTCCCGATCATTGTCGACGGCCACGTGATCGGCGCCGTCGGCGTGTCCGGGGTCAAGGCCGAACAGGACGCCCAGGTCGCCAAGGCCGGCGCGCAGTGCCTGGGCTGAAGGGCACGCGACCCGCCTCGAGGGACCATTACCGGGCGTCCACCGCAGCGATCAACCCGCAGTGACGGTCATTCCCCCGTCAACCATGACCACCGAACCCACCATGAAACTCGCGCGGTCGGATGCGAGAAACGCGACGACTTCGGCGATTTCCTCGGGCTGCGCGGCACGCCCGATGGGGGCGGCTTCGCCGTGCCGGGCCAGGAAAGCCGGACCGTCGTCGACCACATCATCAAGGATGTGGGTGACCACGTCACCGACGCCAATGGCATTGACGCGAATGCCGTGCTCGATCACTTCCAGCGCCAGTGTGCGGCTCAGTTGGGCCAACGCCCCTTTTGACGCGGTGTAGGCGGCTATGGTGGGAAAGGCGAAATAGGCGGCATAGGACGCGATGTTGACGATGGCTCCGGCGCGGTTGGGCATCATCGCCTTGACCGCTTCGCGGCAATGCAGGAACGCCGCGGTGGCGTTGACGGCCTGGATGCGCTCCCAATCGTCGCGGGTCATGTCGATGACCAATTTGTTGATGATGATGCCGGCGTTGTTGACCAGGATGTCCAGCCGCCCGAACTGCTCGACGGCCAGGCCAACCGCGCGCTCCGCGGCGCCGTCTTCGGTGATGTCGGCCACCAGGGGCACCAGCCCGGGACGGGCGAGGTCTTCGACGGCGGGGTTGCGGTCCTCGGCCACGACCTTGGCACCACGCGCATGCAGCAACAATGCAATCGCCTTGCCGATGCCGCTGGCGGCGCCGGTGACCAGCGCGACTTTGCCTTCGACTTCGTGGGGTAGACCGTGCTTGATATCCGTCATGATGTTCTCCTGCGTTGCGAGCCGTTGAGGTATTCGCCAGCTCGGCGCCCGTGGGGCGCTGTCGTGATCGACGGTTTCACTGTCTCGCAACCGGGCGCGCCGGGCTTTCGCAGGCTTGCCTGGGCTGTCGGGGTTTTGCGCTGGCGTGAATGCCTGGCTCGGCGTCTTCTGCGTTACCCTGTCGACGCCCGCCCTCTCTGAAGGTTTGTCGATGGAGCCTGCCGTGCACCCGCCTGAACATGATGACCTGGCCGCCCATGATACGCCGCGCATCCCGGCCGAATCGATGCCGCAGCACCTGCCGGGCCCCCCGAAGGCGTTGCCTTCGCACCCGCAACTGCAGGACGTGGTAGTGCAGTTGTTCAGCCATCACAGCGTTGTCGAGCCGATACGGGTGCCGGCCGTGGTGGAGCCGCTGCTGGTGCTGGTCCTGGCCGGCCGGGCCAAGGTCGAGGAACGCGCCCTCGATGGGGCGTGGGAAGCCGCCGAGGTCGAGGCTGGCGACTTCTTCCTCACCCACACCCACGAACCCTACGAGATGCGCTGGCAAACCCTCGACTGTGACGCCTTCGAGGTGATGCACCTGTACCTCGGCCTGCCACTGATCGACCAGGCTGCCCGTGACCTGCTGGGCGAGCATTGCGCACCGGTGAGCTTTGCCGACCTCTCCGGAGCACGGGACGAACGCGTGAGCTTCATCCTCGATCAGTTGCGCGTCGAACTCATCGAGGAGCGCCAACCCAGCCCGCTGTTCGTGCACGGTCTGGCCCAGGCCCTGGCCGTACACCTGATCCGCCGCTACAGCGCCGCGCACAGCGGCCAGCGACGCCACAATGGGTTGCAGGCCTACAAGTTGCGCCGCGTCCTCACGGCGATGAACGCGTGCCTGGCCGATGACTTCCACCTTGCACACCTGGCGCGGATCGCCGACTTGAGCGAGTACCACTTCAGCCGGGTGTTCAAGCGGGCCACGGGGTTGTCGCCTTCGCAGTATTTCATCCGGCTGCGGATGAGTCGTGCCCGCCATCTGCTGCTTGAGACCGATCGCAGCATCATCGACATCGGGCTGGAGGTGGGTTATTCCAGCGCCAGCCATTTCTCCCAGGTGTTCCGTCGAGAAGTGGGCATCACGCCCAGCGCCTATCGCCAGGCGTGACAGGTACACGGGACGCATACCGGTCTGCGCATGGGCCGATTGTTCTTCGCCGTTGAATGCACATGGCAATCGCACAGGGTTTATCGCCCGGACCCAAACCGTAAAGATGCTTGCCAGCCCCCTGTCACCCGCCACCACGCGAAGGACCTGCCATGCACCTTGTACACCCAACGCGATTACGCGCCGCCCTGGCCGCCCTCAACGCCCGGGCCCTGCGCTTGGAACCGTACCTGTACGCCATGCTGCGAACTGTCTTCGCGCTCGTGCTGTTCACCCACGGACTGCCCAAGGCCCTGGGCACCGCCCACGGCTCGATGGCCGACCCCATGGCCGCGTCGATCAACCTGATCCAGAACGTGATGGGATTGCCGTTCGCCACACAGTTGGCGTTTCTGGTCATGCTGCTGGAAACAGTGGGCGCCTTAATGCTGGCGATCGGTCTGGCCACCCGCGGGGTCGCGCTGCTGATCGCCGTTCAGATGCTTGCCATCAGCTACGCGCTCGGGCCGACCTGGCCCTGGATAGACCGGGGCATCGAGTTTCCCGTGCTGATGGGATGCCTTGCGCTCTACCTCGTGGCGCGCGGCGGCGGAGCGTACTCGGCGGATGCCCACCTGCTGCGGGTTACAATCGGGCCTTCTTGTTCAAGGAAGATTCCTTGACCCACCCCATCACCACACCCGACGCCGTTCTATCCCATGACCCTATCGAGGCTTCGGGATATGCGGCGACGAAGTAGCGCCAGATGCGCGCGCCCCTACTTCGCGGTAATCACCGACAGTTTGGTGATCCCCGCCCGTTCGATCGAAGCCATCGCCCGTGCTACTTCACCGTAGTTCACCCCGTTGTCCGCCTGCAATTGCACGCGCACCTCGGGGTTCTTCGCCTTGGCCGCCTGCAGGTTGGTTTCGAGCAGATCCGCCTGGATCTCATCCTTGTCGATGAACACCTTGCCTTTGTCATCGATGCTCACCACCAGCGGGTCTTTCTGCTCCACCGGCGCCACCGACTCGGTCTTGGGCAGGTTGATCGGGATCGCGTTGGTCAGCAGCGGCGCGGTGACGATGAACACCACCAGCAGCACCAGCATGACGTCCACCAAGGGTGTGACGTTGATCTCGCTGAGCACTTCATCGCTGTCTTGTGTGGAGAAGGCCATGTCAGGAGGCCTCCTTGACAGCTTGGCCGGCGACGGTCGCCCCGGACTTGTTCAGCACCGGGTGCAGCAGCACTCGGAACGCGTGTTTTTGCGCCAGGCTGTAGAAGTCGTGGGCGAAATCATCGAGGTCGGCGGCGGCCAGCTTCAGGCGACGCAGCAAGTAGTTGTAGACCAGCACCGCCGGCACCGCGACGGCGATCCCCACACCCGTGGCAACCAGCGCCGCGCCGATCGGGCCGGCGACGGTTTCAAGGCTTGCCGAGCCCGCTGCGCTGATGCCTTTCAAGGCCGACATGATCCCCCAGACGGTGCCGAACAGGCCGATGAAGGGCGAGGTGCTGCCGACACTGGCGAGAATCGCCAGCCCGGTTTCCAGCGAGCGCCGCTCTCGCACGATCTGCTGGCGCAGGGCCCTTTCGAGCCGGTCCTGATGGTTGATCGACTGACTGAGGTCGGCATTGGCCGGGTCATTGACCTGGATCGCCGCATAACCGGCCAACGCGACACGGGCGGCGGCACCGGGCTGGCTGTGGGCAAGCTCGGCGGCGGCGTCCAGGCTCGACGCTGCCCAGAAACGCTTGTGGAAGGTTCGATCCTGCGTCTTGAGACGGGTGAACTGCACGCCCTTGAACAGGGCGAGCCCCCAGGTCACGACGGAAAAAAGGATCAACAGCCAGATGACGGCGTGTTCGGTGGATTCGAAGGGGGATGCAATCAGGTTCATGCTCGGATTCTCCAACAAGACAATGGATCGGTTTTAGCGATGCGCCTTTTGCCAGGTGGCCCGCGGTGTACGTGGTTAACTCGGGTTACTTGATCTTGAAATCGATGGGCACGCTGACCCAGCCGTCCTGGGGCACATCGCCCTGCTTGGCCGGAACAAAACTCCAGCCCTTGACCGCCGCCAACGCGGCAGCATCGAGCGGCTCGCGACCGCTGCTCTTCTGGATCTGGATTTCGCCGGGCTTGCCGTTGGCCAGCACATGCACGCGCAACAGCACCGTGCCTTCCCAGCCGCGACGCATCGCCAGCGAGGGATACTGTGGCGCCGGATTCTTCAGGTAACCGGCGCTGGCGGATGCCGGGGTCACCGGGGTGGGTGCCGGGGGAGCCGGCGGCGCGGGGGCGGCGACCGTGGGTGCTGGCGCAACGGGTGGCGGTGTGGGCGCCACGGGCTTGGCCACCGGTTTGGGCAGCGGCTTGACCACCGGTTTAGGCTTGGGCAAAGGTTTGGGCGGCGGTGGCTTCACAGCCAACTCATCCTCCACCGGCGGCGGAGGCTCGACCACTGGCGGTGGCAGCGGCGCGGGCGGTGGCGGCACCACCACCGGGGGGGCCGGCTGCGAGAACTCGATCGTCATCGGTGGAATCTGCGGGGGCACCACAGGCAGCACGGTCGAGGGCGCCTGCCTGACCCAGATAATCACCGCGCCATGCAGGACCAGCGCAAACACGCCCAGCAAGACCCCTTCGCGACGACTCAAGACTCGCTTGGGCGTGCTGTGCAGGCGCGACAACCCCAAGGGTTCGCGCAAGACCCGGCCAAGCTCGAGCAACTCGCCGCGGGGTGCCGGGCGCCTGAACACCTCCAGGGCACTTGCAGCACTCTGTACATTGCCCATTCATTGACTCCTGTGAAGATTCAAATCGAACACGTGCCTGGCCCCGGACTAACGCGCCGGCTCCGACTGCGACACGGTCAAAGGCTTGAGGGAAAACACCTGGTCATCCGTCAGCGCCTGGACATCGACACGGTGAGGGAAGATGTTTTTTTCCACGAACAGGTCATCGACTTGCTGCAAGGCCTGGACATCCTGGGGTTCGAGCAGCAACAGCGCTTCATCCCCCCAACTGCGCAGGCGTCGCGAAACCTCCAGGGGAATGTCGTTGACCTTGGCAAAGACTTGGGCGTACTCGTCGGGATGTTCCCGGGCCCAGTCGAAGGCCTTGGCGAAACGCTGTAATACGTCACTCAGCGCCTTGCGCTTGCGGGGGTCGGCCAGGACCTCGTCGGAGGCGGTGATAAAGGTCAGGCCGGTGTTGATGCCCTCGCCGCTGATCAGCACCCGGGCGCCCTGCTGCTCGGCAAACGCCTGGTAGATGCCGAAGGTGGCCCAGGCTTCGATCTGGCCAGCGTTGAAGGCGGACAAGGCATCGGTCGGCAGGACAAACCCGACCTTGACGTCCTTCTCATCGACACCTGCATTGGCCAGCGCGCGAATCAGCAGGTATTGGGCAATGCTGCCACGGGCAGACGACACCACGACGTTCCGGCCTTTCAGATCGGCAACGGTGCGAATATCCGAATCAGCTGGAACCAGGATGGCGATGCCCCTCGACTGACTGCGCCGGACCGCGACGATCCGCAGTGGCGTACCTCCGGTCGCGGCGGCGAGCACCGGTGTATCACCGGCCGGAGCCAGATCGACGGCACCGGCGCGCAGGGCTTCGAACAAGGGCGCGGCGCCCTGGAAGTTTGCCCACTGCACTTTATAGTCGATGCCCTCCAGGGCATTCGCCGCCTCGACCACGGTGCGCAAGCCCTTGGCTTGATCGCCCAGCATCAGGGTCACGCCGGACAGGTCCGTCGGTGCGGCGGATATGGATCGGGTCTCGACGGCGTCACCGCAACCGCCGAGCAGTAACGCAACGCCAGACAGCAACGCCATCGCCGATCGGCGGGCACGAATCGCCATGACAGAACACTCCGGGATCAATGAATGGAACGCTGCATCAACCATGGGCAAACCGCCGGACCGTACCCTGGCTCAGAGGACGCTCCGCCACGGCCACGGTGTCCACTTCGACACCCAGCAAGCCCAGCAGGCGCGCACGAATGTCCTGGAACCCGGCCTGGCCGGTGTCGCGTGCCCGCGGCAGGTCGATCGACAGTTGCTCGGCGATCTTGCCGTTGGCCAAGACGATGACCCGGTCGGCCAGCAGGATGGCTTCGTCCACATCGTGGGTTACCAGCAACACCGCCGGCTTGTGCTTGCGCCATAACTCGATGATCAGCCGATGCATGCGAATCCGGGTCAGGGCGTCGAGGGCCGCGAACGGTTCGTCCAGCAACAGCAACTGGGGTTCGCGGACCAACCCGCGTGCCAGTGCCACCCTTTGCGCTTCGCCGCCGGAGAGCGTCGCCGGATAGGCCTCCAGGCGATGGGCCAGGCCGACTTCCGTCAAGGCCTGCACCGCACGCGCCTTCGAATCCGGGGCGTGCAGACCGAGAATCACGTTCTTCCAGGCGCGCTTCCACGGCATCAGTCGCGGCTCCTGGAACACCGCGGCCCGCGCCTTCGGTACCCGCAGTTGGCCGCTGTCGATGCTGTCGAGCCCAGCCAGGCTGCGCAGCAAGGTGGTCTTGCCGGAACCGCTGGCGCCGAGCAGCGCGACGAACTCCCCCGGAGCAATGTCCAGGTCCAGGCCGTCGATGACCCGCTGCTGGCCGAACTGGCGCACCACATTGCGCAATTGCACCGGCACTTGCGGCTGCGTTTTTTCTACCGTGATGGTCGTCATGTCAGTTCCTCACAAAAGATGGGCGCCAGGCCAAGGCGAAGCGTTCGAGGGTGCGGATCAGCCCATCGATCAGCAGACCCAGCACGCTGTAGATCAGCAGGCAGATGACGATCACGTCGGTGCGCATGAAGTCCCGCGCATCACTGGCCAGAAAACCGATGCCGGCGGTGGTGTTGATCTGCTCGACAAACACCAGGGCCAGCCAGGAAATGCCCAGGGAGTAGCGCAGGCCGACGAAAAACGAGGGCAAGGAACCCGGCAGGATCACGTGCCAGATCAGCTCGCGACGATTCAGGCCCAGGGTATTGGCGGCCTCGATCAACTTGGGGTCGATGTTGCGGATGCCGGCAAACAGGTTCAGGTACACCGGAAACGTCGTGCCGATGACGATCAGGGCGATCTTGGTGAACTCGCCGATGCCGAACCAGAGAATGAACAGCGGCACCATGGCCAGCGAAGGAATGGTGCGCAGCATCTGCATCGGCGAATCGAGGACCACTTCGCCGCGCTTGGACAGGCCGCTGATCAGCGCCGCGACCACGCCGATCGACACACCGATGCTCAGCCCCATGAGGGCCCGTTGCAGCGAGACCCACAAATGCCTGCCCAACTCGCCCGAGGCGATCATGCTCCACAGCGTGCCGCCGATCTGCGAGGGGGCGGCGATGATTCGCGGTGGAATCAGGCCCCAGCGCGACGCCAGTTCCCATAGCAGCAGCAACACAATCGGGCTGACCAACCGCAACAACGCTTCGGGTGTACGCCAGCGGCGCAAGCCCACCGGTAGCCACCCCGCGACACCCTTCCCTGACGGGTGCAACCCCTTGACGGAAAACGCGCTGGCGCCCTGTGTCTCTAATGTCTTGTCGCCCATAGGCTTCCCTCCTCCATCGACATGGTCAATCGCGCCATGCATCCACTTTGGATTCATGCTATTCGCATAAAAAATGTCAGTGAAATTCTTTTTGGGAATAACCTAATATGATTAGAAATCAGCCACTCAAGCCGTTAGATAAATATTTTGCATAATAAAAACCCACAGGCCGCGCCGTTCGCGGCGCACGGACATCCACCCACAAAATGCATAGAACTGATACACAAGCTAAATATTGATCAATATTTTTTATAATTAACATAGAACAAATCGGCATTTCACAGCACTTCCCGGCTGCGACTACCTTTTTGTCACGGACCGACCCCTTGCCCGGTGGAGGCTTCAAACACCCCATTCATTGAAAGGACCCCCACCATGAGTATTGAATTCATCGGCTTCATCGGCGGCCACCACGCCTCGGAAATCCACCCGCGCAGCGGCCCCGTGCTGCAGCCCGCGTATGTGGAGAAAGTGGCCCGCGCCCACGAGGAGGCCGGTTTCGACCGGGCTCTTATCGCGTTCCACTCCAACAGCCCGGACAGCACGCTGATCGCGTCCCATGCCGCCAGCGTGACGACGCGACTGCAGTTCCTCATCGCCCATCGCCCGGGGTTCGCGGCCCCCACTCTGGCGGCACGCCAGTTCACCACCCTGGATGTGTTCAACGGCGGACGCACCGCCGTGCACATCATCACCGGCGGCGATGATCGAGAATTGCGTGCTGACGGCAGCCATATCGGCAAGGACGAGCGTTATGCGCGCACCGACGAGTACCTTGATGTGCTGCGCCAGGAATGGACCCGCGAGACGCCCTTCGATTACCAAGGCACGTACTACCAGGTCGAGGGCGCGCATTCCGACGTGAAGTCGCCACAGCAGCCGCATATCCCGTTGTACTTCGGCGGCTCATCGGCGGCCGCCATTGCCGTGGCCGGCAAGCACGCGGATGTCTATGCGCTGTGGGGCGAAACCTACGAACAGGTGCGCGAGGTGGTGAACCAAGTGCGCGCCGAAGCGGCCCGGCATGGTCGCAGCATTCGTTTCAGCCTGTCGTTGCGACCGATTCTGGCAGACACCGAGGAACAGGCCTGGGCACGCGCCGAACGCATTCTGCAAGAGGCAGGCGCACTGGCCGAGCGCAATGGGTTCGTGCGTCGCGAGCCACCCAATGAAGGCTCGCGACGCCTGCTGGCGGCGGCAGCACAGGGCTCGCGCCTGGACAAACGGCTGTGGACCGGCATTGCCGGCCTGCTCGGCGCGCAAGGCAATTCGACCGCCCTGGTGGGCACTGCCGAACAGGTGGCCGAAGCCCTGCTCGATTACTACGACCTGGGCATCACCACCTTCCTGATTCGCGGCTTCGACCCGCTCGAGGACGCCATCGATTATGGCAAGCGCCTGATCCCGCTGACCCGCCAATTGATCGCCGATCGCGAACGCCAGGCGGCTGAAAAGGTCGCTTGAAACACGCGCCCCCCGAAAAGCCACGGGCAGGCTGCTGAGCAGCCTGCCCGTGCGATCACTCAATCCTTATAGTCGACGTCGGTCCTTTCCAACTGCCGGATGAGCGCGTTCCAGTGCCGCGCGACACCCGGCCCGTCACCGCGCTTGAATGCTTCGGCCTGTGCCTCGACCTTGGCCACCACCTCGGCCGGAGGAAAGATCAGCTCGGCATTGCCCGCCGCCTGGGCCGCGATCTGGATGTTGCAGGCACGCTCCAGGCTTTGCAGCTGCTGGAAGGCATGCTCGACGCTGACACCCGCGGTCAACAGCCCGTGGTTGCGCAGGATCAGCACACTCTTGTCGCCCAGGTCCGCCACCAGTCGCTCGCGCTCGTCCAGGTCCAGCGCAATGCCCTCGTAACCGTGGTAAGCCACGCGCCCGGAAAAGGCGATCGAATGCTGCGAGATCGGCAACAGGCCATCGCGCTGGGCGGAAACGGCAATGCCGTCGCGGGTGTGGGTGTGCAGCACCGCTTGAAGGTCCGGGCGGGCGCCATGAATCGCACTGTGGATCACGTACCCGGCATAGTTGATGCCCAGGCCCGTCGGGTCGTCGACCAGGGTTCCGTCGATGTCGACCTTGACCAGATTGGAAGCGGTGATTTCGTCGAACAGCAACCCGAAGGCGTTGATCAGGAAATGCTCGTCAGGCCCCGGCACCCGCGCGGAAAAATGCGTGTAGATGTGGTCGGTCCACTTGAACAAGGCCGCCAGCCGGTAGGCGGCGGCCAGTTTGACACGCACTTCCCACTCTTCGGGACTGACGCGTTGGCGAACATGTTTCAAGACGCTGGATAGCGGGCTGACGCTGCTCATGGCAAAACTTCCTGGATGGCCTTAAGGATCTCCAGCAAGCCTAGGGGAAGGCCAAAAATAATAAAAAGCACATTTTAATCTAAGCTAATTATCATTTTTTTTTATTATATACAGCCTCCCCGGCAGCGTTACGCAGCGCTCTTGATCTTCTGCAACGATCCGGCGACCAGCTTGCCGAAGGCTTCCACCGGCCCTTGCAGGTTGCCGAGAAAATGCGGATAGATCAGCCACAGGTCCATCACCGGTTTGAAGTCCTTGAGTGGCATGGCCGCCAGTTGATCGAGATGGACACTGCGTTCCAACAGCGGGCGCGGCACCAGGCCAAGGCCCAGGCCATCGGCGACCAGGCCCAGTTGCAACTCGGTACCGAAGGTTTCCAGGTTGACCCGCAGGGCCAGCCCCTGGTCGGACAACGTGCGTTGCAGCCCGGCGCGGAAACCGCAGCCGTCCGGGTTGAGGATCCAGCCGTTCTGGTAGACGTCCGCCAGCTTGCTGGGGCGCTTGGGCAATTGCGCCTTCGCGCACACCACCACCAACTCCATCTTGCCGATCGACTCGCCAATGATGTTGTCGGGGAAAATTTTGCCGGCGGGAAACAACGCCGCCGCGGCGTCCAGCTCGCCGCGTTCGATCTTGCCGACCAACTGGCTGCCCCAACCTGTCGCCACCTGCGCACGCAGTTCCGGATACGCGAAGCGCAGATGCTTGAGCGCATCGAGCAGCACCACGTCGCCGATCGTTTGCGGAACGCCCAGGCGCAACAAACCGGTAGGCGGCGCATCGGTGGCGACCAGCTCGCGCAAGGCATCCATCTCCCGCAGGATCAGGCGACACTGCTCGTAGACTCGCGTGCCAATCAGGGTCGGCTTGAGCGGCTTGGTGTTGCGGTCGAACAACTCCACCCCCAGCGCCTGCTCGAAGTTCTGCACGCGCCGTGTGATCGCCGGTTGCGTGAGTTGCAACGTCTCGGCGGCATGGCTGATGGACTGACAGCGAATCACTTCGACGAAGGCGTCGATATCATCAATTTTCATTTGGCCCGCACATGGAACACAGTCGATAAAATGTTTGAAAAGCATAACCCATGGCGAAAAAGCATAGTGCCATTGCCCGTGACTGGATAGCCCAACGCAATGATCGATAACATCTAACTCTATTCACAAGGGTTCTAAATTCCTTTCAGCTATAACCTAATCATAAAAAAATAGCATATTAAGAAAAATCATTATGCTTAAATCATGGCAGATCCTTTCATAACGACGATGGAATCGCCATGACCCAGGCCCGACACCCGGAAAGACTCAGAGCATTCGTAGGCGCCTTGGCCGAGCTGATCGACGGCAACCTTCGCGAAGGCGACCTGCTGCATCGCGGCGGCAAGTTGCTCGCTCAATTGGTCAGCCATGACGACTGGCTGCCCGACACCTTTGCCCAACCAGACCCCGAGCGCTACCAGCAATACCTGCTGCATGCCGATTCCCGGCAGCGGTTCAGCGTGGTCAGTTTTGTCTGGGGGCCGGGACAACGCACGCCGATTCATGATCACCGGGTCTGGGGCCTGATCGGCCTGTTGCGCGGCGCAGAAGACTCTCAAGGCTTCGCTCGCCACCCTGATGGCAGCCTGGTGCCCGAGGGCTCGCCGATACGGCTTGTGCCGGGCCAGGTCGAGGCCGTCTCGCCCAAGGTCGGCGACATCCACCAGGTCAGCAATGCCTTCGCTGACCAGGTCTCCATCAGCATTCACGTCTATGGCGCCAACATCGGTGCCGTACGCCGCGCGGTGTACCAGCCCGACGGTAGCGAAAAGCTGTTCATCTCCGGGTATTCCAACACCCTGCTCCCCAACATCTGGGACCTGTCCAAAGAGAGCCAAGCCTTATGAGCACTGTACGTACCCGCTCCTACTCGGAGATCCGCCAGGCGTTGCTGAACCGCGAAGAGCTGGCCATCGTCGACGTGCGTGAAGAGGCGCCGTTCGCCCAGGGCCATCCACTGTTTGCCGCCAACATCGCGTTGTCCAGGCTGGAGCTGGAGGTGTTTGCGCGCATCCCGAGGCGCGACACCCCGGTGACGGTCTATGACCGTGGCGAAGGCCTGGCGGGCCTGGCGGCGCAGCGCCTGCAAGCGCTGGGCTACGTCGATGTCGCGGTGCTCGAAGGTGGCCTGGACGGTTGGCGCGACGCGGGTGGCGAGTTGTTCATCGACGTCAACGTGCCGAGCAAGGCCTTTGGCGAGCTGGTGGAAAGCCAGCGCCATACCCCCTCGATCGCAGCGCTAGAGCTTCAGGCGCTGCTCGACAGCGAAGCCGACGTGGTGGTGCTCGACGCTCGCCGTTTCGACGAATACCAGACCATGAGCATTCCTGGCGGCATCAGCGTACCCGGGGCGGAACTGGTGTTGCGGGCGCGGGCACTGGCGCCGGACCCGGCGACCCGTATCGTGGTCAATTGCGCCGGCCGTACTCGCAGCATCATCGGCACCCAGTCGTTGATCAACGCCGGCCTCGCCAACCCGGTGTCGGCCTTGCGCAACGGTACGATTGGCTGGACCCTGGCCGGCCAGGTGCTGGAGCACGGCCAGTCACGCCGGTTCGCCCCTACCCAGGAAAAACATCGCGACATCGCCGCCCGCGATGCCCGCCGCGTTGCCGATCAGGCACGGGTCGGTCGCGCCACCTTCGCGGACCTGCACCGCTGGCAAGCGGACGCTACACGCAGCACCTACCTGTTTGATGTACGCACCCCGGAAGAATTCGAAGCCGGCCACCTGCCCGGGGCCCGGTCCACGCCCGGCGGGCAACTGGTCCAGGAGACCGATCATTTCGCCAGCGTACGCGGTGCTCGCCTGGTCCTGGTCGACGATGACGGTGTGCGGGCCAACATGTCGGCGTCCTGGCTCGCGCAATTGGGGTGGGAGGTGCACGTGCTGGATGATCTGCACCCCGGCCACTTCAGCGAACAGGGCCCCTGGAAAGCCCCTGTGCCTGTCCCGCCGCAAGCCGAAGAGATCAGCCCTGACACCCTCGAACAGTGGCTGGCCGAAGGTGACACCGTGGTACTGGACTTCACCAGCAGCGCCAACTACATCAAGCGGCATATCCCGGGGGCATGGTGGTTGCTGCGCAGTCAACTAAGCGAAGCCCTGGCCCAGGTGCCGTCGGCCCAGCGCTATGTCCTGACCTGCGGCAGCGGCCAGTTGGCCCGATGGGCAATCCCGGACGTCGAACGCCTGACCGGCCAGGCCGTGTTCCTGCTGCGTGACGGCACGGCCGGCTGGATCGCCGCCCAGCGGCCGCTGGCGCATGGCGAGACCCGGTTGGTGTCTGCGCCCATCGATCGCTATCGCCGCCCCTACGAAGGCACCGATAACCCGCATGAGGCCATGCAAGCCTATCTCGATTGGGAGTTCGGCCTCGTGGACCAACTGGCCCGCGACGGCACCCACGGTTTCTATGTGATCTGAACCCAAAAGGGGGCGAGTGATCGCCCTGACCCGGACCAGCCGACCCCTTCTCCAGGCGGAGGCGCTGAATGCAACGCTTAGCCTGGAGTTCCACCCATGCGCCTGTCCCTACCCTTACTGTTAATCGCCCTCGTGTTCGGCACTGCTCACGCAGACGACCTACAACCACTGCGGGTGGCCAATCAGAAATCCACCCTCAAAGCCCTGCTGGAAGTGTCCGGTGAACTCAAGGACGTGCCCTACGCCATCCAGTTTTCCGAATTCCCCGCCGCCGCACCACTGGGCGAGGCCTTGAACGCCGGCGCCGTGGACATCGGCGCCCTGGGCGATGCCCCCTACGTGTTTGCCTTGGGCGCGGGGGCCTCACTGAAGGTCGTCAGCATCATTCATGCGCAAGGGCGCAATACCACGGCCATTCTCGTCCCCAAGAACTCCCCCATCAGGGAGGTTTCGGACCTCAAGGGCAAACGCATCGTCACCACCCGTGGCTCGATCGGGCACTACCTGGCCATCAAGGCCCTGCGCAACGTCGGCCTCAGCACCCAAGACGTGGAATTCGTCTTCCTGTTGCCCAGCGAATCCAGGCTGGTGCTGGATAACGGCACCGCGGATGCCTGGTCTACCTGGGACCCCTTCACCACCGTGGTCACGGCCCAAAGCCAGGCCAGGGTCCTGGTCAGCGGCAGCCACCTGCTGAGTAATCACCTCTACCTGGCCGCCACCCAACAAGCCATCGCCGACAAGCGCCCGCAACTGGATGACTTTGTCGCCCGGATCGACCGGGCCTTCCGCTGGAGCAACGAACACCCTGCCGAATATGCCGCCGCCCAGGCCAGGATCACCGGCCTGCCATTGGCGGTGCACCTGGAGGTGGCCAAGGCGACCCAGATGCAGCCGGTATTGATCGACGACGCGGTGGTCAGCGGCTTGCAGGCGACCGCCGACATCTACCGGGAAGAAGGATTGCTGACCCGCCGCATCGACGTTTCCCAAGGCTTCGACAAGCGCTTCAACACCCAGCGTGCCCCACTGACCCAGGTTTCGCGTTAAAAGGAGCAGAACCATGAGCAAGCAACGCCAACTCAAATTCGGTGCAATGGTCCACGGCGTCGGCCATGGCTGGGGCGAATGGCGCCATCCGCAGGCGCAACCCGATGCCAGCACCAGCTTCGGTTTCTACAAGCAGCAGACGCAACTGGCCGAAGGCGCCAAGTTCGATTTCGTGTTCATCGCCGACAGCCTGCACATCCATGAAAAATCCAGCCCGCACTACCTCAACCGCTTCGAGCCGCTGACTATCCTCTCGGCCCTGGCGGCCGTGACGTCGAACATCGGCCTGGTGGCCACCGTGACGGTCAGCTACACCGAGCCCTACCAGGTGGCGCGCCAATTCGCCTCACTGGACCACATCAGTGCCGGGCGTGCCGGTTGGAACGTGGTGACGTCGTGGCTCAGCGGCACCGCCAACAACTTCGGCAAGGCCGAGCACCCGCCCCACGCGGTGCGCTACCGGATCGCCAAAGAGCACGTGGCAGTGGTCCAGGGCCTGTGGGACTCCTGGGAGGACGATGCCTTTGTCTACGACAAGCAACGGGGCGAGTTCTTTGCCCCCGGCAAGCTGCACGCGCTGGAGCACAAAGGTGAATTTTTTTCGGTCAAGGGCCCACTCAATATTGCCCGCTCCCGCCAAGGCCAGCCGGTGATCTTCCAGGCCGGTACGTCCGAGGACGGGCGTAACTTCGCCGCCGAGAACGCCGACGCGATTTTCGTCAGCGCCGAAGGCTTTGAAGAAGCCCAGGCCTATTACCGGGACCTGAAGCGTCGCGCCAGCGGATTCGGCCGCGATCCCGAGCACCTGTCGATCCTGCCTGGCATTCGTCCGATCGTGGGGCGCGATGAGGCGCAGGTGCAAGAGCGCTATCGACAAGCGGTGGCGCTGGTGAGTATCGAGGACGCCATCGTCGCGCTCGGCCGGCCCTTCAACGACCATGATTTCAGCCAGTACCCGCTGGACGCTCCGTTCCCTGAGCTGGGCGACCTGGGCGCCAACAGCCAGAAAGGCGGCTCCGAGCGGATCAAGCAACTGGCCCGGGACGAAGGCCTGACGCTGCGCCAGGTCGCCCTGCGCTTTTCCCAGCCACGCCGGGACTTCGTCGGCACCCCCGAACAGGTCGCCGACGCCATTGAACACTGGTTCGACAACGGCGCAGCCGACGGCTTCATCATCAACGCCCCGCTGCCGGACGGCCTGCAGACGTTCACCGAATGGGTCGTGCCGGTCCTGCAGCAACGCGGGGTGTTCCGCCGCGAATACAGCGGCCACACCCTGCGCGATAACCTGGGCCTGGCGGTGCCGGCGAACCGGTACACCCATGACGTCCTTGAGCCGGCAACGGGCAGTGAGGCCGTCGCATGAGCAAACCTCCGGTCATGAAACAACACTTCGCGCCAGGGCAGCTCGATCGACGCGGCTTCCTGATGGCCGGCGCCGTCACCCTTGGCGCCCTGGGCCTGTCGACACTGGGTTTCGCCCCGCGCGCGTTCGCCCAGGGCAAGTCCCTGTCCGAGCTGACCCTCGGGGTGGCCACCTACCGTGGCCAGGACTCCTATTTCTTCGAGGATGCCGGCACCGCCGACACGCCCTACAAGGTCGAATACGCCGAGTTCGCCGGCGGCAACCTGATCGTCGAGGCGCTGGCGTCCGGCAGCCTGGACGTGGGTGGGATGAGTGAAATCCCACCGATCTTTTCCATCCAGAGCCATCGCCAGCCGCGCCTGATCGCGGTGCTGCAAGGTGACGTGAACAACCAGGTGTTCCTGGTTCCCAAGGAATCGTCGGTCGAGTCCATCGGGCAATTGCGCGGCAAGCGGGTCGGCTACGTGCGCTCTACCACCTCCCATTACTTTCTGATCAAGGCCCTGAAGGAACAGGGCCTGACCATGAACGACATCACCGCCGTAGCGCTCACGCCCCAGGACGGTTTCAGCGCATTCCAGAGCGGCCAACTCGATGCGTGGGTGATCTACGGCGTGTTCATCCAGTTGGCCAAGTTCCGCAGCGGTGCCCGGGTCCTCAAGACCGCCCTGGGCTACTTGTCCGGCAACTACCTGATTGCCGCGCGCCCCAAGGCGCTGGAAGACCCGCTGCGCCGGCAGGCGATCCAGGATTACATCCAGCGTGAGGCGCGCACCCTGGAATGGATCAACGACAACCCCGAGCCCTGGGCAACCAAGTCGGCGCGATTGCTGGGTGTCGACAAGGCGGTGTTTCTCGACATGCACAACCAACGCAGCCAGCCGTCGAAGATCATCGCCGTGAGTGAACAAGCCATTGCCTCGCAGCAGGAAGTCGCCGACCTGTTCTTCGACGCCGGCGTGCTCAGCGAAAGGCTCGACGTCAGCCCCCTGTGGGAACGCAATTTCCCCTTGCTCGCGCTGTGAGCCTGTTGCAGCGGCCTGCTCCTGCGCGGCAGCGGGTCGCCAGAACCGGGCATCCGGCTTCCATCTTTTTCGATCGAGTGAACTGACCATGAGCCTTTCTTCCTTACGCCCACCCCAGTTGCAAGCAGTCGTGGCCGCCGACTTCGACGCCGTGCTCGAAAGCATCGGTGCACAATTGGCGGCCACGGCCCACCGCCTTGACGAGAGCGGTGCCTTCCCCCGGGACAATTTCAAGTTGCTGCACGAGCATGGCCTGCTGGCCCTGACGGTGCCCAAGGCGCTGGGCGGTAGCGGCGCGAGCCTGGTGCAGGCCCGCAAAGTCATCAGCGCGGTCGCCAAGGGCGAACCTTCTACGGCGTTGATCCTGGTGATGCAGTACCTGCAGCATTCACGCCTGCAAGACAATCGAAGCTGGCCCGAGGCGTTGCGCCTGCGAGTGGCCCGCGACGCCGTGAACGACGGCGCGCTGATCAATGCCTTGCGGGTCGAACCCGACCTGGGTACGCCGGCCCGTGGCGGGCTGCCCGCGACGATCGCCCGGCGCACCTCCGAAGGTTGGCGGATCAGCGGGCGCAAGATCTACTCCACCGGCAGCCATGGTCTGACCTGGTTCAGCGTCTGGGCACGCAGCACCGATGAAGACCCGCTGGTGGGTGCCTGGCTGGTGCACAAGGACACGCCAGGGATCAGCATCATCGAGGATTGGGACCACCTGGGCATGCGCGCCACCTGCAGCCACGAAGTGCTGTTCGACAACGTCCTGGTGCCCCTGGATCACGCCGTCAGCGTCAGCCCCTGGAGCGCGCCACAGCCCGAACTCGACAGCGATGGTTTCCTGTGGATGTCGGTCTTGCTCTCGGCGGTTTACGACGGTGTCGCCCAAGCCGCGCGCGACTGGCTGGTGGGATGGCTGGAGCAACGCAAGCCGTCCAACCTCGGCGCCGCGCTGTCGACCCTGCCGCGCTTCCAGGAAACCGTCGGCCAGATCGACACCCTACTGTTCGCCAACCGCAGCCTGCTGGATGCCGCCGCCGAAGGACGCACGCCGGCCCAGCACGCCGCACAATTGAAATACCTGGTGACCAGCAACGCCATTGCCGCGGTCGAACTGGCCATCGAAGCGTCCGGCAACCCCGGTCTGTCGCGGCATAACCCGCTGCAACGGCACTACCGCGACGTGCTGTGCAGCCGCATCCACACCCCGCAAAACGATGCCGTGCTGCAAGGCGTCGGCAAAGCGGTGTTCGCCCAACGCCAGAAAAAGGACACCCCATGAGCCCGCTCGTGATCGCCAGCCAACTGGACACAGAGTTCAACGACGTGATCCGCCAGCGCCTCGCGCAGACGCACCCCGGGGCCAGGGTCCTCGACGTACCGGCCGGCGTGCCCAGCGACCTTCCCGCCGACGTCGGGGTACTGCTGGCCCGCCCGATCAACGTGCGCGGCTATCAGGCACCGGACACACCACCACCGGGCTGGCCCTACGGCTTGAACTGGGTGCACGTGGTGTCCTCGGGCATCGACTTCTATCCCCAGTGGTTGTTCGACGGCCCGCCCGTGAGCACCTCCCGGGGCAGCGCCGCCGAGAACATCGCCGAATTTGCCCTGGCCGCGATCTTCGCCGCCGCCAAGCACTTGCCGGACATCTGGGTGCACGACTCGCACTGGAACTTCACCGCGCTGACACCGCTCAAGGGCAGCACCCTGGGGATTCTCGGCTTCGGTGCGATTGGCCGCAGCCTGGCGACCAAGGCCCGTGCGCTGGGCATCAACGTGCTGGCGCTGCGCCAGAGCCCGGCACCGTTCGAAGTCGAGGGCGTCGAAGCCGCGGAGGGGATCCATGACTTGTTCGCCCGCGCCGATCACCTGGTACTGGCCGCGCCCCTGACCGACGCGACGCGCCATATCGTCAACCCCGCGGTGCTTGCCAGCGCCAAGCCGGGCCTGCACCTGATCAATATCGCGCGCGGCGGCTTGCTCGATCACGCCGCCCTGCTTGAGGCCCTGGACAGCGGCGCCATCGGCCTGGCCTCGCTGGACGTCACCGAACCGGAACCCCTGCCGGACGGCCATCCTTTCTACACTCATCCACGGGTGCGACTGTCGCCGCATACTTCGGCGATTTCCAGCAACAGCCGCCACGAGATTGCCGACAGTTTCCTCGCCAACCTCGAACGCTTCCTGTCGGGGGCGACACTGCAGAACCTGGCGAACGTACAGCGCGGGTACTAGCTGCACCTTTCTCCGTCATCGCGGGCAAGCCATGCTCCCATAAGGGCCACATGACACATGTGGGAGCACGGCTGGCCCGCGATTGCGTTTCGAGGGAGCCATATAATCATCAGAATTACGCATTTAATTTATTAACTTAATGTCTATTTTTTATAATTAACTTATAACAAATCGGACTTTTACAGCGATCCATTATACAAATATTGTTACAACCATCACCGACCCCTGACCAGGTGGAGGCTCGCGGAACTGTACGTTTTTCCGGCCGACACCACCCCACGGTCAATGCCACACCCAACCTGAAATCGGCCAACGCTCTCCTCGCCCTGCCTCCCGGAGCCAGGTCCGTGGCGACGCTTTGCCCGGAATAAATGCCAACGCCCACGCTGCACCAGACACCAGGGGTCCACCATGCACGATACCTTCACCTCAAACCGCCTGACGCTGGCCGTTTCGCTGGCCTTGCTCGGGTTGTCGGCCCACGCCGAAGAAGACACCCGGGACGGTGCGCTGGCGGTGGTCACCGTCACCGCCGAACACCGCAGCGAGGATTTGCAGAAAGCGCCCCTGGCGATCTCCGCGTTCGACGAAGCCGCCCTTGAAGACAAGCAGATCAAGAGCATTCGCGATCTTTCCGGACAAGTACCGAACCTGACCCTCAGCCGCCAGTCGATCTCTTACAGCGCGCAGACCTATGGGATTCGTGGCATCGGCGAAACCGACCCGATACAGGAAGCGGCCGTGGCGGTCTACGCCGACGACCTGTACATCCCCAGGGCGATTTCCTCGATGCTCGACTTCAACGATGTCGAACGCGTCGAGGTCTTGCGCGGCCCGCAAGGCACGCTTTATGGACGCAACAGCAGTGCCGGGGCGATCCGCGTGATTACCCGCGATCCGTCCCAGGAAACCCGCGGCTTCTTCGAACTCGGCGCCGGCAACTACAACGCGCAGAACGGCCGCCTGCTGATCAGCGGCCCGCTGGTGGACAACGCCCTGTTCGGCAGCTTCTCGGCCATTCGCCTGACCCGCGACGGCACCGTTTCCAACCCCACCCGCGGCGAAGACGTGAACAACGTCGACATCCAGGCCTACCGAGGCAAGCTTCGCTTCAACCCCATCGATTCGCCGTGGGACGTGCAACTGACGCTGGCCGGTACGTTCGACCGCGGCGATACCACCAGCTACAGCCCCTTCGACGCTGACGGCCGCTTCGACAAGTTCAAGAGCTACAGCGGCCTCAACCCGAAGAACCGCCTCGACCAGGGCAGTTCGGTATTGCGGGCGATCTACAGCATCAACGATCACTTGAATTTCAAGTCGGTCACCGCCTACTCCGCCTTCAACCAACCGGTGGACTATGACAACTCCGGCCAGGCGGCCCTGATCCAGCACAGCCTGATCACCTACAAGCAGGACTACGCCACCCAGGAATTCCAGCTCAACGGCGACTACGACGACTTCACCTTCAGCACGGGCCTGTACCTGTACCGGGAAAAATTCGACGCCGAGCGCGACAGCCTGACTTATTCCATCGCGCGTAACCGGGTGATCGGCCAGGGCCAATACAGCACCACCAACACCGAAAGTTATGCGCTGTATGGCCAGGGCAGCTACAAAATCACGCCGCAACTGTCTCTGATCGCCGGGCTGCGGTTCACCCGCGAACACAAGAACTTCGACTACACCAACTACGTCGTCACCCCGGACCGGCAGATCACCGGCACCAACTTCAGCGCCGACTCGAGTAAATCCTGGCAATCCACCAGCCCGAAACTCGGCTTCGAATACGCCTGGACACCCCATCTCAATCAGTACGCCTACGTCGCCAAAGGTTTCAAGGCCGGCGGCTACGACAACCGTGCGCCGACCCAGGCCGCCGCCGAACAGGCGTTCTCACCGGAAGACGTGACCACTTGGGAAACCGGCCTCAAGGGCGACTTCTTCGACCGGCGCCTGCGCGCCAACCTCGCGCTGTTCTACAACGACTACAAGGATCTGCAAACCAACGCCTACGACCCGGCGCTGGGCGTCAGCCTGCGGACCAACGTCGGTCAGGCCCACACCTACGGCGTCGAACTGGAAACCCTGAGCGCGCTGACGCCCGACCTGCAACTGACATTCAACCTCGGCTACCTGCAAAGCCAGTACGACGACTTCGAGAACGCCAGCGGCGCCGGGATCGATGCCAACGGCCAGCAGCTGGTGTACTCACCGCGCTGGAACACCAGCGTCGGCCTCAACTACACCATTCCCGCCGGCCTGCCCGGCACCTGGCTAGCCGGCACCGATGCCCAGTTCCAGACCAAGTCCTATGCCAACGCGCTGAACGACGACGTGCAGGAAATTCCCCAGCAGACCTTCTGGAATGCCAATACCCGCTACATCTCGGGCGACGGCCATTGGACCACCACGCTGTCGGTGAAAAACCTGCTCGACCGGGCCTACCCCCAAGCGGTCGGCTATGTGCCCGCAAGCGGCGCCCGGTACTACTCCATCAACGATCCGCGAACCCTCTTGCTGTCTGTGCGCTACGACCTCTGACCCCGATGCGAATCCCCCAGGCGTGGCCGCGAACAGCGACGACGCCCAGCTCATCACGTCAACATTCCAAGGAGCGACATCATGGCTTTCACCCGCAGGCAAATGATTTCCCGCATTGCCGCCATCGGTGGCTATAGCGCCGCAGTTGGCGCCCTCGACGCACTGGGCCTTACACCTCAGGCCGTCGCGGCGGGCTTTGGCCCGTTGCAATTGGGTAGCAGCGGCAAAGGCAAGCAGGTAGTGGTGGTTGGCGCCGGCATCTCCGGCCTGGTCAGCGCCTATGAGTTGCGCAAGGCCGGCTTCGCCGTGACGATCCTCGAAGCCCGCGAGCGAGTGGGCGGACGCAACTGGACCCTGCGTCGCGGCAGTCGGGTCGAGTTCGACGACGGTATCAGCCAGACCGTGGACTTCGATGACGGGCAGTTCTTCAACGCAGGCCCGGCGCGCATCCCCAGCCATCACCAGACGATCCTCGGCTACTGCCGCGAACTGGGCGTGGAATTGCAAGTGCTGGTCAACAGCAGCCGCAACGCACTGGCCTTGCCGGACGCCCGCCAGCCGGCCTTCCAGCTGCGCCAGGCCGTCAACGATACGCGGGGACAACTGTCCGAGCTGTTGGCGCGCACCGTCAGTCGCAAGGCCCTGGACCAGGACCTGAGCACCGAAGACCGCCAGGCGCTGCTGAATTTTCTCAAGGTCTATGGCGACCTCAATGCCGATTTCAAATACACAGGATCGGTGCGCTCGGGCTACACCCGCATCCCCGGCGCCGGCGATCAAACCGGCGTCACCCGCACACCCCTCGCGTTGCAGACGCTGCTCAACCCCAAGCTCTGGGGCGCACTGGTGTTCGATGAGATTCCCGAATTTTCTTCCACCATGTTCCAACCGGTCGGTGGCATGGACCGGATTCCCCAGGCGTTCCATGAGCGACTCAAGGACGTGGTGCGTTTTCATGCCGAAGTCAGCGACATCCAGACGTCGGAGCAAGGCAGTCGCATCACCTACCGCGACCGGCAGACGGGCAAGTCCCAGACCCTGAACGCCGACTACGCCATCGTCACCGTGCCCCTGCCGCTGCTGGCCAAACTGCCGAGCAATTTCACCACGCCCTTCAAGCAAGCGATCCTCAGCGCGCAAAGCGACCAGGCGAACAAGGTCGCGTGGCAGTCGCCGCGCTTCTGGGAAATCGACTTCAACATCTTTGGCGGGCTTTCTTACCTGGATCATGAAGTCAAAGGCCTGTGGTACCCCAGCGATCGGCTGAACAGCGCCCAAGGCATCCTGGTGGCCGCCTACAACACCAGTGAAGCGGCACAGTCCTTCAGCAGCAAATCCCTCGCCGAGCAGTTCGCCTCCTCAAGGCAGGCCGTCGAACTGCTGCACCCCGGCCACAGCGCCAAGTTGCAAAAACCGGTCGCCATCAACTGGTCGAAGGTGCCCTTCAGCAAAGGCCCGTGGATCGTCAACGACGAAGTGGGCGAGCAGGCCTACCGGATCCTCAACGAACCCCAGGGCCGCACCTACCTGGCCAGCGATGCCCTCGCCCACGGCGGCGTCGGCATCTGGCAGAACACCGCCGCCGACTCGGCGCGCCGCATCGTGTCGCTGATCGGCCGCCACGCCGAGCGCCAGCAAGCCGGCCTAGCCGCCTGATGATTTTTCGATAAAGGACCTTGCGATGAAAACCACCCCGTTACTTACAGGACTTCTCATGACCGCCACCGCCTTCGCCAGCCAGGCCGACGACATCAAGCGCATCGCCCTGCCCAACTCCAATTTCCCGATCTCCCTGGCAGTGTCGGTGCCGGCACAAACCGACCTGCTGTTTGTCAGCGGCCTGCTCGCCGACCTGCACGATCCGAGCGCGCCCAAGAATTCCTTCGCCGCCTATGGCGACACAGCGACCCAGACCACATCGATCCTCAACAAACTCAAGGGTGTGCTGCAAGCCCAGGGCCTGGACCTGGCGGACGTGGTGCAACTGCGGGTGTTCCTGGTGGGCGATCCGGCCAAGGGCGGCCAACTGGATTTCGCCGGATTGCAGCAAGGCTATACGCCGTTCTTCGGCAGCGCCGAACAACCGAACAAGCCGGCACGCACCGCCGTGCAAGTCGTCGCGCTGCCGTTGCCCGGCGGCCTGGTGGAAATCGAAGCCGTCGCCGCTCGCAAGAAGTGACACGGACCTCAGCCGACAATCAGGAGCTCACCCTCATGCCCAACCGCCAAAGACACCTCGCCGCGCCCGCTTATCGCCCGTTGCTGCTGCCGCTGTCATTTGCCTGTGGCCTTGCCTCTTTCAGCCTCGAGGCCGCCGAAAGCAGCGCGTCCACCCTCGATACCGTGGTGGTCACCGGCAACAGGGGCACCGTCGAACGCACCGTGACCAGCAGCCCGACGCCCATCGATGTGGTAACCGGCGCGCAACTGCAAGCGGTGGGCAAGTCGAGCCTGCTGGAGGCGCTGAGCAAGTTCATTCCCTCCTTCAACCTGCCCGACCGCGCCGGCTGGGATGCCAGCGGCGTGGTCCGCTCGGCCACCCTGCGCGGCCTGACGGCGTCCCACGTGTTGGTGCTGGTCAACGGCAAGCGCCGGCACACCAGCGCGACACTGAACATCAACGGTATCAACAGCGGTGCCGCGCCCAGCGACCTGGACCTGATCCCGGTGGCGTCCATCGACCATATCGAAGTGCTTCGCGACGGCGCGGCGGCGCAGTACGGCTCGGATGCCATTTCCGGGGTGATCAATATCATCCTCAAGCAGACCACCGGCGGCAGTTCCGACACCACCCTTGGCCAGGGCTACGACGGCAAGCGCGGGACCGCGCAGCAAGCGCTCAACTATGGGTTCCAGGTGGGCGAAGCCGGCGTGCTCAACGTCTCATTCGACACACGCTACCAGGAGCGCGACAACAAGGCCGGCAGCAACGGCTACAGCAACCATTACTACCCGCAAGCCGACGGCTCGCCCGACCCACGCGAGGCCGGCGCAAGCCACCACACCTACAAAGGCTACGGATTGCCCCGCAGCCAACTGGCCGATGTCGGCTACAACCTCGACCTGCCCCTGAACGACGACGTGACGCTCTATTCGTTCTCCACCCTGGCCACCCGGGAAAACAACGACGGGCAAAACTTTCGCCTGCCCAACGGGCGCAACACCATTACCACCGGGCCCAATGGCTACCCCGATGGCTACAGCCCTTATTGGCTGGTGAACGAAACCGACTTCCAGTCCGCGTTCGGTGCCAAGGGTGAAAGAGCCGCCGGCTGGGCATGGGACCTGAGCAGCACCTACGGACGCAACTACGCCAAGCAACGCACCTACAACAACCAGAACCCTTCGCTGGGGGAAAACACGCCGAACAAATTCACGTCGGGCATCTACATCGCCGACCAGTTGACCAGCAACCTGGACCTGAAGAACAGTTATGAAATCGGCCTGGCGAAACCGCTGGATGTCGCCTTCGGCTTCGAACACCGACGCGAAAGCTACGAGACACGCGCCGGCTCCGAAGCCTCCTACATCGACGGCGGCTACGTGTTCCCGGCCGGCCATCCACGCGCCGGGGAGCGGCCCGATCCGGGTGCCCAGGTCACCAACGGCATCACGCCCGAGGACGCGCAGAAAGTCAGCCGCAACAGCGTCGCCAGCTACATCGACCTGGGTTTTTATCCCACCGAACAGTGGTACGTGGGGCTTGCCGCACGCTACGAGCACTACAACGAAGGCATCGGCGCGACCCGCAGCGGCAAGCTGAGCACCCGCTACGAGTTCAACCCGGTGTTCTCGGTCCGCGGCACCATCAGTAACGGCTTTCGCGCCCCTTCGCTGGCCAACCAGATCTTCACAGCCCGCTCCACCGGCTTCGACACCATCAATGGCGTCTACCAGCCCTACAACTATGTGATCCTGCCTGTGGATTCGGCGGGTGCCCAGGCGCTGGGAGCCGAGGCGTTGAAACCCGAACGCTCGACCAATTTCAGCCTCGGTTTCGCCCTGACACCCAGCGAAGACCTGAGCCTGACGGTGGACGGCTACGTGATCAACCTACGCGATCGCCTGGTCCTGAGCGAACGCTTCCAGGGCCCGGGGATCGCCGCCCTGCTCGATGGCATTGGCGTGCCGGCGACCGCGGGCGCGCAGTACTTCACCAACGGTGCCAACACCCGCACGTCCGGGGTCGATGTGGTCGGCAACTACCGACAGAACCTGGAGCGTTATGGCTCGGTGCGCTGGACCGCGGCGCTGAACTACAACCACACAAAGATCCTCAGCGTCGCCGAAACGCCTTCGCAACTGACCGCCCTGGGCAGCAATTTCGAATTGATGGGGCGCCAGTCGCGGGCCCTCATCACCAAGACCTCCCCCAGCAGCAAGATGATTTTCTCCGCCGACTGGGCAATCAACGACTTCGATGTCAACTTGCGCCTGACCCGCTACGGCACGTACACCGAGGTCAACAGCTCAAGCGACCCGAGCCTGGACCGCCGCTATAGCGCCAAATGGATCACTGATCTGGACGTGGCTTATGCAATCAACAAGCAACTGACCGTCGCCCTCGGGGCACAGAACCTGTTCGACAAATACCCCGATCATATTGGCGTCAGTAACGCTTCGTTCGGCGACAACTGGGGCAGCTACTCCCCTTTCGGCTTCACCGGCGGCTATTACTACACCCGCCTCCAGTACGCTTTTTGAGGCCCGGCATCGCTGCTTAAGCTAATGCCCAAAAAGTATTTATACATTAGTTTTTAGAACCATAGGATTCTCCAGCGCCTCTCCTTTTTTCCTTGAATATCGAGCACGCCATGTCAAAACCCCTCAGCAAATACGCCGTGATACGGCGCCGCACCTCCCTGGCCAGCCTGGTCGTTGCGCTGGCCGTGTCCACTCTCGCGCTACCGGCCCAGGCTCAGGAAACCCTGCGCATCGGCTACCAGAAATCGTCGACCCTGATCACGCTGCTGAAAACCCAGGGCACGCTGGACAAAGCCCTCGCCGAAGCGAATATCGAAGTCAGCTGGCATGAGTTCCCCAGCGGCCTGCCCTTGTTGGAAGCGTTGAATGTCGGCAATGTCGACATCAGCGCTGACGTGGCCGATACCGTGCCTGTATTCGCCCAGGCGGCGCAGGCCAAGCTGACCTATTTTGCGCAGGAAGCCCCTTCGCCTTCGGCCCAGGCCATCGTTGTCGCCAAGGATTCGCCCTTGCAGCAACTGGCGGACCTGAAGGGCAAGAAAGTCGCCGTCACCAAGGCCGCTGGAGCCCACTACCTGTTGATCGCGGCTCTGGACAAGGCAGGCCTGAAATTCTCGGACATCCAACCGGCCTACCTGTCCCCCGCCGACGGTCGGGCAGCCTTCGAGAATCGAAAAGTCGATGCCTGGGTCACCTGGGAACCGTTCCTCAGTGGCGTGCAACGACAGTTGCCCACCCGAACCCTGACCGACGGCAGTGGGCTGGCCAGCTACAAGCGCTACTACCTGACCAGCACCCGCTATGCCCAGGCGCACCCGCAAGTGCTCAAGGTGGTCTACGGGCAATTGCAGGAGGCCGGCAACTGGATCAAGAATCACCCGCGCGACGCAGCGCAGGTCCTGAGCCCGTTGTGGGGCAATCTCGATGTGGAAACGGTCGAAGCGGCCAATGCTCATCGCAGCTATCAGGTTCAACCGGTGAAAGCCGACCAACTGGATGAGCAGCAGAAAATCGCCGATGCTTTTTTTGCCGCAGGGCTGTTGCCCCGATCGGTGGATGCTCGTGATGTGGGGATCTGGGCAGAGTAAGGCTGCGAGCCGATCCCGCATGCCTTGAACCGGTCCTGAAGTCGCGCCCTCAGGGCCTCATCGCCTTGAGGCGCAAGGTTATTTTCCCTTCATTCGTTCGGTGCCTCGTGTGCCGTGTCCGCCACGGCCTGAAGCCCCCCGAGCGCATAGCTCACCATGTGCTCGATCAGCCCCTGCGGCTCGATGCTCAGCCCTTGCAGCACATGCCGGGTCAAGGGCTGGTGTGCGATCAGCAAGAACAGGCACGGCGCGAAGACGCTGATTGCGCTGCGCAGCGTGGTGGGATGGTCGGCCGGCAGGTTCATGATTTGCCCCAGCAGGCTGCGCAGTATGTGCGCCTTGGGAAAGGACTGCTCCTTGAGGACCGCCTCGAACTCGGGGGAAGGCGAAAGCAGTTCGCGCGTCAGCACTTTCAAGGCCCAACCATCCGGATGATTGTGGATGCGCTCGACGAGCAGGGTGATGAGTGCGCGCAACTTGTCCTGTGGAGAACCCGGTTGCTCGCTGAGCGAAACCAGCGTTTGCATTTGCAGGAATCGAGCATGGGCCTCAAGCAATACGGCCCGGTACAAGCCTTCCTTGTTGACGAAGTGATAATTCACGGCTGCGCTGTTGGCCTGCGAATGCTCGCAAATCTGTTTACTGGTGGTGTTGGCCAGGCCCTGTTCGGCGAACAACTCGCCGGCTTTCTCCAGAATCTGCAGCCGCGTTGCCCGCCCGTCGAGTCGCGAAGCGCGGGCGGGGGAAGGCTTGCCAGAAGCATTGTCCATGAGCTCATCTCTCGATAATTCTAATTCAAATTTGACTTTTTATTTCGGCGTACCTATTTTGGTCTCGTCACTGCCCCTTTACAACCCTGCGTGAAGGCCTGCCTGGATGTGCGCAGGCTTTCTCGCCTCATCAAGGAATCACCGTCATGGAAGCGCGCGTAATGACACCTTTCACCTACTTCTCATTGCCCATGCAGAAGCAGTTCCTGGTCAATCAGAAAGCCGTCCAGGGTAAGCCCTACGCCGACTTTTTCCGTTCGCAGATCAATGTACCGCTCAGTGCCGTCAAGAAAATCCAACAAGGCCCGATGCCGTTGTCCGACACGCTGACGCCTAGCATCGAAGACCTCAACCGCATGCTGGCGGCGGACTTCGTCAGCGAGGAGGCGGGATACGCGTTGCTGCCCGGCCCGATGGCCTACGTGCAAAGCCGCAAATTCTTCCCCGGGTGCACGGCGCAGATGCTCAAGTGGTGGTTCATGTGGCACCCGCTGGAAGCAGAACGCTATACCTTGTGGTTCCCCTATGCGCATGTTGAAAATCCCTGCGTGCATCACGAGCGCCTGGTCGATGACAATTTGAGCTTTGAAGACAGACTGTATGGAAACACCTTCTGCGCTTGCGAATACGTCGGCGATCGCCTCATGCACCTGCATATTCATTTCACAGACCCCTGTGAACTGGGTTTCTGCCCGGACATGTACCGTGAATCGAAAATCGATGGCAGCGTCAGCGCCCTGATGAGCCTGGCAGACCAGCCGCAAGTGCCTGTCTCGTTGATGGTCCACCTGTTCAAGGAATGCCCCGAAGGCTTGTACCTGACCAGCCGTTACTGGGTAGGCAGCCACCCAGCCATGCAACGTTTTCCAGGCGCCGAGCAGGCCGCGCAGCTGCTGGAAAAAAACGGTTTTGGCGAAGCCGAGCTGGAAACGCTGGCTTATGAATTTGCTGTGCATGACTTGTGTGAGTTCAACCACCTGGCCAGCATCCTGCCAAGCCTTCATGCACAGTTCAGTGGCGCCGCGTAAACCCCTTCCCTCCCTTGACCAGGCTTCGGCGGCGCCTTAAACCGCCGCCGAAGTGGTCCGCAACACACCGTTCATCAGCAAAGTCGTGAACTCGTTGATATCCCCCTCTACCTCCAACTGCTCGGTCAACAACCTGTACCAGCAAAACCCGAAGATCATGTCCAACAGCAATTCTCGGGACGTGTCCTTGGGCAGCTCACCTTGTTGAATCGCGTTTTCCACCAACTTGCGAGGCAATTCCCTACGCCGCTCCATGAATTCATCTTTAAGTTTGGGCAGCGTCGTGGGGTCGAGTTGGGCTTCAGCGATGACACATCGAAAGGCTTCCCCGCAAATCGTTTCCCGCCAGACCTTCCAGAGATTGAGCAACAGGAAATTGAGGTTTTCCTTGAAAGAGCCTTTATCCGGCTCCTTGCGAATCTGCTCGCTTTCGCTCTCGTAGACCTCGGCTATCAAGGCCGCCTTGTTGCCCCACCATCGATAGATTGTCGGCTTGCTCGCTCCGGCGCGTCGAGCCACAGCCTCGATGCTCAACCCTGAATAACCGCACTCCTTGAGGGTTTCTATGGCAGAGATGATGATCGCTTTGTGCGTATGAGGGCTCCTCAATGAGCCAATGGAGCTCCGAGACGGTTTACGGGCCATAATTCAAAATCTCCAATATGGCGCTTGACAAAAGAAAAGCAGGGTATAGGATTCTCTCGAAAAGCAATGAAACGGATCGTTTCGTTTTGTATGATTATCTGATCTCGACTTCTGCTTAACCGCGCACCTCGGTAGCGGTATGCGCCGCATTGTGGAAAGAAAATGAGAGAAGAGTCATAAATTTTTAACGCGACCTTAACGATACGGTACGTTTCGTATCATACATAATAAAAAGGAGATAATAAACCCATCGCTCATCAGTGGAACGCTAGTTTTTTCCGCTGAAGCCCCCGGTTTACGGGCATAGGACTGCCAATGACACTTTGCGGGCACCATTAGATAGTTTCTAAATATTTCATGCATCCGTCACGGCCACGCCGCTGACAGGTGGAGAAAGGAATCTGGAGGAAGTACACGTGAATAAAGTAGGAATTGTGAGCTATGGCGCGGGCATTCCGGTGTGCCGTCTCAAAGTGGAGGATGTGATCCACGTATGGAAGAACACTGACCTGAGCCTGGTCACGAACCAGCTCGGTGTCATTGAAAGAGCCGTCCTTCAACCCGACGAAGATGTCATCACCCTCGGCGTGCTCGCCGCTCAACGCGCACTGGACAAAGCGCCCCTCTCCCAGCTGGATGCCCTTTACCTCGGCACATGCACCAACCCGTATGACTCCCGCGCATCCGCGTCGGTCATCCTGGAAATGCTCGGCTGCGGCTACGACGCCTTCTGTGCAGACGTACAGTTCGCCGGCAAGTCGGGCACCAGCGCCCTTCAAATCGCCTACGCCCTGGTCGCTTCGGGCATGAGCAACAACGCCTTGGCCATTGGCGCGGACACGATCAACCGCAACACCGCCCCCGGCGACCTGACAGAGTCCTATGCCGGAGCAGGAGCGGCCGCCTTGCTGCTGGGCACTGAAAACGTGATCGCGCAATTCGACGCCAGTTTTTCCTGCGCGGCGGATGTCGCGGACAACATTCGTCCCCAGGGTGATCGCTACATCCGTTCCGGGATGGGGCTGGGTTCCGACAAGAACAGCATCGGCCTGGAAGAACAGACCCACCGCGCCGCAACGGGCCTGATGACCAAGATGAAGCTGCAGGCCGGCGATTTCGACTATGTCGTTTTCCAGCAGAACCTGGTGTCGACGCCCTTCTCCCTCGGCAAGGGCCTGGGTTTCACGACAGCGCAGATCGAGCCGGGCATCTATGCCCAGAGTGTCGGCGATACCGGCGCGGCGAGCCCATTGCTGGGCCTGGTGAACATACTGGACCGAGCGCGTCCCGGTGAGAAAATCCTCATGGTGTCCTATGGATTCGGAGCGGGCAGCGATGCGATTGCCTTGACGGTGACACCTGCCATCGAAGCCTACCAAAAGACCAACGTCCCGCTGCGCACACTGCTGGAGGATAAGTATTACGTGGATTACGGGACGTCGATCAAGTACGAGTTCAAGTACTTGCGACCTGACTATGCCCTGACTGCCTACCTCTGATTTCTATCTATCCAGCAAGGAGCACCTTCTATGTGCGCACGACGCGTTGCTATCGTTTCGGCTGCCTATACCCCCAAGCCTGGCAGCTCCCGAGTTCGTCAGACCTTTAAAGAGATGATCGTCGAGTCCGCCTACCAAGCACTCAACGCCATCAAGATGCACCCCCGCGAGCTTCAGGCGGTCGCCTACGGCTACCACGGTGAAGGCATTTCCGAGTACGGAGGCCTGGGCCCGACCATCTCCGACGCCCTGGGCATCAGCCCTGCCCCGACGTTCATGAGCACTGCCAACTGCACCAGCAGTTCGGTGTCCTTCCAGATGGCCCACCAGATGGTCGCCTCAGGTGAATACGACATCGTCCTTTGCGGCGGCTTTGAAAAAATGACCGACCACTTCAACTACGCCGAATACATCGGCTCCAGTACGGAGTGTGAGTACGATTACTTCCTGGGGATTTCACACACCGACGCCTTCGCCCTGGCGACGGCCGAATACTTTGAAAAATTCGGCTATGCGGGACGCGAGGCGGATGTGCTAGCGACGTTTGGTCGGCAGATGCGCATCTATGCCCACAACACCCCCACCGCGACCCGCTTTGGCGTGCCGATTCCGTCCCTGGAAACCCTCAAGAACAGCGAGGCCTGCGGCTCGATGCTGGCCTGGGGCGAAGCCAGTGGTTGCGCGATCCTGGTGGCCGAACACCTGGCGCATCACTACACGAGCCAACCGGTGTTCATCCGTGGCTGCGCCTACACCGGCGTGTCGCATTACTTCGGGACGCGTTATCACAACCCGACCCTGAAACACGCGGGCCTGCCGAAAGACGTGGGCATGGCGGTTTCCGCCAACTCCATTGCCTGTGCCGAAATCGCCTACAAAAAAGCCGGCATCACCGCCAAAGACATTGACGTGGCACAGGTCTACGACTTGTTGGGGGCGGGCCTGATCCAGATGGAATCGATGGGTGTCTGCGGCCCGGGCCAGGCCGGTGACTTTGTCTTGGAAGGCGGCATCGCCCTCGACGGGCAACTGCCGTTGAACACCGATGGCGGCAATATCGGGCGCGGTCACGCTTCCGGTTGCGACGGCATCCTGCACATTACCGAACTGTTCCGACAGCTTCGCGGCGAGTCCAACAACCAGGTCAAGAACGCGCGCATTGGCGTCTCGCAAAACCTGGGCGGTTACGCCGCGCATAACAGCGTCATTGTGCTTTCCAACGATTAAGGAGCCGACCATGTCCCTGTACCCAGAACAAATCCACCGCATGACCACCGCCAGCATGTTGCGCGAATGGCGCGAGCACGGCGGCAAGTACCGTCTCGAAGGCAGCCGTTGCCAGGATTGCGAGGAGATTTTCTTTCCTCGGCGCACCGTATGCGGGGCCTGCAACTCGATGAACGTGCAGCCGTACCGCTGCGCACGTACCGGCACGATCCAGGTCAGTGCCCATGCTGAAAACCCCATCCTCGCCGCCATGGGCTATGGGGAAACCGTACCGCGCTTCATGGCGATGGTGCGTCTGGATGACGGCTTGGTGATTGCGTCGGAAATCGTCGACGTGGTCGACCCACGACAGGTTGTCAGCGGCGCGCCTGTCCGCATGGTAGTTCGTAAACATGTCCGAGAAAGTAACTTGGCCTGGCAATATGCCTATAAGTTCGTACTGGTGAAATAACAAGCGAGTTGTCCGCCCTATCCCGCGTTATTAATAACAACAGTCGATATTTCCGGCCTATCAGCCCGTTACTTTGATTCTGTTCTTCAGAGTCCTGCTTCGCCATTGCCTTAAACGTGTTACCTAACTCTTTATTGGCTTTAAGCCGAGGACTTGTCATGTCTACTCTTTGCAAACCCAGCTTGCTGTTTCCGCCACACAAGATTACCCAGCAACAAATGATCGACCATCTGGAACACTTGCACGATGACCATCCTCGCATGGCCCTTGCAAAACGGATGATCCAGAACACCCAGGTCAATGAGCGCCACCTGGTGCTGCCGATCGATGAACTGGCGGTGCACACCGGCTTCACCCATCGCAGCATCGTCTACGAGCGCGAAGCCCGCCGCATGTCGTCCCTTGCGGCACGGGAAGCCATCGAGAATGCCGGGCTGACCACCGACGACATCCGGATGGTCGCCGTGACTTCGTGCACCGGCTTCATGATGCCCTCGCTGACCGCCCACCTGATCAATGACCTGGGGCTGCGAACGTCGACCGTACAACTGCCGATTGCACAATTGGGCTGCGTCGCGGGCGCTGCGGCCATTAACCGGGCCAATGACTTTGCCAGTCTGTCGCCGCAAAACCATGTACTCATCGTGTCCCTGGAGTTCTCGTCGCTGTGCTATCAACCCGACGACACCAAGTTGCACGCCTTCATATCCGCCGCCCTGTTTGGCGATGCCGTCTCCGCCTGCGTGATGCGCGCCGACGATAAGGCGCCTGGATTCAAGATTGCCAAGACCGGCTCTTATTTCCTGCCCAACAGCGAGCATTACATCAAGTACGACGTCAAGGACAGTGGCTTCCACTTTACCCTGGACAAGGCCGTCATGAACTCCATCAAAGACGTGGCGCCCATGATGGAGGAGTTGAACTACGAGACCTTCAATCAGCACTGCGCGCAGAATGATTTTTTCATCTTCCATACCGGCGGACGGAAAATCCTCGATGAGCTGGTCCTGCAACTGGACCTTGAACCCGGCAGGGTCGCGCAGTCGCGCGACAGTTTGAGCGAAGCCGGGAACATCGCCAGCGTGGTGGTCTTCGACGTGCTCAAACGTCAGTTCGACAGCGGGCCTGATGCGGGTGCGACCGGCATGCTGGCCGCCTTCGGCCCCGGCTTCACGGCCGAAATGGCCGTGGGCAAGTGGGTCGCCTGACACACCGAAACCACCGCACAAGCACCCGGCCGGGGGCACACCAGCCCCCGGCTACAGGTGTTTGGTCGCAAGCATCCACCTCGTTCAAGAGGGCTTCCAAAGGGCTAAGGATAGAAGGGGAAGAAACATGGAGAGGAAGTATCTGGCCGCCCGACCTTGGGGTGGCTATGAAAGGCGCATGGTCGTCCTTTTGTCATTGAGCTTCGGGCTGGTAGGGCTGGATCGGTTCATCATCATGCCGCTGTTCCCGGTGATCATGCGTGACCTGGCGCTGGACTATCAGGACTTGAGCCTGTTGTCGGCGATCCTGGCATTCGCATGGGGCGGCTCGGCCCTGTTCATGGGCGCGGCCATCCGGCTGTTGGGCACCAAGCAACTGCTGGTGCTGTCGATCACCTTGCTGTCGCTGTTGGCCGGGGCTTCAGCATTGATCACCAGCCTGGTCGGCCTGGTGCTGCTGCGTGCATTGATGGGCGTTTGTGAAGGGGCTTTCACGCCCGTGAGCATCATCGTCACCGATGAAGTGTCCCAGCCCTGCCGACGGGGACTCAACCTGGGAATCCAACAGGCCCTGTTTCCCATCATCGGCCTGTGCCTCGGGCCATTGCTGGCGGGTGTCCTGCTGGAATTTTTCGGATCGTGGCGCGCAGTGTTCGCCATCATCTCGCTGCCGGGGCTGCTCGTGGCCTGGTACCTGTACAGAAGCTATAAACCGGCCCAGGGGCCGCACGCTACCCCGATCGACCGCCCCACCCACAGCCAGTGGCGAACGGCCCTGTCCAGCGGCAACGTGCGGCTCAACATTGCGTTGATGCTCTGCATACTGACGTGTCAGTTCGTTCTGTGCGCCCTGCTCCCCAGCTACCTCACCGACATCCTTCACCTGAGCGATTTCTCCATGGCCATGATCATTTCCGCGATCGGCCTGGGTGGTTTTTTTGGCCAGTTGGTCATTCCCGGGCTGTCCGACCAACTGGGGCGCAAGCCCGTCGTTTCCGTCTGCTTCATGCTCAGTGCACTGCTGGTGGGCCTGCTCATCGTCAGCCCGCCCTTGCCGTGGCTGCTGTTCCTTCAGTTGTTCTTCCTGTCCTTCATCAACTTCAGCCTGATCTGCATCACCGTCGGGCCGCTGACCAGCGAATCGGTGCCACCCAGCTTGCTGGCCACCGCAACGGGCCTGGTGGTGGGCTGCGGAGAGATTCTGGGCGGTGGCGTCGCGCCCGTGGTCGCCGGCTACATCGCGATGAACTGGGGACTGACCGCCATCCTGTTCCTGGCGCTGGCCGGCAGCCTGACGGGCGGGTTGCTGTCGTTGCGGCTCAAGGAAGCCAACCCTGCATTCGACGGGCGCGACGACTTCAGCCCCCTACCCGCTCTCTTGACCCTGGAGGATAAGTCATGACGCATTACGTGATGTTACTGGACGCCCCGGAGCCGCAACGCGGCCTTGGTGTGTTCGACTTCAAATCCGGACAGAGCCTGGAAGTGCGCCCTTCGCAGGGCAACCTGTACGAAACGCTGACCCATTGCGCCGAGGGAAACCTGGATTGGGAAACCTACCTCAAGGAGCAGCCCTCGACCCCCTACCCGCTCACGTCCGCCGCGGTGAAATACCGGCCACCGCTCATGCCCGATAACAACCTGGCGGTGCAGCTCAGCGAAGTCACCCTCTGCACCGCCAAGACAGAACAAGCCTGGTACTACAAAGGTAATGGACGCCTGCTCAGGACGGACGGCGACCCCCTGCAGGTGCCTTACCATGCCCAAAGCATCAGCAGCGAGCCGTGCATCGTCTGCCTCTACTGGGTCGATCACTTTGGCGCACTGCGCTTCATGGGTTTCACCCTCGGCAACGACCTCCATGATCATGTGCTGCACGGCCGTGATGCGATTTCTTCGGCGCAGGCCCGCCTGCGCACCTGCGCCGTGGCCCCGGCATTGATACTGGGAGAAATGCAGGCCGACTTGGCCATCAACGTGCAGGTGGACCGCGACGGCCAACCACTGGCAGCCAGTCACCATCGAATGAGCTTGCATGGTTGGCAAAGCCTGCGTCGATACTCGCAGGCGTTCCTGGAGAAGCATGAGCAGTTTCTCGAACCCGGCCTCGTCCACTACGTCTTCCACAGCTTGAGCCACCGCACCACCCAAGTGTCGCTTCAGCACGGTGACTGCCTGAGCATCGACTGCCCTGAGCTGGAATTGACCCTGCGCAATCAGATCGTCGAAGAAGAACTCGCGGCACTGTTTCCCTTGCCCGCGCGGCGCGCACCGCACAGCCCGTGCATCGACCTGCCCCTGTCGGCCCCCAGGAAGTCCTGAGGGTGCAAAGGGTCTGGTCGCGCGCGGGCCGAGCTGAAACCGTTAGGGCCATCCAACCAATCCGGCCCTAACGGTTATTGCGCCAGATGGAAAAATTCAACGCGGCGGCCACGCACAACCAGGCCAGGTAAGGAAACAGGATCAACCCGGTGATCACGTCCAGGCGCAAGGTCAGGACCACCATGACGGCCACGACGAGCCAGAGCAGCGTGATGATCACCAGGCCGCCAAGCATCTGGTGGGCGCCAAAAGACACTGGCGTCCACAGCGTGTTGAGCGCGATCTGCGCCGCCCACAATGCGATCACGGTCTGGCTCCCCGGGATCAGCGCCAAGCGATAACCCGCCCAGGCCAGCAACAGGTAGATCACGGTCCACGCCACTGGGAACAGCCAATTGGGTGGCGTGAAGCCAGGTTTCACGAGGGACGCGTACCAGGGACCCGGCTTGAAAATGATCCCCGTGCTCGCGGCGGCGGCACAAGCCAAGAGAAAGATGAAAAAAGTCATTGTCGATCCTTAGGGCAGGCCCACTGCCTGGGCGAACAGCCAGGGGGCGGCTTCAAGAGTGGGGGTACGAAGGCGCATCGCACCCTTCCCAATAAATGACTCGATCATCGGCGCATAAATTCAATGAGGCGTCGCAATCAGGGCAGCGGCACGTCAACCGGCCTGCCGTTACCTGCCGCACTACCCGCGACCATCGGTCCAGAGCCCCTGGCACATCAGGAGGACTGGACTAGAGTCAACGCTTTGCGAAGTTCAAAGGACCGACAACATGACCACGACCTACAGCGCCCCAGGCCTCCTTGTCGTCGACATCGCCGGACGTACAGACAACGCTCGGGACGTCGTCATACAGCCCGACGGTTCAATCCTGATCGCCGGTTTCAGCGACTACGGCAACGCGCTGGATGACGGTCGGGACTTTTCGCTCACCCGCCTCAATCCCGACGGCAGCGTGGACACCGGCTACGGTCACGCCGGGCGACAGGTGATCCATAAACAGATCCCGTTCGAAAAAGACTACAACCTTCAAGTCCAGGCTGACGGCGCGGTGGTGACGACCCACGCAGGCCACGATGACACCGCCATCGTCCAGCGCTGGGGCCCCGACGGCAAAGCCGATGCAGCGTTCAACAGCAACGCCGAGGCCAGCCTGTCCAGCGGCTTCGGCACCCAGTCCATCGTGCAAGCCAATGCCGACGGCAGCGTCCTGGTCAGCGCGGTGCAAGGCAGCCTTTTGAACGTGGCCCAGTTGAATGCCGATGGCACGCGGGACACATCGTTCGGCACAGACGGCTTCCTCACGCTGCAAGCGCCCGCACCGTTCATCTTTCTGGAGAGCATTTTCAAAATGGCGGATGGCAGCCTGCTGGTACACGGCTCACCCGGCGTCCAGAACAGCGTGCTCAAGTACACGGCAGACGGGCAACTGGACACCCAGTTTGGCGGTGACGGTAGCGTCCCGCTGCCCATCTTCACCACGTTGCGTGGCGACATGGTCGTGCAGGATGACGGCAAGCTATTGATTGCCGGCTCCACCACATACGAGGATTTTGCCGTACTGCGGCTCAACGCCGATGGCAGCCCCGACCTCAGTTTCGGCCAGCAAGGCCTGGTCAGCATCGACCTGCCCGGCGAAGCGGCCTATGGCAGTGAAATCGCCCTGCTCGACGACGGCAGGATCTTGCTCAGCGGAGATACCTTCACCAATGGCGGCTCCGACTATGCGGCGGTCCGACTGAACGCCGATGGCAGCCTGGACACGACCTTCGCCAGCCCGGATGGCAACGCGCGACTGGTGGGCTCCTCCGGCACCGATAAATTGCTGGGTGTCAGTACGGACGAGATCCTGCGTGGGCTGGCCGGAGACGACCTGCTGCAAGGCAATCTCGGTCGCGACCTGCTCTCCGGCGGCGCAGGCCACGATGTCTTTCGCTATGCCAGTGTGGCCGACAGCTTTCGCACCGCCGACAGCACCGGCAGTGATCGCCTGCTCGACTTCAACCCTGGCGAGGATCGCGTCGACCTCAGCGCCCTGGGTTTCACCGGTATCGGCAACGGATACGACGGTACGCTGGCGATCCAGAATAACGCCGACGACACCCGCACCTACCTGAAAAGCTTCGAGGCCAATGCCGATGGCCAGCGTTTCGAACTGGTGATCGATGGCAACGTCACCGCCCAACTCAACGAAAGCAACCTGCTGTTCAGTGTGGCGAACAACGCAGGCGCTTCCACGCCTGGGCAGGTGGAACTGACGTTGATCGGCACAGCCGGACCGGACCTGCATACCGACGTGATCTGATCAGGTGCCCCGTCAGCGCCCCGAGATGCTCTATCATGAGCTTGTGCTCATGACGAGCCTTTCTGATGACCTGCCGGGACACCCTCTACATGAGAGATTTGCCACCGACCGCCACTTTGCGTGCCTTCGAAGTCGCCACCCGGCACACGACCTTCACCGCTGCCGCGCAGGAGTTGCATGTCACGCAAAGCGCGGTCAGCCACCAACTCAAACACCTGGAGTCGCTGTGGGGACTGCAACTGTTCGAGCGTGGCAAGTCCCTGAGTCTCACGGCCGCGGGGGCTACGCTGGCACCCATCGTGCGGGAGTTCTTCATGAGCCTGGAGGCAACCCTCGGCGATCTGCGCGAGCAGAAAGACCGGGTCCGGCTCGAAGTCAGTACCACCTATTCCTTCGCTCTGAAATGGCTGCTGCCACGCCTGCCCGGTCTCTCGCGCCTGCATCCCGAACTGCTCGTCTCGCTGGACACCACGGACAAGATCATTCACTTCTCCAACGCCCAGGCCGATGTCGCGATCCGGCTCGGCAAAGGGAGCTACCCCGGCCTGCATTCGGAGTTCCTGTTCGGCGAGCAGGTGTTTCCGGTGGCCAGTCCCGAGTTGCTGCTGCGCTTCGGGACACCGCAGAGCCCTGCCGAACTGTTGCACTACCCGCTGCTGACCCGCGATGGCGCCGAGCTGGTGCCAAAATGGGAAGTCTGGTTCCAGAAGGTCGGGTTGGAGTTCCTCCCGCTCAAGGAAAGCGTCAGGTTCGGCGACACCAACATGACGGTCGAGGCAGCCCTGCTCGGCCAGGGCGTCGCCCTGGTGCGCAGCGGGCACGTGGAAAGCGAAATCAGCGATGGGCGTCTGGTGCGGTTGTTCGACGTGCCGTTTCCCTCCCCGCTTGCCTATTACTTTGTCTGTCCGAAAGGCATCGAGTCACAGCCACACATCGTCAACTTTCGCCAGTGGCTATTGAGCGAGGCGCTGAAAGCCCAGCAAGCCTACGGGTGATGCATGAGGTTTTGCTCATGAAACAATGAGCAGACTTCTCTGTAATCCGGGCACGGCGTTGCATACACTGGCCCGCATGCCTATCCACATCACACTCCTGGTTCTCTTCGCCGCACTCTTGCATGCCAGCTGGAATGCCCTGCTGCGTGGCGGCGCCGATCGACTCTGGTCCATGACGATCATGTGCATTGCCGTGGCCATCGCCAGCGCCGTGACCGCCGCGTTCATGGTGACGCCGGCGCCCGCCAGTTGGGGCTATGCGTTGCTTTCAGCGCTCCTGCATGTTGGCTACAACCTGTTTCTGGTGCGCAGCTACCGGCTTGGCGACCTGGGACAGGTCTACCCGATTTCCCGTGGTTCATCACCGGTCCTGATCACGTTGGGCGCCGCGGCCTTTGCCGGGGAAAGCATCTCGCAGGGCACGTTACTCGGCATCGCGCTGGTGTCGGGCGGCATCATTTCGCTGGCCTTGAGCGGACGCAAGCTGTCCACTCCGAGTCTGTCCTATGCGCTGGGAACCGGCTGTTTCATCGCCGCCTACAGCGTCACCGACGGCATCGGCGCCAGGCTCTCCGGCGCGCCACTGGCCTACACCGTGTGGATGTGCACCTTGTGGGGCGTGATGATGCCTGTGGTGTACATCGGCCTGCGCGACGCCCGTAGCCTGTTCGCGGTGCGGCCCGGCCTGTTGACCGCCCTGGCCGGCGGGCTGGTCTCCCTGCTGGCCTACGCCATCGTCATCTATGCCATGAACGAAGCGCCCATGGGCGCGGTGTCTGCATTGCGCGAAACCAGCGTGCTGTTCGCGGCGTTGATTGGCGGCCTGTTCCTCGGCGAGGCGCTCACCGTTCGCCGAATCCTGGCCTGCGCAGTGATCGCCAGCGGCATCCTCATCATCGGCTGACACGACTTTTCTCACCGTCGCAGGAGGTAACCCCTATGGAAAACGTCTCGCAGGCACCGCTGATCCTGATCACCGGTGGCAGTCGCGGAGTAGGTGCCGCCACTGCGCGCCTGGCGGCCTCGCAAGGCTATGACGTAGCGATCAGCTACGTGGCCAACGAGCCCGCGGCGCAAGCTGTGGTGGCCGATGTCGAGGCGCAGGGACGTCGGGCACTGGCGATACGGGCCGACAGCGCAGAGCCGGTGCAGGTCGCCGACTTGTTCACGGCCCTCGACCGCACCTTCGGACGCATCGACGTACTGGTGAATAACGCCGGCGTGCTGCAAACCCAGTCCCGCCTGGAAGACCTCGGCTTCGAGCGCATGCAGCGCATCTTCGCGGTCAACGCCATCGGCCCGATGCTTTGCGCCCAGCAGGCGGTCAAGCGCATGTCCCATCGACACAACGGACCGGGCGGCGTGGTGATCAATGTCTCCTCGGCCTCGGCCCGCCTCGGCAGCCCCAACGAGTATGTCGACTACGCAGCGTCGAAGGGCGCCCTGGAAACCTTCACCATCGGCCTGGCCAAGGAAGTGGCCCGCGAAGGCATTCGCGTCAACTGCATCCGCCCCGGCCACATCTACACCGACATGCATGCCAGCGGCGGCGAGCCGGGACGGGTCGAGCGCGTCAAGGACTCGATCCCCATGGGGCGCGGCGGTCAACCCGAGGAAGTGGCACGGGCCATCCTGTGGCTGGCCAGCGCGCAAGCCTCCTTCGTGACCGGCACGTTCCTCGACGTGACCGGCGGCAAGTGAGCGGGGGTCGGATCAATGGGGTGGGTATCGGGCCCTGACCAATGGCGGCTATGCGCAGTTTCGTGTGGCGCCCGTCAGCCAGGCGCTATCGCTCCCCGAAGGCATGAGTTGGATTCAGGCCGCCGCCGTGCCGGAAACCTTCTTCACCGCGTGGACCAACCTGTTTGGCTGACTAAAGCTGCAATGGGCGTTGTCGCCCATCCATGCGACAGCTGTTTCTTCACCCAATAGACGGACCTTTAACGCAGATCAACAAAGTGTGTCGACTGCTGCCCTATCATCTCTCTGCGCCAACCTTCGCTGAGAGCTGAGAGGCAGGGATGAACGACGTAACTGGCATGTGGGTTAAACGAGGAGCGTTGGGGAGCTTGGTTCTGCTGAGTGTCATAGGGACCTGGTATTTGTTCAAACCCGCCCCTGTAGACCCCGATTTCGCCACCGGTAACGGGCGGATTGAAGCCACCGAAGTCGATGTAGCGAGCAAACTGGCCGGGCGTATCAGCACTATTCTCGTGGCCGAGGGCGAGCAGGTCCTCGCCGGTCAAGTGCTGGCGCGCATGGACACCCAGGCGCTGCGAGCCGAACTGCTCCAGGCCCAGGCCCAGTTACAGCGGGCCCGAACCGCCAAACTCACGGCAGCCGCTCTCGTCGCTCAACGGGAAAGCGAAAAGATTACCGCCAGAGCGGTGGTTGCCCAGCGTCAAGCCGAGTTGATTGCCACACAGAAACGCTTTGCCCGCACGGAGATACTCGTCAGCCGCAACGCCCTCGCCCGACAACAATTGGACGACGACCGTGCACTGCTCGACAGCGGCCAGGCGGCGCTGGCGGCAGCCAACTCACAGGTATTGACGGCCCAGGCTGGAATCGAAGCCACCAAATCGCAAGTGGCTGAGGCACAAGCCAGTATCGAGGCTGCAGCGGCGACCGAGCAACGCCTGCAGGCGGACTTGGCCGATACCGAGCTCAAGGCGCCTCGCGATGGACGGGTGCAATACCGCATCGCCGAAGAAGGCGAAGTGATTCCCGCTGGAGGCAAGGTCCTGAACCTCGTGGACCTGAGCGATGTGTACTTGACGTTCTTTTTACCGACCAAGCAGGCCGGTCGGGTAGCCATCGGCAGCGAGGTGCGAGTGATCATCGACGCCGCGCCGCAATATGTGATCCCTGCCACTGCCAGCTATGTCGCCAGCGTTGCGCAATTCACGCCGAAAACGGTGGAAACCACCAGCGAACGGGAGAAGCTGATGTTCCGTATCAAGGCGCGGATAGACCCCGAACTGCTGCGCAAACACCTAAGCCAGGTGAAAACCGGCGTTCCCGGTGTGGCCCATGTTCGGCTTAATCCTCAAGCCCAGTGGCCAGCCGCACTGGAACCCAAGGTGCCGCAATGACTGGCGAGCGCACATGGGTAGCGCGTCTTCAGAACGTAGGACTGAGGTACGGCAAGACCATTGCCCTGGACAGCGTCACCCTCGATATCCCTGCCACCGCCACCGTCGGCCTGATAGGCCCGGATGGCGTCGGCAAGTCCAGCCTGTTGGGATTGATCTCAGGGGCACGGGCCCTGCAGCAGGGACAACTGACTGTATTGGATGGCGATATGGCCAACGTCCATCATCGTGAAGCCCTGTGTCCTCGCATTGCCTACATGCCACAAGGCTTGGGCAAGAATCTCTACCCGACCCTGTCCGTACTTGAGAACCTGGATTTTTTTGCCCGCCTGTTCGGGCAAAATCGGTATGAGCGTCGACAACGCATCGATGCCTTGTTGGCAAGTACCGGGCTGACACCCTTTGCAGACCGCCCCGCGGGTAAATTGTCCGGAGGCATGAAGCAGAAGCTGGGGCTGTGTTGTGCGCTGGTCCACGACCCCGACCTGCTGATTCTCGACGAGCCCACGACCGGCGTCGATCCCCTGGCGCGCAGCCAATTCTGGGCGCTGATTGCCGACCTGCGAACTCGCAGGCCCCATATGAGCGTGTTGGTGGCCACGGCGTACATGGAAGAGGCCGAGCGCTTCGATCACTTGCTAATGATGGACGCCGGCAAGGTATTGACCAGTGGTTCACCTGCACAAATTCTCCAGAGAACCGAATGCCAGAATTTGGAAGCAGCGTTCATCGCCCTGCTGCCACCCGACCGCCGCCGTGGCCACGTACCGCTGGTGATCACGCCGCGCATCGAACGCGCTGGACAGCCGGTGATCGCCATCGAAGCTCGGGAACTGACCTGTCGCTTCGGCACCTTCACAGCAGTGGACGGCGCCAGTTTTCGAATAGAGCGCGGAGAGATATTTGGTTTCCTGGGCTCCAATGGCTGTGGCAAGTCCACCACCATGAAAATGCTGACAGGCTTGTTGCCGGCCACCTCCGGGCAGGCCTGGCTGTTCGGCAAACAAGTCAACCCGCACGACCTCATGACACGACAGCGCGTGGGGTATATGTCTCAAGGTTTCTCGCTCTACAACGAACTGACGGTACGGCAGAACCTGGTACTGCATGCGCAGTTGTTCCATGTACCTGCGGATGAAATTGACAGTCGCCTTCACGAGGCTGTCGAGCGTTTCGGCTTGAGGCAGAACCTTGACGACCTGCCCGACCGGTTGCCGCTGGGTATCCGCCAACGCCTGTCGCTGGCGGTGGCGCTGATTCATGAACCTGATGTGCTGATCCTTGACGAGCCCACCTCTGGCGTAGACCCTATCGCTCGTGACGTTTTCTGGCAGCACCTGCTTGACCTGTCGCGCAATGATGGCGTGACTATCTTCATCTCCACCCATTTCATGAACGAGGCGCAACGCTGCGACCGAATATCGTTCATGCATGCCGGACGGGTACTGGTCAGCGGCGCACCCGAACAACTGATAATTGAGCGGGGACTGGGGAGCCTGGAGCGAACCTTCGTTTCATACCTGGAGCAAGCCGCCGGTAGCGATACACCCCCTGCGCCGTCCGAGAGCCCGACCAACCAGTCCCCCGGAATCGAGGCGCCCTGCAAGTCGCGCCGCAACGGCTTCAGCGGCCTGCGAATGCTCAGTTACGCCCAACGCGAAACCATGGAAATTCGCCGTGACCCGATCCGCCTGACATTGGCGGCGCTGGGCACGGTACTGCTGATGTTCATCATGGGCTACGGCATCAGCCTGGACGTCGAAAGTCTGTCATTTGCGGTCCTGGATCGAGACCAGACCACAACCAGCCAAGCCTACGTCCGCAGTTTTTCCGGCTCGCGCTATTTTATCGAACAACCGGAACTGCTCGATTACGCAGATCTGGAAACCCGCTTGCAAAGCGGTTCAATTACCCTGGCCCTGGAAATCCCGCCCAATTTCGGCCGCGACCTGAAACGCGGCCGCCAGCCCACGGTCGGCGCGTGGGTGGACGGCGCGATGCCCATGCGCGCACGCACGGTAGAGGGTTATGTCAATGGCTTGCACAACGGTTACCTGGCAGAGCTGGGGCATAACGCAGCGGCGCTGGCCAACGTGGAGGTGCGCTACCGCTACAATCCGGATGTGCAAAGCCTGCACGCCATGGTGCCGGCAATTATTCCACTGTTGTTGATGATGATCCCGGCCATGCTCACTGCATTGGGGGTGGTACGCGAAAAAGAGATGGGCTCGATCATCAACCTGTACGTCACGCCCGTGACCCGGCTGGAGTTCCTGTTGGGTAAACAACTGCCTTACGTCGCCATGGGCATGCTCAACTTTTTGCTGATGTGTGGCTTGGCCGTCTGGGTGTTCGCCGTGCCGCTCAAGGGCAGCCTTTGGGTGTTGAGCCTGGGGGCGTTGCTGTATGTCGGCACCTCGACAGGTTTGGGCTTGTGGATGTCGACTTTCATGAGCAGCCAGATTGCGGCCGTGTTCGGTACAGCCATTGCTACCTTGTTGCCGGCTATTCAGTTTTCCGGGCTGATCAATCCGGTTTCTTCGTTGGAAGGGTTCGGCGCCGTCGTCGGCAAGGTCTATCCCACCGCGCAGTTCCTTACCATCAGCCGAGGGGTGTTCTCCAAAGCGCTGGAACTTCAGGCACTGGCGCCCTATTTCTTGCAACTGCTTGTGACGGTGCCGCTCCTGATCGGCCTGAGTGTGCTCAGCCTGCGCAAACAGGAGCGCTAGCCATGCACAGTCTCTTGAACATTCTGCGCCTGGGCATCAAGGAGTTCCGCAGCCTGTACCACGACCGGGCGATGCTGATCCTGATCGTCTGGGCATTCTCGTTCGGCACCTACACAGCGGCCTCGGGCATACCCGAGGCGTTGCACCACGCGCCGCTGGCTATCGTCGATGAAGATCACTCACAACTCTCTGAACGGTTGGCCGCGGCTTTTCAACTCCCCTACTTCCTGCCTCCAGCAAGGATCAGCAGCCAACAGGTCGATGCCGGCATGGACGGCGGCCGTTATACATTCGCCCTCGATATTGCACCTGACTTTCAGCACGACGTCCTCGCTGGACGACATCCAAGCCTGCAACTCAACGTCGACGCCACCCAGATCGGCCAGGCCTTCACTGGCGCAGGTTACATCCAGACTATCGTAGCCACCGAAGTCAGCACATTCATCCAAGGCTCGCGCGGCGCCCCGCCCCCCCCGGTGGGCTTGGCCACGCGCATGCAGTTCAATCCCAATCTGACCCAGGCCTGGTTCACCTCTGTGATGCAACTGATTGATTACATCACCATGGTGTCGATCATTCTCACTGGCGCGGCACTGATTAGAGAACGTGAGCACGGTACCCTTGAACATTTGCTGGTGATGCCGCTACGGGCGTTCGAGATCATGTTGGCCAAGGTCTGGTCCATGGGGCTGGTGGTGCTGCTGGCCACAGCCTTTGCCATATGGGTAGTCGTCCGAGGCTGGTTGGCCGTGCCGATCAGTGGCTCCATCGGGCTGTTCCTGCTCGGTACCGCGCTGCACTTGTTTGCAACCACCTCCATCGGCATCTACCTGGGCACCGTGGCCCGTTCAATGCCTCAATTGGGACTGCTGAGCATCTTGATCCTGCTGCCGCTCCAACTGCTTTCCGGCGGGGCCACTCCACGCGAAAGCATGCCGGAGCTCGTGCAAAATCTGATGCTAGCCGCCCCTACCACACACTTCGTCAGCTTCGCCCAAGGCATTTTGTATCGAGGTGCGGGCCTGGCGATTGTCTGGCCGCAGTTCCTGGCGATCGCCTCAATCGGCACGCTGTTTTTCATAGCGGCATTATTGCGATTTCGCCGTGCAATCTCGCAGATGGCTTGAGGTTCCATAGTAAAGCCGATCACCGCGTTGTGAGCTCGCTTGAGTCTTATTGATCTAGCGAGTGCCCCCTGCGCACCGATCGACAATCGGTAGGATTTAGGCGACAAAAAACAGGCACGGTTTTGAGTCGGTCTTCTATGCTTGCTCCACTAAAGGAGTATTTCCTATGGTCGAGCTTGAACCCCAGCGTCTATATGTGCATACCCTCAGAACCGCTTGCTCGAACTGCAGCGTGTTGGAGCTGTGCCTGCCGATCGGCCTGACGGCAGGTGAAGTGGAGCGTCTCGACACCCTCATCGCCCAGCGACTCAAGGTCAAAAAGGGCGCAGCGTTGTATCGCACCGGCGACCCATTGCGCTCGTTGTATGCGGTGAGAGTGGGCTTCTTCAAGACCAGCGTTGTTTCGGTAGACGGTCGAGAGCAAGTCACCGGCTTCCAGATGCAAGGCGAAATGCTCGGCCTGGACGCTATCAGTGGCGCTCACTACGCCTGTAATGCCATTGCCCTGGAAGACAGCGAAGTCTGTCCGCTGCCTTTCAACCTCCTGGAAAAACTGGCCCACGATCTACCTTCGCTACAACACAACCTGAACAAGCTTTTGAGCCAGGAAATCGTGCACGACCACGATATGTTGTTGATGCTCGGCAGCATGACCGCCGACGAGCGCCTGGCGGCGTTCCTGTTGAACCTGTCGCAACGGCTCAATATGCGCGGCTATTCCTCGCGAGAGTTTGTCCTGCGCATGAGCCGCGAGGCGATCGGCTCTTACCTGGGCCTGCGTCTGGAGACAATTTGCCGGGGCATTGCCCACCTGCGCCGGGAGGAACTGGCGGACATACGTGGACGCAATGTCACGATTCTGGACTTGCCCGGTCTCAAGCAGAAGGTTGCCGGTTGCCATCGTCATACCGAGCTGTAATGCCTGCCTTGCACGAAATCTGATCTGTATCAATACCCTATTCCGCTTCCAGGCCGACATTAAGACGCAGCGTTCGAACCTTTGTATCGACGAAGGTCACCGAACCTCCCGTCTCATGGAGGCTTTGATCATGGCAACGCACCTGCAAGGTACAGAACCGGTCATCCCGACCGTCACACCTCACCCGTTGGCCGGCAGTTTGCGGAGGGTCGAGCCCAGGCGCCTTTCGCTGAGTTTGCTGATCGCCCTGGTTGTCGGCTCGATGATTGGCAGTGGCATCTTCAGCCTGCCCCAGAACATGGCGGCCAGCGCCGGTGCCGGGGCGATCCTGATCGGCTGGCTCATCACCGGCGTAGGCATGCTCTCGCTGGCCCTGGTTTACCAGATGCTCTCCAACCGCCAGCCGGAACTGGATAACGGTGTGTTCGCCTACGCCCGTGCGCTGGGCGGCGAATTCCTGGGCTTCAATTCAGCATGGGGCTATTGGATCAGCGCCTGGATCGGCAACGTCAGTTACCTGGTGATCCTGTTCGCTGCCCTCAGTTACTTTTTTCCGGTATTCGGCGAAGGCAACAATAAAGCCGCGATTGCTGGCGCGTCCGTCGTGCTGTGGGCGCTGCACTGGATGATCCTGCGTGGAATGCGCACCGCCGCCAAGGCCAACGCCATGACCACGATCGCCAAAGTGGTGCCGTTGCTGCTGTTCATCGGCCTGGTCATTGCGGGCTTCTCCAACGACACCTTCCTGACGGATTTCTGGGGCACACCGGCATTGGGCAGTACCCTGGACCAAGTCAAGAGCACCATGTTGGTGACGGTCTGGGTGTTCATTGGTATCGAAGGGGCCAACGTATTTTCTGCCCGTGCAGCCGAACGGACTGATGTCGGCCGAGCCACCGTGATTGGCTTCATCCTGACATTGCTGTTGCTGATCGCTGTCTCCCTTTTGTCGCTGGGTATTCTCAGGCAACCCGAACTGGCCGCTTTGAAGAACCCGTCTATGACTGGCGTGCTGGAAGTGGTCGCCGGCCCCTGGGGTGCTGTGCTGATCAGTATTGGCCTGATTGTGTCGGTAGGCGGTGCATTGCTGGCCTGGACGCTGCTGGCGGCCGAGTCGGTATTCACCCCAGCCAAGGAAAAGGTCATGCCTCGCCTCCTGGCCAGCGAAAATCAACAGGGCGTACCTGTCAACGCGTTGTGGATCACCAACGGCTGCATTCAGCTTTTCCTGTTGCTGACCCTGTATTCGAGCGCTACCTACTTGGCCCTGATCTCACTCGCCACCTCGATGATCCTGCTGCCTTACCTGTTCAGTGGCCTGTATGCGCTGAAAATGACCTGGCAAGGCCAGACCTACGCCGGTCATCGGGGGTTGCAACTGCGCGACATGACCATCGCTCTGGTCGCAACGGGATATTGCGTCTGGCTGCTCTACGCCGCCGGCCCCCGATACATGTTGCTCAGCGCCCTGCTCTATGCCCCCGGCTCGCTGATCTACCTGAGCGCTCAACGGGCTAGGACGGGCCGTTCTCTTAATGGCTTTGGCTGGAGCCTGCTGCTGGTGATCTGGGTAGCAGCCATCTTCGCCGGCTGGATGCTCTGGTCCGGCCAACTGTCTTTGTAGGTTCGCAGGCGTGCACTGACCCGTTCGGCAACGGTATCTGGTCATCGGTTCAGGTACCCGCCCGAACATCACCCAAGAGGAATATCCAATGACCAATTCAGTGAAAAAAATGCCGGTCCACAACGACCAGCAAGTCCAGCACTCCGCCAGGACAGATACCTGGCATCCGTTGGAAAAACTTCGTCAGCAGGTGGATCACCTGTTCGAAGATTTCAACCGGGGCACAGCGCTCTCGACCTTCAGCCGCGGGTTGTTCGATGTCGAACCCTTCTGGCGTCGTGAGCTCTCTGCGAGTCTGCCGGCAGTGGACATCAGCGAAAAGGAAAAGAGCTTTGAAATCACCGCCGAGTTGCCCGGCATGGATCAGAAAGACATCGAAATCCGCCTGGCCAACGGCAACCTGATCATCAAGGGGGAGAAAAAGGACACCAAGGAAGAAAAAAGAAAGGGTTATCACCTGTCCGAGCGCCATTACGGCTCCTTCGAACGGGTGTTCAACCTGCCAAAAGGCATCGATAGCGACAAGATCGAAGCCCAGTTCAGCAAAGGCGTGCTGACGCTGACACTGCCAAAAAAACCAGAAGCACTCAAAGCCGAAAAGGTCGTACCGATCAAGTCTGAATGACTGCTTTGAACCCTGCCCCTCGCTGGCCAACGACGAGGGGCTTTTTCATGCCTGCGCCGATTGACCGAACAGACGGGTGTCATGCCCGCTCGCGAAGGCGATCGTTCAGAGCTCCACGCAATCGCGGTACGCCGGCACCGACACCGACCAACCCAGTTCGTCGTATATCCGGTGGCGCAAGACATCGGACGCATTGGGCTCGCCATGCACCACATAGGTTTGCCGTGGCGGTGTCTTGAAGGCTCGCAGCCATTGCATGATTTCGTCGGCATCGGCATGGGCCGACAGCATTTGCATAGACACCACTTCAGCATTGATCGGTACATCCTTACCGTGGATGCGCACCGCAGGCTCGCCCGCCACAATCCTCGCGCCTCGCGTACCGCCGGCCTGGAAGCCGGGCATCAGCAGGGTGTTGACAGGGTTGGGCGCCAGGCTCTTGAGGTGATGCAACACCCGTCCGCCGGTGGCCATGCCACTGGCAGCGATGATTACCGCCGGAGTGCGCTGCAGGTCCAGGGCCATGGAGTCCTTGACCGAGCGCACCGGGTGGGCGATGTGGCACATGCCTTCGCACTCCTCCCGGGATAACCGGTGTTCAGCAGCGAAGCGCTGATATAGCCGGGTCACGTCGATGGCCATGGGACTGTTGAGGTAGATCGGGATATCGGGGATCGCCCGGCGTTGCTTCAGGCGATAAAGGTGATACATCAACAATTGAGCGCGACCGACCGTGAACGAGGGCACCAGGGTGATGCCCCGGCGCAGCGCGGTGCGGGTAATGACATCGGCCAATTGATCTTCTGGTGATTCATGCGGATGCCGACGGTCGCCATACGTGGACTCCACCAGCAGGACATCTGCCTGCTCGATGGCTTGCGGCGCGAACATCACCGGATCCTCGGGCCGGCCCAGGTCACCTGAACAGACCAACGTCACGCCACCAGCCCGGACCTGAACAGTGGCGGCGCCCAGGATGTGTCCGGCACGGCGCAGGAGGATCTCGATGCCCCGGGCGATTTCCACCGAGTGTTCGAATGCGACCGGCCGCAGTAATTTGAGCGCCCGTTCAGCATGTTCACGGGTATAGAGCGGGAAGGCCGGCGCGTGCTTGGAGAACCCCTTGCGGTTGGCGTACTCGGCCTCTTCTTCTTGCAAGCGAGCACTGTCGCGCAGCAGGATTTTCACCAGCTCACAGGTCGCGGGCGTGGCGTACACAGGACCGCGATAGCCATTACGCACCATGACCGGCAAGTACCCACTGTGGTCCAGGTGAGCGTGGGTCAATACGACCGCATCCAGCTCTCGCATCGGCAGTTCAAAGGGGTCCCAGTTCAGCAGGCGTAACTGCTTGTAGCCCTGAAACAGGCCGCAGTCGATCAGGATGCGCTGTTCATCGTGTTCCAACAGGTACTTGCTGCCGGTCACAGTCCCTGCGGCCCCGAGAAAAGTCATGCGCATGGCGGTGCTCCTGGACAAACGATGGAAAGACTATTGATCGCATTGTTCACCGGGCGGCCGGTGACTTGCGTCAGCCACTCGGCCGCCAGGGTTCACTTCATCAGACCGCCAGGACACTGCACTGCACCTGATACAGGATGTGCTCTGTCGTACTGCCCAGCAGCCCAAACGGATCACGGTGCTGGGATCGCCCCATGACGATCACATCCACCTCATGCTCCAGGGCAAATTCACTGAGCGCCGAAACCGGATGCCCCAGCAGAAACTGCCTGTGCTCGGCAGGCACACCGAACAGGTTGGCCAACTCCAGAAAAGATTTCTCCAGGCTTCTGCGCAATTCCTTGCTGAGCTGCGACAGCGACACGCCGCCGCCCCCCACATCTCCCAGGTAGACCGACGATGCCTCGTAGGCATGAGCCAGATGCAATTCGGCATCGCACTGCAGCGCCAGGCCAAGCGCCTGGCGGATAATCCGGTCGTTAAGCCCACTGTTCTGCGCAAAGGCGCTGGAAGGGTCCACAGCCGCGACCACTTTGCGCGGCAGGCCGTGTGCGGCCGCGCCCACCATGTACACCGGAACAGGGCATTTGCGCAGCAGGTGCCAATCCAGCGGTGTAAAAAGTGCGCGCTTGAGCAGGGACTCGTGCTGTACCTGCTTGATCAGCAAGTCGGGCTGGAACTGCGACACGTGCTGCAGGATCTGTTTGCGCAGGGCCTCGACCCATGCCACTTCGGTGGTGACGCGCAAGCCCCGGCGCCGCATCTTGTCGGCCTCCTCTTCCAACCAATTGCGCTGATCCTGGAAATAGTTCTGCCGCGCCTCTTCACGAAGTTCCTCTTCGAGCAGCGACACAATATCCAGCGAAGGGATCAATGCGGTGACGTGCAAATGTGCCTCGCTGGCTGCCGCCAGGGCCGCGGCGTGATGAAGGACCGGCGAATGTCGTTGTGCCGGGTTGAGGATCAGCAACAGGCGTTGATACTGACTCATGATCGTTCTCCGAAGACAGGCTCAAGCATCACGACGTAGCGCTGAAAATAGCTCTTGGGGTCGGTCACCCTCGAGCCTCTGGATGAAGCCACATGAGCCTAGGAACGCTTGCGCTGCAGACAGGGCAACGGCGCCATCGTGCTCATCTCCTGACCGCCAACAGGCTGCCCGGTATCGAATACAAGGCCCGTTCCGTCGTGCTGCCGATCAAGCGCTCCAGGCCGACCCGATGCGCGGTACCCATCACGACCACGTCAATCTCTAGCTCATTGACGAGTTCATGAAGCACCGGTACCGGCAGGCCTACGACGAAATGCCTTCGCTGCGCCGGCACACCGCAGCGCTCGGCCAGGTTGACGAACGCTGTATGCAATGACTCACGCAGGGCCTCGACATAATCATCGTCCCAGGCCCCTGCCAGTAGCGACGCCTCTGCGTTGAACGCCGCCGACAGGTCGCAGGCATACAACAGATGTAACGAAGCGTCGCATTGCCGGGCCAACACCTCGGCGGCGTGGACAATTTGCTCATTCAAGGCATCGGTCTGGGGATCGGAGGGATCCACTGCCGCCAGCACACGACGCGGCGTACCGTGAACGGCCTGGTTGACCAGATGCACCGGCGCCGGACAATCGCGTAGCAGATGACAATCGAGGGGCGTGGCGAACACCCGCTTGAGCAAGGGTTCGAGGGTGACATCCTTGATCAGCAGATCGGGTCGCAATTGTTCGACGTAACGAAGAATGTCCAGCAGAGGATGAGTGGTCCAGACCACACGCGTCGATACATTCAACCCCTCTTCCTTGAGCAGCGCAGCCTCCTCTGCCATCCAACGGCGATAGCGATGCAAATGCTGCTGCACATTCACTTCGTCTGTTTTTTCACCCCATAGATGGGTACGTGCCGGCGGCTGGACGAATACATATAGATGCAACTCGGCACCGCTGGCCCGGGCGAGTGCACAGGCCCTGCGCATCGCGGCAGAGGGGTGCAAGTCGGGTTCAACGATCAACAGCAGACGCTGGTATTGCTTCATCGCACACCTCCACCCAGTTGTTCAATGGCTGCCGGCATCTCGCACAGGCCGCCGTCCAACATGATCTGCAGCGTGCCCTACGATGCCCCCTGCTGTTTGATCTGCATCAACGTCAGTGCAATCGACGGTTGGGCACACCGAGGCTGATCCAGATCAGAATCGACTGTCGCCACCGGCGTAGAACTGAACCGAACGCGAAACCTTCTTTCGCACTGCACGCTTATCCGACGGAGGATTGATCATGCTCACAGTCAAAGCCCATAACGAACGCGCCGCCGCGCTGTATGCCAGCATCAGCGGCAAACACTGGATTCAGGCGCTTAAGGACGGTCGGCATGTACTGATCAGGCCATTACGGGAAGAGGATCGCCAACGCGAATATGACTTCATCAAGCGCCTGTCTCCGGAGTCGCGGCACATGCGCTTTCTATCGCAAATCAATGAACCCGGGACGGCAATGCTCGATCACTTGATGGACGTCGACTATAAGACTCGCCTGGCCTACATCGCCCTGGTCCATGACGACGGCAAGTTGATCGAAATCGGCGTCAGCCGTTACTGCGCTACCTCTGCGCACGAATGCGAGTGCGCCGTGACCGTCGCCGACCCCTGGCAGCACCTGGGTCTGGGGACCTTGTTGATGGAGCACCTGATAGAAGCGGCGCGTAAAAACGGCTACCGCCAAATCTACTCCATCGACTCCGCCAGCAATGCCGCCATGCGCGAGCTGGCTCATAGCTTGGGTTTCGAAACCCGCACCGACCCCGAGGACACCCGACAAGTCATTCATCGCCTCTACCTTTAGCCACGAGGCTGCGCGGGTACCCTGTAGAACGGGGCCCGCGCAGGTGGCTGCGGTCAAGCCTGCGGCTTGATCGCCCATACGCTGCAAGGGGCTCGTTGCAGCAAGAGCTCGGCGGTAGTGCCAAGGCGCCTGTCCAGGCCATGGTGTGCCGTGGTGCCCATCACGATCACATCTACCTGATGGTCGTGGGCGAACTTACAAATACTCGGCAGCGGTGCCCCTTCGACGAAATGACGCTTGTGCGGCGCGACCCCATGCCGCTCCGCCAGGGATTCGAACACCTCGTGCTGCGCCTCGCCCAATGCCTCATAGATTCCAGTCGCCAGGGGAAGCGCGCCGATACCCATGTCCGTTGCGTAGATGGCGGTCCAGTCAAAGGCGTGCAGCAACTCGACATCAGCGTTGCATTGCTCGGCCAACTTGACGGCGGCCTTGACGATCTGGTCGTTGAACACCAGGTCCTGTTCCTCGCTGCGCAGCACGTCGACGATCGCCAGGACTCGCCGAGGCCGAGGGTTGCGCGAATCGGTGACCAGATGCACCGGCACAGGACAGTCGCGCAGCAAGCGCCAGTCCAACGGTGTGAAAAAGATCCGCTTAAGCGCCGGCTCCGGCTGTGCATCCTTGATGATCAACGCCAGCGGCAATTCCTTGATGTATTGCTGTAAACCTTGATAAGCATCTTTGCTCCAGACCACTTCACAGGTCACCTCGACCCCATGCCGACGTGCCAGCTCGGCCTGTTGCCACAGCCAATGCCGATGTGTTTCCAAATAACCGTCGCGCGCGCTCTTGACCTGGTCGGGCGCGAACAGACCGGCCACCGACAGCAGCTCAAGATAATCGATGGCGACGATGTGCAGCGGCAGGTCCATCGCCAGCGCCAGCTCGGTGGCACGGTCGAACGCGGGCGTACGGATCATGGCGTCAGGCGCCAGCAGCAATAAACGTTGAGTCTGGGACATGGAGCACCTCGACATAGGGCGACAGCCCTTTGAAAGATCGAGGCTCCAGAATGAATCACTGCCGCAAGCCAGACTTGATCTTCCTCAACTGACCATCATCGAGGATCAAATATTCGGCAGCAGTAGCCCCGCCCACATCGCCAGCATAAGCAGCACCTGGCCTGGAATCACATGCGCAGCGAACAGTCGCCCGCCACTGAACCAAGCCAACGCGCATTTGCTCAGGGAGTTACTGCTTATCGCCAACAACACTGGCACGGCACTCGCCTCCAGGGGTAGCAGACCAGCCTTGACCAGTGACGCTATTGAGGCCATCGAGGCATGGGCATCGACCAGCCCACTGAGCATCGCGGTAGCAGCCACCCCGCCCCGTCCGAATGCATCCAGCATCGCCGACGACATGACGGTGATGACCGTCATTGCCACCACCACCGTCAACGCCAGTTTCAAGCTGAAGGCCCCGCCTTGCTTGATCCTCTCCTCGGCTCGCGCCCTGGTTCGGGTAAACATCAACACGCCAGCATACAGCAGGACCGTCATTAACCCGCACAGCAGCGGCCACACCAGCCATCGCAGCAAAGCCGGCTCCATGACCCCGAGAATCAGCACCATCTGTGCCAGGGTCGCCAGATTCGACAGCACGGCGGCTGCGCTCAATAGCCTGACATTGGACGGCTCTTTCGCTGCGATATGCCCCATGGCCGCGACAGTCATCGTGGCGGAAGCAAACCCCGATGCGATTGCGCCCAGGGCATAGCCATAGTGAGTACCAAGGGTGCGAACCGCGACGTGCCCCAGCGCGCCCACCGCCATCAACATGACAGTCAGGGCACAAAACGTACGGAGATTGATGGCGTTGTAGGGCCCCAGGTAACGATCAGGGGCGAGCGGCAGTATGACCAACGCGGCAATCAGCAGCGTCAGGCCATCGCGCAGTTCCGTCGCGGTCAATTGGCTGCGGGCAAAATGGTGCAGTGCCTGTCGGCTGGCCAGAAGCCCCGCCATCACCACACCCATGGCGGTTGCCAAAGCAGGCTCACTGACGCAAAGGGCTCCCAGCACCAACACTGCAAACAAGGCGACTTCGCTGGTGATGCCAGCGTCTTTCGCGAGATTTTTCCAATACGCCACAATGATCAATGCTGCCAGCGCCAATGCGACGAACCCCAGCAACGGAGCTCCGCCAGCCCATGCCGTGGCATACCCCAACATCGAAGTAACGGCGAACGTGCGCAGACCGGCAAAATCGCGCCTGCCCTTGTCTCGCTTGCGTCGCTCACGTTCAAGCCCCACGAGCAGGCCAATTCCCAGCGCTGCGCCGGCATTGATCAGACCCGGAGCCTCGATCACGGCGATGGCGCTACGGCGAGACTTGAGCGGATGCCAATCGCTCGATCGGCGCCGCTTGCGTGCGTGCAACCACGTCTCGCGGCCAGACGTGGGGCGCGTCGATTCGAGCCTGCAACGCTCGGGTAAACGCCAGCGCTTGATCCGCGCTACGAAAGCTTACGCAACAGGCATCCAGGTGCACCATCCAGCGCATCTGTGCCTGTTGTTCTTCGAGCCAGATAATCATGACCAACCTCTCATGAAGGGTGAGCTTGGACTTCAGAATCAAGCATCAGCCTGCGCCCGATTGCACTGGGCGGATTGATCATGATCAACGATTGCGCGGTTACCCGAGTCGTCAGCGTCGATACGACACTTTTCAAGCGTATTTGATGCAAATCAAGTTACCAAGGCTCGCCGCACCCATGATCGGTACCAGGCATCGCCCGCGTATTTCGCCGGCACCAATAGTCCTTTGTTCAGGAGGTTCGTCATGTCTATGCAACCACGCTTGATGCTGGTCGTTTCGCCACTGATGGAACACAACCCGGCGTTCGACCGGGCGGCCGCACTGGCCAAGGCCGAAGGCGCCGCCCTGCATATTGTCGCCTTTGACTATCTCGATGGCCTGGCCACCGCCGGGTTGGTGAACGAACAGGCACTGGAACAGATGCGCCTGGGTTACGTTGAACGTCACCGGCAATGGCTGGAAGAAAAAGCCAGGCCCTTGCGCAAGCTCGGCATTGACGTCACGACAGAAGTGACCTGGGTCGAACGCCCACTGAAGGAAATCCTGATTCACCTCAGAGAAGCGCCAATGGATGCCCTGATCAAGACGATGGACCCTGAGTCCTGGATCTCGCGCTTTATGTTCACGCCGCTGGATGTGCAGCTGCTGCGCGAGTGCGAAGTGCCATTACACTTCGTCAACACAGTGACCCATGCGCGCCCACGCAAAATCCTGGCGGCCATCGACCCCTTTCACCGCGACGGCTGCTACAAGGATCTCAACGACCGGATTCTGGCCGAAGCGAACAAACTGGCTTCGAGTTGCGATGCGCAATTGGAGGTTATCTACGCCTACGATCTTTCATCCATTACTGCCGCTGAATATGGCTTTGGCAACGGTTCGACGTTTTTCTCCTCAACCCTGGCTCGACAGCTCTATGAAGCTCAAGGCGCAACATTCCAAGCCTTGGCCGAACGCAATGGCATCGCTGCGGAACAACGTCGCATGATCATGGGTGATCCCACCAAGGTGCTAGCCAGCTACGCCGGGGCCCATGATATTGACATTATCGTAATGGGGCGCGTGCGCTATGACGGTTTGGACAAATTGATCGGCAGCACCGTGGAAAGTCTGCTGTACAAGATGCCATGCAGTATATGGGTGATTGCGCCGCAACCCGTTGACTGAGCGCGGGCCAGTGTTCGCCTTCCAGGCTCGCGACTGGCAGCCTTTGCACCACGCGAACATGCCAAAGGCTGGAAGGCTAACGAACCTGCAAAATCTCAGCCTGTTTTCGCATTGGGCACGCTCAAGCGATCTATTTCATCAAAGAGATTGCAAAACACGTCCACCAGAAACGGGTCGAAGTGAGTACCCGCTTGTTCAATGATGTAGCGCCTCGCACGTTCGATGTCCCAAGCCTCTTTGTAGGCTCTAGGCATTCTTATAGCGTCGTACACATCACATATAGCCACGATTCTGGCAGACAACGGGATCTCATTGCCTCGTAGACCCTTTGGATAGCCCGAGCCATCCCAGCGTTCGTGATGCGCCAGGGCAATTTCCGCCGCTAGATCTGTCAAGGGGGAACCGTCTGGGTCATGCAGGATTTCATAACCAATGCAGGCGTGCTTCTGCATGATCTCCCGCTCTTGCGGTGTCAACGCGCCAGGCTTCTGCAGAATGGCATCTTCGATACCGATTTTCCCAATGTCATGCATCGGTGCCGCCATCCTCATGGTGTCGCACCATTGAGCAGGCATCCCGATTGCCTTGGCTAACAACGCCGCAGACTCGCCAATACGAATAATATGATTTCCCGTATCGTCATCGCGATAGCTCGCTGCTCGACTCAGGCTACTGCTGATCGCCTTGTAACTGGAGGCCAACTGAACGGTGCGTAATTCCACTTTGCGTTCGAGCTCACCATTGACGTCACGCAACAGCTTCGCCGCCTGTGCAAGCTCCAGGCAATTGCGCACCCTGAGCAGCACCTCTGGCAGGTCAATGGGTTTGGAAATGAAGTCGTTGGCGCCCTTCTCCAACCCTTTTCGCCGGTTCTGCTGATCACTCAAGGCCGTTACGATAATGACCGGAGACTCGGTGCGATTTCGTGTATTGAGACGTTCAAGGATTTCAAAGCCATCGGGTGCGGGCATGTCCAGGTCCAGCAGCAACAAATCCCAATGGTTCGAAAGCAACCAGTCTAATCCTTCGGCAGAATCGCTGAATGTAGTGACGTTAGACAGGCCTACGGCTCGCAAGCATGAATCCAGTAGCCTGAGATTGGTGGCCACATCATCGATGATAACGATTTTGCTTTCAGCATTTATCTTGGTAAACATCTATCTGCCCTCCCCGTGGCGAGCGTCATTACCAGACTACGAATACGGTGCATCTGCGGTGCAGAGGCCACCACGGCTTTGCAATCAAGAGGCTCAACCGATGCCTCACGAATCACAACGATCGACATGGCGGTTCTCGGGCGTAGGAAACGCTGCTGAGCACAGGTCGATCCAGAAACTCGTTCCTGCTTCGAGCTCACTGACGAAGCCCATGTTGCCGTGCATGAGGATCGCCAAGTCCCGACACAACGCCAGGCCAATGCCGGTCCCCTGAATGGAAGAGTTCTCTTTACCCAGCCGCTGAAAGGGTCTGAAAAGCTCACCTTGCAAAGCTGGAGGTATGCCCATTCCGGTATCCGTTACATAAAGGCGCAACTTGGTGCCCTCTTCGATGGCCGACACTCCTAGAGTGACGTCGCCGCCGGGCCGGTTGTATTTGATCGCATTGGATAACAGATTGATCAGAACCTGTTTGAGGCGACGTTTATCCGCCCAGACATCCCATGCATCACTGTCCGAAGGCACATTGATGTGCAACGTTTGGCCATGAGCAGCCACTTGCTGCTGAACCATATCAGCGCAATTGAATAAAAGGTCCGCCACCTTCACGGGTCTTAGGTCCAGCATAGACTGCTCGACCTGCAAGCTGGAGAGATCGAGCAGATCATCCACCAACTGCATGAGGTGTTCACTGGCCTCGATGATTTCCTGCAGGTTGCTTGTCTGTTGCGAGGCCTCGGCTGGCAACTGCATGATCCCCAGTTGAGCGAACCCATAGATTGCATTCAAAGGGGTACGCAACTCATGGCTCATGCTGGAGATGAACTTTGATTTGGCGGTACTGGCGGCCTCTGCCTCCAGGGTTTTTTCCCGCAAATGCAACTGAGTCTGCTTGAGTGTCGTGATGTCGACGCACGCCACGATCACGACATTGGAATCATCAAGCCGAGAAGAATCCAATGTGCGACCACGACACAGTATCCAGATCAGGCTTCCATGCACGTCCCTGATTCGAATCTCTATTTCCGGCGTCAAGCTTGCGCTGCCCCGAGCCTCTTCCAGGAATTGCATGAAGGCCTGCCGATCTTCGATGGGAATGTGCTCCAGCAATGTCGCCATCGACACTTCGCTGGTTGCAAAACCGAAGCGCTGGCACAAAGCACCTTTGAGGCTGAAGAGGTGTCGTCTTGGGTAATACTCCCATAAGCCCTCAGCAAAACTGTCCATAACCAGTTCCAGGCGCTGCTGTGTGGAACTGCGAATGAATTCTGCCTGAGCCAACTGCCTGCCCATGCCCAACGCCTGGCTGGACATTGACCATAGTTCGATAATATCGGAGGGACTTGCCGCCGGATGCCAGTTACCACGGCCAATCTCTCGCATCATTCGTGAAATCCCTTGCACCGGGATACTCAACTGGTGACTTAGGTCGCGTGTACGCCACCACATGAAGACAAAGAATACGGTATAGAACAACACCAGACCGGCAACCAGTAGATACCCCACATTGCGGTAATGGCTGGCGAGCAGATTGGTTTTGTGCATGACCGCTGCTTCATCCACGACCGCCAGCAAGAGCCACCCCGTCGAAGGAATTCGGGCCCATGCAATCAGATGGGGTTGTCCACCCAGCGTCAGTGCGGCGATACCCCCCGGGTGGTTGGGTAAGGTCGTGCTGAGAGTGGCCAGGTCCGGATGTCGCCCTAGATTCAAATCCGGCGACTGCAAGCGCTCGCGATCAACGGGTTCTCCAGCAGGCAGGTTCTCGACGGCTTGCAAAGAAAAATCAAATTGCCCTGCTTCAGGCACGGCCATGACATCGAGCTTATTGTTGACCAGCATCAGGTAGCCGTCCCAAGGCATCTTCAACTGCGCTATTCGTTTCAAGATACCATCGACGGTTACGTCGATCCCCGCGACGCCCTCCAGAAAGGTGCCTTTGTAGACCGGCGCAATGGCAGACATCATCCATCCCTGCCCGGCGGGATCCAGATAGACATCCGTCCAGACTATCTTTTTTTCAGGGTTATGCTTTGCGTCAGCCAGGTAATAGAAGTTGTACTGTGTGATGTCCATATCATGCGGGTATTGCTCCAGCGTATTGAACCATGGATAAATCCGGTTATAGCTGTCCCAACTGTTGAAATAGATGCTGGCAATCAGAGGATCCGCGTCCTTCAACTGCTTCATTATGAAATCCTGGTTCGCCAGAACGGATATTTTGTTGAGATCCTGCTTTTGCGGCGGAGTTAGATTTGAATAAAACGAAGCCGACCCTCCGTCGTCCGCAGCACTGTAACGGACGCCGTCCTTACTTATCGAAAGTGATGCTGCCACGGGAGGCAGGTTTTCGGTGAATTCATGCTCCGTGGACTTGGCGTACAGACTGATCGCCTTGTGGATCTGCTCCAATTGTCCCTGCACCAACAGCGCATTCTGCTGAACCGAGTCTTGTATGTCTTGTGTCGCACTTTGATGCAAGTGCTCTATCTGGGAGCTTCGAATGGACTGGTTCGTGATGAAGTACGTGGTGATCAATACGCCTTCTACCAAAATGAGCGGCAATAGGCTGGTGCTGACGAATGCCCGCCAGATCCATTGGCGCAGACTGACCTTCTTGTTTGATGCTGCTTGCATAGGCCCGCTCATTGCGCCTGTCGCGCATTTGATATCACAATAGCATCATTGTGGTCTCTCATCTGGTTTCTGTCCAAAGGGATTGCTGTGTTGTGCCAGGCGGAAAAAACCGCCCAACGGGTGCTTAGGATTGATCAGGAAACCGTTGCCAGCCTTAGGACCAAAGTCGAAGACCCGATACCGTGTTCTGGACATAAGCTATGCTCAAGACCGTGTTACCAGGGGATGGGCGAATGGATTCAGCCATTGCGGTAGCGATATCTCCTTCGCAGGAAGTCGATGATGTGGGTGTCCTGTTGCTGGACGCTAAAGGACTGCTGCTCATCATCGATGATTGCGCCGGCTCACTGCTTGGCGTGAGTGACAGTCCCGATTCCCTCGTTCCTCCACCCTGTTCTTCCTTGTTTTCGCTCAAGCCGCGCGCCTTTGCACGGTACCTCAATCATGCTCGCCTCAACGGAACCTGGCATTTTCAAAGTCTGTCGGCCAGTGGCGATACGCTGGATGTGAAGCTCCACTACAAAGCCCAACACTCTACGTACCTGGTAAAGATTCGACGCGCAGCACCTGCCCATCTCGCAGATCAGGACTATCGCCTGGCGTTCGACTCCGCCGGTACGGGCCTGGCCTTGCTGCGAATGAGTGGTGAATGGATCGCGGCCAATCGAATGCTGAGCCAGATGCTGGGTTACAGCGAGGAAGAGCTTCGTGCCACATCTTTTCAGCAATTGACCCACCCGGACGATGTTGACGTCAGCCAGGACGAACTGCAAAGGCTCATCCAGGGACAGCGCACAAGCCTGACGCTGGAAAAACGCTATATTCGTAAGGACGGAAGCATATTGTGGGCACGATTGACGCTAGGCATTGCCCGTAACCAGAATGAGGAGGCGCTTTACTTTGTGTCGCAGCTTGAAGACATCAGTGAACATCTTGCCCTGCGCCAGGCACTGCTCAACAACGAAAACAAGTACCTTTCACTGGCCAAGAACTCGCAGAACATCATCGTTCGCTACAATCGGCTCGGCCAGCAAATCTATGCCAATCCCGAGCTTGAACGCGCCCGAGGCTTTCCCAACACCCACATTACGGAACGTGCCTCTACGCCCGATCAGCTCAACGAGTATTTCCGCACGCAGGTAGAACTCACGTTATCGACGGGCGTAGCAAACACGTTCCTGTTGGAAAACAAAGATCTGTATTCCGGTCGCTCCGTAGACTTCCTATGCAACCTGACGCCGGAGCACGACGAAACGGGCGAGCTTTGCGGGGTGCTCGTGACTGCGCAGGATACCAGCGCATTGCGCCGACAAGAGCGCGCCGAGAATGCGCGCTCTGCCATTTTCCAGAAAATGGTCACTCACGACACCCTTAGTGAGTTGCTACCACTGCTGAGTACCTATCTGGAGATCCTGGCACCCGAGTTTCCCAATGCCATGGCGTTCAAGGCAGTCCCAGGCGATGAGCTTCTCGGGGCGGCACAGCTAGATGGTCCCTGGCTTGAAACCTGCCTGGCCGAAGATCTTAATCGACATCCCGAGCTGTTCGAGCACCATCACTTCATACAAGATCTACTAAGCGACGCCTCTGACCTCGCGTTCCGCCAACCCGCCTTGCAGGCGGGCTATCGAGGTTGCTGGGTAGAGCCGGTGATCAATAAGAACGGAATTACTATGGGGGCCATCCTGTTATTCGTCTGCGGTGAAACCCAACTGAGCGACCAGCACCGCAAGTATGCCCAAATGGCCAGCCATATCGGTGCAATCGCGTGGGAGCGTTGTTCAGCCCACAGGCATCTGGCTCAGAGCGAGCGTCGTTACCGCGAAGTCTTCGACCACTCCCAAGATATGCTTTGCCTGCTTGCCGTAGATGCCGACCACCAATTGACTTGCCTGGAGGCCAATCCAAAGCTCTGCGAGATGCTCGCCAAGCGTCATTCGGACATGATCGGCCAGCCGTTGAGCCAGTGCCTTGAAAAGGAAACAGCGAACATCATCGAGGCTATCTGCCTGCACTGTATCGCCGTGGACGCTCCCATCGAGCTGGACGCACAACTGCCTTGTGCACAACGCTCACTCGTCGTGCACTTCAACCTGGTTCCCGTAGCTGACTCAAATGGGCGTCTGCATCGCCTGGTTTGCATTGCTCGCAACATTACCGATATCCGGGAGGCCCAGCGCAACGAGCTGGTCAGGCAGCAGGAAATCGGCACATTGGTCGAGAACTCCCCAGATGGAATCGCACGACTGAGTCCAAAGGGCGAATTGTTGTTCGTGAACCCGGCACTGGAAGCGTGGCTCGATCGCCCACAAAGCGACCTGCTGCACAAGGACCTACTGGAGATTCTGCCGAACAGCGTACAGAGCCAATTATTTCGCGAGGCAGTTATCCAAGCCGCAGAACAGGGTCAATCTCTGGAGCACGAGTATGTGCTCACCCAACAACACCAATTGCAACGCGTCTATCACATCAGTCTCGTTCCAGAACAGAATATCCAGGGGAAAATTGCCACGGTGCTGGCTGTCGTTCGCGATATATCGGAGCTACGCCTGGTAGAACTGCGCCTGGCGTCGCTCAACAAGCAACTGCGTCAGTTGATGTCCAGTCGCGAAAGTGCGCGGGAAGAGGAACGTAAGCTGATCGCTCAGGAAATTCACGATGAACTTGGGCAACATCTAACGGCCATACGCATGGGCACTTCGCTATTACGCTTCCAGTACGCCGAGCAATTGCCCCAGCTCACCGAGCAAGTCGCTCGCCTATTGCAACTGATCGACCAGACAGTGCAGGTGGTCAGGAACATCTCCACCAGCCTGCGACCCTCCATCCTCAACATGGGTATCGTCGCGTCGCTGGAATGGCTGACTGACATGTTCAAACAGCAATGGGGCATTGATTGCAGCCTGCAAGTTCATCCCCAGAAAATAAACTTGGACGATGCCAGTGCAACCGTTGCATTTCGAATCGCCCAAGAGTCGCTTACCAATATCGCCCGGCATGCCGAAGCGACACGGGTCACTGTCACGTTCGAGCAAGACGACAATGGTTGGTCACTTAAAATAACCGACAATGGCAAAGGATTTGATCAATCCAACCGTGCCTCCAAGACCCTTGGCTTACTGGGAATGCGCGAACGTGGCCTGACCTTGGGCGGAACCACCACCATATCCAGCAGCATCGGTAGCGGTACGACCATTCAACTGCATATACCCGCGTCAAGGAGTCACGATTCATGATCCGTTTAATGGTGGCCGACGATCACACGATCATGCGCGAGGGTCTCAAGCAATTGTTCGCGCTGGTAAAGGATTTCTCCGTGGTGGCAGAAGCGCAAAATGGTGCCCAGGTCCTGGAGTCGCTGCGCCATACCGAAGTCGATGTGCTACTGCTTGACATGACCATGCCCGGTTCAAGTGGCGAGGATTTGATTGGCCGTATCCACGCCCATTACCCCAAGCTGCCGATGCTCATCCTGAGCATGCACAATGAACCGCACATTGCCCAGCGTGCGCTACGCGCCGGCGCCTCAGGCTACATGACCAAGGACCGCGACCCGGAAGCGCTGCTGGCAGCGATCCGCAAGGTGAGCACCGGCGCGCGCTACCTCGATCCGCAACTGGCCGAGCAGATCGCACTTCAGAGCAGTGGTGTAACGTCTGAGAACGCTTCGCAGAGCCTGACCTCACGTGAATTCCAGATCCTGCGGATGCTGGCTCAAGGGCTGAGCGTCAACCAAATCGCCGAACAACTGGTGATCAGCAATAAAACCGTCAGCACTCACAAGACCCGGCTGATGGAGAAGATGTGTTTCAGCACCAGCACAGACCTGGTGCGCTACGCGTTGAATGAAGGGCTCGTCTGAAACGTCGACGCGATCTCAAGGACGGTGTCCGCGAGCGCCAAGGATGGCCGAAGCAATTTGCTCCAATGGCAACTCGCGCTCGACCGCGCCCAACTTGAAGGCCTCGCGCGGCATTCCATACACCACACAGGAATCTTCATCCTGACCCAGGGTCCTGGCGCCGGCGTCACGCATTTCCTTGAGACCGCGGGCACCATCATCCCCCATGCCCGTCATGATAATGCCCAAGGCATTGCTGCCTGCGCTACGTGCGACTGAACGAAACATCACATCTACTGAAGGTCGGTGCCGATTCACCGGCGGTCCTTGCACGATTTCAACCAGGTACCGGGCACCACTGCGCTTGACCAGCATGTGGGACCCTCCCGGTGCGATCAACGCACGCCCGGGGACGATGCAATCGCCCGAAGCAGCCTCTCGGACCTCGATCTCGCACACGTGGTTGAGGCGCTCGGCGAATGCGGCGGTGAATTTCTCTGGCATGTGTTGCACTACGACAATGCCCGGACAGACCCGAGGCAATCCTTGGAGCACTTGTTCCAAGGCCTGAGTGCCCCCGGTGGAGGTGCCAATGGCGACGATGCTCTCGGTCGTGCGCGTCATCGCCACGGACGCAGAAGCCAGGACTGCATCGGCGCTGAGGCGAGGCGGTACGTTGACGGATGCTTGGGGGATTCGTACACGCCTCATGTTGGCATTCGCCGCAGCCCTGACGGCATGGATCAATTCATCCGCGTGTTCAGTCAGGAAGTGTCGCAGGTTGGATTGTGGCTTGGTGACGATACTGACTGCACCGGCCGCCAACGCCTGCAAGGTGGTCTTGGCGCCCTTCTCTGTCAGCGTCGAACAAATCACCACCGGCGTAGGCTTATTCGCCATTAGCTTTTTCAGGAAGGTGATGCCGTCCATTCGTGGCATCTCGACGTCCAACACAATGACATCAGGCCATTGCCTGCTCATCTTCTCCATGGCGTACACCGGATCGACGGCGACGTCCATCACCTGGATCCCGCTGGCCTGGTTCAGAACCGCACTCAGCACCTGGCGCACCACGGCGGAATCATCCACGATCAAGACCTTGATATCCGTCATCAGACATTACTCTTGGGGGATTCGAATACTTTGCGTACCGAGTCGGCATGATTGAGCTGAAGGCGTCCAGTGCTCACATCGAACACCAGGTGGCGATACCCCCGGCCACCTACGTGGTAGGCCCGGCATTGCAACCCATGGTGCTGGATCAGGCGCCTGGCGGCATTGACGTTCTGTTGGCCAATCCCGATAGCGCCACCGCGCTCCACCCCGGGAAACATGTCAGCCCCGCCAAAAAGGCTCACCTCGAACTGCTCGGGCCGGGCGCCCGCTTGATGAATGCACTCGAACAACAGCATCAACGCCTCCGTCGCATAACGACCGTTCAGGTGTCCCGCGCCGTGGCCTCCCCGACGTGGCAACATGAAATGACACATGCCGCCCAACAAGCGCTGCGGATGCCAAAACACCAGGGCAACGCAGGAGCCCAGTACCGTACACAAGCGCATCTGACTCCCTCCGAACACCACGTCACCAGGCTGCAGGAAGTATTCGATTATCCGAGTCATTTCAAGCAACTGGTTTACGGTAGATGGACGGTTTGACCAATTGCAGTTCGTCGCTGATGCCATTAAGACTTTCCGAGTGGCTGACGATGAAATAACCCCCTGGTTTGAGGTGCTTGATCAAGCGCTTTACCACCTCGGACTTGGTCTGGTTGTCGAAATAGATCATCACGTTACGCAGGAAAATTACATCGAACTGCCCCACCGATGGCAGCGCATTGTTCAGATTGATCGAAGTGAACGTAATGCGTGATGCGAGCGCACGATCAACCATGAAAATGCCGTTGTTGCTGCCCACTCCCTTTAAGCAGTACTTGTTCAACAGCGCCTCGGGAATGCCTCGGGTACCGTCCAGTGGATAGCGCCCGCCCTGGGCCTTTTCCAACACCCGGCTACTGATATCGGACGCGAGGATTTCCCATGGCCGGGTGCCCAAACTGTCGGCCAGCACCATGGCTAGGGTATAGGGTTCCTCTCCTGTGGAGCAGGCACCACTCCAGATGCGCACCGCGCCATTGCCACGAAGTTCAGGAAGCACCCCATGACGCAGGAATTCGAAATGCTTTGGCTCGCGGAAAAAGTAGGTTTCGTTGGTGGTCAACAGGTCCACGGCCGTCTGCAACTCAGCCCGATCCTTCATCAGCAAACGATAGTAGCTGCCGTAGGTGGTCAGGTTTAAGAACTGCAAGCGTTTGGCCAGACGGCCGCTGACCAGTTGCTTCTTGGCAACCGACAAGCTAATCCCGGCGATATCATGAATCATTGCCCGAAACTGCTGAAACTCGTTGTCGGAGAGCACAACGTTCATGATTCGAGCCCGTCCGCGTTGAAACGCGACGCCGGCAGCAGCGCGGACCAGTCCTCGCTGCTGAGCATGTGCTCGATATCCAGAAGCAGCACGAAGTGTTCGCCGAGCTTGCCGACCCCTACAACGAATTCGGGGCTCACACGCCTTTGCAAGGTCGGCGGCGGCTCGATTTGCTCGGAGGGGATCTCCAACACCTCGCTAACGGCATCCACAATGATACCCACCAGGCCCGCGCCGTTGTGGACCTCCAGCATGACAATACAGGTGCGTGGGTTTTCCAGGGTCCGAACGCCACCGAAACATACTCCCAAATCCAGCACCGGAATCGCCGCGCCGCGCAGGTTGGTAATGCCACGCACTTTTGACGGTGCCATCGGCAACGGAGTAATGGGCCCGTACTCGACGATTTCCCGTACGCACAGAGTGCCTACCGCAAACATCTCCTGACCCACGCTGAAGGTCAGGTACTGGGGCGCCGCCGACCCGGGGGTCGGCAGGCGCGAGGCGGATACTGACATGGTTCACTCCTCGGGCACCACCAGAGCCGGTAGCTACCCTATCAAGACAACGTAGGCACCCTTCAGTGCAACCGACCGGCAATCTCGCTGACACTCAACACCTGGTCGATCTGAAGCACCGTCAGGAACGTGTCTCGCACCTTGACCATCCCCCGAATGAAGTCTTCGCGGATGCGGTTTCCGATCGCCGGCGCCGCCTTGACCTCAGCCATCTCGATCTCGATCACCTCGCTCACCGAATCGACCACGATGCCTAGCACGTGCGGTTCGCCGTCCTGCATCAGCTCCAGAATGACAATGCAAGTCCTGCTGCTTTGCCGCGTGGTGCCTTTGCTGAAACGCGCCTGCAGATCGATCACCGGGACTACCGAGCCGCGCAGGTTGATCACCCCGCGGATAAAGTCAGGCATCAGCGGCAGACTGGTCACCTGGCCGTACTCGATGATCTCGCGTACGCACAAGGTGTCGATCGCATAAATCTCCCTGGCGCAAATGAATGTCAGGAACTGCAGGCATTCACTGCTAACCGAGCTCTGCGGAGCATGCTCGGAATGACTCAACACTGCAGGTTCCATGTTTCAACTCCCAAAGCGGATGAACCCGCCTTCCTGGGCATGCTCGCTGCTTTGCATGACCCCAAGACCGGTAGGAGCGGCTCGAGGTACCGAGGCTATCGCCGCCCGACCTTGCAGGGTGAAAAAGCCCATCAGCTCCTGTAGCTGTTCGGCCTGGCTGCTCATCTCTTCGGCAGTTGCGGCCAGTTCTTCGGAAGCGGAGGCGTTCTGTTGAGTGATCTGGCTCATCTGAGACATGGCGGTATTGATCTGCTCGGAGCCGATGGTCTGCTCCTCAGATGCAGCGGCGATCTCCTGGACCAAATCGGAAGTCTTGGTGATCGACGGCACGATTTCATCCAACAGGTTGCCAGCGCGTTCAGCCAGGGCGACACTGCTTTTGGCCACCTGGCCGATTTCCTGCGCCGCGACCTGGCTACGTTCGGCGAGTTTGCGCACCTCAGCGGCGACGACCGCAAAGCCCTTGCCATGTTCACCGGCACGGGCCGCTTCGATGGCCGCGTTGAGCGCCAACAGATTCGTCTGATAGGCAATCGAGTCGACAATCCCAATCTTCTCCGCGATGGTTTTCATGGCCGAGACGGTGTCCTTGACAGCCTGCCCGCCCTCATTCGCCTCCTTGCTCGCCTTGCCGGCCATGCCGTCGGTCACCTTGGCGTTCTCGGTGTTCTGAGAAATCGATGCCGACATTTGCTCCATTGAGGCCGACGTCTCTTCAACCGACGCCGCCTGTACCGAGGCCGACTGACTGATGCTCTGGGCCGTGGCGGAAATCTCTTCCGAGGCACTGGACAGCGAATCGGCGGAGCTGCGAACTTCGCCAATGATCTGCGAGAGTTTGCTCACCGTTTCGTTGACCGCGTTCTTGAGGTCTTGCAGGCTGCCCTGGTAGTGACCTTTGACGTTGCGGGTCAGGTCCCCAACGGACAGAGCCACCATGACCTCCATCGCCTCGCTGAGCGGCGCGACGATCGAGTCCAGCGTGCTGTTGATCCCCGCTACGATGCGGCGAAAATCCCCTTGATGGCGAGTACTGTCCGCACGGGTATCGAGCCGGCCGACCACAGCATTCTCGCTGAGCATCTGGGTGTCTTCGATCAGCGCCTGGATGTTGCGGCGCAGTTGCTCGATGTTGTCGTTGATAAAGGCTTTTTTGCCGGGGAACTGGGCCAGGGGCGCCGACAGGTCGCCTTCACCGAAAGAACGTATGCAAGCCATGGCCTGTTTTTTCACGCTGATGTGACCATCGACCATGTCGTTGATGCCTTGGGCGATTTGACGGTACGAGCCTTGGAATCGCTGTACGTCGATATGCACATCAATGTCACCTTTCTCATGCTCATCGGACATGTGACTCATCTCTTCGATCAACGCCATGATGGTGCTGCGCAGATGCTCGATGGTGACGTTAATGAACGCCTTCTTGCCGGGGAACGCTTGCAGAGGCGCCTGCAAATCGCCCTCGCTGATCGACTTGATGCAGGCCATGGCTTGTTTCTTGACGCTGATATGCCCGGCGACCATGTCGTTGATGCCTTGTGCCATCAGCCCATAACTGCCAGCGAAGCCCGCCGCATTGATTTGCACGTCGATGTCGCCTTTGTCGTGCTCTGCGGACATGTGATTCATTTCGTTGATCAACTGATTCAAGATCCCGCTCAGGCGGTCCATGGAACCCATCAACCCGGTACGTTGAAGGCCATTGCCACTGCCTTGCACGTCCAACTGCCCAGACACGAACCGCTCGGCCAGCAGGCGTACATCGTCGGGCTCGCCGCCCAAGGTGTTCAGCAACCGGCGCACCAGGAAAAAACCGATCAAGCCGATCACCAGCAAGGTGGCGCCGCCGACCAAGGCAATGCTGTAGATCGCCGTCTGTTCGGTCGATGCCGCGATCGCTGCGTTTTTTCGTCCCAGGTCCAGGTTGTACTGGCGGATATCACTCAAGGCCGAAGTAACCTTCTCACGTGTCACGTCCAGGTCGAGCAGCACAGTACGGGCTTCAGGGGCTGCATTGCGCAGGGCGGTGTCGAAACGCTCCACACCTCGGTTGTATTCGTTGACTGTGCTGCGCAAGGCGCTGAGCAGCGCCGCATCACGATCGTCGGAGACGAACTCTTTCTGGTAGCGATCGAGTGCCTGGAGTACCGACTCCTTGTCACTTTGTTGAGGACTGTTGGCAGGTCCGGACAGGCTCTGCCATTGGCGGCTGTGGCTATCTGCAAGGGCCAGGGCCACATGATCCAGCAACTGCAGGCTGGGCACGGTATTGACTTGCGCATAGCTGGCGGTGCTCCTGACCCCACCCATCAGATAAAGACTGAGACTGGCCAGGACCAGGATGCCCAACAGAGCAGAGGCGACCAGCAGAGAGATATTTTTTTTGACGGTCATGATGCTGTACTCCAGGGAAAACTATTGAGTCAATTCAGGGCTGAGGGTCGTACCGTGCTTCTGTCGGCTGACGACTTGCCCGAGTAGTTTGGGAATATCCAGGATCAGCGCGACTGCCCCGTTGCCCAGGATGGTGAAGCCGCCCAGTCCATGAGCTGTACCGAAAATCTTGCCCAGCGGCTTGATCACCGTCTGGAACTCACCCAGCAATTGATCGACGACCAGGCCCACCCGCATCCCCGCGTAATGCACTACCACGATGTTTTCACGGCCATGGTTAGGCTCATCGATGGCGAACATCTCACGCAGGCGCAGGACTGGAAGCACCGAGCCCCGCAGGTCGAGGAATTCTTGATTGCTGTAGTCGTCGGTCGACAGTTCGATGCACTCCTCGACCAGGTCCAGAGGCACGACATAGGAGGCATTGCCGACCCCGATCAGAAAACCATCGATGATGGCCAGGGTCAGCGGCAGGCGGATACGCACCGTGGTGCCCATGCCCTCCTCGCTTTCCAGGTTGACCGAGCCGCGCAGGGCAACGATGTTCCGTTTGACGACATCCATTCCAACGCCGCGCCCGGACAAGTTGCTGACCTGATCGGCCGTGGAAAAGCCGGGTTCGAAAATCAGGTTGAGAATGTCGCCGTCGGCCAACTGCTGCCCTTCGGCAACCAGGCCGCGCTCCATCGCCTTGGCCAGGATGCGTTGCTTATTCAGGCCACCACCGTCGTCACTGACTTCAATGACGATGCTGTTGGCCTCGTGATAAGCATTGAGGCGAACCGTGCCCTGCTCGGGCTTGCCACGTTCACGACGCAGTTGGGAGGCTTCTATGCCGTGATCCATGGCGTTGCGGACCAGGTGGGTCAGAGGATCGCCGATGCGCTCGACCACCGTCTTGTCCAACTCGGTCTCGGCACCAAGTACTTGTAAGACGATGTCCTTGCCCAACTCCTTGGACACATCGCGCACCACCCGCTGGAAGCGGTTGAATGTGGCACCAATCTGCACCATTCGCAGGGTCAGGGCACAGTCGCGAACTTCTTCGACAAGACGCGAGAGCGAACTTGTCGCTTCAATCAGCTCGCCGATACCGCTTTGGATGGCCCCCAGATTGGCGCCAGCACCGGCGATGATCAGCTCGCCCACCAGATTGATCAGCTGATCCAGTTTGCCGGCGTCGACACGAATCAGATTGCCTTCGGCCGGACGCGGCTCTTTCGCCCCACGGTTCCTGGTCACGTCATCGCGAGCCGCTTGGTCTGGCGCCACGGAGGCAATCGCAACGGTTGTCGACTCGTCAGAAGACAAACCGGCCAGCCATGCCTCACGGGTCACGGAACCACAAGCGACAAAGGCCTCTACCATGTCATCGGGCTCAGCTTCGAGACGGCCTATCAACGCCCGGAAACCCGCCAAGTCGCCGTTGCACGGCAACACGCAGATCTGGCTGCCCTCGCGAACGAAGTCGAAGGCCCCTTCAATGGTGGCCTGGCCGGCATCGCTGACAAACCCCAGTTCAAACCCCAGGTAACACGCTTCCGGATCCATCGCCGCGATATCCGGCATGCCATCGGTCATGCAGACGACTGCACTGACTTGGCCGAAACTGTTGAGGTAGCGCAGCAACGAAATCGGATCCATGCCGTTACGCAGGACATCCGGACACAGGCGAAGGGACAGATGCCAACGCGCGGCACAAGCCGATTGAGGCGGCTCGATCGGTACCAGGAACGCCTCCGGTTCGTGACGGTTTTCCAGGTAACGGTTGAGACGCTCGACCAAAGCCGCTCCCTGGCGCTCATGCTCTGCGGTCATGCCTTGCAAGTCACCGTGGCTGGCAAGCAATTCAATCAGAGTGCAGAGGTGGTCCCGCACTTCCAGGAACAAGGCACTCAGCGACTCGTCCACCCGCAGTTCATGTCCACGGACTCGATCCAGTACGCTTTCCGCCACGTGGGTAAAGGCTACGATCGGCGTGAAGCCAAACAGGCCGGCGGAACCTTTGATGGTGTGGGCGACGCGAAAAAGCGCGTTGATGGTGTCCACATCGTCCGGCGCCTGTTCGATCTGCAACAGCGCGTCTTCCATCAGGAGCAAGAGCTCCTGGCTTTCGGCGATGAACGTCTGTAGCACGTCGTCCAGATTCATGGGCGAGCTCATGGTTTCAACCTCTCTGCTGACGAGGCGTGGCCGACTCGTCGAAAAAGTTGTGCAGCCCACTTATGTCCAGTGCATCGAGCACCGCGGTGCTGGGATTACTCAGAAACAGACTGGAGCCGTGGCGCAGTGATTCCTGCTTGATCAACACCAACAGCTGGAGCCCGGCGGTATCCATTTCGTCCACGCCCCGCAGATCCATTTCGACTTCCTGAGCCAAGGGAAACAGCTCCAGCAACAGGTCTTTGCGTTCAGCGGCGGTGTAAATGGTCAGCGGCCCTTCGAGGACCAGAATCCGACGCAGACAAGCCGTGTTGTTTGTCATGACAACCTCCTTTCCAGGGACCCTGGGCCGCGCTACGGCATGATCAGTTTGGAGACGGCACCCAGCATCTGAGCCGGCTGGAAGGGCTTGACCATCCAGGCCTTGGCACCGACAGCCTGGCCCTGTTGCTTCATGGCCTCACCGGTTTCGGTGGTCAGCATGATCACGGGCGTGAACTTGTAGGCCGGCAGTTGCTTGGCTGCCTTGATAAAGCTCAGGCCATCCATGTTCGGCATGTTCACGTCACTGACAATCAGGTGGATCTTGCGTCCGTCGAGTTTGGTGAGGGCGTCGCGGCCGTCGACACCTTCGATGACCTCGTAGCCGGCGCCCTTCAAGGTGATGCTCACCACTTGGCGAATGGAAGCAGAGTCATCGACAATCAGGATGGTTTTGCTCATGGGGAAACTCCCTAGAAAAAAGTGATTTCGGATGAAGGACTGCTCACCACAGGCTTACCGTGATGGATCGCGTGCTGTTCAGGCATCGTGTAGGTGCTTGCCAATTGCTCAAGCCAGGTATCAGCGATAATCGGGGCAGGTATACCGCCGGCGAGGGCCAGTTGCTGGCGTTCGGCAATATGCGCATGCAGCTTGCAAAGATCGTTGTTGACCAGGGAAAGCATCTGGCCCACCCGATCCTGGAACTGCAAGGCGACCAGTACCCCCGATATCTCAGTGGCAACGTTTTCGCTTTGCTGCTGAAGACTGCTGCTGGTATCGACGATGGCCTGGGCGTTGTGCCGGAAGTGCTCGATCACCTGGGACACCAGTTGCTCTGACTGAGCCAGGGTTTGCGAATCCTGCTGCGCCTGATGCCGTGAAAGCTCGACGGTGCGGGAGATGGCAGCATTGACAGTGTTCACCGTTTCGCTGATTTTCTGTCCCGTCTCCCCGGACAGGCTGGACAACTTGCGTACTTCATCTGCCACAACCGCAAAGCCGCGGCCGGCATCGCCTGCCCGAGCGGCTTCAATGGCGGCATTGAGTGCCAGAAGATTGGTTTGCTGGGCAATGTCACCGACGAATTTGGCCATTTCCTGCAACTGAGAAGTGAATTCGGAAAGGAGCAATACTTCCTTGAGCTCTGACTCCTTGCGCAAAAGCGCGGCGCGAAGGGCCACCATGATCGAGTCCAGGTCCTGTTGGCCGACCTCGAGTATTTCCACCAACCGCGTACCTGAATTCTGGCCCGAACCGTGGGAAGCGGAGGCACTGATATCCCCCGACAGCGTTGCGAAGCGGTGGCTCAATTTGAGGATCGACTCCTCGCTGAGAACGCGAGCAGCATTGATCTGATGGCTCCAAACCGGCAGGACTTGAGCACATACCTCGCCCAAACCTTCGTCAGGCGACACCTTCAACTGAAGGTGAGGCTGCTGATCGTTACCTTGCCGGGTACATTGCTGAGTCTTGGAAAGACGCTGGGTCCATGCCCCCATCAGCATCGAGCCAAGCAAGACGGATATGCAACCGGCTACGCTCTGCAGATTGATCTGCGCACAGATCAGAATCACGACGCAACCAAACAAACCCGTCAAGCCTGCCGGTAGCATAATCAAGATCAGGGGGGAGGAAATGACCTGTCCTTTCACCTTTAATCTCTCCACTTCAGTGCGGATCCAACCGGATCCGACGTAGGACCCCATCGCCGGGCGTCGTTTTTGTTGGCTTGAAGAGATAATGGCCAGGTGATATCAAGCAAGCCATCGGGCCATTCTTATTTACAACTAGGGATTACCGTTCTGTCGTAGGGAAATTCCTACTCGACGTTGATAGGCAATCCAGAACGAAGGCAAAAAAAACCAGCGCCATGCGCTGGTTAAAAACCTGGACTCGAACGTCTTTACCCGGGCCGGGAACCATTGCCGGCTTCGCCCATCCAGAGCGCCTCGAGGTTCTTCAAACCCCAGGTTTTCTCTGACTCGACGCTCACAATGCGGTCCTGCCCACAGGCCAGATCAATACATTCGGCGGGTAACGGCGTACGAGAGGTAGCCGAGAAAAAAGCCTTCACTATCGGCGTCAGCAAACATTGGGCATGCTGCTCAATGACCACCGCCAACCTGCCACTTTGAAGACGCACCAATGCTCCCACTGGATAGATGCCAATGCATTTGACGAATGCGTGAAAGACCCTCTCATCGAAATGACCTGTCCACCTGGCCATTTTCCGGATCGATTCAGCGGGACACCAGCGGTCCCGATAAGGGCGGTCAGATGTTACTGCGTCATAGACATCACAGATCGCTGCCATGCGTGCGAAGAGACTTATCTGGGTTCCACATAACTTATGGGGATAGCCACTTCCGTCCATCTTTTCATGGTGATGCAGACAGACGTCCAGCACCCGCGGGGTGAAATGACTGCTGTCTGCCAGCATCCTGGTTCCTGCCTCAGGATGTGTACGCATCGTTGTATGCTCGTTGTCATTCAAGGGCAACGGCTTAGCCAGGATGGCCGTGGGTATTGCCATCTTGCCCACATCATGGAGCAAGCCCGCCAACCCGGCTTCTTCTACCAGTGGCGGTGGTAGGTCCAACTGACGTGCCAAGCCAATCATCAACCCGCAAACAGCTACGGAATGCATGTAGGTATATTCATCGGCAGTCTTGAGACGCACAAGACTGAGCAGTGCATCAGGATGGCGTAGTAACGAGTCGGAGATTTCACCTACCATTTGCGTGACTTGATCCTGTTGAATGATCCTTCCCATTCGTAAATCACCGAACATATCCATGACCGCAGCCTTAGAGCGGGAGCAAAGTTCTACTGCCTTCAACAACTCTTCGCTCATTGCCACCCTCGGGCGTGCAACAGGGGCTTGGGCGCAAGGTCGTTTCGATGGACAAGTAGGTTGCTGTCCTGCTTTCTCCGCCAGGACAACAGCGTCCTCAGGCGCTGGAGCTTTCACATCCGATCCCTCGGCAAGTTCAATCCAGGCACCGGTAACGCCCGAGGCCCGGACTTTCTCCAGTACCTCTTCATTCTCCACCAGGAAGCTTTTGTTCCAGAACGGACGATCCACCTGGGAACCGAACAGCTCTTGCACATACATTCCTACGCAAAGATCGGTCACGCCAATATGTTTCAGCACGATGCAGATCCTTTTTCCGAAACCGTCCTCCCTGAATTGTCCGACTGCGTTAATCAAACATGCTCTGGCTCGATGCACAGCGGGATGCCACCCTGGCCATCAAATAATAGCCAAGCGCCACCACTCAGATAATCGGGGTAATCTTATTTAGGGATAGGGATTACAGATGGGCGAGTAAGGATTTCCTTACTCGCAAAGTCTTCAGTCAGAAACCCCGAATTCTCGTCGAGTTGCAGACTCGCTGAACCTCCAACCGCACTACACCGCTTGCAACTCTCCAAGGAAACGGCGGATCACCTCAATTGCCTTTATGAACCGGTATCGGCACGGTTACGGGTACTGTTGCTGGCATCGACAAGGCAGCCATTGGCGCCATGTCTGCAAGCCAACTCGACCAGCGCCTCTTCAGCGACATGATGACCACCGTCAATGCCTGCGCCGGTGACGTTCTGTTCTGCTCACTGCCTTGATGAGACGTGACAACAGGACCTAGGATCGCAAAGGCAAGAACAGACATGAAGAGGAGAATCAGCCTCATGAGCCCGAACCTTGCCGATCTTTATAACGACTACATCGCCTGCCTGAATGCACAGGACTGGAAGAGCCTGGAGCATTTTGTGCACCCGGATGTGGTTCACAACGCGAGACCATTAGGGTTGCACGGCTATCGAAGCATGCAGGAAGCAGATTATCGAGCGATCCCCGACTTGCGCTTTGAAATTGCATTCCTGGTAATCGACCCACCTAAGTTGGCGGCTCGTCTGGTCTTCAACTGCACGCCGGTTGGAGAGTTCCTGGGCCTTGCGGTGAATGGGGCGCGCATCTGCTTCGCCGAAAATGTCTTCTACGCGTTCGAGGACGGCAAGATCCGCGAGGTCTGGTCGGTTATCGATAAGGTAGCGATCGAAGCTCAGCTCAGGTCAGCGTAGCATCTGTAGTTAGCCGGTAAGACTCAAGGACAAAAGGGTCAGCAGAAGTGTAACCTCGGCTTCCTAAACTGTTGTACAGCTTGAGCTTACCCCGATGCTCCAGAAACATCTCATCCGCCGGCTCGACCTCATCACCCTCCAGCTGTTCGTCAGCGTGCATCAGGAGGGTACGCTGACCCGGGCAGCGGAGTTGGAGATGATCGCGCTTTCGGCGGCAAGCAAGCGTATGAATGACATGGAGCAAGCGCTTGGAATAGAGCTGTTCGAGCGCAACGCCAAGGGCATGGAACTGACGGCCGCAGGCGAAACCCTGCTTTATTACGCCAAGCGGATTCTGACCGATGTCGAGAAGATCAGTATCGATGTGGGCGAGCACCTGCACGGGGTGCGTGGCTATGTCCGTATGCTCGCCAATATCTCCGCCATCATCGAATTCCTGCCGGAGGACTTGCAGGCGTTCATTGCCGATCACGGGCAAGTGAAGATCAATCTGCAAGAGCGCCCCAGTGCCGGGGTGGTGAAGGGTATTCTGGATGGGGTGGCCGATATCGGGATCTGTTCCGCGGACACAGAAATCAAAGGGCTTCACACGGTGCCGTACCGCCAGGATGAGTTGGTCGTGGTCATGCGCCCGGAACACCGTTTGGCAGTAAAAGAACGGATCGCCTTTGCCGAGACGCTCGACTTCGATCACGTCGGCCTGCACGCCGACAGCTTCATCAATCTGCGCACCCACGCGGCCGCGCGCAGCTGCGCAAAAGCGCTGCGGCTTCGCATCCAAGTGCCGGGGTTCGACGCAGTGTGCCGGATGGTGCAGGCTGACCTGGGCATCGGGGTGCTGCCGCGAAAGGCTTTCGAGCTTATTGGCCGGTCTCTGGGCCTGAAGGCGGTGGCGCTGGAAGATGACTGGGCCATTCGCAGCATGCTGCTGGTGATCCGGAACGAGGACGCACTTTCGCCGGTCAGCAAGCTGTTGCACAGGCATCTTCAAGGGCTCTGAATGGCGGTCTTCGTATTTCACGAAGACTCGTTCCAAATTTACGGTTGGTAGCGAGTGGTTGGCCTCTCTTAGGCTTGGATCAAATTCCAAGAACACGAGGCTACATCCCCATGACCGCCCTTAACGGCCTTCGCGTCATTGAAATCGGTACCTTAATCGCCGCGCCGTTTGCAGCACGCCTACTCGGTGAGTTTGGTGCGGAGGTGATCAAGATCGAGTCGATGGGTCATGGTGACCCCCTGCGCAAATGGCGAAAGATGCACGAAGGCACGTCGCTGTGGTGGTACTTGCAATCGCGAAACAAGAAGTCCCTTGCGCTCAATCTGAAAGCCCCTGAGGGCATCGACATCGTCAAGCAACTGGTCGAAAGCGCCGATGTACTCATCGAAAACCTTCGTCCCGGGGCGCTGGAAAAGCTGGGCTTGGGCTGGGATGTACTGCATGCATTGAACCCCAGGCTCACGCTGGTTCGCATTTCCGGTTATGGCCAAACGGGCCCCTACCGCGACCGTCCGGGCTTCGGTGCCATTGGCGAGGCAATGGGAGGTATTCGCTACACCACCGGTACCCCTGGCATCCCTCCGGCGCGGGTCGGGGTGAGCCTCGGCGATTCGCTCGCTTCGTTGCACGCGGTGATCGGGGCGCTGATGTCGGTGCTTCGGGTCAAGACCGGCCAGGGTGACGGACAGGTGGTCGACGTGTCGCTGGTCGAAAGTGTGTTCAACGTCATGGAAAGCCTGGTACCGGAGTACGCCATGATGGGGCACGTTCGCGAGCGTACGGGCGGTTCCTTGCCGGGCATCGCGCCCTCCAATACCTACCCAACCGCCGACAATGCCTACGTGGTGATCGCCGGCAACAGCGACCCGATTTTCAAGCGTTTGATGATGGCTATCGGTCGGGCTGACCTTGCCGCACGTGACGACCTGGCCCAGAACGATGGCCGCGCGCTGCAGAGTGAAATGCTTGATGCGGCGATCGCGGCTTGGACCATGAGCCACCCGATCGAGCACGTGCTGGGGACTCTTGAACAGGCTGAAGTCCCTGCGGGCCGCATCTACTCGGCGGCGGACATCGTTGCCGACCCCCATTACCGGGCCCGCGACATGATTCTCGATGCCACTTTGCCCGACGGTGCCGAAGTGATGATGCCCGGCATTGTGCCGAAGCTCTCACAAACGCCTGGCCAGGTGAACTGGCAAGGTCCTGCGCTCGGACAGCACACCGAGGGCGTACTCGGCGAACTGGGCTTCAGCGATTCGCAGATCCAGCGCTTCAAGGCTGAAGGAGTCGTGCAGTGATCACTGACTATTCACAGCGTCTTGTCGTGCAGGAAGTGTCCCCTCGCGATGGCCTTCAGATCGAGCCGGTGTGGGTCGAAACGGCGAACAAGATTGCCCTGATTGACGCGTTATCGCTGGCCGGCTTCTCGCGTATCGAAGCAGGCTCGTTCGTGTCGCCCAAGGCCATTCCCGCCCTGCGAGACGGCGAAGCGGTCTTCTCCGGCATCCAGCGACAGCCGGGAGTCATCTATACCGCTCTGGTGCCGAATCTCAAGGGTGCCCAGCGAGCAGTCCAGGCGGGAGCTGATGAGATCAACATGGTGATGTCCGCCAGTCAGACACATAACCGCGCCAACATGCGCATGAGCTGTGAGCAGTCGCTTGCCGCCTTCGTCGACATTGTGCAATCGGCCCAAGGAACGTCCCTCCTGCTTAACGCGACCGTCGCCACGGCCTTTGGCTGCCCGTTCGAGGGGGGCATCGACGAAGACCGGGTCTTGGCCATCGTCGAGACATACATGGACCTTGGCGTTACCGGCATCACCCTCGCGGACACCACGGGCATGGCCAATCCGCGTCAAGTCCATCGGATTGTCCGGCGCGTGCTCACTCGGGTGGCTCCATCTGCGCTGACCCTGCACTTTCACAACACTCGCGGGCTGGGGCTTTGCAATGTCCTGGCGGCTTATGAGGCCGGTGCCCGCCGTTTCGATGCCTCGTTGGGTGGTCTGGGCGGCTGTCCCTTTGCCCCCGGAGCGTCCGGCAACATTTGCACCGAAGACCTAGTCAACCTGTGTCATGAGATGGGTATCGAGACGGGCATCGATTTGCCCCTCTTGCTGGACCAGTCGCGCAGGCTTGCCGCGCTGCTCGGGCATGAGTTGCCTGGCCAATTGGTAAAGGCCGGCCGCAACTGCGATCTCCATCCGCCGCCTACCGGATTGACCCTCTGACGATTCGCCAGCGCAAGCGATGGGCTTGCGCGAAACGCCTGGTCGTTGTCCAGACTACAAAAACAATCGGGCTCCAAAACGGAAGCCTATCTGGAGATTGAAATGAGTGTATCCGCAACCTCTGCCGGCAGCCTCGGCGACGATGTCAATGCTGAAAAATCGGTCGTGCGCAAAGTCGCCTGGCGGATCATGCCCCTGATCATGATCTGCTACCTGTTCGCTTTTTTTGATCGTATCAACATCAGCTTCGCCAAGTTTCAACTACAGGCCGACCTGTCCTTGAGCGACACGGCTTACGGCTTGGGTGCCGGGCTGTTTGTGGTGGGTTATGTGCTGTTCGAAGTGCCGAGCAACATGATGCTCTACAAGGTCGGTGCACGACGCTGGATCGCACGGATCATGATGTCCTGGGGCGTTGCCACCGCCTTGATGGTCTTCGTTACGTCCGAATGGCAGTTCTATGTCTTGCGATTCGTGATTGGCGCCATGGAAGCAGGATTCGCGCCTGGCGTGCTTTACTACCTTACCCTGTGGTTCCCCCAGAGCTACCGTGGGCGCATCACCTCCACGCTCTTCCTGGCCTCTGCCTTCGCGGGCCTGATCGGTGCTCCGGTGTCCGGTCTGGTGCTCGGACATATGGATGGTGTCCTCGCCTTACGTGGCTGGCATTGGCTGTTCCTGCTGGGAGGCGTTCCCTGTGTTCTATTGGGCTTGATCGTGCTGCGCACGCTCAAGGACCGTGTGCAGGATGCGGCGTGGCTGACGACTGAAGAAAAGGCGTTGCTGGCCCGGCATATTTCCAGCCATGAGGCCAACAAGCATGGTTCGCTGTTGGCGGCGATCAAGCTTCCCGGCTTCCTCATGCTCGGCATGATCTACTTTTTGATCCAGGTGGCGTCCTATGGACTGAACTTCTGGGCGCCTCAACTGATTCGCAGTGCCGGCACCCAAAGTCCTGTCATCATCGGTTTGTTGACCGCTGTGCCCTACATCTGCGGTGCGATCAGCATGGTGGTCATCGGTCGACTTTCCGATGCCAGTGGGGAGCGACGCAAGTTCGTGTGCGGCTTGGTCGTGCTGGGTGCGGTTGGCTTCTTCAGCGCCGGCATCTTCGCACAACACACGATCTTTTTAATCGGTGCCCTGGCGCTGCTGGGCGCAGGCATTATCGCTTCGATCCCGGCCTTCTGGGCGTTGCCGCCCAAATTGTTGGCAGGGGCCGGGGCCGGCGCGGCAGGTGGGATCGCCCTGATCAATACCATGGGCCAGTTCGGTGGCATTGTCAGCCCAGTCATGGTGGGGCACCTCAAGGATCTAACCGGTAGCACCACCCCGGCACTCTACGTGATTGGCTTCACCAGTCTACTGGCAGCAGCCCTGCTGTATTGGGCCTTACCGGAACGCCTGAGAACCAGGGATCAGACTCGGCAGTGAAATACTGGTTTGCCAGGGTCGCCCATGTTGTGCGCGACCCTGAGCTGTTTCTGAATGGGCTCCGCTGGACAAGCTTTCCCTGAAAGCAACCAATACTCTTCCCTTTCTCCTCAACCTCTCAGCAGTCCTTGGGCGCATAAACAGCCTATAGTCGAGCTCGTTCGCCAGACAAAAAGCAGACCTCGTAAACCACAGGTTCTTGCTCCGTTCTCGTGCGATCCTTCAGAACGAAAAGCACTGAAAAAAGCCGCCCCATAGGTGTTATTGTGCCCTCACTGAACCCTTTTTACTTTCGCTGGATATCTTCGTTATGAAGAAAAAAACCACACCTGAACAACAGGCGCTGATCAGTCAACTGGAGCAAATTGCGGAAGGCTTGAGCCAGACCTTCAGCCCATTTTGCGAAGTCGTATTGCACGACCTGCGGGATCCCGAACACGCAATATTGGCCATTCATAATAATCTTTCTGGCCGTGAGACCGGACATCCCGCTACGGAGCTTGGACTTGCCCGGATTGCTGACCCAGCTTATCCCCAGATCATTGCCAACTATCCCAATCAATTTAAAGATGGTCGCCAGGCCAAAAGCACCTCGATTGGAATCAAGGATTCCACCGGACGGTATGTGGCCGCGCTCTGCATGAACATTGATCTCACCCTGTTCAAGGGGTTGCAGGGCATGCTGGATCAGTTCGGATCTTTCAGTGGCGATCGTCCCCATGAGTCGCTCGAATCGAGCGGTGCAGAAACCATTCGAGCGCGCATTGATCAGTTTGCTACACGGCTATCCACCTCTCCCCGTGCCCTGAAAGCCCGCGATCGGAGAGTACTGCTTCAGGAGTTGAAGGAGTGTGGCCTCCTGGATATCAGAAAGGCCATGGAGACGGTCGCCTCACACCTCGGCGTATCCCGCGCAACGGTGTACAGCGATACGAGGTGACCACCACCTCATATCATCTCGGCTATACGGGACAGCTTTTAGCTCTGAGCATCAAATCAAACCGGTCAGGGTCGAGCCTATCTTCTTCAATCCCGTTGAGGACAGACGCTTCTCGATCCAGCAACTGACGGCAGCTTTCATAAACTCTGGGAAGCTGATCCGGAGCGATGGCAACTACGCCATCAGAATCGCCCACCTTCAGCGCTTCAAGCTGCGTTGGTCACAGCACGTGCGACAGCCTCGATTTCTACCAAGTACCCATGATGCAACTCCGGAACCGGTACGACAGCGCGAGCTGGGCGATGACCGCCCAACATTTCGGAGTAGACCCGATCGAAGGCCGGCCAGTGTTTTACGCCTGCTACGTATACAGTGACTTTGACCAAGTCTGAGGCTTCGCAGCCCGCGGCATGCAGAATGGCCAGTAGGTTATTGAGTGCAATTTGGGCCTGTTCGGTGAACGGCGCGTCGATGTTGTGAGTGCCGTCCGGACTAACAGGAAGTTGCCCGGAGATGTAGAGCGAGCATTGGTGAACAACCGCTTGCGAGTAATGACCAGCCGGTTGCGAAGCCGCATCGGTGCTAATAATTTTCATAGGTAACCTTGTATGGGGGAGCCGACACTGCAGACAAGTCCACAGCATCGGCTCTAGGTGTATCAATGAGCGTTTGTAAAAGCTGCCTGAACCTTGCCAGGCTCGGTGATGTCGCTGGCAATCAGCAGTTGGGCGAGAATCCGCGACTTCTGTGGGTTTAGATCCATGGAAGCCACAAAGCCGCTTTTGGTGTCATCCACTTCGATGTTGCGGTTGACATAGCCTTTGCTCACGCGAGTCGAGCGGACAACCACAATTCCCTGTGCGGCTGCTTTTTCGAGGGCTGCGAGGGCCTGCTTCGAAGTGTTGCCATCGCCCTTGCCTGCCAAGATGATGCCCTTGGCGTTATCTTCAATAGCATGCTCAATTTGCTTGGCATCCATGTTCGCGTGGCTGTAGATGATGTCGACACGTGGCAATGCCGGGCCTTGAGGCAGAGCCAGCGGCAGGGTACGACGCATATCAAGCGGCTGGACATAGCGCACCTGCCCCATGTCCACGTAGCCCAGAGAGCCCAGGTTGGGAGACTGCATCGTTTGAACGCTGGTGCTGTTGGTTTTGGTGACCCCGCGCGCTCCATCAATCTGGTCGTTCATTACAACCAGGACGCCGCGGCCTCTCGATTGTGCGTCCGTTGCCACCTGAACCGCTTCATAGATATTGGCAGGGCCATCAGCACTCAAACCCGTGGCAGGCCGCATCGAGCCGACCAGAACGACGGGCTTGTCAGTTTTCAGCACTAGATCCAGGAAGAAGGCTGTCTCCTCCATAGTGTCCGTCCCATGGGTAATCACCACGGCGTCCGCTTCGTTCTTGTCGAAGGCCTGCTGAATGCGGTTAGCAAGCTTGAACCAGACTTCATCGTTCATGTCCTGCGAGCCGATTGAGGCGATCTGTTCGGCAGAGATTGAGGCCAAATCTCCAAGTCCCGAAACGGCGGTCACCAACTGTTGAGGGCCAATAGCCCCGGCGTTGTAGGCTCCGGTGCCGCGATTATCGGCGGAGCCTGCGATAGTTCCCCCCGTTGCAAGTAACAGGACGCGTGGCAATGGCACTTGTTGATGATTCGAACTCATGGTTTTTTCCTGGGCGAGCGCAGACGGAACACCAACGGTTAAGCCTGCCAGAATCGAGAGCATAAACCCCGCAAAAAAATTGCGACTGAAGGTATGGCTGCTATTGAATTTCATGGATTGGATAGTCATTTTCCGCGTCTCTTATTGTTGTTAGGTTTATGTTCTTATTAAACGACTTGAGGACGTTTTTCAGCATCGATTGCTGTTTCAATTTCTTCAATCGCATTACCGTGTCGTCCTATGACAGCTGTTGCGACACCGCATCCGAAAACGTTGGTGGCCGTGCGTCCCATGTCCAGGATGGGGTCAACTGCGAGGATGAGAAGTAGGCCCGCTTCCGGAAGACCTATCATCGGCAGTCCCGCGGCCAGAACGACCAGAGAACCTCGCGCAACACCTGCAGTACCTTTGCTGATAACCAGCAAGGTCAACAGCACCATGATCTGGTGGGAGAATGTCATTTCGATGTTGTACGCCTGGGCGATGAACATCACGATGAAGGCTTGGTACATCATCGAGCCGTCCAGGTTGAATGAGTAACCTAACGGCAGGACGAAGCTGCTTACGCGCTTGTTGGCGCCAAACTTGTCCATCGCGGCAATGGTTTTCGGATACGCGGCTTCGCTGCTCGCCGTGGAGAAGGCGATCAGAATTGGCTCACGCATATGCTTGAAAAGGTCTTTGATGCGAGGGCCGAGAGCCAGGTAGCCGGCAAGCGTGATCAATGACCAAAGCAGTGCCAGGCCCAGGAAATACTGCCCCACCATCTTGCCAAAGGTCACGACCATTTCCAGACCATGCACGGTGATAGTAGCGGCGATGGCTGCAAATACAGCCAGTGGAGCCACATACATCACGTAGTCGGTGACCCTGAACATGACATTGGCCAGTTCTTCGAGCATGTCCACGATGATGGATCTGCTTTTGCCCTTGACGAACGCCAGTGCGGAACCGAAGAACAGTGAGAACACAACGATCTGCAGCACTTCGTTCGTGCCCATTGCCTCGATAATGCTTCGAGGGAATACATGGGTGAGAAAGATCGGCAGACTAAAGCCGGAAGTGTTCAAGCCCGTGTTCACGGCTTCACCGCTCACAGTCAGATTCAGACCGACACCTGGCTGGAAAATATTGGCGAGTAGCAAACCGATGGACAGCGAGGCTAGAGAGGCGATCAGAAACCAAGTGATGGCTTTAAAACCGACGCGTCCCATCGAACCGTTCCCTGACATGCTGGCAACGCCGGTAACCAAGGTGGCAAGTACCAAGGGAGCAATAACCATTTTGATCAGACGTAAAAATACATCAGTGACCAGATTCAGGTATCCGGAAATCTCTTTTGCAGCCGCAGCATCCAGCTGACTGTGGAGCGTGCCTCCAAGGACTACGCCGAAAATCATCGCGATTACTATCGCTTTAACGAGAAGGCGGCTTTTCATGTGCACCTCTTTTTATAGCGGCCTAATTCGGGCCATATTGTCTGGGCTAATGGATGTTCATTGGATTTCGGCAAGACGCTGCCGTCAGGCGCCGTAGAGCGCCTGCTTTTCAGTAACCAAGTTAGACTTCGTTAGATCTGGAGAAATTTACCAAGCTTGTCGATATCAATATTACCGCCTGTAATAATGATGCCGACCCGTTTACCTTGGAGCTCCTCCTTGAGCTTTCTTACTGCAGCAAGGCCCAGGCAGCCAGTGGGCTCGACCACAATCTTCATACGCTGAACAAAGAACTTCATTGCAGAAATCAGTTCTTCGTCAGTGACCGTTACAATTCGATTCACACCGTTCAAAATAATTGGAAAAGTGTAATTACCCAGATGCTGGGTTTGAGCACCATCAGCGATGGTGTCCGGAGTGTCGATGTGAACAATCTCGCCTGAATTGAAAGATTGTTGTCCATCGTTACCGGCTTCAGGCTCAACGCCGATAAGAGTGCATTCAGGTGCCAGTGCACGGGTCGCCAAGGTGGTTCCCGACAGCATGCCACCGCCACCGAGGCCTACGAACAAGACATCCAGTTGACCGACGCTTTCAAACAGTTCCTTGGCGGCGGTACCCTGGCCGGACAGAACATCTGGATGATCGTAGGACGGGATTAGCGTCATGCCGTGCTTGGCGGCCAAGGCTTGCCCGATAGCCTCGCGGTCTTCGGTATAACGGTCGTAAAATACAACCTCGGCGCCATAGCCTTTGGTAGCCGCGACCTTGGCTGCAGGAGCATCGGTTGGCATAACAATGGTGGCCGGGATCTTCAACAATTTGGCCGCCAAAGCGATGCCTTGTGCGTGGTTCCCCGACGAGAACGCTACAACGCCACCTCGACGTTGCTCTTCGCTGAACTTAGCGAGCGAGTTGTATGCCCCCCGAAATTTGAAAGAGCCGGTACGTTGGTAGTTTTCACATTTGAAAAATACCTTCGCACCGACTTCCTCATCGATCGTACGAGAGGTCAGAACAGGCGTGACGTTGGCTGCTCCCTCAAGTCGCGTAGCCGCGTCGACTACGTCTTGATAAGTTGGCAGAGTGATTTGCATAGCAAAATGTCCTCAAAGATTTACCACGGCCAAGAAATATCGTGGCCAATACCTTCGATATTGGCTTGCTTGAACAGGAGCTGGGCAACTGTCAGGTCTTGCAGCGCCAATCCCGTCATGTCGAAGAGGGTGATGTCATTGGCACCACGGATGAATTCGACTTTCCCTGTCAACAGGTCACCGATTTCCATTACTGGCGAAGACGGCACCCATTGCGTTTCGCCAAGCTGACGAGCTTGGGCTATATCGTCGACAAAGATTTTAGCTTTGGACAGAAGACCATCCGGCGCTTCCCTTTTGCCCTTGGTGTCCGCCCCCACGCAGTTGAAATGCGTACCAGGTTGAACGGCTTCCAGGTCAAACAGTACTTTTCGACCGGGCGTTGCTGTGATGACTACATCACTCTGTGATACGGCATCGTTTGCCGATACGCTGTGGCGCACCGAGACACGTTCGGAAAACCGCGATTCAAATTGCGCACTTGGCATGCCATCCGCCGTCAGGTAGGTGACATGCTTGATGCCGGACATCACGCGAAGCGCATAATCAACTTGAATGCTTGCCTGTACGCCAGTGGCGAAAACGCAGAGTTGCAAGCTGTCTTGACGAGCAAACATCTCCAGACCCAACGCCCCGGCAGCACCTGTTCGGAGTGTCGTAATGGCGTTGCCATCAATGACACACAGAGGCCGGCCAGTCGCAGGATCGATCAGCAGGATAGTCGCTTGATGTGGCTCACCTTGCAGGGTGCGGTTGGTGGGCCAGAAACCGGCCGCTTTGAACCCGAGCACGCCCTGATTGGCGATCCCGCCGGATTTGATTCCAAAGATGCCACCCGTGCCAAGCGCTTCGCGAACCACAGGGAAGACTTGACCCTCTCCCATGCTATGCAGGTAGAAGGCTTCGCGTACGGCGAAGAGAATCTGCTCAGGTACAACCAGGGCATTGACACTATCCCTATCCAGCAGTTTTAGCATTTCGATCTTGGACATTTTACGCGCCTGGCCAGACAGCTATTTCAGACACAATATCCAGAATTAGACATTCTGTAAATATCAGGTGCTACCATTTGTCATGAACAGCCGGAGACATCGGCAGACCTGTTTCGCCACGCCACTGCGCAAAAGGCGTCCATGGCAGGCGGTCCCTCGGAGATTCGGTTGATGTAGCGCAGCCGCTCCTCATCGTGCCAATGCCATCCACAAAAACCCATGCCTTGAGCGCTATCGTGCATATGTAGGATGGTGATCGGCTTTCAACCCGTCGATACTTGTGCACAGGCCCTGCCCACGTCCAAACGACGTTCCGGCCCTTAATGACTTCGTGACGAAAACAATAAGAATGTCGCACAGAGGTACATACGAATGAGCCGTCATGATCATGGTCACGCCAGCCTCCTGGAGGCGTTCAGCGCGATGACACTGGAGCTTCAACGCCTGGCGCAGGACAAAGACATAGAACACTTCCACGAAGCGGCGCTGAGCTGCATCAGCCAGCTGCTGCCCTTCGACAGCGCCTGGTGGGGCCGCGCTGCGCTGATTGACGGCCTGCCGGAAGAACACAGCTCCTACCTCTACAACCTGCCCCGCAGCTACCTGGCCGATTGGCAATCGATTCGCCATATCGACGTGACCATCGCCAGGGTCCACGATGAGCCGGGGCAAGCAGTCATCGTCGACATGCGCGACCCCGTCAACGGCCCTGGGCTCAACTGGCTTGGCACGCGCTACGTCATTGGTGAGTTATTGTGCGTCGTGTACATCGACCCGCAAACGCACCTCAGCGATCACCTCGCACTCTACCGTGCGCCCAATACCGCACGCTTTACCGATCAGGACTGCCTGCTGCTTAACAACATCATGCGGCATCTGGTGACGGCGGTTTCGGCCAACCAGATTCGTACCTTGGTAGCCACGCGCGAAGCCCTCACCCACCCACGCAATCTCGCGCTTGCCGTGTGCGACCAACGCGGCACCCTGCACTGTGCGGAACGTGGCTTGGTCGACTTGCTGCTGAGCGAATGGCCGGACTGGACCGGCCCTTGCCTGCCGGTAACGATGGACGCCGGAGGCTATGACGGCAAGCACCTGCAGGTCGAGGCCTCAACCGTCGGTGACCTGCTGCTGCTTGCCGCGCGCAGCCGCACGGTGCTGATGCAACTGAGCCCTCGAGAGAATGCGGTGGCCCAGGGTTTCGGCGAAGGCAAGACCTACAAGGAAGTCGCTCGCGACCTGGGCATGTCGCCCAACACCGTGCGCCATCACATCCGCGCCATCTACAGCAAACTCGGGGTCAAGGACAAAGCCCGAATCGCCCACCTGTTGCACGCCCCGCCTGACTGATTTGCACCACTGACCCGCGCTGACTTTTTGGCTGTCGTTTTGACGGCCACGGGACACCTTTGCGCTTTTTTGCCTCCCTCTGCCATCCACGGGCGAGCCATTCGCCACACAACAACTTTAAAGAGAGATGCCATGCCCATGATTCACGCCTTCACCCGCACCACCACACTGGCCCTGCTCGGCGGCCTGTCGAGCCTGCAAGCCAGCGCGGCCGACCTCAACGCCCGGGACTTTTTCGGCGCCCCCTCGGGCACCAACTTGGGTGTGCTGTACTTACCGGCAAGCCGCGCCAGCGATTTCCACGGCCCGGCCGACAGCACCGGCAAGGCCGACCTTAAGGTCAACGCCGTGGCGTACCGCCAAGTGTTCTTCAGCGATATCTGCGGCACACTCTGCACCCCACAGTTCATCGTGCCGTTTGCCGACATCAACGCCCGCCTGCCGGGTGCCAGCCAGCACAGCGCAGAGAGCGGTTTCGGTGATCCCCAGGTCGGCGGTACCGTATTTTTCATCAACGACCCCGCCTCGCGCACTTACAGCGGCCTACTGACCCTGATCACCCTGCCTGTCGGCGAATACCACGGCAACAATCCTGATGTGTCGCCCGGCGCCAATCGCTGGGGTACCACCTTCGTTTACAACTACACCCAGGGCGTCGGTGAAAAATGGGTGCTGGAAGCCAACCTCGAAGCCCAACTCTATGGCAAGAACGACGACTACTTCGGCAGCGACCTGAAACAGGACCCGCTGTATCGCCTGCAAGCCTTTGCGTCCTACGACTTCACGCCCAGCACCTACGGCGCGCTGCGACTGATCCACGCCGACGGTGGCGAATTGCGGATCAATGACCAGCGCATCGACGACACCCACAAGCGCTACACCCAGGTGGGCTTCGAGGTCGGCCACTGGCTGGATAAACAGAACCAGTTGATGTTCGGCCTCTCGCAGAACGTCGCCACCGACAACGGCTATCACGGTACCGACGCGCTGCTGCGCCTGGTTCACGTGTTCTGAATCCCCTCATCGGAGCTTGCCCATGAACACCCAGACGCAACCGCTGACCGATGAGCGCTCGCGCGCCTCATCTCCATTGGCACTGCTGGCCGCCATCGTGCTGTTCGCAGCCATCACCCCGACCATTCTCATGACCGCACCGGCCGTGGCCGCGCAACTGGCGACGCAATGGCAGTTGAGCCCATCACAGATCGGTGACCTGTTCTCCACCGAACTCGGCGCCATGAGCCTGGCCACTCTGCCCGCACTGTGGTGGCTCAGGCGTGTCGACTGGCGCCGCGCCGCGTTGCTGGCCGGACTGCTGTTCATCGCCGCCAACCTGCTCTCAATGCTGGCCCGCGACTACCCGATCCTCCTGGCACTGCGCTTTTGCAGCGCCCTGGCCGGTGGCTCGTTGATGATCATCTGCCTGTCCAGTGCGGCCTCGACGGCCAATCCCGGGCGTGTCTACGGGTTATGGGTGTTGGGACAACTGGTGGTCGGAGCGATCGGCTTGAGTATCCTGCCCCGGCTGTTCGAGCACTACGGGTTGTCAGCCTGCTACATGATCCTCGCCGCCTTGATGACCCTCTTTCTGCCCCTGGCGCGGCACTTTCCCCGGGGCAGCCCGGTGCCAGAAAAAACCGCCGAGCGCATCGCCCTCGACTCCAGGTGGAAAGCCACACTGGGCGTTTTGGGCATCCTGAGTTTCTACGTCAGCCTGAGCGGTGTCTGGACCTTTATCGGCTCCATCAGCAGCCGCGCCGGCGTCTCTGCCGAGGCCAGCGGTGAGATCCTGGCACTCGCCACGGTGATGGGCATCGTCGGGGCCGGTTGTGCCTCACTGATCGGCGATCGTCTGCCACGCCTGCCGCTGCTCGTGCTGGGGTACGCGCTGATGGCTGGCGCCGTGCTGTTGCTGCTTGGGCAACCCGACATTCTGCGTTTCGCCGTGGCAGCGCTGCTCTTCAAGTTCACCTGGACCTTCATTCTGCCACTGATCCTGGCCTGCCTGGCCGACCTCGACCGCTCCGGAAAACTGATGAACGCTTCCAACCTGGTGATCGGTGGCGGCCTGGCCATCGGCCCGACCGTGGCGGGCCGGATGATCGAAGCCAGCGGCAGTTTCCAATCGCTGCTGATCGCAGGAGCTTGCATCACCGGGCTGTCGCTGGTGTTGATGCTGAGCAGCCGCCCAAATGCCTGACAGGCCCTTCTACCCCAACGAAAATGGAAAAACGATGAGCCGAAAAAGTGCATTTTTCTTCGACGAACTCAGCCTCTGGCACAGCGCCGGGGCGCACGCCTTGACCTTGCCGGTGGGTGGATGGGTGCAGCCACCTGCTGCTGCCGGCCACGCCGAGTCACCGGAAACCAAACGTCGCTTGAAGAGCCTATTGGACGTTTCCGGCCTGACCCGCCACTTACAGGTGCGCAGTGCCAACGCGGCCACCGATGAAGACCTGCTGCGGGTGCACACGCCCAACTATCTGCAACGCTTCAAGGCGATGAGCGATGCCGGGGGCGGCGAGCTTGGGCCGCACGCGCCCATCGGGCCTGGCAGTTATGAAATCGCCAGGCTCTCCGCAGGGCTAGCCATGGCAGCAGTGGATGCGGTGCTGTCCGGCGAAGTCGACAACGCCTATTCGCTGTCGCGCCCACCCGGCCACCACTGCCTCGCCGACAGTGCCATGGGCTTCTGCTTCCTGGCCAACATCGCCATCGCCATCGAAGCCGCAAAAGCACGGCGTGGCCTGGGCAACGTCGTAGTGATCGATTGGGACGTGCACCATGGCAACGGCACACAATCGATCTTCGAAGAACGCAGCGACGTGCTGACGATTTCCCTGCATCAGGACGGCTGCTTCCCTGCTGGCTACAGCGGTGAAGCTGATCGCGGGCGCGGTGCGGGGCTGGGCGCGAATATCAATATCCCGCTGCCTCCCGGCAGCGGCCATGAGGCGTACATGCACGCGATGGAGCGCATTGTGATTCCAGCGCTGGAGCGCTTCGAACCGCAATTGATCATCGTCGCTTGCGGCTACGACGCCAACGCTGTCGACCCACTGGCGCGAATGCTGTTGCACAGTGACTCGTTCCGACACATGACCCGTCTCGTACGCCAAGCTGCCGAACGCCTGTGCCAGGGACGTCTGGTGCTGGTGCACGAAGGCGGCTATTCCGAAGCCTATGTACCGTTTTGCGGGTTGGCGACCCTTGAGGAACTGGTGGGTGTCAGGACACAGGTCAGCGACCCGATGCTGGAGTTTGTGCAATTGCAGCAACCGAAAGCGGCAGTGACGGCGTTTCAGTTGCGCTTGATCGATGAGTTAGCCGAAGCTTGCGCCATGGAGGCGCAGTTGCATCTGCCCAACGATTGACCGCAAACGCTAAAGCCTGACGTCTCAGCACGTAAAATTCAGGCAAAAAAAAAGCCACTCAAATGAGTGGCTTTTTCTGAATCTTGGAGCGGGAAACGAGACTCGAACTCGCGACCCCGACCTTGGCAAGGTCGTGCTCTACCAACTGAGCTATTCCCGCGTCTTGGTGTGGCGCATTCTATAGATTCAGATTACGCCGTCAACCCTTTGATTCAAAAAAGTTTATTTGGGGTCTACGTCGGTCCGCAGATGCGGCCAGGCGGCGCGCAGGTATTGGACCATCGACCACAGTGTGAGCCCCGCCGAAACCAGCAACAGCGCGTAGCCCAACAGCACCCAGAAACTGAAGTCCGACGGGTTGGCCAGCAGGATCACCAGCGCCAGCATCTGCGCGGCGGTTTTCCATTTGCCCAGGTTCGACACGGCCACTTGGGCGCGGGCGCCCAGTTCGGCCATCCATTCGCGCAGTGCCGAGACGACGATTTCGCGACCGATGATCACCGCCGCCGGCAAGGTCAGCCAGAGGTTGCCGTGTTCCTGCACCAGCAGCACCAGGGCCACGGCGACCATCAGCTTGTCGGCCACAGGATCGAGGAAAGCACCGAAAGGCGTGCTCTGCTCCAGGCGTCGCGCCAGGTAGCCGTCAAGCCAGTCCGTTGCGGCGGCAAAGGCGAAGACCGAGGCCGAGGCCGCGTAGCTCCAGTGATACGGCAGATAGAACAGCAATATGAAGATCGGGATCAGCAGGACACGGAGAACGGTAATCAGATTTGGGATATTCATCGGCACAACTGGCTGCGAGGTTGACGGGCATTCTACTCGCTGTGCAGGTTTGCATAAATCGACTCAGCGAGCTTTTTACTGATACCGGGTGCTTTGGCTATCTCATCGATGCTTGCACGAGACAGCTCCTGCAATCCACCAAAATGTTTCAACAGGTCGCGACGCCGTGTCGGGCCGACCCCCGCCACGCCTTCCAGCGTCGAGGTACGGCGGGTCTTGCCACGGCGGGCGCGGTGACCGGTAATGGCGAAACGGTGGGCTTCGTCACGGATCTGCTGGATCAGGTGCAGGGCCGGTGAATCGCCTTTCAAGGTGAATTCATGGGCCGCATCGTTCAGGTACAAGGTCTCGAAACCGGCCTTGCGCGTCGCGCCCTTGGCAACACCCAGCAGGATCAGGTCGGGAACCATCAGTTCATTGAGCACGTCGCGGGCCATGGATAACTGGCCCTTGCCGCCGTCCACCAACAGGATGTCCGGCAGCTTGCCCTCCCCGTCCTTCAACTTGCCGAAGCGCCGCATCAATGCCTGATGCATCGCCGCATAGTCATCGCCCGGCGTTACGCCTTCGATGTTGTAGCGACGGTAATCGGATTTGATCGGGCCTTCCGGGCCGAACACCACGCAGGACGCCACGGTCGCTTCGCCACTGGAATGGCTGATGTCATAGCACTCCAGCCGCTGCGGCGGCTCTTCCAGGTTGAGGACCTCGGCCAGGGCATCGAAGCGCGCGGCAACGTGCTGGCGGTTAGCCAGGCGCGCGCCCAGGGCCTGTTCGGCGTTGGTCACGGCCAGTTGCTGCCAGCGCGCGCGCGTGCCGCGAACGCGGTGGCTGATAGTCAGTTCCCGACCGCGCAGGGTCTGGATGGCTTCGGTCAAGGCCGCGAAGTCTTCATGGACCACGTTGACGATCAATTCGGCAGGCAAGTCGCGTTCCGGGCTGCTGACGTAGTACTGCCCCAGAAAGGCCGCCATGACCTCAGCCACATCTTCCTCGATACCCACCTGGGGGAAAAAATTCTTGCTGCCCAGCACCCGGCCACCGCGCACACTGATCAAGTGAACGCACGCGCCACCCGGGTTGGTGAACGCGGCGATCACGTCGACGTCGCCACTGCCGCCTTCCATGCTTTGCTGGTCCTGTACCCGGCGCAGCAGTCCGATCTGGTCGCGCAGCTCGGCGGCCCGCTCGAACTCGAGGTTGATCGCCGCCTCTTCCATCGCCGCCGAAAGCTCATCGGTCAACGCGTTGCTGCGCCCCTCCAGGAACATCACCGAGTGACGCACGTCGTCGGCATAGACCTGGGGCTCGACAAGCCCGACGCAGGGCGCTTTGCAGCGCTTGATCTGGTACTGCAGGCACGGTCGGGTGCGGTTCTTGTAGTAGCTGTCTTCACACTGGCGAACGAAAAACGTCTTCTGCAAAAGACTCAGGCTTTCACGAATCGCCCCGGCGCTGGGGTAAGGCCCGAAGTAGCGGCCTTTGGCCTTCTTCGCCCCACGATGAATGCTCAGGCGCGGAAACGCCCCGTCGGACAGGAACACGTACGGGTAGGATTTATCGTCGCGCAGCAGGATGTTATACGGCGGCCGCCATTCCTTGATCAGCGTCTGTTCAAGCAGCAGCGCTTCGGTTTCATTGGCGGTGATGGTGGTTTCGACTTGCGCGATACGCCCCACCAGGGCGGCGGTCTTCGGCGCCAGGCCGGTTTTGCGAAAGTAACTCGCCAGGCGTTTCTTGAGGTTCTTGGCCTTGCCGACGTAGAGCAGGCGGGCCTCGCTGTCGAACATGCGATACACGCCTGGGCGGCCGCTGCAGGTGGACAGGAAAGCACTTGGATCAAACAGTTCGGTCATTGTCAGGCGCTGGCATCGACCATGCCGTGGCGTACCGCCAGCAGCGTCAACTCGACATCACTGCTGATCGAAAGCTTCTCGAAGATCCGGTAACGGTAGGTGTTGACGGTCTTGGGCGACAGGCACAGTTTGTCGGAGATGATCTGCACCTTCTGGCAACCGACAATCATCAGGGCTATCTGGATTTCCCGCTCGGACAGCGCATCGAAGGGCGAATCGTTGGTCGGCTGGAATGACTTGATCGCCAACTGCTGGGCGATCTGCGGGCTGATGTAGCGTTGTCCGGCAAAAACCAGACGAATGGCCTGGACCATCTCGTTCAACCCGGCGCCCTTGGTGAGGTACCCCGCCGCGCCCGCCTGCAACAAACGGGTGGGGAACGGGTCTTCCTCGCAGACGGTCACCGCGACCACCTTGATGTCCGGGTGGCTGCGCAACAGCTTGCGCGTGGCCTCAAGACCGCCGATGCCGGGCATCTTGACGTCCATCAGCACCACGTCAGGCTTGAGTTCACGCGCCTTGATCAGGGACTCTTCCCCGGATTCAGCCTGGCCAACCACCTGCAGACCGTCGATATCAGCCAGCATTCGTGTAATGCCCGTACGGACGAGATCATGGTCATCGACCACTAACACCCTAATCAAGCAGACACCTCACGATTTGGTCTTATTTGGGTTGATCCACACCTTAGCAAAAAGCATCCGGCAGACCTAGCGCAAAGGGGCATATAAAAATTACAACAAGTCTTATAGACAGACGAGCCGAAGCGTCAAGCGCCGACTTCTCGCTCCATCCTCAGGAAACACTCATCTTCGCCGACGACCCGCAGCCCCATGCGCTCGTACAGCGCCCTGGCCGGATTGTCCTTGAACACCGTCAGGCGCAGTGCCGGACGTCGCTCCTGGCCCACCAGGTCCCAGGCCTGCTTGATCGCCCAGGCCCCGGCGCCCTGGCCGCGAAAGGCCTCGCCAATCTGTAACTCACGAATATACAAGGCCCGCGCATCCCGGCTGAGGCTGACAAACCCCACGTCCTGGCCGTCGAGCTGGATGATCCAGTTCTGGCGGATAATCCAGGCCAGGTCGAAGGCGTCGTCCTGCCAGAGCAGATCATGTTTCAGGTAATAGCCAAGCATGTTGATGCAGGTCAGCCGCCGGGCAAAGCCGATGTCCCCGGCTGTCGCCGCGCGCCATTGGAAACTCATGAGCACCTCGTCAAAACCCTGTCACCGGCAAGCCCGTCAAATCCGAAGTTTGTCATAAACCCCACCGGACTCAAGCCAGGAGGGACAATTGCATCGCGCCCATAGCATTTTCTGATTGAACCGGCGCACCGCCCTCTAGTAAGCTCGGGACCATTCAACGGAGATCGACCATGTTCAACGCCCCTTCACCCCTTCAGGCCACCCGCGCATCGCGCTCGGTTGCGGCTGCATGGGCGAATGGCGTCCAGGCTCCGGCCAGCTTTTATTTTGGGTATTGGTTTAGCCACTGGCGCGCCTGATACCCCACCGGCGCCCACTTCAAACGGGTCGCCTTCCAGAGTTTTCCAAACCCCCGGTCGGCCTCCCGACCGGGGGTTTTGTTTTTTCAGCTCCACACATTCGCATCACCAGACACCTTGAGGATTGAGCCATGAACTACGCCACTTATTACCGTTACGACTTTTGCGCCTGGCGATTTACCAACCTCCGCTCGGGACAGCCTGCCGCCTCCGATCGGTCACCTATCGGTGGCATGCAAACACTCAAGGCCAGTACGGCCAACTGTCGAACACCCCAGTAGGGCCGGCGCGGGAAAAGAACCCGCTGCCCGCCCAGGAAGCCTGATCATGAATTCGTCCGTTTCCGCTTTGCCGCTGTCCACGCTCAACCCTGCCAATGAAGCCCTGACCCTGCGTCTGCCCAGCTCGTTGCAGCTCAAGCAGCAGTTGCCGCTCACCCATGCGCTGAGCCAACAAGTCGACGCCCACCGCCGCGCCATCCGCGCCATCCTCGACGGCCATGACAGTCGCTTGCTGGTCATCGTCGGCCCCTGCTCCCTCCACGACCCGAAGTCAGCCCTCGAATACGCCGCCAACCTGGCACGCGTGGCCCATGAGGTAAGCGACAGCATGCTGCTGGTGATGCGCGCCTACGTGGAAAAGCCCCGCACGACCGTGGGTTGGAAAGGCCTGGCCTACGATCCCGGCCTGGATGGCAGCGACGACATGGCCGCCGGCCTGACCCTGTCCCGGGAGCTGATGCGCGAAATGCTGCAACTTGGCCTGCCGGTCGCCACCGAACTGTTGCAGCCCATGGCCGCCAGCTACTTCGATGACCTGCTCAGTTGGGTCGCCATCGGCGCACGCACCACCGAGTCGCAGATCCACCGGGAGATGGCCAGCGGCCTGGGCATGCCGGTCGGCTTCAAGAACGGCACGGACGGCGGCGTTGGGATCGCCTGCGATGCCATGCGCTCCGCAGCCCATGCCCATCGGCATTTCGGCGTCGACAGCCAGGGCCATCCGGCAATCATCCAGACTCAGGGCAACCCCGACACCCACCTGGTGCTGCGCGGCGGCCATCGCGGCCCCAACTACGACCGCGACAGCGTCGCGCAGATACACGGCGACCTGACCCGGTTGAAGATTCCCGCCCGGATCATGGTCGATTGCAGCCATGCCAACAGCGGCAAGGACCCGTTGCGCCAACCGCAGGTGTTCAACGATGTGCTGGAACAACGGCTGCACGGAAACCGCGCGCTCATCGGCATGATGCTGGAGAGCCATCTGTTCGAAGGCTGCCAACCGCTAGGCCCGGCGATGCGCTACGGCGTCTCGGTCACCGATGGCTGCCTGGGCTGGGACGCCACCGAGCGACTGCTGCGCGAGGCTCATCGCAAACTGCAATCAGCCGTCTGAAATCCCGCGAACGCTTTCTACAGCAGTGGCGAGGGAGCAAGCTCCCTCGCCACGACAAGCGTCTTCGACAAGCCCCAAGACTCCTCGGCCAGGTCAATCCTCGGCGCCTATACCGGGGCACCAACCTGGACCGTCAGCTCCCCCGAACGCTGGCTGACGTCATCCAGCCGTTCGATCTGATAGAACACCTGCACCGATCGCCCCCGCTGGTCCTGCCAGAACGCCGCCGGAACAACGAAGGTCACCGGTTGGCCTGCCGTGGCTTCGGTGATTTCCCGCTCTTCGACATGCGCGTTATGCCCATTGCATTGCAGCCACACCAGCTCACCCGCTTCGAGCCCGGCACCATAGATAGCGACGGTGACGCCATCCGGGTAATCGTCGATGTCCAACCACCCATCCTGCAACGCCTGGATCCGCGGCAACGCCAGCGCCGGGCGCACCAACGGACCGATGTGCAGTGACAACACCTCGGCGCGACGCACCGAATGGCCGCGCCTGACCACATAGGCCAACGCCAGGTCATGACCGACATGGGCCGCGAATTGCGAAGGGTCCAGCCAGAACGAGACTTCTCGGCCAACGGCGTGGGCCTCGATCTCCAGCACGTCCCGCCAGAGTGGCTGGTCGTCCCGGCTAGCGATCAGGATCAACCGGTCGCCGACGGCCATTCGGGAATAGGGCCGAATGCTCACGCGGGTGCCTTCCGGCACGCGGCCGGGGTCCAGGGCGCCGCCCACGGCATCGCTGGCGACGGCCGCCAATAGCTGCGGCGAGGCGTCGCCGATCTCCAGTTGCAGCGGCTCCGAGACCCAGGCGGTCGGCAACTGCCGCCCCGTCACCTGGTAGAAGATTTCCAGCGAACCGCCGTCCAGTTCGGCAATGTGCGGCTCGCGCACGACGAACACGAGGCCGCGGCCAACATGCCGTTCGGTCACGAACCCTCGCACTTCATGCCGATAGGGCTCGGCGTCGCCATTGAGGCCATGCCAGCACAGCAGCACCTCGTCCCCGCACGCCATCAGTGGATAGGCCTTGAGGGTGATGACAACCTTGCGCCAGGCCGGGTTGATCACCCCGCCCTTGGCCGCGGTCACACAGGGCGCCGGAAGTTTCGCGGACGAGCCCGACAGGGCTCGCTGGGGAGATCGGTAGGTGGTGGTCATGCAGTTGCTCCAGTCCTTGGAAAGCGGCAGCGTTGCCGGATAACGCAGCCCGATACCGCCATTAGAACCCGATCGGCGCCAACCCTCAGTCAGACAAAAACGACGGCTCGCGTCGTCTCCTACGCCCAAGGCTGTAGCTGCAAACACCGCAGCCTATCGGAAGCATCCGGACACCTTCGGCTCCACTGACTCCGGGCTCGACTCTTCCTGCTTTTTTTAATCCGCTTTCCTTAACTTACTGCGGGTTCTTCCTACACCACCCAACAAACGCCTGGATTAGAGTGAGGACGCAAATTCAACGTGAACCTCTTCGAAAAAGGTACGAACATGCAACGGAATGCAACCACCCAATTTCCCATCCTGCTGGTCCATGGGTTGTTCGGGTTTGACAGGATCGGCGGCTTCGAACTTTTCCACGGCATCAAGCAGGCGTTGCGAATTGCCGGCGCCCGGGTGTTCATCCCCTGCTTGTCGGCCACCCATTCCAACGAGGCACGCGGCGAACAATTGCTGGCCCAGATGGACCGGATCCTCAACGGTACCGGCGCGGCCAAGGTCAACCTGATCGGCCACTGCCAAGGCGCGCTCGCCGCACGCTATGCCGCTGCGCTGCAACCGGGACAGGTGGCGTCGGTGACCTCGGTCAGCGGCCCTAACCAGGGCTCCGAACTGGCCGACTTCCTGCGCAAGGCGCTCACGCCGGGGCGGCTGCCGGGGCACGTGGCGAGCCACATCGCCACGCTGTTCGCCGACTTCCTTTCGTTGCTGGGCGGCCAGGCGCAACTGCCTTCGGCGGCCATTGCCAGCCTGGGCGCGCTGACCACCGAGGGCGTCGGCGCTTTCAACGACAAATACCCTCAGGGCCTGCCCAGCCATTGGGGCGACAACGGCCCGGAAAAGGTCAATGGCGTGCGCTACTACTCATGGAGCGGCACGCTGCCCGCCGGCCAGCAGGAAGGATGCAACGCGACGTCACCCTTGCATGCCTTCTGCCGGGCCTTTTCCGAGTATTTCATCACCGAGGCCGGGCAGAACGACGGCATGGTCGGGCGCTTCAGCTCGCACCTGGGCAAAGTCATCCGCTCCGACTACCCCATGGATCACCTGGACGTCATCCACCAGGCGACGGGCCGGCCACGCGGCGGCGCCGACCCGATCGCGCTCTACCTGCGGCACGCCGAACGCTTGCGCAAAGCCGGCCTTTGATCGTCAGGACCAAGGTTTTGACGCAATTTTGACAACAACCGCGCGATGAATCCGGTAGGCTCAACACCTTTGAAAACAGCGAAGGAGATTTTCCCATGGCCAAAGCCACTGCCCGCCACATCCTGGTTTCCAGCGAAGAGAAGTGCAACGAACTGAAAGCCCAGATCGAAGGTGGCGCTGATTTCGCCGAAGTCGCCAAGGCCAATTCCTCGTGCCCGTCCAGCCGCCAGGGCGGCGACCTGGGCTCGTTCGGTCCGGGCCAGATGGTCAAGGAGTTCGACACCGTGGTGTTCAGTGCCCCGCTCAATGTGGTCCAGGGTCCGGTCAAGACCCAGTTCGGCTACCACCTGCTGGAAGTCACCAGCCGCCAGGACTGATGAAGACTGTGGCGAGGGGGCATGCTTGCGCTTGAGAGGCTGACAGCGCACTCCAACACGAGCATGCTCCCTCGCCACGATTGCCCAATGGCCACAACTCCCTCGCCACAGGGCTGGCGATCAGCGCGCCGCTCGCGTACAAATCGTGCTTATCGATCACCCGGCTTTAAGGCTGACAATGCGACTGGCGTTTCCTTCATTGCTGTTGACCGCCGTGGCCCTGCTGACAGGCGCCGCCGGTGTGGCTGCCGCACCGCAACACGCACTGACCGTCTATGGCGAACCGGCCAAATATTCCGAAGGCTTCGGCCACTTTGCCTACGCCAACCCCCAGGCGCCCAAGGGCGGCACCTTGCGCCGCTCGGCTGTCGAGATCGGCCAGTTCGACCACGTCCTGCCCTACATCGACAAAGGCATCGGCGTCAGCCAGATCGACGGCTTGCTGTATTCGCCGCTGGCCCAGCGCTCGCTGGATGAACCCTACACCGTCTATGGCCTGGTGGCCGAGAAAATGGAGCGTTCGGACGACGGCCTGTTCCTGCGGTTCTACCTGAACCCCAAGGCCCGCTTCGCCGATGGCAAGCCGATCACCGCCCAGGACGTGCGCTACAGTTTCGAGTTGCTGATGAGCCAGGGCAGCCTGCGCTATCGCACCCAGTTCGCCACCGTCAAAGACGTGGTCATCGAAGACGAGCGCACCGTGCGCTTCGACTTCAAGAACAATGAAAGCCGCACCCTGCCCCTGGACATCGCCACCTTGCCGGTCTTGCCCGAACATTGGTGGAAGAGCCGCGACTTCGCCAGCGGAGGCGGCTACGAAGCCCCGCTGGGCAGTGGCCCATATCGCGTGGGCAAGGTCGATTCCGGCCGCAGCATCACGTTCGAACGCAACGCCGACTGGTGGGGCAAGGACCTGCCGACCAGCCGTGGCCTGTACAATTTTGACCATTTCAGCATCGAGTATTTCGGCGACACCGATGTCGCCCGGCAAGTGCTGCGCGGCGGCGCCTACGACTACAACCGCGAATTTTCCGCCACCGGTTTTTCCATCGGCTATGACAGCCCGGCCCTGCGCGACGGTCGCCTGCAAAAGGCCCACCTTGCCACCGAGGCGCCGCAGACGGCCCAGGGGTTTGTCTTCAACCTGCAACGCCCGCAGTTCCAGGACCGCCGGGTTCGCCAGGCCCTGGCGATGCTCTGGGATTTCGAATGGAGCAACCGCCAGATGATGCGCAACGTCTATGTGCGTCAGCAAAGTTTCTTCTCCAACACCGACCTGGCCGCCCGGCAACTGCCTGATGCCGCCGAACGGGCGATCCTCGAACCCTTGCGCGGGCAAGTCCCCGACGAAGTCTTCGACCAGGTGTTCGAGGCACCGAAAACCGATGGCAGCGGCGTGATCCGCGACAAACAGCTGCAAGCTCTGGCCCTGCTGGAACAGGCCGGCTGGAAGCCCGAAGGTGATCGCCTGGTGAATGCCGAGGGCGAACCGCTGAGCTTCACCTTCCTGAACACCCAGAACGGCATGGATCGCCTGCTGCTGCCGTACAAGCGCAACCTGGCGCAGATCGGCATCGACATGAGCATCCGCCGCATCGACCCATCCCAGTACGTCAATCGCCTGATGAGCCGCGACTACGACATGATCGTCACCGGCTACCCGGTCAGTACGTCGCCGGGCATCGAACTCTACAACTACTTCGGCTCGGCGGCGGCCAACGATCCGGGCGCCAACAATTACATGGTCTTGAAGAACCCGGCGGTGGACAGCCTGATCGACGGACTGGTCAAGGCCACCACCCAGGGCGACATGCTGCGCCATGCGCACGCCCTGGACCGGGTGCTGCAGTGGAACTACTACTGGATCCCCAACTACTACCCGCCGGGCAGCTCGACCGTGTGGTGGAACCGCTTCGGCATTCCGAAGGTGCAGGCCAGCAATGACGAAGCTATCGAAAGCTGGTGGGAGATCAGCACCACGCCGCTGACCAACGAGCAGATGACCGCCGAGCGCATCAAGCGTGGCGCACCGGGAGGGCGGCATTGATGTGGGCTTACATCGCACGTCGGCTGCTGCTGATCATTCCGACCCTGGTAATCATCCTGCTGGTGAATTTCGTCATCGTCCAAGCCGCGCCCGGCGGACCGGTGGAGCAAGCCATCGCCCACCTGCAAGGCATCGGCGGCGCCAGCGTCGGCAGCTCGGGCAACGCCATGACCGGCAGCTCCCGCGCCAGCCGGGGCCTGGACCCGCAACTGATCAAGGACATCGAGAAACAGTACGGCTTCGACAAGCCGGCCCATGAACGCCTGTGGCTGATGCTCAGCAGTTACGCCCGACTGGATTTCGGCAAGAGTTTTTTCCGCGGCGCCACGGTCACCGACCTGATCCTGGAGAAAATGCCGGTGACCATTTCCCTCGGGCTCTGGGCAACGCTGATCACCTACCTGGTGTCGATCCCCCTGGGCATTCGCAAGGCGGTCCGCCACGGCTCTGCCTTCGATGTGTGGAGCAGCACGGCGATCATCATCGGCTATGCCATGCCGGCGTTCCTGTTCGCGATGTTCCTGATCGTGATGTTCGCCGGCGGCACCTCGCTGAACTGGTTTCCGGTGCGCGGGCTGGTGTCGGATAACTTCGAATCGCTGTCGACGCTGGGCAAGGTCGCCGACTACTTCTGGCACCTGGTGCTGCCGGTGAGCTCGCTGGTGATCGGCGGCTTCGCCACGCTGACGATCCTGACCAAGAACTCGTTCCTCAATGAAATCACCCGTCAGTACGTGGTCACCGCCCGTGCCAAGGGCATGAGCGAACGCCGAGTGCTGTACGGGCATGTGTTCCGCAATGCCATGCTGCTGGTGGTCTCGGGGATTCCCCAGGCGTTCATCAGCGTGTTCTTTGCCGGGTCGTTGCTGATCGAGGTGATCTTTTCCCTCGATGGCCTGGGACGCATGAGCTACGAAGCGGCGGTGTCCCGGGATTATCCGGTGGTGTTCGGCTCGCTGTTCATCTTCACGCTGTTCGGCCTGCTGATCAAACTGATCGGCGACCTCTGCTACACCCTGGTGGACCCGCGCATCGACTTCGCCGCGAGGAACGCCTGATGTTCAGACTTTCGCCCTTGGGCCGCCGGCGCTTCGAGCGCTTCAAGAAAAACCGTCGGGGCTGGTGGTCGCTGTGGCTGTTCATTGGCCTGTTCACCCTCACCCTGGGCGGCGAATTGATCGCCAACGACAAGCCGCTGGCGGTGAGCTACCAGGGTTCGCTGTACTTTCCGGTGTTCAAGCGCTACACCGAGCAGGCGTTCGGCGGGCAACTGCCGTTCCAGGCCGACTACCGCAGCAGCTACGTGCAGAACCTGATCCACAAGGACGGCGGCTGGCTGCTGTTCCCGCCGATCCCGTTCAGCGACGACACGCCCAACTACGACCTCGCCCAACCGGCGCCAAGCCCACCCTCCTCGGTGAACTGGCTGGGCACCGACGATCAGTCCCGGGACGTGTTGGCCCGGGTGATCTTCGGCACCCGGGTGTCGATCCTGTTCGCCCTGGCATTGACCGCCATCAGCGCGCTGATCGGCATCGCCGCCGGTGCATTGCAGGGCTACTACGGCGGTTGGGTCGACCTGCTGGGGCAACGCCTATTGGAAGTCTGGTCCGGGCTGCCAGTGCTTTACCTGTTGATCATCCTGTCCGGTTTCGTCGAGCCGAATTTCTGGTGGCTGCTGGGGATCATGGCGCTGTTTTCCTGGCTGGCCCTGGTGGACGTAGTGCGAGCCGAATTCCTGCGCGGGCGCAATCTCGAATACGTGAAAGCCGCCCGGGCCCTGGGCCTGTCCGATCGCAAGGTGATCGTGCGGCACATCCTGCCCAACGCGATGAATGCCACCTTGAGCTACCTGCCCTTCATCCTCACCGGCGCGATTTCCACCCTCACCGCCCTGGATTTCCTCGGCTTCGGCATGCCGGCCGGCAGCGCTTCGCTGGGCGAGCTGATTGGCCAGGGCAAGCAAAACCTGCAAGCGCCGTGGCTGGGGCTGACGGCGTTCTTCGCCCTGGCGCTGATCCTTTCGCTGCTGGTGTTCATTGGGGAGGCCCTGCGCGATGCGTTCGATCCACGATCCTGATCCGGGAATGAGCGACAACCTGATCGAAATCCGCGACCTGAGCGTGGCCTTCAACGACCACACCGTGGTGCGCAGCCTGTGCCTGGACATCCGCCCCGGCGAGTGCCTGGCGCTGGTGGGCGAATCAGGCTCCGGCAAGTCGGTGACGGCCCATTCGATCCTGCAACTGTTACCCGACACCGGCACCCGCACCACCGGCAGCATTCGCTATCGCGGCCAGGAATTGGTGGGCGCCGACGCCAAGACCTTGCGCGAGTTGCGCGGCAACCGGATCGCAATGATCTTCCAGGAACCGATGACGTCCCTGAACCCGTTGCACAGTGTCGAAAAACAGATCGGTGAAACCCTGATGCTGCACCGTGGGCTGGGCGGTAAGGCGGCGCGCGCGCGCATCCTGGAACTGCTCGCCCTGGTGGGCATCCAGAATCCCACCGAACGGCTCAAGGCCTACCCGCATCAACTGTCGGGCGGTCAGCGACAACGGGTGATGATTGCCATGGCCCTGGCCTGCGAGCCGGAACTGTTGATCGCCGACGAGCCGACCACCGCCCTGGACGTGACCGTGCAGCGCAAGATCCTGTTGCTGCTCAAGTCCCTCCAGCAGCGGCTCGGCATGTCGCTGCTGTTGATCAGCCACGACTTGAACCTGGTGCGCAGCATCGCCCAACGGGTGTGCGTGATGAAGGCCGGCGAAATTGTCGAGCAAGCGCCGTGCGAAACATTGTTCAGCGCACCGAAACACCCCTACAGCTGCGAGCTGCTGCACGCCGAACCGGAAGGCGAGGCCCTGCCCCGGGATGATCGCGAGGACGTGCTCCAGGTCCAGGACCTGCGCGTGAGTTTCGCCCTTGGCGGCGGGCTGTTCCAGCGCAAGCAATACCTGCGCGCCGTGGACGGCATCAGCCTGAATATCCAGCGCGGCAAGACCCTGGGCATCGTTGGTGAGTCCGGCTCCGGCAAGTCCACGCTCGGCCAGGCGATCCTGCGGTTGATCGAGTCCGAGGGCAGCATCCGTTTCCAGGGTGAAGCCCTCGATCATCTGTCACAGAAGGCCCTGCGCCCCTGGCGCAAGCAGATGCAGGTGGTGTTCCAGGACCCATTCGGCAGCCTCAGCCCACGGATGTCGGTGCAGCAGATCATCAGCGAAGGCCTTGAGGTCCATAGCCCCTCCAGCGCCGAGGAGTGCGAGGCACGGGTGATCCAGGCTCTCAAGGAAGTCGGCCTGGACCCACAGAGCCGGCATCGCTACCCCCATGAGTTTTCCGGTGGCCAGCGCCAGCGCATCGCCATTGCCCGGGCGCTGGTACTCAAGCCGGCACTGATGCTGCTGGACGAACCGACCTCGGCCCTGGACCGGACCGTGCAAAAGCAAGTGGTCGCCCTGCTCCGCCAGCTCCAGGAAAAGCACGGGTTGACCTACCTGTTCATCAGCCATGACCTGGCGGTGGTGCGCGCCCTGGCCCACGACGTGATCGTGATCAAGGACGGCAAGGTGGTCGAATGCGGCGCCAGCCATGACGTCTTCGACGCGCCCCGCCATGCCTACACCAAGGAGCTTTTGGCAGCGGCGCATCCCGGCTAAGCCCGCCGTTCAGGCGCCCCGTCGCTGGTCCAGGGTGTTGGCGAAATCGCCCATCACCGTCACGACCTGCTGCGCGCCCCGGTGAATATCCTGGATGACCGCACCCGCCTCGTTCGCCAATGTGACCCCCTGCTCTGCCTTGAGGGTACTCGACTGCATGCTGGTGACCGCTTGCCTGGCGAGCTCGCGGTTCTTGCCGACCACCTCAGTGATGGCGACGGTGGCCTGGCTCGTACGCCGCGCCAGGTTGCGCACCTCATCGGCCACGACTGCGAAGCCACGCCCCTGCTCCCCCGCGCGGGCCGCTTCGATGGCGGCGTTGAGGGCCAATAGATTGGTCTGTTCGGCAATGCCCCGGATGGCATCGACGATGGTACCGATTTCCTCGGACTGCGCGCTCAGGGCCCCGATGCCCGTGGCCACTGCCTGGAGTTCATCGGCGATGCTCTGCACGACGGTCACGGTTTTTTGCACGACGGCGGTGCCGAGCCGGGTGTGTTCATCGGTCTGCCGCGACGTCTCGAAGGCCAACTGCGCCGCCCTCGATTCGCGCTGGCGTTGTTCGATCTCAGCGGTGCAATCGGTGGCGAACTTGACCACCCCATACAAATGACCCTGGGCATCATAGAGCGGGTTGTAGGTGGCCTGCAGCCAGAGGGTCGCCCCGCGCTTGTCGACCCGCTCGAAAAGCCCTCCCATGTATTCGCCCCGGTTCAGTGCGGCCCAGAAGCTGCGATAGGCTTCGCTCTGCGCCTCGCTGGGTTTGCAGAACAAACGGTGGTGCTGGCCGCGTACCTCTTCCAGGCCGTAGCCCACCACCTTCAGGAAATTCGCATTGGCATTGACCACCTGCCCGTTCAGGTCAAACTCGATGACCGCCATCGAGCGGTCGATCGCCTGCGTGAAGCTGGACTCGGCCTGGGAACGAAGCACCTCATCGTTGACGTCGCGAACGATGCTGATGATGCGCTGCACACGTGCTCCCGCCTCTCGTACCGGGACGTAGTCCGCCTCCACCCATGCCCAGCGTCCATCACGGGCCAATTGCAGAAACCGGTCGCTGGCACCTTCACCTCGCACCAAGCGCTGCCACAGCGTTGCGTACTGCGGGCTGCGGGCGTAGGCCGGCGCGCAAAAGGTCTGGTGGTGCTTGCCCAGGATCTCGTCGAGCGAGTACCCGGTCATTTGCAGGAACAGGGGACTGGCGCCCAGCACCTCACCAGTCGGCGCGAGCTCGAGCACGGCCATACAGGCATGCAGCGCCAGGTGCTGCGCTTGAAGATAAGCCTCCCTGGCCTGGATTTCATGCAAGACCTGCTGATGCTTGCGGGTACGAATGAACATGGGCGCCACTCTGGAACGTTGGATGCGTGGGTCGAGCGACCTGAAGGCTCAGGTGCCTTTTGGTTGGAGAGATGCCATTAAGCCATGACTGCAACAATAATTGTACAACTTTTTATTTATGTACAACTTAAAGCCCCCCCCTTGGGGCACCTTCAGTCACCAAGCCCCTTTTATTTCCAGCCCATGCGCCAACGCTTGTCATCGCGCAGCTCGCGCCAGTCCAGTCGTTCGGTACGCCCACTGTAGACGGCTTGCAATTCGACTTGCAGCGGCACGCCGGCCTCGTCACAGATCAGTTGGGTGACCAGGAAATGTTTTTCCTTATTAACCGGCGCGCTGGCCGTCCATTTTGAAAGCGCGAGTTTACGAGGATTGAACGGGTTCATAGAGGGCCTCAAAAATGTACAAATCAAAAATAACTGTACAATTTTCCCGCCGTGCAAACCACGGATCTCAATCAAAGGGTTCTACGGCATAATGCCGCTGCAACAGACTCGCCAGAGGACACTACCCCCATCTCTTTCTGGAAACGCCCGATGCGCCCGACCGAAAATCTCAAGGACTACCAGCGCGTACGCACCCTGGCGATCCGTTCGTTGTTCGAAATCATCGAGCAATCCAGCGAAGGCACGGTCATCGTCGACCGGGACGCGAATATCGTCTGGATGAACGAACGCTACGCCCGGCGCTTCGGCCTGAACTCGGCACAGGAAGCGATCGGCCGAGCCTGCGAGAGCGTAATCCCCGGCAGCCTGCTGCGGGAGGTGGTGCGTACCGGGCAGCCGATATTGCTCGACATGCAGGAGATGCCCAAGGAGCCGCTGGTGGTGATGCGCCTGCCGATCCATGACAGCGCCGGGGCGGTCATCGGCGCCATCGGCTTTGCCTTGTTCGGGGAACTGCATCGCCTGTCGCCGATGCTCAAGCGTTACTTGAGCATGCAGGAAGAACTGGCCTCCACCCGCTCGCTGCTGCGGGCGCGGCAGACCAAGTACAACTTCGCCCATTTCATCGGCACCAGCAGCGCCGGCCTGGAGGTCAAGCGTCGTGCCCGGCGCAGCGCCAGCACCGATTCGCCAGTGCTGCTGCTAGGCGAAACCGGCACCGGCAAGGAACTGCTGGCCCAGGCGATCCACAGTGCCTCGCCCCGGGCGCACAAAGCCTTTGTCAGCATCAACAGCGCGGCGATCCCCGAGGCGCTGTTGGAGGCCGAGTTCTTCGGCACCGCGCCCGGCGCCTTTACCGGGGCCGACCGCAAGGGCCGCGCCGGCAAACTGCAGATTGCCCAGGGCGGCACCTTGTTCCTCGATGAGATCGGCGACATGCCGCTGCCGTTGCAAAGCAAGTTGCTGCGGGTGCTCCAGGAAAAAGAGTACGAGCCGGTGGGTTCCAACGCAGTGCTGCAAAGCGATGTGCGGGTGATCGCCGCCACGTCCATGGACCTGGAAGCGGCCATCAAGCGCGGCGAGTTCCGCGCCGACCTGTATTACCGCCTCAATGTGCTGCCGATCCAGGTTCCGCCCTTGCGCGAGCGCCTCGACGACTTGCCCGCCCTGAGCGAAGCGATCCTCGAAGACCTGCGCAGCCAGCACGAACTGAACCCCGACGCCCTCCACCTGCTGGGGCAACACGCCTGGCCGGGAAACATCCGCGAACTGCGCAACGTGCTGGAACGGGCCGCGTTGCTCAGCGACAACCTACTGCTCACCGCCACCGACATCCGCGCGGCCATCGGCACTTTCACCCCCGTGACCCGCAGCGCCAGCCCGGTCCTGGAACCGCTGCCCCAGGAAACCTTCAGTCAGGCACGGGCGCGATTCGACCGGCAGTTGATCGAAACCACCCTCGCGCAATGCGGCGGCAAGGTGGTCGACGCGGCGCAGCGATTGGGGCTGGGACGGTCGACGCTGTACAAGAAGATGGTGGCGCTGGGGATTGCCGAGTCTCAGTAACGAGACGCCTGTCTCTTTTTTTAGATCGAACGCCTTTGTTGAGCGCTTCGCGCTCTTCGCGGGCAAGCCCGCTCCCACATTTGGACAAGACACCCCAGTCTAATGTGGGAGCGGGCTTGCCCGCGAAGAGGCCATCAAATCCCCTATAAATCTCAAAACAGAGACAAATCCTTTCCAACTCTCATTGCAAATCAAATAATTCTTTATATTTCAGCAACTTACCTACCTGGCACAAAACTCGCTAAAGCCTCCGTCACCGCTTCACCACAACAATAACAATCCCAGGAGACACACCATGAGTGTGATCATTGCCCTGGCAGCCCTCGCGCTGCTGATGGTCGCCGCCTACCGTGGCTACAGCGTTATTCTCTTCGCCCCCATCGCCGCCCTCGGCGCCGTCCTGCTCACCGACCCTGCCGCCGTGGCCCCTGCGTTCACCGGGGTGTTCATGGAGAAAATGGTCGGCTTCATCAAACTGTACTTTCCGGTGTTCCTGCTCGGCGCGGTGTTCGGCAAGCTGATCGAGTTGTCGGGGTTCTCCCGCTCCATCGTCGCGGCGGCCATCCGCTTGCTGGGCACCCGCCAGGCGATGCTGGTGATCGTGCTGGTCTGCGCGCTGCTGACCTATGGTGGCGTGTCGCTGTTCGTGGTGGTGTTCGCGGTGTACCCGTTCGCCGCCGAGATGTTCCGCCAGAGCGACATTCCCAAGCGGCTGATCCCGGCCACCATCGCCCTTGGTGCGTTCTCCTTCACCATGGACGCGCTGCCCGGCACGCCGCAGATCCAGAACATCATCCCCAGCACCTTCTTCAACACCACGGCCTGGGCCGCGCCCTGGCTGGGCGTGATCGGCACGCTCTTCGTGTTCAGCGTCGGCATGCTGTTCCTCCAGCGCCAGCGCAACAAGGCCCAACGCCTGGGCGAAGGCTATGGCACGCAGTTGCGCAACGAGCCGGAAACCGCCGAAGACATCCGACTGCCCAACCCGTGGATCGCCGTTTCGCCGTTGCTGGCGGTGGGCATCATGAACCTGCTGTTCACCCAATGGATTCCCCAGTGGTACGGCAAGAGCCACAGCCTGGCGCTGCCGGGCATGGCTGCCCCGGTCACCAGCGACATCGCCAAGCTCACCGCGATCTGGGCCGTGCAGGCGGCCTTGCTGGTGGGCATTCTCATGGTCCTGGCGTTTGGTTTCCGGGCCATTCGCAGCAAGTTGGCCGAAGGCAGCAAAAGCGCGGTGGGCGGTGCCCTGCTGGCGGCGATGAACACCGCATCGGAATACGGCTTCGGCGCGGTGATCGCTTCGTTGCCAGGATTCCTGGTCCTGGCCGACTGGCTCAAGAGCATCCCCAACCCGCTGGTCAATGAAGCCGTGACCGTCACGCTGCTGGCGGGCATCACCGGTTCCGCCTCGGGCGGCATGAGCATCGCCCTGGCGGCCATGTCCGAAAGCTTCATCAGCGCTGCCCACGCCGCCAACATTCCCCTGGAAGTGCTGCACCGCGTGGCCGCCATGGCCAGTGGCGGCATGGACACCCTGCCCCACAACGGCGCGGTGATCACCCTGCTGGCGGTCACCGGCCTGACCCACCGTGAAGCCTACAAAGACATTTTCTGCATTACGCTGATCAAGACCCTCGCGGTCTTCGTCGTGATCGGCGTGTTCTACGCCACTGGCATTGTGTGAGGTTCCCATGACGACAACCCTTTCGGGCAAGACTGCCCTGGTCACCGGTTCTACCAGCGGCATCGGCCTGGGCATCGCCCTGGGCCTGGCCAAGGCCGGCGCCAACCTGATCCTCAACGGCTTTGGCGATGCCTCGGCGGTGATCGCCGAGGTGCAACAGTTCACCGGCCGGGTCGGCCATCACCCGGCCGACGTCAGCGACCCGGCGCAGATCGCCGACATGCTCGCCTACGCCGAGCGCGAGTTCGGCGGCGTCGACATCCTGGTGAACAACGCCGGAATCCAGCACGTGGCCGCCGTGGAAGACTTTCCGGTGGAACGCTGGGACTCGATCATCGCCATCAACCTGTCCTCGGTGTTCCACGCCACTCGCCTGAGCCTGCCGGGCATGCGCGCCAAGGGCTGGGGCCGGATCATCAACATTGCGTCGGTGCATGGTCAGGTCGGCTCGGTGGGCAAGGCCGCGTATGTCGCGGCCAAGCATGGGGTGATCGGCCTGACCAAGGTGGTCGGCCTGGAAACCGCCACCAGCAACGTGACGTGCAACGCCATCTGCCCCGGCTGGGTGCTGACGCCGCTGGTGCAGAAACAGATCGACGACCGCATCGCCAGCGGCGTCGACCCGCAGCAGGCCCAGCATGACTTGCTGGCCGAGAAGCAGCCGTCCCTGGAATTCGTCACCCCGCCGCAGTTGGGCGAACTGGTGTTGTTCCTGTGCAGCGAAGCCGGCAGCCAGGTGCGTGGCGCGGCGTGGAATATCGACGGTGGGTGGTTGGCGCAGTAAGTCCCCATCTCCAAGACGAGACCGCCTTTGTGGCGAGGGAGCTTGCTCCCGCCGGAGTGCGTAGCGCCCCCGATTTGCGGCCGCTTCGCAGCCGAGCGGGAGCAAGCTCCCTCGCCACAGAGGCACTTCTCACAGCAAGCTCCCTCGCCACAAATAGCACCTTGTGCTGCAATGTTTGTAAGCCCCTATAAAAGAATAAGAGGCACCCCATGTCCGACACCCTCTGGCAACCCACCCCCGAACGCATCGCCCAGTCGCGAATGGACGCCTTTCGCCGGTTCGTCAACGCCCGACACGCTCTGCAACTCGACGACTACCCGGCCCTGCACGCCTGGAGCATCGACCAGCGCGAAGCCTTCTGGCAGGCCATCGTCGATTTCTTCGAGATTCACTTTCACCAGGCGCCCCGCGAGGTTTTGCTGGAAGGCCCGCAAATGCCCAGTGCCCGGTGGTTCCCCGGGGCCACCCTGAACTTTGCCGAACACCTGTTGCGCCGTCGCGACGAGGCCGTCGCGGTGGTGGCCATCGATGAAGACGGCGGCCAGGAACAACTGACCTGGGCCGAACTCGCCGCCCAGGTCGCCGGCCTGCAACGAAGCCTGCGGGCCGCCGGCGTCACCCAGGGCGATCGCGTGGCCGCCTGCATGCCCAACACCTGGCAGACCCTGGTGGGCATGCTCGCCACCACCAGCCTGGGGGCGATCTGGTCTTGTTCGTCACCGGACTTCGGCACCCAGGGCGTCATTGATCGGTTCGGCCAGATCGAACCCAAGGTGCTGATCACCTGCGCCGGTTACCGCTACGCCGGCAAGGTCATCGACCAGCGGGCCAAGGTCAACGAAATCCTCCAGCGGCTGCCATCGCTGCAGCAACTGATCGTGCTGCCCTACGCCCAGCCGCAAGCACGCCCGGACGACTTCAAGACCCCGGCCCGCGTCGCCTTGTGGGCAGACTTCTACCAAAGCGGCGGCGAACCGGAGTTCACCGGCGTGCCCTTCGACCACCCGCTGTACATTCTCTATTCCAGCGGCACCACCGGCGTGCCCAAGTGCATCGTCCACGGCACCGGCGGTGTGTTGCTGCAGCACGTCAAGGAACACGGCCTGCACGTCGATCTCGGCCCCCAGGACCGGCTGTTCTATTACACCACCTGCGGCTGGATGATGTGGAACTGGCTGGTGTCGGCCCTTGCGGTGGGCAGCGCCGTGGTGCTCTACGACGGCTCGCCGTTCCATCCAGGCCCCGAGCGCCTGCTGGACCTGATCGACCAGCAGCGCATCAGCGTGTTCGGCACCAGCCCGAAATTTCTCGCCGCCCTGGAGAGCCAGGGCCTGAAGCCGCGGCACAGCCATGACCTGGGCAGCCTGAAAACCCTGCTGTCCACCGGCTCGGCGCTGGCGCCCCACAGCTACGATTATGTGTACCGTGACGTCAAGCCAGACGTCTGTCTCGCCTCGATGTCCGGCGGCACCGACATCGTCTCGTGTTTCGTCAATGGCAACCCGCTGTCAGCGGTGCGCCGGGGCGAAATGCAGGGCAAGAGCCTGGGCATGGCCGTGCAGGTCTGGAACGACGCCGGCAAAGCGGTCATCGGCGAGAAAGGCGAACTGGTGTGCACCCGGCATTTCCCGGCGATGCCCATTGGCCTGTGGAACGACCCCCAGGGGGAAAAGCTGCGCGCGTCCTATTTCGACCAGTTTCCCGGCGTGTGGGCCCAAGGCGATTATGCCGAGGAACTGCCCCACGGCGGCCTGCTGATCCACGGGCGCTCCGACGCGGTGCTCAACCCCGGCGGCGTGCGCATCGGCACGGCGGAAATCTATCGGCAGGTAGAAAAGATCGAGCAGGTACTCGACAGCGTTGCCATCGGCCAGCAATGGCAGGGCGACGTGCGGGTGGTGCTGTTCGTGCGGTTGCGCGACGGGGTGGCGTTCGACGAAGACCTGGCCCAGCGAATCCGCCAGGTCATCCGCGCCAACACCACGCCGCGCCACGTTCCGGCGAAGATCCTGCCGGTCACCGATATTCCACGAACCATCAGCGGCAAGGTGGTGGAGCTGGCGGTGCGCAATGTGGTGCATGGCGAGGCGGTGAAGAACACCGACGCGCTGGCCAATCCCGAGGCGTTGGAGCAGTTTCGGGAGCGGCCGGAACTGGCCAGTTAGGCACGGCCAAGCGCTTTTGTGGCGAGGGAGCTTGCTCCCGCTCGGGTGCGCAGCAACCGCACCGGGCCTGCTGCGCAGTCCAGCGGGAGCAAGCTCCCTCGCCACAGGAACACGCCTTGGGTTGTGTCAATCCACCAACCCCCACTCCCCCGCCGCCGGATCAGCCGGCGGCGCGGCGCTCGACTCGGCATGCAGCTTCAGGCGCAAGCGCAGGTTGTTCGCCGAGTCGGCATTCTTCAGCGCCTGCTCCTCGTCGATAGCGCCTTCCACCACCAGGTTGAACAGGGCCTGATCGAAGGTTTGCATGCCCAGCTCTTCCGATTTCTCCATGATGCCCTTGAGCTCGCTCAGTTCGTTGCGCCGGATCAGGTCGGCCACCGTGGGCGAGCCCAGCATCACCTCCACCGCCGCGCGGCGCTGGCCGCTCACGGTGCGCACCAGGCGCTGGGAAATGAAGGCCTGGAGGTTGTTGGCCAGGTCGCTGAGCAGTTGCGGCCGGCGCTCTTCGGGAAAGAAATTGATCACCCGGTCCAGGGCCTGGTTGGCGTTATGGGCATGCAACGTGGAGATCACCAGGTGCCCGGTGTCGGCGAAGGCCAGGGCGTGTTCCATGGTTTCCCGGTCGCGGATTTCACCGATCAGCACCACGTCCGGCGCCTGGCGCAGGGTATTTTTCAGGGCGGCGTGAAAGCTGCGGGTGTCGACACCGACCTCACGCTGGTTGATGATCGATTTTTTGTGCCGATGGATATACTCCACCGGGTCCTCGATGGTGATGATGTGGCCACTGCTGTGGCGATTGCGGTAATCGATCAACGCCGCCAGGGACGTCGACTTGCCGGACCCCGTGGCGCCGACGAACAGGATCAGCCCCTGTTTGCGCATCACGCTCTCCAGCAGCACCGGGGGCAGCTTCAGGTCTTCGAAGCGCGGGATGTCCAGCTTGACGTTGCGGATCACCATAGACACGTCGTTACGCTGCTTGAAGACGTTGACCCGGAACCGCCCGACGCCGGCGAGGGAAATTGCCAGGTTCATTTCCAGCTCTCGATCGAACTCAAGGCGCTGTTCGGCGTCCATCAAAGACTCGGCGAGCCCGGCAATGTCGCCAACCTTGAACGCCTGGGAACCCAGGGGCTTGAGCACCCCCTCGAATTTCGCGCACGGCGGTGCACCGGTGGACAGATAAAGGTCGGAGCCATCCTGGCTCGCCAGGATTCGCAACAAGGGATCGATTTCCATGGACTGAAACTTCCGCGAGACATCAATGAAACAAGCTGACCCGAGCATGCACCTCTTCAGATCAACCCGCGCTTACCGTCCTCGAAGGATAGTAGACACCGCCACACAGACATGATTTCCAGGGATTCCGTGATGAACGCAACACCTGTCGGCAGCGACACCCAGGGCCTGATCGCCCGCCTGGACTGGGCCTCGAGCCCGCTGGGCGCTGCCCACACCTGGCCCCAGAGCCTGCGCACCGCCATGGACATCATGCTCCATTCGCCGATGCCGATGGCCCTGCTGTGGGGCCCGCAGCTGTGCCAGTTGTACAACGACGCCTTTGCCCGACTCATCGGCGACAAGCACCCGCGCACGTTCGGCCAGCCGACCCACCTCGCCTGGCCCGAGCTCAAGGCCGCGACCGAGACGATTTATGAACGGGTATTGCAAGGCCATGGCCATGCCTGCCGCGACCAGCAATGGCGCGTGCCTTTCGCCGGCCGCCTGTGCGACGTGTGGCTGGACCTGACCTACAGCCCGGTGCATGACGAAGGCGGTCACGTCGCCGGCCTCCTGGTCACGGCCATCGAGACCAGCGAACGCCGACGCCTGACCCAGGAGTTCGAGCGCCGCTCCGAAGCCAGCCTCAAGGCCCAGCATGAAAGCGAAGAACGCCTGCAACTGGCCCTGGCCGCCGCCGATGCGCTGGGCACCTGGGACTGGGACATCCGCGAAGACCGCTTCGTGGCCGACGCGCATTTCGCCCGCCTGCATGGCGTCGACCCGAACCTGTCGCGCCAGCTCCCCATCAGCGCCTACCTTGAAGGCGTGCACCCCGAAGACCGGGCCATGGTTGCCCGCAGCATCAGGCACTGCATCAGCCACGGCACCGAATACGCCGAGGAATACCGCCTGGTGCAGCCCACGGGCGAAATGCGCTGGGTGTTCGTCCGGGGCCGCTGCTACAAGGATCGTCACGGTCGGCCGAAGCGCTTTCTCGGCGCCGCCCTGGACCTCACCGAGCGCAAGCACGCCGAGCAGGCGCTGCGCCAGAGCCAGAACGAGCTGCAACTGATCATCAACGCCATGCCGATCCTCATCAGTTACGTGGACCGCGACGAGCGTTTCCGGCTGAACAACAGCGCCTACCTGGACTGGTACGGCCTGACCCCACAAGAACTCTACGGCAAGACCATCCGCGAAGTGCTCGGTGAAGAAGCCTATGCCTTGCGCGCCGCGCACATCGCCGAGGCCCTGGCGGGCCACCCGTGCAGTTTCGCCATCGAGTCGGCCCACCGCGATGGCCGGCCGCGTCATGCCCTGACCAACTACCTCCCGCGCCGTGGAGCGGACGGCGTGGTGAACGGCTTCTACATCTTCGTGATCGACGAAACCGAGCGCAAGGAGACCGAAGAAGCCTTGCGCAACCTCAACGAGACCCTGGAAGACCGGGTGATCGCCCGCACCCGCCAGCTGGCCGAGGCCAACCAGCGCCTGCAAGAAGAAATGTTCGAACGCGAGCGCGCCGAAGAAGCGTTGCGCCACGCCCAGAAGATGGAAGCGGTCGGCCAGCTCACCGGCGGCATCGCCCACGATTTCAACAACATGCTCACCGGGATCCTGGGCAGCCTCGACCTGATGCAGCGCTACATCGCCAATGGCCGGGTGGCGGAAATCGGACGCTTCACCGAAGCGGCGGTATCCTCGGCCAACCGCGCCGCCGCGCTGACCCATCGGCTCCTGGCGTTTTCCCGTCGCCAGTCCCTGGACCGCAAGCCGCTGGACCCCAATGACCTGGTGCACTCGCTGGAAGACCTGCTCCGGCGCACCACCGGCGAGCATATCGTGCTGCGCCTGCAACTGGGCCACGAGCTGTGGCCGGTCAGCACCGACGCCAGCCAGTTGGAAAACGCCCTGCTCAACCTGGTGATCAATGCCCGGGACGCCATGCCCGACGGCGGCGAGCTGGTCATCGAAACCACCAATGTCTACCTCGACGGCAATGACATCGACACCCTGGAACCGGTCAAGGCCGGCGACTACGTGATGATCGCCGTCAGCGACAACGGCAGCGGCATGACCCCTTCAGTGCTGGCCAAGGCCTTCGACCCGTTCTTCACCACCAAGCCCATCGGCCAGGGCACCGGCCTGGGCTTGTCGATGATCTACGGCTTTGCCCAACAGTCCGGCGGGCACCTCAACCTGGACAGCGTGCCAGGCCAGGGCACGCGCGTGCAGTTGTACCTGCCGCGCCTGCACGTAGCACCCGCCGAACAGCCTGCGACAACCGGGACAGTGGAGGTGCCGGCAGCGAACGCCGGGGAAACCGTGTTGTTGGTGGAAGACGAGCCCGCGGTGCGGATGCTGGTGCTCGACCTGCTGGAGGCGCTGGGCTACACCGCCCTTGAAGCCCGCGACGCGAGGACCGCACTGCCGTTGCTGGAGTCAGGACAACGCATCGACCTGCTGGTGACGGACGTCGGCCTGCCGGGCATGAATGGCCGGCAACTGGCGGAAATCGCCCGCCAGCACCGGCCTGACCTGAAGGTGCTGTTCATGACCGGTTACGCGCAGAAAGCCGCCGAGCGCCAGGGGTTTCTCGACCAGGGCATGGACATGGTGGCCAAGCCGTTTACCCTCGACCTGCTGGCGACCAAGATTCGGGCGATGATCAACCATGACAGCTGAGTTGAGGCATAATCGCCGCCCCGTTACGTTCAGGTCCGCGCCACCATGAAAGCCCAAGCCCGCCATATCCTGGTGAAAACCGCCGAAGAAGCCGAACAGCTCAAGCAGCGCATCGCCAAGGGCGAAGCCTTCGACGTACTGGCGAAGAAGTATTCCACCTGCCCTTCCGGCAAGCGCGGCGGCGACCTCGGCGAGGTCCGGCCGGGGCAGATGGTCGGCGCGATCGACGCGGTGATTTTCAAGAAGCCGTTGCGGGTGGTGCACGGACCGATCAAGAGCAAGTTCGGCTATCACCTGGTGCAGGTGTTTTACCGGGATTAGCCTGGAAACCGCCCCTGTGGGAGCGGGCTTGCTCGCGAAGGCGGTGGGTCAGTTGTATCAATGTAACTG
>NZ_LHVJ01000008.1:0-107848 GCF_001269745.1 Pseudomonas sp. P97.38
AAGCCCCGCGCTGCCAAAAAATCGTTTAACTCATTGAAACTCAAGGAGTTTTCCGTTTCGGCTGCGCCGGAAGTGGGGCGAATTATAGACGTCTGGAATCTGCCGTCAACACTTAATTAAGCTTTTGTTGCAGAAGGTACTTTCTTGCCCAGCAAACGCGGGATCCGGCGCGTAATCGGCGGCACCCTGAGCAACAAGAGTACAGCGCCTATAGAAGCATAGATCGACCACTCCTTCAGGTCCGCTCGCACGATCCACAGCATGTGCAGCAGTCCAAGCCCGAGGATCAGGTAAACCAGACGATGCAGTTTTTTCCAGCGCCCCCCAAGCCGGCGCTGGCTGTAGCGGTTGGAGGTAACCGCCAAGGCCAGCAGGCCGAGAAACCCGAGCACGCCGACAATAATGTAGGGTCGTTTGCTCAGCTCAACACCCAACTGCGACCAATCGAAGCCCAGGATGAACGCGGCGTACCCGCTCAAGTGCAGCACGACATAAGTGAAACACCACAACCCCAGCTGGCGCCTGACCGCCATCCACCCCGCCCAGCCGGTCAGCTTCTGCAGCGGAGTCATGCTCAAGGTGATCAACAAGAGGATCAGCGTGCCCAGCCCAAGCCTGTCCACTAGTACTTTGCCCGGGTCAGGCCCCAACGTATTCATCAACGCCTGGTAAAGCCAAACCAACGGCCAGACCGCCGCCGCAAGGAAGACACCCACCCGCCACACTGGAAAACGCATCAGTAGTCCTTCCTCAAGTCCATCCCTGCATACAGGGAGGCCACCTCGTCCTGGTAACCATTGAACATCAAGGTATCTCGAACATTGGGACTGAACAGCCCGCTCGGCAACCGACGCTCATGGGCCTGGGTCCAGCGCGGATGGTCGACCGTCGGGTTGACGTTGGCATAGAAGCCGTACTCATCGGCCGCAATGCTCTGCCAGGTGGTCTTCGGCTGCTCGCTCACCAGGCTGATGCGCACGATCGACTTCACACTCTTGAAGCCGTACTTCCACGGCACCACCAACCGCAGAGGCGCACCATTCTGATTGGGCAGTTCGCGGCCATACATCCCGACTGCCAGGATGGCCAGAGGATTCATCGCCTCGTCCAGTCGCAGCCCTTCCACATAAGGCCAGTCGATCAGGGCAAAACCGGAACGCTGCCCCGGCATGACCTTAGGGTCCTGCAAGGTTTCGAAACGGATGTATTTAGCCTTGGAAGTAGGCTCGACCTGCTTGAGCAACGCAGAGATGGGAAAGCCAATCCACGGGATGACCATTGACCACGCCTCGACACAGCGCAACCGATAGATCCGCTCCTCCAATTGATAGGGCTTCATGAAGTCTTCCAACCCATAGCGCCCCGGCTTGCCGACCTCGCCATCCACTACCACGCTCCAGGGTTCGGTTTTCAAGGAACCGGCATTGGCGGCCGGGTCACCCTTGTCGGTACCGAACTCGTAGAAATTGTTGTAGTGGGTCGCGTCCTTGAACGGGGTGATGGTTTCGTTCTTGACGGTCACCGCCCCCCATTGGACAGAAGGCAGTTTCTCGGCAAACCAAGATGGCGCCTTACCGGGCTCGACCTCGGCATAACGCGCGGCATCGGCAGCACTCGCCCAGCGTGGCAGGCTGCTTACGGCCAGCCCGGCCATGGACGCACCGAGCACTTGGCGACGGGAAAGATAGAAGGATTCGGGCGTGACGTCCGATTCACGGCAGTCGGACGACTTGGGGATCTTGATCAGCATGACAACTCCGCAGTATTGGAGGGCAGTTGCACCAATAGACTGCGGAGTATGGGGGAAATTACATTAAGGCAACGTTTAGCGTCGGCGAAGACGCAACAAATACTGAACCGGACCGGAGGCCGCGTAGGCGAGGAAAATCAGCAGCAGGATGCGTGGCGGATCACTGAAGACCACCGCAAACACCAGCACGACCGCCAGAATCGCAACGAATGGCACGCGCCCCTTCAGGTCCAGCTCCTTGAAGCTGTTGTACTTGATGTTGCTGACCATCAGCATCCCGGCCGCCGCCACCAGCAGCGCTACAAGGAACGACATCTTCGAACCCTGTATACCGTAATCGCTGAACGCCCAGACGACGCCCGCTACCACGCCCGCAGCGGCCGGACTGGCGAGGCCGATGAAATAGCGCTTGTCCGCCTTGCCTACCTGGGTATTGAAGCGCGCCAGGCGCAACGCCGCACCCGCCACATAGATGAAGGCAACCATCCAGCCGACCTTGCCCATGTCTCCCAACGCCCAGCCAAACGCCAGCAAGGCCGGCGCCACGCCGAAGGCGACCATGTCGGACAGGGAGTCATATTCGGCGCCGAATGCGCTTTGGGTGTTGGTCATGCGGGCCACGCGCCCGTCCAGGCCATCGAGCACCATGGCGACAAAGATGGCGATGGCGGCGAAAGCGAAATAGCGGCTCGCCCCCCCGCTGTCGCCGGCACTCAATGCAGCTTGGGCACTCATGGAGTTGATGATGGAATAGAAGCCGGCGAAGAGGTTCGCAGTGGTGAACAGATTCGGCAGCAGATAGATGCCACGATGCCGGACCTTACGGCCTTCAGCGTCATGGCCTTCTTCGATGTGCTCATCGATGGGCAGCAGGCTTTCGGCATCAGGAGCCTGGTTTGGCTCGTCAGGGCGTTCGCTCATGGACAGTACCTTGCAACGGTGTGAAAAAATTCGACAGGCGTCTGGGACGACGGTTCGGCCGCAAACGATGCAGCTTTATACCAGAAGCCATCGCCCAAACGAAAAAACGCGGCCGAGGCCGCGTTTTTCGATCAAGCTCGCGACTTAGTTCTTGGCTTTGTCGACGATCTTGTTGGCGCTGATCCACGGCATCATCGAGCGCAGTTGCTCACCGATGATTTCGATACCGTGCGCAGCGTTGTTACGACGCTTGGCGGTCATCGAAGGATAGCCGGTCGCCCCTTCGCTGATGAACATCTTGGCGTATTCGCCGTCCTGAATACGTTTCAGGGCGTTGCGCATGGCCTGACGGGATTCGGCGTTGATCACTTCCGGACCGGTCACGTACTCGCCGTATTCGGCGTTGTTGGAGATCGAGTAGTTCATGTTGGCGATACCGCCTTCGTACATGAGGTCAACGATCAGCTTCAGTTCGTGCAGGCACTCGAAGTAAGCCATTTCTGGCGCGTAGCCCGCTTCGACCAGGGTTTCGAAACCGGCTTTCACCAGTTCGACGGTACCGCCGCACAGAACGGCTTGCTCGCCGAACAGGTCGGTTTCGGTCTCGTCCTTGAAGGTGGTTTCGATGATGCCGGTACGACCGCCACCCACACCTGCCGCGTAGGACAGAGCGACATTCTTGGCGTTGCCCGAAGCGTCCTGGTAGATCGCGATCAGGTCAGGGATACCGCCGCCCTTCACGAACTCGGAACGCACGGTGTGGCCCGGTGCCTTCGGCGCGATCATGATCACGTCGAGGTCGGCACGCGGCACGACCTGGTTGTAGTGGATCGAGAAGCCGTGGGAGAAGGCCAGGGTTGCGCCTTTCTTGATGTTCGGCTCGATCTCGTCGCGGTACAGCGCGCCCTGGAATTCGTCCGGGGTCAGGATCATTACCAGGTCGGCAGCGGCAACGGCGGAAGCCACGTCAGCCACTTTCAGGCCATGGGCTTCTGCCTTGGCAACGGTGGACGAGCCTTTACGCAGGCCGACGGTCACGTCAACGCCGGAGTCTTTCAGGTTGCAAGCTTGCGCGTGACCCTGGGAACCGTAGCCGATGATGGCGACTTTCTTGCCCTGGATGATCGACAGGTCGCAGTCTTTATCGTAGAAAACTTTCATGAATTTCCTCTCTATCCGGCCGTTCAGGCCATTCGCTAATTTGGTTTAGATGCTCAGTACTTTGTCGCCACGGGCAATCCCGGTGACACCACTGCGTACGGTTTCCAGAATCGAGGCAGTGCCGATCGACTGGATGAAGCTGTCGAGCTTGTCGCTGGTACCGGTCAATTGAACGGTATAGACGCTAGCGCTGACATCGACGATCTGCCCACGATAAATATCGGTAGTGCGTTTGATCTCGGCACGCTGGGCGCCGGTGGCCTTGACCTTGACCAGCATCAGTTCGCGCTCGATGTGAGCACTTTCCGACAGGTCCACCAGCTTGACCACCTCGATCAGCTTGTTCAGGTTCTTGGTGATCTGCTCGATGATCTCATCGTGCCCGACAGTGGTCAGCGTCAGACGCGACAGGGTCGGGTCCTCGGTTGGCGCCACGGTCAGGCTTTCGATGTTGTAGTTGCGCTGTGAGAACAGGCCCACAACACGAGACAGCGCACCCGGTTCGTTTTCCAGAAGCAGGGAAATAATATGTCGCATGATTAGGTACGCTCCGTCTTGCTCAGCCACATATCGCGCATGGAGCCGTCTTTGATCTGCATCGGGTAGACGTGCTCGCTGGTGTCGACCGCAATATCGATCACCACCAGGCGATCCTTCATGGCGAACGCTTCCTCCATCTTCGTCTTCAAGTCTTTCGACTCGGTGATGCGTACGCCGACGTGACCATAGGCTTCTGCCAGCTTGACGAAGTCAGGCAGCGATTCCATGTAGGAATGCGAGTGACGGCTGCCGTAGCTCATGTCCTGCCACTGGCGAACCATACCCAGTACACCGTTGTTCAGGATCACGATCTTCACCGGCAAGCCGTATTGCAGGCAGGTGGACAGCTCCTGAATGTTCATCTGGATGCTGCCCTCGCCGGTGACACAGGCGACGTCGGCATCCGGGAAGCTCAACTGGATGCCCATGGCCGCCGGGAAACCGAAGCCCATGGTGCCCAAGCCGCCGGAGTTGATCCAGCGGTTGGGTTTGTTGAACTTGTAGTACTGCGCAGCGAACATCTGGTGCTGGCCCACGTCGGAGGTCACGAAGGCATCGCCCTTGGTGACTTCACAGAGGGTTTCGATCACGGTCTGCGGCTTGATCATGCTGCCGTCGCCCTTGTCGTAAGGGAACAGGCCGCGGTCGCCGCGCCATTCATCGACCTGCTTCCACCAACTGGCCAGCGCTTCCTTGTTCGGGGTCTCGCCGATTTCCTTGAGGATGGCGACCATTTCGGTCAGCACGCTCTCTACGGGACCGACGATAGGCACGTCTGCCTTGATGGTCTTGGAGATGGAGGCCGGGTCGATGTCGATATGGATGATCTTGGCGTTCGGGCAGAACTTCGACGCACCGTTGATGACACGGTCATCGAAGCGCGCACCCACAGCCAGGATCACGTCGGCATGGTGCATCGCCAGGTTGGCGGTGTAGCTGCCGTGCATGCCGAGCATGCCGATGAACTGGCGATCGGTGCCCGGAAACGCGCCCAGGCCCATCAGCGTATTGGTCACCGGCAGGTTGAGCATTTTTGCCAGCTCGGTCAGCGGCGCGGAGCCACCACCGAGGATCACGCCACCACCCGAATACAAAACGGGACGCTTGGCCGCCAGGAGCATTTCGGCTGCCTTGCGGATCTGCCCGGAGTGACCGCGTACGGCCGGGCTGTAGGAGCGCAGCTTGGCTTTCTTCGGGAAGATGTATTCGAACTTCTCGGCCGGGTTGGTCATGTCTTTCGGCACGTCGACTACGACCGGGCCTGGACGACCGGATTCAGCCAGGTAGAAGGCCTTCTTCATGACCTCAGGGATTTCCGACGCGTGCTTGATCATGAAGCTGTGCTTCACGATCGGCCGGGAGATACCGATCATGTCGGTTTCCTGGAACGCATCGGTGCCGACCATGGTGCTGGGCACCTGGCCGGAGATGATCACCATCGGGATGGAGTCCATGTAGGCGGTGGCGATACCAGTGATGGCGTTCGTGGCGCCTGGACCGGAAGTCACCAATACCACGCCGGCCTTGCCGGTAGCACGGGCATAGCCGTCAGCCATGTGGGTCGCCGCTTGCTCGTGACGAACCAGGATGTGGGTCACTTCCGGCTCTTTGAACAGGGCATCATAGACATGAAGAAGAGCACCACCCGGGTACCCATAGATATATTTGACGCCTTCGTCGCGCAAAAAGCGGACGAGCATCTCACCGCCAGATAAAAGCTCCACGTTGTTCACCTCTAAAACGCCAGAATACCGGCCCACGAAAGGGGACGGGTCTTAATAGGTTTACTTCTCGGCAGAGCATGAGCGACGGTGGTCGCCGACTACGTCAGCACTGACTGAGCAAGTATTGGGATCGTCCCAAGTGTTGCGGGCCTTTCCCACCCAGCGCGAGGTAACGCGTTGCGGGTGTAACAGGTCGGCGCGGATGTGCGCCTCATGATCTGCCGAGTGGGCCTGCTTCTGGCAGTCCCTCTACAGCGGACTTTGGATTCTTCTGTTTCGCCCTCTGCAAGTCAAGACGTCAATGTGCTTTATTCGAAGTAAGCGCATGAGAACGCAAGAAAAAACCTTTAAACGGCAACTGTGTTAGCTTCAATTGCGCAACCCATGACAAGGAAACAGCATGCGAATGTTCTTCTTGACGGCCAGCCTGCTGGTTGGCCTGAGCTCCATCTGCGTGGCCGGCCAGGTCTATAAATGGGTGGACGCCCAGGGCGTTACCCATTTCAGTGCCCAGCCGCCCGAAGGCGAGCAAGCCGCAACCATGATCAAATCCACCCCGCCCGCGCCCGCCAAGGCTGCATCGCCGCCGTCCGGTGGGGTCGTTGGCGACCAGAAGGCCATCGATCAACAGGTCAAGAAACAGGTCGCCGAGCAGGAAGCCCAGCTCAAGGCGTTCTGCGAGCAGGCCCGGACCAACCTGGCGCAACTGCAGAACAACCCGAGGGTACGTGAGGACGTGGAGGGGGAAATGCGCCGCCTCAGCGACGAGCAGCGGCGCCAGCGGATCGATGAGACCCGCAAGCAGATAGAGGAAAACTGCCAGTGAAGACGGTCAGCTGGCGCGGCTGATCAACTGGTCGAACTGCGACAGCAGCCGCTGCAACTCTATGCCCTGCCCCGGGCGCTGGGCATAGACCATCTCCGCCATCGCCAGAATGCCGGAGGCGTTGGGCAGCGGCAGGTCGTTTTCCAGGATGGCTTTCATGCGTGGCAGGAAGATCCATTGCAGCCATTGTTCGAAGTCCAAGGTGTCGACCGCGAATGGCTCGACACTGGCCAATGCTTCGGCCGAGGGCGACTGCTCGCTCCACCAGCCCTGGACCCGCAGCTCCCGCTCGATCAGCAGAAGCTGATCGGCGATTTGGGGAAAACGTGTATCCATCAGAGCGAGACCTTGGCCTTCTGACGGGCCAGGGCCGCGCCAGCTGGATCGCCTTGTTTCTCACGGGCCTGGGCGATCAATTCCCAGAGACTGGCCTGAAGTGCCGGACGACCGCTGGTGAAGGTCAGGCCACGACGGGCAAGCTGCTCGGCCTGCGGCGCGTCGCCTTGGGCCATGCGCACCTGGGCCAGGCGATACAAGACCTGTGGCTCACGCGGTGCAACACGCTGGGCACGCTCAAGGCTCGACGACGCACCGTTGAGGTCACCACCGGCCTGTTGCTGTTGCGCCGTGGTCAACAGGGCCAGCACCGGACCGTCCAGTTGTTCATCGGCGGACAAGCCACCCGAGCTGGCCGGCGGGATACTGCTCGGCGTCGAAGGCATGCTGTAGCTGCCCTGGTCGATCGGCGACGTCTCGATAGGCCCCGGCGTGATCGGCCCTGGCGTGATCGGCGTGCTGCTGATCGGAGCCGAGGTCGTGGCGCCGCCACCTGGAATCATCACGACGACACCGGAGTCGCCCTGGGGAATCGTCTGGGCCTGGCCCTGGGTCGGACGTTTCACCGTCGTCTGCCGGAAACCGCCATTGGCCGAGACGCGCTCGCTGTTGGACACCGCCGTGCCGGAATCAACGACCGGAATCGAACCGCGCTGTACGGTAGAGCAACCACTGAGCAAAGCCACGGCCGTTACCGCTGGAATCAACCACTTGTTCACTTGAAACCCTCTTTGCTTAATTCATCCAGTCCTTGACCCAATCCATCACCGATTCGGCGGGATTCTGGCCACCACAGGCAGCACCGGGTGGAGGCTCGCTGCCGCGAATATACGGCATCTGTACCGCACCCGGGCAATTGGCGTCGGAGCCTTGGCCCGTACGCGAATCCACCCAGGCCTGGACGATATTGTCCGGTTGCGGCATGTCCAGCGGCAACGGGTCGGCCTTGCGCATGAAACTGGTCCAGACCTGCAGCGCGCCGGTGGCACCGGTGAACGGGGTCTTGCCGTTGTCATCGCGGCCGAGCCAGACCACCGCCAGCAGATCCTGGCTGAAACCGGCAAACCAGCTGTCACGCGAATCGTTACTGGTACCGGTCTTGCCGGCCAGGGTCAGGGTCCGGGGCAACACGTTATAGACCGAGCTGCCGGTGCCTTCGCGCATGACCCGCTGCATCGCGCTCTGGATCAGGTAGATGGACGCCGGATCGAACCGTTGCTGGATCTGGAACGGATAGCGCTTGAGCGGTTCGCCATCGGCAGTCAGCACACTGCGAATCCCGCGCATCGGCGTGTTGAAGCCGCCGTTGGCCAGCGTCTGGTACATCGCCGCCACTTCAATCGGCGTAAGGCCGCCCGCCCCCAGCAGCATCGACGGGAAGGCCGGCAATTCGCGGCTCACTCCCAGGCGCGCGACGGTCTTGAGCACGTTCGGCACGCCGACTTCCAGGCCCAGGCGAGCCGTTGACAAGTTGTAGGAATGCGCCAGCCCTTGGTACAGGAAAACCGTGCCGTGGGAACGCCGGTCGTAATTCTGCGGCTTCCAGACCTGGCCATCGGCGCCCTTGACCGAAAACGCCTCGTCCGACAGCCAACTGGTCAGCGTGTACTGGCTGGGTTTTTCCAGGGCGGTGAGGTACACCGCCGGCTTGATCAGCGAGCCAATCGGGCGGACCGCATCCAGTGCCCGGTTGAAACCGGCGAAACTGGCCTGGCGACTGCCGATCATGGCCTGGACTTCACCGGTTTCCGGGTTGGTCACGACCATGGCGGCTTCGACCTCATCGGCGCCCTTACGCGCGCCGAGGCGCTTGAAGGTGTCATCCACCGATGCCTCGGCCTTCATCTGCAGGATCGGGTCGAAGCTGGTGAAGATTCGCAGCCCTTCTTCGGTCAAGTCCTCGTCTCGGTAGTCTTCACGCAACTGGCGCTTGACCAAGTCCATGAAGCCGGGGAACGAGCTGTCCGCCAGGCTGCCACGCTTAGTCACGCCCAGCGGCATCTTCTTCGCGGCCTCCACTTGCTCGGCCGTCGCCACGCCTTGCTGCTGCAACAGGTCGAGCACCAGGTTGCGCCGCTCGAGGGCGCGTTCCGGGTAACGCCGCGGGTTGTAGGAAGACGGCCCCTTGACCATGCCCACCAGCAACGCCACCTGGTGCAGCTTGAGCTCGGACAACGGCTGGCTGAAGAAGAACTGGCTGGCGAGGCCAAAACCGTGCACGGCACGCTGACCGTCCTGGCCGATGAAGACCTCGTTGAGGTAGGCCTCAAGAATCTCCTGCTTGTCGTAATGCAGCTCCAACAGCAGCGCCATCATGGCTTCGGTGAGCTTGCGGGTGAGGCTGCGTTCGTTGGTCAGGTAGAAGTTCTTGACCAACTGCTGGGTCAAGGTACTGCCGCCCTGGCGCATGTGACCTGAGGACGTGTTGACCCAGACAGCCCGGGCGATCGACTTGGGCGAGACACCGAAGTGATGGTAGAAATCACGGTCCTCGACGGCGATCAGCGTATCGAGCAGGAACGGCGGCACCTGGTCGATCTTGATCAGGATCCGGTCTTCCAGGTTCTTGGGGTACAGGCCGCCGATCAGCAGCGGTTCGAGACGCACCACCGACAGGCTGGCGTTATTGGCGCCGGTCAGCGCCGCGACGTAGTCACCGGAAAAACGCACCCGCACCGGCTGCGGTTGCTCCATGCCTTCATAGAACTGGAAGCCACGGGTGTTGAGGTCGACGGTATTGCCATTGACCGAGGCCGCGCCCGGGCCATTGGCGACGCTTTCGCGGCGATAGCCCAGGGCATCGAGTTCAGTCAGGAAGTCGTCGCGGCTCAGCTTCTGTCCGACGAACAGCTCCAGCGGCCTGGCGTAGACCTTGGCCGGGATGGTCCAGCGCTTGCCGGAGAACTTCTCCTGGACCACGGCATCGAGGTAGACCGCGAAACCGGCGAGCACGACGAGGCCGACCAGGCTGAGTTTAAGGGCCCAGCCCAGCCAGGGCCGAAGGCGGCTGGCGGGTGGTTTCTTGGGGGTTCGGGGGGATCGAGTACGAGTCATGGCGGCGGATTATACGCACTTTGCTACGGTTCAACATGAGCCCGATGGCCCGCTTGGCACCCCAGGCCAGCCTGTTTGCGTTCACGACACTTGCCGCCATAATGACGGCCGTGAATTTTCCCAGACTCTGAAGGATCGCCCGTGAGCCAGTCCCTGATCGCTGCCCTGCAAAACCCGGCCCTCTACCCGCATCCCGTCGAAGGGTTCCAGGTCATCGAGACGCATATTTCCTGGGTATTGCTCACCGGGCCCTACGCCTACAAATTCAAGAAACCGGTCGACTTCGGTTTCCTCGACTTCACCAGCCTCGAGGCGCGCAAGCATTTTTGCAGCGAAGAACTGCGGCTGAACCAACGCCTGACCCAGGACCTGTACCTGGAAGTGCTGCCTGTGACCGGCAGCGCCGAGGCCCCTCAACTGGGTGGCGACGGGCCGGTCATCGAATACGCGCTGAAAATGCGCCAGTTCCCGCAGAGCCAACTGCTCAGCACGCTGCAAGCCAATGGCGAGCTGACCACCGCGCACATCGACGAAATGGCCGCGCAGATCGCCCAGTTCCATCTCTCTACACCCAAAGTCCCGGCCGATAACGCCGCCGGCACCCCGGAGAGCGTGATGGCCCCGGTGAGCCAGAACTTCGAACAGATTCGCCCGTTCCTCAGCGACAAGGCCGACCTGCTGCAACTCGAAGCCCTGCAAGCGTGGGCCGATAGCAGTTTCGAGCGCCTCAAGCCACTGTTCATCCAGCGCAAGGCCGAAGGCTTCATCCGCGAATGCCATGGCGACATCCACCTGGGCAACGCCACGGTGATCGACGCCAAGGTGGTGATTTTCGACTGCATCGAATTCAACGAGCCGTTCCGCTTCACCGACGTCTACGGCGACACCGCGTTCCTGGCGATGGACTTGGAGGACCGTGGCCTCAAGTCGCTGGCGCGACGTTTCATCAGCCAGTACCTGGAGCTGACCGGCGACTACCGCGGGCTGGAACTGCTGAACTTCTATAAAGCCTACCGCGCTCTGGTGCGCGCCAAGATCGCACTGTTCAGCATGCCGGCCGAAGCCGATCCAGTGCAGCGCGCCACCACCCTGCGCCAGTACCGCAACTACGCCAATCTGGCCGAAAGCTACAGCACCATTCCTTCTCGCTTCCTGGCCATTACCCACGGTGTTTCGGCAGTCGGCAAAAGCCACGTCGCCATGCGCCTGGTCGAAGCCCTGGGCGCCATTCGCCTGCGTTCGGACGTAGAGCGCAAGCGTCTGTTCGGCGAGCAGCAAGTGCCCAACGATCCACAGGCCGGCATTTATAGCAGCGACGCCAGCAACGCCACTTACGGCCGCCTGCATGAAATCGCCGACGTCATCCTGCGCGCCGGTTTCCCCGTGGTGATCGACGCGACCTACCTCAAGCGTGACCAGCGCGATGCCGCCGCGAAAATTGCCGAAGCCACGGGCGCTCCGTTCCTGATCCTTGACTGCAATGCACCGCAGGCAGTGATCGAAAGCTGGCTGGCGCAACGCCAGGCCGACCAGAACGACCCTTCCGATGCGAACCTGGCCGTCATCGCTGCCCAGCAAGCCAACCGTGAAGCCCTTACCCCAGCGGAAATCCTCTGCAGCAAACGGGTGCAGACCAACGAAAGCGGGACACTCGACGTCGTGGTCGCGCAGATCCGCCAACGCCTGCCAGGCCTGTAGAAAACTATTTCGGCCGTGAAGCGACGCTCGGCTTCACGGCCGTCAAATAGTGGCACTATACTGGCGTCATAAAACCAACAGGTGACGTGACATGAGCCTTCCCAAGCTTCTCAATACCCCGCTGTACGCCTTGCTGCGCAAAGACGATATCGCCGGCTTCAACAGCGAGCGTCCGCAGGGCCCGGTCGACATGCGTGGCGGCGATTTTCGTGGCCTTGACCTGCGTGAACTGAACGCAGACGACGTGGATTTCACCGACGCCTACTTCCGCTCTGCCGATCTGCGCGGGATCGACTTTCGCAAGGCATCGCTGGAGGGCGCGAGCCTGGCCCACGCGCAAATATCCGGCGCTTACTTCCCACCCGAGTTGTCCGCGGACGAGATCCTGATGTCGATGAACTTCGGCACCCGGCTACGCTACCGCACTCGCTGACAACTGCGACGCTGCCCGATGGGGGCGTCAGCGTTGCTGGCGCCTTCGCGAGCAGACCCATTGCCTGGTCGCCCTCCCTTCAGCGCCCCCGCCTGCGCTGGAACACTTGTTGCCGCCTCGATCGTGCGTAATGCCTTAGAAGCTTTCGCAACTAATCCCACCAAAGAATCACGCTTTTCCTACTGACCGCTACACTGCTCAAAAGCTTGCCCACCGCACCGATCGGCCGTCGCAAGGAGGCTCGATGAATGATGAACTGCAACACCTGAAGAATCTGGGCAAGACATCAGCCCAGTGGCTGCACGCCGTGGGTATCCACAGTGCCTCGGATCTGCGCCGGCTCGGTGCGGTAGATGCTTATCGGGCCGTGCGCACCCGCGGTTTCCGGGCCTCCAAGGTATTGCTGTATGCGATCGAGGGCGCACTGTTGGACGTGCACTGGAATGACGTTCCCGCCGAACGCAAGGAAGCCCTCAATAAACAGCTGGACGCCATGACGACACGGCACAAGTCCTGACGGCCTCTTCGCACCTCATTGCAGGGTAATTTCAGCGAATCACGAAACAATGTTTGACATGGTAATGAGAATCGCTATGATTACCACATCCGGTCGCGAGACTGGTCGATATTTGAACAGCCCTTGGTTCGGACTCTCAGATATCTCCTCATCAGGCTAATCACGGTTATTTGACCCGGCTTTTGCCGGGTCTTTTTTTGCCCGCAAAATCACCTTCCGGACTGTTCACGCATCTGCGCACAGTAATCCTGTGGCGCAGTGGCCGAGGTGTACCACACGTAATCGGCCATGGCCGGGGTCACGTCGCTGCCCTCCTCGGCCAGCATCAGAACGATCGGCGCTTCATCGGCGCCCAGGTCCAGCATGTGCAACGGTACGCCGATGTCCTTTCGCCCGTGCCAGGCACCCGCCAACAACAATGCGGGCGTCGGCGCTTGCAGCAGGCGTTCGGCCATGCGCCGGTCACGCTGTTGCTGCACCGCCAGCATCGCCGGCATTTGCGATTCCGGCAGCAGGCCGCAATGGGACTCGCGGATCTGCCCCAATAACACGTCTTTCACGGCAACCGCATTACTGCGATCGCCCTGCAAGGCCGGCGGCTGCCGATAGAATCGCTGGATTTCGGTGGCATCCAGATTGGCGGCCAGCAACGGGTAGCGCTGTGCCAGGGCAAACTCGACGACGGGCCCATACAGGCTCCAATCCCAACCCGGCGACCAAGCCAGGGCGGCGGGCAGGTCGTTGGGCATTGTGGATCGTTGGCGGAGCGCATCCACCCGTGGCTGCTGCGACGGGGTCAGCATTTCCAGCAACAGACTGCCTTGGGCCCGCTCTGCGCCCAAAGCCTGCAGCAACCAGCGCTGCACCGTGTGATGGTCGCGGTTGTCGTGCTGCTCGCCCACCACCACCCGCGGCGCCACCGCCAGGCGCTCGACCAGCACCTGGGCCGTCACGGCCTGGCCGTTGTGCAAATCCACGATTCGCCCGCTGACCGGGGGCGGTGCGACACTCTGGCAGGCCGCCAGGATGCTCAGTGCAAGCAGCAGAATCAGGCGCATGTCCATATCCTCGACAGGCCCTCAACGGGCGATGATCAACGGGTGCCCGCGCTCCGGATGGGGTTGCACCAGCACTTCCAGGCCAAACACGGCCTTGAGCGAATCCGGGCGCAGTACCTCCTGGGGCGTGCCCATGGCAATCGACCGCCCCGACGCAAGCAGCAACAGGCGATCACAGTAGCGCGCCGCCAGGTTCAGGTCATGCAGGATCACCAATACGGCGGCGCCGCGATCGGCAAACTCGCGGACCGCTTGCAGGAGGGTGTGCTGATGCAGCGGATCGAGCATGGACGTTGGTTCGTCCAGCAGCAGGGCCTGCCCCGCCTCACCCGGCCACAACTGCGCCAGTACCCGTGCCAGGTGCACGCGCTGGCGCTCGCCGCCGGACAACGCCAGGTAACTGCGCCCGTGCAAGTGCGTGGCGTCGGCCGCTTGCAGCGCCGCAGCGACGACCTGCCCGTCCCGCACGCGCCCCGTTTGATGCGGCAGGCGACCCAGGCCGACCACCTCCTCGACCCGGAAGGCAAAATCCAGGGTCGAGGATTGGGGCAAGACCGCCAGGCGCCGCGCGCGCTCGGGGCCCTCCCATTGGGCCAGCGGTCGCTCATCCAGCCAGACCTGTCCCTGGGTCGGGCGCAACTCGCCACACAAGCCGGCCAGCAAGCTACTTTTACCGGCACCGTTGGGCCCGAGCACACCGAGCACTTCGCCGGGGTTCAGGCGCAGGTCGATGTCCGTCAACACGGTGTGCTTGCCACGCTGGACCTGCAGGTTCTGCGCTCGCAACATCAGGCGCGCCCTCGCAGCAATAAATAAAGGAAGAACGGCGCGCCGACAAAGGCAGTGACGATCCCTATCGGCAGCTCCGCCGGAGCCAGTGCCAGGCGTGCCACCAGGTCGGCGAACAGCAGCAGGCTCGCCCCCGCCAGCACGGAGGCGGGCAGCAACACCCGATGGTCGGGCCCCGCCAGCAATCGGACCAGGTGCGGCACCACCAATCCGACGAACCCGATCAGGCCGGCCGCCGCCACCGCCGCGCCCACACCCAGGGCCGTGCAGAACACCAGTTCGCGCTTGAGCCGTTCGACGTCGACACCCAAGTGAGCGGCCTCGGACTCTCCCAGCAACAGTGCATTGAGCGCCTGCGCCCGACGCGGCAACCAAAGCGCCACGCCCGTGCTGACCAGGAGCAATGGCCACAGCCTGGCGTAGCTGGCGCCGTTGAGACTGCCCAGGTTCCAGAACGCCAGGGTGCGCAGGGTCGCATCGTCCGCCAGGTAGGTGAACAGGCCCACGGCCGATCCCGACAGCGCGGTCAGGGCAATCCCTGCCAACAGCATGGTCGCCACATGCGCCTGGCCGTTGCGCCGCCCCAGGCGATACACCAGCGCCGTGACCCCGAGCCCACCCAGGAACGCACACAATGACAGCACATAGGGGCCGAACGCTTGCGGGACTCCGCCCAGCGCCGAACCGCCGACAATGGCGAACGCGGCGCCCAATGCCGCACCGCTGGAGACCCCCACCAGCCCCGGGTCGGCCAGTGGGTTGCGAAACAACCCCTGCATCGCCACGCCAGACAACGCCAACACCCCGCCCACCGTCAGGCCCAGCAAGGTGCGTGGCAAACGAATCTGGCCGAGGATCAGCTCAGCCTGCTCCAGGCCATCGGCCGATACCGGCAGCCCCGACAACCGCAACGCCGCCCGCACCGTGTCGAGCAGTGGCAGGCTCACCGACCCCAAGGCCAGGGACAGCCAGGTGGCCAGCAGGCACAACAGGCCCAAGCCGACGAACAGGCTTCGCGGCTTGAGCACTGCGGCGCCCGGGCTGGCGAAGAGCGCAGCCACGCGGTTACTCAGACGCATCAGGCGGCTTCCTCAAAGAAGTTGTACAGGGGACCGAGCATGAACGGGCCAGGGCAAGTATCCTCAACCATCCGCGAGAAGGCGCCATTTGATGATTGCTTTCGTTTGACCGTCAAGCTTGAACCCTTCGCAGGCTCGCGCCCGCCTCGAGGCTCTCCCACCGATGTGTAGAGACACCCATGAAGTTTCTGTGTAACAGCGCCGAACTGCCCGACAACGGCAGCCGCGGCTTCGACCTCGATGGACGCAAGGTGATGGCCGTGCGCCGCGCAGGCCAGGCCTACGTTTACGCCAATCGCTGCCCGCACCGCGGCGTGCCGCTGGAATGGCAACCGGACCAGTTCCTCGACCCCAGCGCCAGCCTGATCCACTGCGCCACCCACGGCGCCTTGTTCCTGATCGAGAACGGCGAATGCGTGGCCGGTCCGTGTGCCGGCCAATTCCTGACGGCGCTAGACAGCCGGGAGGACGAGCAAGGTCTCTGGGTCGAGCTCTAAGGGGGCCGACAGCACCGGCAACGGTCGGTCCACCCACATCTGCTCAGGCGTCAGCGTGACCCCGTAGGCCAGCACCTGCACCCCCGCCGCAATCGCTTCACGCAGCGCGGCGGCGTACGCTGGATCGATTTCGTGCGCCGGACGCACCGCTTCGATCCCGCTCAGGTTCACGCAATACAATTGCACCGCCCGTATACCTTGCCGGGCCAGGCTGGCCAGCTCGCGCAGATGCTTGGCCCCACGCTGGGTCACCGCATCGGGAAACGCCGCCACCGGGGTGTCGTCGAACCCCAACGTCACACTTTTGACTTCGACCCAGGCCGAGCCCTGCTCGTAGTCCAGCCGAAAATCGATACGGCTGTTTTCCTGACCATAGGCCACTTCGCGCTTGAGCCCGATGAACCCGTTCAGTTCACTGATGACCCCGGCGCGCAGGGCTTCCTCGACCAGGGTGTTGGCCCGCGCCGTGTTAATGCAGGCGAGCCGCCCCTGAGGGGTCTCGCCTAGTTCCCAGGTGCCCGGCAACTTGCGCTTGGGGTCGTTGGAGCGGCTGAACCAAACGCGCGCACCAGGCGCCATGCAATTGAGCATCGAGCCGGTGTTCGGACAATGAATAGTGAGCAGTTCGCCCTGAACGGTCTCGATATCAGCGAGAAAACGCTTGTAACGTCGAATCAGGCGACCTTCTTCCAACGCAGGAGAGAAACGCATCAGCCTTGCCAGCTCCGCAGCCCACGTTCGATTCGCGCCACCGCTTCCTGGAGTCGTCCCAGGCTTTGGGTGTAGGCGAAGCGCACGTGATGGCCGGCTTGATAGCGGCCAAAATCCAGACCCGGGGTGAAGGCCACGTGTTCGGTTTCCAGGAAGTGTTGGCAGAACGCGAACGCGTCGCCGCCGAAGGCGCTGATATCGGCGTAGAGGTAGAACGCCCCTTCCGGCTCCACGGCAATGCCAAAGCCCAATGCCCGCAAGGCCGGCAGGAGGAAATCGCGGCGTAACGCAAACTCGGCCCGACGTTGCTCGAAGATCTCGATGGTGGCCGGTTCAAAGCAAGCCAGGGCCGCGTGCTGGGCCATGCTCGGGGCGCTGATGTAAAGGTTCTGCGCGAGCTTTTCCAGCTCGCTGACGGCCGCCGAGGGCGCCACCAGCCAGCCGAGCCGCCAACCCGTCATGCCAAAATACTTGGAAAAACTATTCAGGACAAAGGCGTCGTCATCCACTTCCAGCACGCTGGCGGCATCGGTGCCGTAGGTCAGGCCGTGATAGATCTCGTCCACCACCAGGTGGCCGTTGTGCGCCTTGATGGCCTTGGACAAGCCCGCCAGTTCATCCCGGGAAAGGATCGTCCCGGTCGGGTTGGCCGGCGATGCCACCAACGCGCCGACGCTGTCCTGGTCCCAGTAGCGATCCACCAGGTCCGGGGTCAATTGATAACGCACCTCCGGGCCCACCGGCACCAGCTGCGCCGCGCCCTCCACCAGCCGCAAGAAATGACGGTTGCACGGATAGCCGGGGTCGGCCAGCAGCCAATGCTTGCCCGGATCCACCAGCAGGGCACTGGCGAGCAACAACGCGCCCGAGCCGCCCGGCGTCACCAGGATGCGCCGCGGGTCGATCTGCACGCCATAGCGCTGGCCATAGAAACCGGCGATGGCCTCGCGCAACTCGGGGATCCCACGGGCCGCGGTGTAGCGGGTCTTGCCCGCGGCCAACGCCGCCTGGCCGGCCTGGATGATCGGCTCGGCGGTGGTGAAGTCCGGCTCGCCGATCTCCAGGTGAATGACGTCGTGCCCCGCCGCCTGCAGCTCGTTGGCACGGGCCAGCAGCGCCATCACATGGAAAGGTTCGATGGCGCGGCTGCGCGCACTGTAGGGCTGAGGCATTAGCCTTCCTTCAAGGTAAAAAAGAACCGATTCTACCCAACTCTCCCCTCAAGTCAGAAGCAACTGCGGAACGCACGCGAACCCGCAACGGTCTGAGGCCGTGGATTGCAGGAAATGACTCCGGCGATTGGCCCAGGCTTGACTAGGCTGTACATAGCCTAGAATCAAGCATTGAGCAGGATTACACCCGCACCGAACCGAACCCGACCCTGGGCTACGAAGCCCGCCCGCCGCAGGCTCGACAACCGGGAGTAGCGCGGCCCGGTTCGATCTGGTAAGTTCGCCCGCTTGCAGCCGCAGGGCCGGCAGGTGTCGGTGATGGAGCAATCCTGCGTAGTGGATTACAAGAGTAGAGGCGGTCCATTCATGCCCACCCAAGCAAAGCAGAATCAAAACCAGTCGCTCAGCGGGTTTGAGCCGTACGTCCCGCAAGCGGGCGAAGAGTACATGGGCGCCCCCATGCGCGCGCACTTCACCAAGATCCTGAACAAGTGGAAACAGGACTTGATGCAAGAAGTCGATCGCACCGTGGATCACATGAAAGACGAAGCGGCCAACTTCCCCGACCCGGCCGACCGTGCCAGCCAGGAAGAAGAATTCAGCCTCGAACTGCGCGCCCGTGACCGTGAGCGCAAGCTCATCAAGAAAATCGACAAGACCCTGCAACTGATCGAGGACGAAGAATACGGTTGGTGCGAGTCCTGCGGCATCGAGATCGGCATTCGCCGCCTGGAAGCCCGACCGACCGCCGACCTGTGCATCGACTGCAAGACCCTGGCTGAAATCAAGGAAAAACAGGTCGGCAAGTAATTGCCCGGGCTGTTAACAAAAAACGGAGCGTTCATACGCTCCGTTTTTTGTTTCTGAAACCGACACGCCATTTGTAGTTGACCCCCTAGTGGGAGCGAGCTTGCTCGCGATAGCGCTGGGCCAGTCAGAACGGCTGGAGCTGACACACCGCTATCGCGAGCAAGCTCGCTCCCACAAGGGATAGTATGCCTGCCGCCAAGACCTCAGTAACATTCTTCCCATGACTGCCACCTCCCCCTACATCGGCCGCTTCGCCCCTACCCCCAGCGGCCACCTGCATTTTGGCTCGCTGGTCGCCGCACTGGCCTCGTACCTGGACGCCCGGGCCGTGGGCGGGCGCTGGTTGCTGCGCATGGAAGACCTCGACCCGCCCCGTGAAGAACCCGGCGCCCAGGCGGCGATCCTGCGGGCACTGGAACGCTACGGGTTTGAATGGGACGGCGAGATGGTGCGCCAGAGCGAGCGCCACGAGGCCTACCAGCACGTGATCAATCGCCTGTTCAGCCAAGGGCTGGCGTACGCCTGCACCTGCTCGCGCAAACAACTGGAAGCGTACCAGGGCATTTATCCAGGGCTCTGCCGCAATGCCGGGCACGACACCGAGGACGCTGCCATCCGCGTGCGTGTCCCGGAGCTCGAATACCACTTCACCGACCGGGTCCAGGGCCCGTTCCGCCAACACCTGGGCCGCGAGGCGGGCGACTTCGTGATCCGCCGCCGCGACGGGCTCTACGCCTATCAACTGGCCGTGGTGCTGGACGACGCCTGGCAAGGCGTGACCGATATCGTGCGCGGCGCCGACCTGCTGGACTCGACACCGCGCCAGTTGTACCTGCAAGAACTGCTCGGGCTGCCCCAACCGCGTTACCTGCACGTGCCATTGATCACCCAGCCTGACGGGCACAAACTGGGCAAGTCCTACCGCTCACCGCCGCTGGCGGCCGACCAGGCCACGCCGCTGCTGTTGCGGGCACTGCGCGCATTGGGCCAGCAACCGGGGCCCGAACTGGCCGACGCCAGCCCGCGGGAGTTGCTGGCCTGGGGCATGCGCCACTGGGATGCCGCGAGGATCCCGCGCACGCTGAACCTGCCGGAAGCGCAAATCCGTTGACGGCCCTTGCAGCCTGGCGCCCATCCGTTACCATCGCCGCACGTTTTCGGGCACGCGCATCAACATAGAGAGGCCGGGATGTACATCTATCGCTTGGTCCTGCTCCTGGTAGTGGGGATTTACCTGTTCTCCCCGGCCATCATGGATTGGTGGATCGACGCCACGGGTGCCTGGTATCGGCCCTATCTGCTCTGGCTGATCCTGATTGTCGTGACCTTCATCCTGCAGAGCCAAAAAGATGCCGATGAGCTTTAGCCTGACCCAGATGATCCTGATCAGCGCCGCCTACCTGGCCGTGCTGTTCAGCGTGGCCTGGGTCAGCGAACGGGGCATGATCCCTCGGGCGATCATCCGCCACCCGCTGACCTACACGTTGTCGCTGGGCGTCTATGCCAGCGCCTGGGCGTTCTACGGCACAGTCGGGCTGGCCTACCAGTACGGCTATGGCTTCCTGTCCAGCTACCTCGGCGTGTCGGGGGCGTTCCTGCTGGCGCCGGTGCTGCTCTACCCGATCCTGAAAATCACCCGCACCTACCAATTGTCGTCGCTGGCCGACCTGTTCGCCTTCCGCTTTCGCAGCACCTGGGCGGGCGCGCTGACCACGATCTTCATGCTGGTCGGGGTATTGCCGCTGCTGGCCCTGCAAGTCCAGGCCGTCGCCGACTCCATCAGCATCCTCACCGGCGAACCGGTACAGCACCGCGTGGCCCTGAGCTTCTGCGGGCTGATCATCCTGTTCACGATCTTCTTCGGCTCCCGTCACATCGCCACGCGCGAAAAGCACGAAGGCCTGGTATTCGCAATCGCGTTCGAATCGGTGATCAAGCTGATCGCCATCGGTGGCGTCGGCCTCTATGCGCTGTACGGTGTGTTCGACGGCCCGCAGCAACTGGAAATCTGGCTGCTGCAGAACCAGACCGCCCTCGCCGCCCTGCACACGCCCTTGCAGGAAGGCCCGTGGCGTACGCTGCTGCTGGTGTTCTTCGCGTCGGCGATCGTCATGCCGCACATGTACCACATGACCTTCACCGAAAACCTCAATCCGCGCTCCCTGGTCAGCGCGAGCTGGGGTCTGCCGCTGTTCCTGTTGCTGATGAGCCTGGCGGTGCCTTTGATCCTGTGGGCCGGGCTGAAACTGGGGGCCAGCACCAACCCCGAGTACTTCACCCTCGGCATCGGCATCGCTGCCAACAGCAAGGCCCTGGCCCTGCTGGCCTACGTCGGCGGCCTGTCGGCGGCCAGCGGCCTGATCATCGTCACCACGCTGGCACTGTCGGGGATGGCCCTCAATCACCTGGTGCTGCCGCTTTACCAGCCACCGGCCGAAGGCAATATCTACCGCTGGCTGAAATGGACGCGTCGGGCGCTGATCGTGGCGATCATCATGGCCGGCTACGGGTTCTACCTGATGCTGGGTGACGGCCAGGACCTGGCCAACCTGGGCATCGTCGCGTTCGTGGCCACCTTGCAGTTCCTGCCCGGAGTGCTGTCGGTGCTGTACTGGCCGACCGCCAACCGTCGCGGTTTCATTGCCGGGCTGCTGGCGGGCATCCTGGTGTGGCTGGTGACCATGCTGTTGCCGCTGATGGGCAACCTGCAAGGTTTCTACATCCCGCTGCTGAACATGATCTACGTGCTCGACGACACCAGTTGGCACATGGCGGCCATCGCCTCCCTGGCGGCGAACGTGCTGATGTTCACGCTGATTTCGCTGTTCACCAACGCCAGCAGCGAGGAGGCCAGCGCCGCCGAAGCCTGCGCCGTGGACAACGTGCGCCGCCCGCAACGGCGCGAGCTGCACGCCGCCTCGCCCCAGGAATTCGCCACGCAACTGGCCAAGCCCCTGGGCGCCAAGGCCGCGCAAAAAGAAGTCGAACAGGCCCTGCGCGACCTCTACCTGCCCTTTGACGAACGGCGCCCGTACGCCTTGCGTCGCCTGCGCGACCGGATCGAAGCCAACCTCTCCGGCCTGATGGGCCCGAGCGTGGCCCAGGACATGGTCGAGACGTTCCTGCCCTACAAGGCCGGCGGCGAAAATTATGTCACCGAAGACATCCACTTCATCGAGAGCCGCCTCGAGGACTACCACTCGCGCCTCACCGGCCTGGCCGCCGAACTGGACGCCCTGCGTCGCTACCATCGCCAGACCCTGCAAGAGTTGCCGATGGGCGTGTGCTCCCTGGCCAAGGACCAGGAGATCCTGATGTGGAACAAGGCCATGGAAGAATTGACCGGGATCGCCGCACAACGGGTGGTCGGCTCACGCCTGAGCACCCTCGGCGAGCCGTGGAAAGGCCTGCTGCAAGGCTTTATCGACCTGCCGGACGAACACTTGCACAAGCAACACCTGGCCCTGGACGGACAGACCCGCTGGCTGAACCTGCACAAGGCCGCGATCGACGAACCCCTGGCGCCCGGCAACAGCGGCCTGGTGCTGCTGGTGGAAGACCTGACCGACACCCAGATGCTCGAAGACAAGCTGGTCCACTCCGAACGCCTGGCCAGCATCGGCCGGCTGGCAGCCGGGGTGGCCCATGAGATCGGCAACCCGATCACCGGCATCGCCTGCCTGGCGCAAAACCTGCGCGAAGAGCGCGAGGACGACAGCGAACTGACGGAAATCAGCGGGCAGATCCTCGAACAGACCAAACGGGTGTCACGCATCGTCCAGTCGTTGATGAGCTTTGCCCATGCTGGCGGCCACCAGCACAACGACGAAGCCGTCTGTCTGGCCGAAGTGGCCCAGGATGCCATTGGTCTGCTGGCCCTTAACCGGCGCAATTTCGAAGTGCAATTCTTCAACCTGTGCGATCCGGACCACTGGGTCGACGGCGATCCCCAGCGACTCGCCCAGGTACTGATCAACCTGCTGTCCAACGCCCGCGACGCCACACCGGCCGGCAGCGCCGTACGGGTCAGGAGCGAAGCCAGCGAACACACGATCGACCTGATCGTCGAAGACGAGGGCAGCGGTATCCCACAGAACATCATGGACCGATTGTTCGAACCCTTCTTCACCACCAAGGATCCTGGCGAAGGCACCGGTCTGGGCCTCGCACTGGTCTATTCCATCGTTGAAGAGCATTATGGACAAATCACCATCGACAGCCCGGCCGATGTACAGAGCCAACGCGGCACCCGTATCAGGGTGACCTTGCCGCGTCATGTCGAAGCGACGTCCGCTGTGAACTGAGACCGTCGAGAGAATCGAATCAATGCCGCACATTTTGATCGTCGAAGACGAAACAATTATCCGCTCCGCCTTGCGCCGCCTGCTGGAACGCAACCAGTACCAGGTCAGCGAAGCCGGTTCCGTGCAGGAAGCACAAGAACGTTTCAGCATTCCCACGTTTGACCTGATCGTCAGCGACCTGCGCCTGCCCGGCGCTCCCGGCACCGAGCTGATCAAGCTCGGCCAGGGCACGCCGGTTCTGATCATGACCAGCTACGCCAGCCTGCGCTCGGCGGTGGACTCCATGAAAATGGGCGCGGTGGACTACATCGCCAAGCCGTTCGACCATGACGAGATGCTCCAGGCCGTGGCCCGCATCCTGCGCGACCGACAGGTAGCGAGCAGCCATTCGTCGGAACCTGCCGGCAAGACCAGCACCGCCGTGAAAGGTGGCGCCAGCAACAGCAATGGCGAAATCGGCATCATCGGTTCCTGCCCACCGATGCAGGACCTGTACGGCAAAATCCGCAAAGTCGCGCCGACCGACTCCAATGTGCTGATCCAGGGCGAGTCCGGCACCGGCAAGGAACTGGTTGCCCGTGCCCTGCACAACCTGTCTCGTCGGGCCAAGGCACCGATGATCTCGGTGAACTGCGCGGCGATCCCGGAAAGCCTGATCGAATCCGAACTCTTCGGCCACGAGAAAGGCGCGTTCACCGGTGCCAGCGCCGGCCGCGCCGGGCTGGTGGAGGCGGCGGACGGCGGCACATTGTTCCTCGATGAAATCGGCGAGCTGCCACTGGAAGCCCAGGCGCGCTTGCTGCGGGTGCTCCAGGAAGGCGAGATTCGCCGGGTGGGCTCGGTGCAATCACAGAAAGTCGACGTACGCCTGATCGCGGCGACCCACCGAGACCTCAAGAGCCTGGCGAAGATCGGCCAGTTCCGTGAAGACCTGTATTACCGCCTGCACGTGATCGCCCTGAAACTGCCGCCCCTTCGCGAACGTGGCGCCGACGTCAACGAAATCGCCCAGGCCTTCCTCGCCCGCCAGAGCGCGCGCATCAATCGCACCGACCTCAAGTTCGCCCCGGACGCCGAACAGGCCATTCGTCATTACGCCTGGCCGGGTAACGTCCGAGAGCTGGAAAACGCCGTCGAGCGCGCGGTGATCCTGAGTGAGAGCCCGGAAATTTCCGCCGACCTGCTGGGCATCGATATCGAGCTGGGCGACCTGGACGACGAAGAGTTCATCGGCCTGGCCCCGCAGCACGGCGGTGCCGCCAACAACACCAGCCACGAGCCTACCGAGGACCTGTCCCTGGAAGACTACTTCCAGCATTTCGTCCTGGAACACCAGGACCACATGACCGAGACCGAACTGGCGCGCAAGCTGGGCGTCAGCCGCAAATGCCTGTGGGAACGCCGCCAACGCCTGGGCATTCCCCGGCGCAAGACCGGCGTGGCCAGCGAAAGCTGAAACTCGCTCCCACAAGAGATCACTGTCTACCAGTGCATGTGAAAAAACTGTTACCTCAGTTTTTTCACGTAACAGAAGCCGGGGTTTACGGTAACGAAACCCCGGCTTTTTTTCGCCCACGAAAAATGGCTATAACCATAGAACCCCCGGTTTCACTGGGCCACGCAAAAGTTGGCACGCACCCTGCTATAGCTTTGGTACAAGAACAATAACAAGCAATGCAAAAGACAATAAAAATAAGACGAATCGACTCACGCACAATAAAAACAAGGCGGCGAGAGGCGCAGCTAACTGATTCTTTTGGAGAGGCGTTGTATTTGGGGCTTGCCCCACAACCAGGCCGAGAACAATAAAAACTGTCTCAAGACAGGTGCCTGAACTGGTTGGATCGGTTGATCACTGCAACACAGCGACCAAAGCAATCCGTTTGCTCTTGACTCCCGATTGGGAGCGTCACGAAGGGAAACCTCGTGGCACGGGCACTCAACAAAAACAAGAAGCCCGAAATCAATAATAAAAATAGAGCACGAAACTAATTCTGGGGGAGCTTAGGCTCCCCTTGTGGTTTCCGACGTTCCGCCCTCCCCCAAGCCTACAGGGCTTATCGTTCAAAGCTTGCAGCCAAATCTGCTGCGTCCTACACCATCCCTCGACTAAATGCTAGAATCCCCGCCCATCATGCGGTCAATTCTTCATTTTGGCCGAACATTCCTTCAAACAGTGCATCCCATGCTGAAGAAGCTGTTCCAGTCATTCCGTTCTCCCTTGCGTCGTACGCAACACATTCGCAGCACGCCTGAAGTGCTCAACATCGGCCAGCATTCGCTGCAAAAGGCCCAGTTCAGCCGTTATGCGGTGAACATCGTCGAACGCTTGCAGAACGCCGGCTACCAGGCTTACCTGGTCGGTGGCTGTGTGCGCGACATGCTGCTCAACATCACGCCCAAGGATTTCGACGTCGCCACCAGCGCCACGCCGGAGCAGGTCCGGGCCGAATTCCGCAACGCACGGATCATTGGCCGGCGCTTCAAGCTGGTCCATATCCATTTCGGGCGCGAAATCATTGAAGTGGCGACGTTCCGCGCCAACCACCCGCAAAACGACGAAGAAGAAGACAGCAACCAGTCTTCTCGCAACGAGAGCGGGCGCATCCTGCGCGACAACGTCTACGGCACCCTGGAAGAAGACGCGCAACGCCGCGACTTCACCATCAACGCCCTCTACTATGACCCGGTCAGCGAGCGCATTCTCGACTACGCCAATGGCGTGCACGACATCCGCAACCATCTGATCCGGTTGATCGGCGACCCCAGGCAGCGTTACCAGGAAGACCCGGTACGCATGTTGCGGGCCGTGCGTTTCGCCGCCAAGCTGAACTTCGGCATCGAAAAACACAGCGCCGCGCCGATTCGCGACCTGGCGCCGATGCTGCGGGAGATCCCTTCGGCGCGGTTGTTCGAGGAAGTGCTCAAGCTGTTCCTGTCGGGCAACGCCGCGGACACCTTCGAGATGCTGGTGGACCTGCAGCTGTTCGACCCGCTGTTCCCCGCCAGTGCCGAAGCGCTGGAGCACAACCCGACCTACACCCACACCTTGATCAGCGAAGCCCTGATCAACACCGACCTGCGCATCAAGCAGAACAAACCGGTGACCCCGGCGTTCCTGTTCGCCGCCCTGCTCTGGCCAGCCTTGCCAGCACGGGTATTGCGCCTGCAAGACCGTGGCATGCCGCCGATTCCGGCGATGCAGGAAGCCGCCCACGAACTGATTGCCGAACAGTGCCAACGCATCGCGATTCCAAAACGCTTCACGATGCCGATCCGCGAGATCTGGGACATGCAGGAGCGCCTGCCACGGCGCAGCGGCAAACGCGCCGACCTGCTGCTGGACAACCCGCGGTTCCGCGCCGGCTACGACTTCTTGTTGCTGCGCGAAAGCGCTGGCGAGCAGACCGATGGCCTCGGCGAATGGTGGACCGATTACCAGGATGCCAACGACAGCGAACGCCGCGAGATGATCCGCGAACTCAGCGGCAAGGATGAAGCCGGCAGCGGCCCGCGCAAGCGGCGTCGCAGCGGGGGTGGTACCAAGCGCAAGCGCGCCGGTGCTTCGAGCGAGTCGGGCGAGTAATCGGTGGAACGCGTCTACATCGGCATGGGCAGCAACCTGGCCGAACCTGCCGAGCAACTGCGCAGTGCCCTCCAGGCCCTGGCGCAACTGCCCGATACCGAACTAGCAGGCGTCTCGTCGTTCTATCAAAGCGACTCGCTGTTGCCTGGGCAGCCGCGCTACACCAATGCGGTGGCGGCGCTGGACAGTCGCCTGGCACCGCTGGACCTGCTCGACGCCCTGCAGGCCATCGAAACCGGCCAAGGTCGCGAGCGCCTGGAACGCTGGGGCCCGCGCACCCTGGACCTGGACATCCTGCTGTTCGGCGACCGCCTGATCGACGAACCCCGCCTCAAAGTCCCGCATTACCACATGCAGGCCCGGGCGTTTGTCCTGTATCCGCTGGCGGAACTGGCGCCCGCCGAGCTGCGCCTGGCCGATGGACGCCTGCTCCAGGACCTGCTTGCCGCCTGCCCGTTCGAAGGCCTGGAACGCCTAAAGCCTGTGTAACCCCTTGTGGGAGCGAGCTTGCTCGCGCCCGCAACTCAGGATCATTGCTGTCGGCTACACCTCAGGCGTGGGGACCGGACAGTCACATCAGAAACGCCCCTCCTCGCTGAAACGCATCAGTAACCTCGGTAACACCCGCCGGTAACACATCCAATTGACTTCCCGGGTCCTCCTCACGACTATAGGCGTCCCATAGCCGCCAACGCGGCGTTTAAGGGCGCAATCCAGGCCTTACAAGCACCACGCATAAGAGGGTGCGCCTGTGTAAATGACGAATCATGCGCGTTACTCGCAGTAGTTCACGAGCGCCTGAAGAGGACTTTTTCATGCCAGCTATTACCCTGACCACGCTGCAAGGTCTCAAGCAGAAAGGTGAAAAAATCACCATGCTGACCTGCTATGACGCAACGTTCGCCCACGCCTGCAACGAGGCGGGTGTCGAAGTGTTGCTGGTGGGCGATTCCCTCGGCATGGTGCTGCAAGGCCACGACAGCACGCTGCCGGTGACCACCGCCGACATGGCTTATCACGTGGCCGCCGTCAAACGCGGTAACACCGATGCACTGATCCTCGCCGACCTGCCGTTCATGGCCTACGCCACCCTCGAACAAACCATGACCAACAGCGCCCTGCTGATGCAGGCCGGCGCGCACATGGTCAAGGTCGAAGGGGCCTTGTGGTTGGCGGACTCGATCCGGCTGCTGGCCGAACGTGGCATCCCGGTGTGCGCGCACCTGGGCCTGACGCCGCAGGCGGTGAACATCCTGGGCGGCTACAAGGTCCAGGGGCGCAATGAAAACCAGGCACGCCAGATGCGCGCCGATGCCATTGCCCTGGAACAGGCCGGCGCGGCGATGCTGCTGCTCGAGTGTGTGCCCAGCGAACTGGCGGAAGAAATCACCCAGGCGGTGAAGATCCCGGTGATCGGGATCGGCGCCGGTAACGCCACCGACGGCCAGGTGCTGGTGCTGCACGACATGCTCGGCTTGTCGCTCACCGGGCGCTCGCCCAAGTTCGTGAAGAACTTCATGGCCGGGCAAACCAGCATCCAGGCCGCCCTGGGCGCCTACGTAGCCGAAGTGAAGGCCGCGACCTTCCCAGGCGTCGAACACGGATTCTCTGCATGAACACCGTCAAAACCGTACGCGAACTGCGCGCCGCCGTGGCTCGCGCCCGCAGCGAAGGCAAACGCATCGCCTTCGTGCCGACCATGGGCAACCTGCACAGCGGCCACGTGGCGCTGGTGACCAAGGCCGGGCAACGGGCCGACTTCGTCGTGACGAGCATTTTCGTCAACCCGCTGCAATTCGGCGCCGGCGAAGACCTGGACAAGTACCCCCGCACCCTGGCGGCCGACCAGGAGAAACTGCTCCAGGCCGGCTGCCACCTGCTGTTCGCCCCCAGCGTCGAGGAGATGTACCCCGACGGCATGGTCGGGCAGACCCGGATCAGTGTCCCGCAGTTATCCGAAGGCCTGTGTGGCGCCAGCCGCCCCGGGCACTTCGAGGGTGTGGCGACGGTGGTCAGCAAGCTGTTCAACATGGTCCAGCCAGACATCGCGGTGTTTGGCCAGAAAGACTTCCAGCAACTGGCGGTGATCCGCGCGCTGGTCCATGACTTGAACATGCCGATCCAGATCATCGGCGAACCAACCGTGCGTGCCGACGACGGCCTGGCGCTGTCGTCGCGCAATGGCTTCCTCAGCGCCGAGCAACGCGCCGTCGCCCCTGTGGTTTATCGTGGCCTGAGCCAGATAGCCGAGGCCATCCGGCAGGGACAGCGCGATTACCCGGCGTTGGTCGCCGGGCAGATCCAGCAACTCCAAGCGGCAGGCCTGCGCCCCGACTACCTGGAAATCCGCCACGCCCGAACCTTGCGCCCAGCCACCCAGGAAGACCGCGACCTGGTGATTCTGGTGGCCGCCTTCCTGGGGACCACCCGGTTGATCGACAACCTGCACCTGGACCTCGACGCGCCTCTCTGACCCTACCCTGCCGTGGGAACGAGCCTACCCGCGAAAGCGCTGGATCCGTCAGCTTCAATGCTGACTGAGCCACCCCCTTCGCGCGCCAGGCTCGCTCTCACACAAGATCGTGGCACCGCACCCGCTCGTCGCCACCTCCCCAGCCCCGATGTATAAAAAAGTACCGCCTTGTGGTCTGACAAAGCCGAGACAGATCGCAACGCGAGGTTTACTGTAGTCGCCCTGCGTCCGGCGATCGTCCCGATGCAGTGTCCGGACGCCCGTCCCATGCCGCGCCGGCATTTTTAGTGTACAAAAGGTCGTTCAAGTAAAAAGGAAACCCGCAGCGATGGCGTACTACCGAACCCCTCATGACGTGACCGCTCTGCCCGCCTGGCAAGCGCTGAATGACCACCGCAAAGCCATGCAGGATTTCAGCATGCGCGAAGCGTTCAATGCCGACCCGCAGCGTTTCAACCAATTCACCCTGTCGAGCTGCGGCCTGTTTCTCGACTACTCGAAAAACCTGATCAACGCCCAGACCCGCGACCTGCTGGTCAGCCTGGCCAACGAAGTCGACCTCCAGGGCGCGATCAAGGCATTGTTCGAAGGCGAAATCGTCAACTCGTCCGAAGGCCGTCCGGCCCTGCACACCGCGCTGCGCCGTCCAGTGGGCGACAAGCTGTCGGTCAACGGCGTCAACGTGATGCCGGAAGTCCACAAGGTGCTGAACCAGATCACCGACCTGGTGGGCCGCATTCACGACGGCCTGTGGCGTGGCTACACCGAGAAGCCGATCACCGACGTGGTGAACATCGGCATCGGTGGCTCGTTCCTCGGCCCGCAACTGGTGTCCGAAGCCCTGTTGTCCTACACGCACAAAGGCGTACGTTGCCACTACCTGGCAAACATCGACGGCAGCGAATTCCACGAACTGACCATGAAGCTGCGCGCCGAGACCACGCTGTTCATCGTCTCGTCGAAATCCTTCAACACCCTCGAAACCTTGAAGAACGCCCAGGCCGCTCGTTCCTGGTACCTCGCCCAGGGCGGTTCCGAGGCCGAGCTGTATCGTCACTTCATCGCGGTGTCGAGCAACAACGCCGCTGCCGTGGCCTTTGGTATCCGTGAAGAAAACATCTTCCCGATGTGGGACTGGGTCGGCGGGCGCTACTCGCTGTGGTCGGCCATCGGCCTGCCGATCGCCCTGGCCATCGGCATGTCCAACTTCAAGGAATTGCTCTCCGGGGCCTATTCCATGGACCAGCATTTCCAGAGCGCACCGTTCGAACAGAACATGCCGGTGCTGCTGGCCCTGCTGGGCGTGTGGTACGGCAACTTCTGGGGCGCGCAGAGCCATGCGATCCTGCCGTACGACCACTACCTGCGTAACATCACCAAGCACTTGCAACAGCTGGACATGGAGTCCAACGGCAAGAGCGTGCGCCAGGACGGCACCCCCGTGTCCACCGACACCGGGCCGGTGATCTGGGGGGGCGTCGGCTGTAACGGCCAGCATGCCTATCACCAGTTGTTGCACCAGGGCACGCAACTGATTCCGGCCGACTTCATCGTGCCGATCGTCAGCTTCAACCCGGTCGCCGACCATCACCAGTGGCTGTACGCCAACTGCCTGTCCCAGAGCCAGGCACTGATGCTGGGCAAGACCCGCGCCGAAGCCGAAGCCGAGCTGCGGGACAAGGGCGCGAGCGAAGAAGAGGTACAGAAACTGGCTTCCCACAAGGTGATCCCGGGCAACCGTCCGAGCAACACCCTGGTGGTCGAACGCATCAGCCCGCGGCGCCTGGGTGCGCTGGTGGCGTTGTATGAACACAAGGTGTTCGTACAAAGCGTGGTCTGGGGCATCAACGCCTTCGACCAATGGGGCGTGGAGCTGGGCAAGGAATTGGGCAAAGGCGTGTACAACCGTCTGGTGGGCAGCGAAGAAAGCCCGGCGGAAGACGCTTCGACCCAAGGCCTGATCAACTACTTCCGCGGACGCCATCGCGGCTGACCCCCGAGGTTTGCATGCCCCTGTGGGAGCGAGCTTGCTCGCGAAGGCGATGTGTCAGTGGCCATTCATGTGCCTGACACCCCGCCTTCGCGAGCAAGCCCGCTCCCACAAGGACTTCATGTACAGCTTGAACTCGATATTCGCTGGGCGCATCTTTAGGCTTGTCGCTAAAACAAGAATAAGGATCCGTCATGTTCGAGATCAGCCAGTACCCCCAAGCCGACACCGTCCGCCGGGCTGCGCAGTTGAGTCAGGACGAGTACCAGCGGCTCTACAAGGAATCCATCGAACACCCCAGCGCCTTCTGGGCCGGGCAGGCCACGCGCTTTCTCGACTGGATGGCACCCTGGCAAACCGTCCAGCGCTATGACCTCAAGAACGGCGACGCAACCTGGTTCGCCGGCGGCAAGTTGAACGTCAGCGCCAACTGCATCGACCGTCACCTGGACACCCGTGGCGACCAGGTCGCGATCATCTGGGAAGGCGACAACCCCGCCGAATCGGCGCAAATCACCTACAAAAAACTTCATCACCATGTCTGCCGCCTGGCCAACGTGCTGAGAAGTCGTGGAGTGAAAAAAGGCGATCGGGTCTGCATCTACATGCCGATGATTCCAGAGGCGGCCTACGCCATGCTCGCCTGCACCCGCATCGGTGCGGTGCACTCGGTGGTGTTCGGCGGCTTCTCGCCGGACTCGCTGCGCGACCGGATTCTCGACGCCGATTGCCGCACCGTGATCACCGCGGACGAAGGCGTGCGCGGCGGGCGTTTCATACCGCTCAAGCGCAACGTCGACAAGGCCCTGGAAAGCTGCCCGAATGTCAGCACCGTGGTGGTGGTCGAGCGCACCCAGGGCGAGGTGAACTGGGTCGAAGGTCGCGACCTGTGGTACCACCAGGCCATGCACGAGGCGAGCGACGACTGCCCGGCCGAGCCGATGGACGCCGAGGACCCGCTGTTCATCCTCTACACCTCCGGCAGCACCGGCAAACCCAAGGGTGTCCTGCACACCACCGGCGGCTACCTGCTGCAAGCGGCGATGACGTTCAAGTACGTGCTGGACTACCGCGACAACGAAGTCTTCTGGTGCACCGCCGATGTCGGCTGGGTCACCGGCCACAGCTACATCGTCTACGGGCCGCTGGCCAACGGCGCCACCACGCTGATCTTCGAGGGCGTACCGAGCCACCCCAGTAGCTCACGCTTCTGGCAGGTGATCGACAAGCACCAGGTCAACATTTTCTACACCGCGCCGACGGCCCTGCGAGCGCTGATGCGCGAAGGCCCCGGTCCCCTGCAGGACACTTCTCGCCAGAGCCTGCGATTGCTCGGCAGTGTTGGTGAGCCGATCAACCCCGAAGCGTGGGAGTGGTATTTCAATGCGGTCGGCGAACAGCGCTGCCCGATTGTCGATACCTGGTGGCAGACCGAGACCGGCGGCATCATGCTCAGCCCGCTGGTCAGCGCCCCACGGCTCAAGCCGGGCTGCGCCACCCGGCCGATGTTCGGCGTACAGCCGGTGCTGCTGGACGAAGTGGGCAAGGAGATCAGCGGCGCCGGCAGCGGCGTGCTGGCCATCAAATCCAGTTGGCCCGGGCAGATCCGCAGCGTCTACGGTGACCATCAGCGCATGGTCGACACCTACTTCAAGCCTTACCCCGGCTATTACTTCACCGGGGATGGGGCCCGTCGCGATGAAGATGGCGATTACTGGATCACCGGGCGCATCGACGACGTGATCAACGTCTCCGGCCACCGCATCGGCACCGCCGAAGTGGAAAGCGCCTTGGTGCTGCACGACAGCATTGCCGAAGCGGCGGTGGTCGGCTATCCCCATGACCTCAAGGGCCAGGGCATCTATGCCTTCGTCACCCCCATGAACGGCGTCGAGGCCAACGAAGCGTTGCACCAGGAGCTGCTGGCCCATGTCAGCAAGGAAATCGGTAGCTTCGCCAAGCCGGAACTGATCCAGTGGGCGCCGGCGCTGCCCAAGACCCGCTCGGGCAAAATCATGCGCCGTATCCTGCGCAAGATCGCCTGCAACGAGCTGGATAGCCTGGGCGACACCTCGACCCTGGCCGACCCGAGCGTGGTGGAAGGGCTGATCGACAAGCGCCTGAATCGCTGATATCACCGCAATCCCTGTGGCGAGGGAGCTTGCTCCCGCTGGGTTGCGTAGCAGCCCCAAAAAAACAGGGCCGCTTCGCGCCCCAGCGGGAGCAAGCTCCCTCGCCACGGTCAGTGCTCGGCTATGAACCGCATACACTGTCCATAGCTGCTAAACTCCCGCGCCTCATTTCTCTAAGGCGCGCATGGCATGTCTTCCTTGAATCAGGCGCTGCGCGCCGCCCTCGACCAGCGTCAGGATCTGCTTGGCCAGTTGCACCAGCAAGGCACCGACTGCTATCGCCTGTTCCATGGCAGCCAGGAAGGCGCACCCGGCCTGACCGTGGACCGCTACGGCCCGCAACTGCTGGTGCAGAGCTTCCATCAGACGCTGGAGCGCGATGCGCTGCTGCAATTGCATGGCATCGTCAACGAACACCTGGGCCTGGACACCCTGCTGGTCTACAACGACCGCTCAGGGGGCAACTCGCGCATTGACCGCCAGGACCCGGTCTACCAGGCCGACGAAGCAGCCCTGCAAGACCTGGTCGGCCATGAGTGGGGCCTGAACTACCGCGTACGCGGGCGCCATGCTGGGCAGGATCCGCTGCTGTTCCTCGACCTGCGCAACGCTCGGGGTTGGGTCAAGGCCCACAGCCGCGGCAAGAGCGTGCTGAACCTGTTCGCCTACACCTGTGGCGTCGGCCTGAGCGCGGCGGCCGGTGGGGCGCGGGAGGTCTGCAACCTCGACTTCGCCGAAGGCAACCTGGCGGTCGGCCGTGAGAATGGCTCGCTCAACCCGACCTTGCCGGCCATGACGTTCGTGCAATCGGATTACTTCCCGGCGATCCGTCAGTTGGCCGGCCTGCCCATCAGCCAGCGGCGCGGGCAGAAGCTGCCCAGTTATGTGCGCCTGGAACCGCGCCAGTACGATCTGGTGCTGCTCGACCCGCCGGCCTGGGCCAAGAGCGCGTTCGGCACCGTCGACCTGCTGCGCGACTACCAGAGCCTGCTCAAACCGGCGCTGCTGACCACCGCCGACGACGGCGTGCTGATCTGCTGCAACAACCTGGCGAAGGTGCCCATGGACGACTGGCGCGAGCAGGTGCTGCGCTGCGCGCAAAAGGCTGGCCGCCCGGTTCGGGAGTGGAGCGTACTGACGCCCGGCAGCGATTTCCCTTCGCTGGACCATCAGCCGCCGCTCAAGACGTTGATCCTGCAGCTTTGAATCCGGCGCAATCCTACTGCAAAAGCGGACAAGTCTCATAAATCACAGTGGTTTCGGAACCGCAAACGCATGCCATACTCCAAGGCACTCCGAATTCACATCAGATGAAGCCGCACATGCCCAAAGGATTGCTCCGCGCTCTCGGCGCCCTGTTGACCGCACTGGCCCTCTACAGCCTGTTGGGTTTCCTGATCCTGCCCGGTGTCGCCTTGCGGATCGCCAATCAGCAGTTGGCCGAGCACGCCACGGTGCCCGCCAGGATCCAGCGGGTCGAGCTCAATCCGTTCAGCCTCGAAGTGACCCTCTGGGGCTTGAGCATCGGCGAACCGGGCAAGGAGCAGATTGGCTTCGAACGGTTGTACGCCAACCTGCAGGTCGACAGCCTGTGGTCAGGCGCCCTGCACCTGGCCGACATCGAGCTGGACAAACCCAAGACCGAGGTGGTGTTCGCCAAGGATGGCCAGTTGAACCTGCTGGGCCTGTTCAAGCTGCCGGCCAGCGAGCCGACCCCGGCCGACCCCGAGGCCAAGCCATTTCCACTGCGTGTGGACCGGATCAAGCTGGCCAGCGGCTACGTGCACTTCCAGGACCTGCGCCCCAGCGAGCCGATCGAGTTTCTCTACGACGCCCTCGATTTCGAGCTGAAGAACCTCAGCACCCTGCCCGACGACAGCGCCGACATGACCTTGGTGGCCGTCGGCCCTGGCGGCGGACGTGTCGACTGGACCGGTAACTTCAGCCTTACGCCCATCGCCTCCGAAGGCAAACTCAAGATCACCGACGGCCAGATGAAAGCCTTCTGGCCCTACGTCCGCGACGCCGTACCGCTGGTGCTGGAGAACGGCGTGCTGAACGTCAGCACCGACTACAGGCTCAACCTGGCCAAGGGCACCGAATTGCGCCTGGACAATGTCGCCGCCAGCGTCGCGCCCTTCGCCATCAAGGCACCCGATGGCCGGCCATTGGCCAGGCTCGAACGCCTGGACGTCAGCGAAACCACGGTCGACCTGGCCAAGCAGCAAGTGGTGGTGGGCAAGATCCGCAGCCAGAAACTCGAGACCTGGGCCGCTCGCGAGGCGGACGGGCAGCTCGACTGGCAAAAGCTCTTCGCCAGCCAGCCGGCCAAGCCACAGGCCAAGGCCGAACCCGCTTCAGCCCCGGCCGCCGCCGACTCACCGAAACCTGAACCCGCCGCCCCCAGCAAACCCTGGCAGGTGTTGTTGAAAGACGTGCAACTGCGCAATTACCAGGTGCACCTGGCCGACCGCCAGGCGCAACCTGCCGTGGCACTGGAAGTCGGCCCGCTGAACCTGGACCTGCAGAACTACGACACGCTCAACGGTTCGCCCTTTACCCTCAAGCTGGACACCGGGCTGGGCAAACAGGGCAAGATCCTCGCCGACGGCGAGGTGAACCTGAACCCGATCAGCGCCCGGCTCAAGGTCAAGACCCAGGACATCGACCTGCGAGTCGCCCAGTCGTACATCAACCCGTTCATTCGACTGGAACTGCGCTCCGGGATGCTCGGCAGCGACCTGGCGGTAGACCTCAAGAGCACCGAGCCGCTGGCCTTTGCAGTGACCGGCCGTGCCCAGGTCGATCAATTGCACACCCTCGACACCCTAAAGACCCGGGACTTCCTCAAGTGGCAGAGCCTGGTCCTCGAAGGCCTCGACTACCAGCACGGTGACCGCCTCTCCATCGACAAGGTCAACCTGTTCCAGCCTTATGCCCGCTTCATGATCAACGACGACCGCACCACCAACGTCGATGACCTGTTGATCCCGCAACCGGCCGAGGGCGCGCCGCAAACCGCGGCGGCCAAACCGGCCTCGGCGGAAAAACCCCTGGGCATTCACATCGGTGGCATAGCCATCAACGACGGCTCGGCCAACTTCGCCGACTTCAGCCTGACGCCGAATTTCGCCACGGCCATCCAACAGCTCAACGGCCAGATCGGCACCATCGACAGCCGCGAGGCCAAGCCGGCCAGCGTCGACGTCAAGGGTAAGGTCGACCGCTATGCGCCGGTCACCATCAAGGGGGCAGTCAACCCCTTCGACCCGATGGCCAGCCTCGACATCGCCACCAGTTTCAAACGGGTCGAGCTGACCACCCTGACCCCCTACTCCGGCAAGTTCGCCGGCTACCGTATCCGCAAGGGTCGGCTCAACCTGGACCTGCATTACCGCATCACCAAGGGTCAGCTCCAGGCTGAAAACAAAGTGGTGGTCGAGCAATTGCAACTGGGGGAAAAAGTCGACAGCCCGGACGCCGTGAGCCTGCCATTGAAGCTGGCCATCGCGCTGCTGAAGGACTCCGACGGCAAGATTTCCATCGAACTGCCGGTGACCGGCAACCTCAACGACCCGCAATTCAGCGTCATGCCGATTGTCTGGCAGACCTTGCGCAACCTGGTGGTCCGCGCGGCGCAGGCGCCGTTCAAGCTCATCGGCGGGCTGGTGTCCGGTGGTGGTTCTGAGGACCTCGGCAGCGTGGCATTCGCCCCAGGTTCAAGCGACTTGAGCAAAGAAAGCGAGGGCGTGCTGCTCAAACTTTCCGAAGCCTTGGGCAAGCGCCCGGAACTGCGCCTGGAGATCGAAGGCACGGCGGCCGAAAGCAGCGACGGCCCGCTGCTCGCCGCCCAGCGCCTGGAACGTGAATACCAGTACAACTACTACAAGATGCTGCAGCGGCGCGGCGACAAGGTGCCGGCCCAGGCCTCGCTGCTGCAGGTGCCCGAAGATGAGAAGGCACCGTTGCTCGAAGGCATCTATCGCACCCGCCTCAAGACCCAGCCGCCGGCCGAATGGGCGCAGCTGGACAAAAAAGCGCGCACCGACAAGCTGCGCGAAAGCGTGATCAAGTTCTGGAGCGGCAGTGATGTGTTGCTGCGCCAACTGGGGCAAGAGCGGGCCGGTAGCATCAAGGACTTTTTGGTGGACAAAGGGCGCCTGGCCGACGACCGCGTCTACTTCATCGACGCCAGCCTCGGCCAGGCCGAGAGCGACGGACGCGTCATTACCCCCATGCACCTGGATGCCGAATGATGAAGTGTTTGTACCTGCTCGGCCTGGGCGCATGGCTGGCCGCCGGCACGGCATCGGCAGCCGATACGTTGCGTTGCGGCAGCCAGTTGATCAGCGTCGGCGACCGCTCCAGCGAAGTGCTGCAAAAGTGTGGCGAGCCTGCGGCGCGGGACGACCTGGGCTACAAGCGCAGCGTCAATCGCCGGGAAGAATACCCGGTTGAGGAATGGACCTACGGCCCCAACAGCGGCATGTACCAGTACCTGCGTTTCGAGGGAAACCGGTTGGTGCAGATCACCAGCAAGCGCGGGCGCTGACAGGGCGCTCTCTTCGCGAGCAAGCTCGCTCCCACAGGGACCGTGCAGGCCACCCCATGTGAGGGCGAGCTTGCTCGCGAATACCCCCACCACCGCTCACGCCAGTTTTCCCCCCTGAATAGAACAGGCCCCCGGCACGTATGCCGGGGGCCTGTAATGACCACGTCCGTGTGGCCTTCGCATGAACTTCAAAAGCAACGGCAGGCGTATGACTCAGCCCGCTTGCCGCGCCTTCTCCCGGTCCAGGCGAGAACTCGTCAGCCTTACTCGGCTTTCAGGCCATCAGCCGAGACGGCTTTGACGCCTTTGATTTTCTTGGCAATCGCCACGGCCATGTCTTTTTGCGAATCAGTCACGGCCACGGTGGAGGACAGCGACACAACACCTTTGTTGGTTTCAACTTTGATGTCGGAGCCTGGAATACCTTTTTCAGTCAGCAGGTCAGCCTTGACCTTGGTGGTGATCCAGGTGTCGGAAGTGGTTTCCTTCGCCTTGGTCACTTCGCCAGCAGCCAGCATCATTGGAGCCTGAGTTGCTTGAGTGGTCTCGGCGAATGCGCTAGCCATGGTCAGGGTCAGAGCGGTTGCAGCAGCGGCAGTGATAGCGAACTTCTTCATACGAGTAACTCCTGTTTTTCTCAGAAACTGCCGGATATGCATCCAGCAGGGTTACCAGGAGTAGTGCGAAGGCTGTGCCAGTTTTGATAAATCAATTAATTCCTTATAAATCAAATAGTTAAGCGAAGCGGCAAAATTCATAATCATGCAAATTGCATGAGCCTTCCATTTTCAACATGCAACTTGCCGATTCTGCCTCGCCGCTAAGCTGATGAATCAAAGAAGGTTTTAAACGGCGAGGGAGTGCCCCATCGCCGCGCAGTATCAGGTACCAGGGCAAGCGGTCGGCAGGTATTCCTTGGGTGCGGTGGATGCGCATGTCCAGGCGCCATTGACATCACGGCTGAGCGTGATCGTTTTACCTGCTATGGCGGCAGGGGCGTTCTGGAGGGTACAAATGATAGAGCCCGCCGTCGTGGCTGTACCTGTTAGCGAGATGGCGCAATTATTGGTTGTGGACGGGGCGTTCATGAGGGCCAACGTTGGCGTAACCCCCTGATTCATCTGATCCTCGTACGCTACCTTCAGCGCGGATATTTCCCCCAGTCCGGCGGTAGCCTTCGCCCGCGCCTGGTACCTGGAATACTGCGGCAACGCAAACGTCGCCAGGATGCCGATGATCGCCACGACGATCAGCAGTTCGATCAGGGTAAAACCTTTTTGCTTGCTCATAGACTTCTCCATCGCATGAGGCGGAATCTCATGTCCTGAGGCGGCTATTGCACGGCACATGCCAACCCTCAAGACGCCACTTACAAGGGACTTCGCCGGCCAGGAGCCTTGCGTCCTACCCCAACAACCGCACTATCTGACACTTTTTGTCACCCCGCCCCGCTGGTTTGGCGTCGATGCTTGACTAGGCTATAAGTCATGAACTGTCCGCGTCTGGTATCCCCATGCCCATGAATGACATCGCACTCAGTGGCTTGACCAAGCAACTGGTGCTGGCTGAACTGATCACCGAGCAGAATGCCCAGCAGGCGTACCAGCAGGCCCAGCGCAATCGCATGCCCCTGGTCAGCTACCTGGTACAGAACAAACTGGTCCAGAGTCGTCAGGTTGCGGAAATTGCCTCGGAGCATTTCGGCGTCGCCCTGCTGGATCTCAACAGCCTCGACAAGGAGAACCAGCCCGCCGGCCTGGTCAGCGAGAAACTGGTCCGCCAACACCACGCCCTGCCGCTCTGGCGACGTGGCAACAAGTTGTTCGTGGGCATCTCCGATCCAACCAACCACCAGGCCATCAATGACATTCAGTTCAGCACCGGCCTGACCACCGAAGCCATCCTGGTGGAGGACGACAAACTCAGCGACGCCATCGAAAAGTTCTTCGAGTCCAGCAGCACCGGCCTGGAGGGCATGGGCGATGTCGACCTCGACGGCCTGGACATCGAGTCGGACGACGACCGCAAGCAGGACACCCTTGCCGGCCAGGACGCCGACGACGCGCCGGTGGTGCGGTTCGTCAACAAGATGTTGCTGGACGCGATCAAGGGCGGTTCCTCCGACCTGCACTTCGAGCCTTATGAAAAATCCTACCGGGTGCGGGTGCGCACCGACGGCATGCTACGTGAAGTGGCCAAGCCGCCCACCCAACTGGCCGGCCGTATCGCTGCACGGCTGAAGGTCATGGCCAGCCTGGATATTTCCGAGCGCCGCAAGCCCCAGGACGGACGCCTGAAAATGCGCCTGTCGAAAAACAAGTCGATCGATTTCCGGGTCAACACCCTGCCCACGCTCTGGGGCGAAAAAGTGGTCATCCGGATCCTCGACCCTTCCAGTGCGCAAATGGGTATCGACGCACTGGGCTACGAGCCCGACCAGAAAGCGCTGTACATGGCGGCGCTCAAGCAACCCCAGGGGCTGATCCTGGTCACCGGGCCCACCGGCTCGGGCAAGACCGTATCGCTCTACACCGGGCTGAACATCCTCAACACCGTGGACATCAACATTTCCACCGCCGAGGATCCGGTGGAAATCAACATGGAAGGCATCAACCAGGTCAACGTGAACCCGCGCCAGGGGCTGGATTTCGCCCAGGCCCTGCGCTCGTTCCTGCGCCAGGACCCGGACGTGATCATGGTCGGCGAGATCCGCGACCTGGAAACCGCCGAGATCGCCATCAAGGCCGCCCAGACCGGTCACCTGGTGCTCTCCACGCTGCACACCAACAGCGCGGCCGAAACCCTGATCCGCTTGCAGAACATGGGCATCCCCGGCTTCAACATCGCCACCGCCGTGCACTTGATCATCGCCCAGCGGCTGGCGCGCAAGTTGTGCAACCACTGCAAGAAAGCCCTGGAGATTCCCGACGAAACCCTGCTCAAGGAAGGCTTCCCCCGGGAACGCATCGGCTCATTCACGATCTATGAGCCGGTCGGTTGCCAGCAGTGCAACAGTGGCTACAAAGGGCGCGTGGGGGTCTACGAAGTGGTCAGGAATACACCTCAGTTGCAACGCTTGATCATGGCCGAAGGCAACTCGTTGGAAATCGACCTGCAAATGCGCAAGGACGGCTTCAATGACCTGCGCACCTCGGGGCTGCTCAAGGTGATGCAGGGCGTCACCAGCCTCGAAGAAATCAACCGGGTCACCAAGGATTGAACATGGCGGTCAAGGCAGTCAAAACCGATGTCTACACGTGGGAAGGCAAGGACCGCAAAGGCACGAGGATGACCGGCGAGTTGACGGGGCAGAGCACCGCCCTGGTCAAGGCCCAGTTGCGCAAGCAAGGCATCAACCCGCAGAAGGTGCGCAAGAAAACGCCCTCGATCTTCAACAAGGGCAAGCGCATCAAGCCGCTGGACATCGCCCTCTTCACCCGCCAGATGGCAACGATGCTCAAGGCCGGCGTGCCGCTGTTGCAGGCGTTCGACATCATTGGCGAGGGCTTCGACAACCCCAGCATGCGCAAGCTGGTGGACGAGGTGAAGCAGGAAGTCGCTGCCGGCAACAGCTTCGCCGCGGCGCTGCGCAAATGCCCGCAGTATTTCGACGAGCTGTACTGCAACTTGGTGGACGCCGGCGAACAGGCCGGCGCCCTGGACACGCTGCTGGACCGGATCGCGACCTACAAGGAAAAGACCGAGGCGCTCAAGGCCAAGATCAAAAAGGCCATGACCTACCCGGCGGCCGTGGTGCTCGTCGCGGCCGTGGTCACCGGCATCCTGCTGGTCAAGGTGGTGCCCCAGTTCGAGTCGGTGTTCTCCGGCTTCGGCGCGCAACTGCCGGCCTTCACGCTGATGGTCATCGGCCTGTCGGAGTTCATGCAGCGTTATTGGTGGCTGATACTGGCCCTGTTGGTCGGCCTGTTCTTTGGCGTGAAGTACGCCCTCAAGCGCTCCGCGGCGCTGCGTGACTGGCGCGATAAATGGATGCTGAAGCTGCCGCTGATCGGCACGCTGATGTACAAGACCGCCGTGGCCCGCTACGCCCGCACGCTGTCCACCACCTTCGCCGCGGGCGTCCCGCTGGTGGAGGCCCTGGATTCGGTTTCCGGCGCCACCGGCAACGTGGTGTTCAAGCAAGCGGTGCAACGCATCAAGCAGGACGTCTCGACCGGCATGCAATTGAATTTCTCCATGCGCGCTTCCGGCATCTTCCCGAACCTGGCGGTCCAGATGACGGCCATCGGCGAAGAGTCCGGCGCGCTGGATGACATGCTCGACAAGGTGGCAAGCTTTTACGAAGCCGAAGTGGACAATCTGGTGGACAACCTCACCAGCCTGATGGAACCCTTCATCATGGTGGTCCTGGGATTGGTCGTCGGTGGCCTGGTGGTTGCCATGTACCTGCCCATCTTTCAACTCGGCTCTGCGATCTGACATGCCCCTGAGCGAATTCTTCGTGCTTTATCCCCTGGCCTTCGTGCTCACTGCGTTGCTGCTCGGGCTGATCGTCGGCAGCTTCCTCAACGTGCTGGTGTGGCGTCTGCCGAAGATGCTCAGCCGCGAATGGCGCGTGCAGGCCCACGACCTGCTGGGCCTGCCGGCCGAAGCCCCCGGACCGGTCTACAACCTGATGCTGCCCCACTCCCAATGCCCCCACTGTGGCCATCGCATCCGGGCCTGGGAAAACATCCCGCTGCTCAGCTACCTGATGCTGCGCGGCCGCTGTTCGAGTTGCTCCGCCGCCATAGGCCGGCGTTACCCGTTGACGGAACTGGCCTGCGGCGTTCTGTCGGCGTTCGTCGCCTGGCATTTGGGCTTCGGCTGGCAAGCCGCATGGGTGATGGTGTTGACCTGGGGTCTGCTGGCCATGAGCCTGATCGACGCCGAACACCAACTGCTGCCCGATACGCTGGTCCTGCCGCTGCTATGGCTGGGCCTGATCGTCAACAGCTTCGGCCTGTTCGCCTCTTTGAACCAGGCCATGTGGGGAGCGGTGGCCGGCTACCTGGCCCTGTGGTCGGTGTATTGGCTGTTCAAATTGCTCACGGGCAAGGAAGGCATGGGCTACGGTGACTTCAAGCTGCTGGCGATGCTGGGCGCCTGGGGTGGCTGGCAGATCCTGCCGCTGACCTTGTTGCTGTCGTCGCTGGTGGGGGCTGTGATCGGGGTCATCGTGCTGCGCCTGCGCAATGCACCGGGGTCGACGCAGATCCCCTTTGGCCCTTTTCTGGCCATTGCCGGCTGGATTGCATTGCTCTGGGGTGGTCAAATAACCGACTTCTATTGGCAGGCTGTCGGTTTCTAATGTCGATTCACTATGAATAACCTCAAGGAAAAACCCTGGATTCTCGGCCTGACCGGTGGCATTGGCAGCGGCAAGAGCGCGGCGGCCCAGCACTTCATCGACCTGGGCGTGCATGTCATCGACGCCGATCACGCGGCGCGCTGGGTAGTCGAACCCGGCCGCCCGGCGCTGGCCCGAATCGCCGAACACTTCGGCCCAGGCGTGTTGCAGGCCGACGGCGCCCTGAATCGAGCGGCGCTGCGCAAGTTGATCTTCGAAAATGCCGATGAACGCCGCTGGCTCGAAACGCTGTTGCACCCGTTGATCGCCGATGAAATCGCCCATCATCTGGCGCAGGCACAATCGCCCTACGCGATTCTGGTATCGCCGTTGTTGATCGAGTCGGGACAATACGCCATGACCCAGCGCATCCTGGTGATCGACGCGCCGGAACAGTTGCAGGTCGAACGCACGCTGCAGCGCGACCAGACCAGCGAACAGCAGGTCCAGGCGATCCTCAAGGCCCAATCCAGCCGCCAGGACCGCCTGAGCCATGCCGACGACGTGGTGGTCAACGACCGCGACCTCGCCTGGTTGCACAGCGAGGTCGAGCGGCTGCACCACTTTTACCTTACTTTGCGTGGAGGCCAGTCATGAGCCAAACCCCAACCGTTGATTGCCCAACCTGCGGCGCACCCGTCGAATGGAGCCCGCAGAGCACGTTCCGGCCGTTCTGCTCCGATCGCTGCAAACTGATCGACCTGGGCGCATGGGCGTCCGAGGAACACAAGATCCCGGTCAGCCCGGAGGCCGAGGATGAGCTGTTCAGCGAGGACTTCAACCCCCGCTCCCATCATTAAGGCCGCATGAAACCGTAGTCCTGTTGATCGTCGAGGTTTTCCGCCAGGAAGCTCAACTCATCGGCCAGGTCCTCGGCGCTGCGCACTGTCTTGCTCTGTTGCACGATTGCACTGAGCAAGGCACGCAGGCTCAAGCCCGGGTCGAAACCGATCTCCATCGCGGCATCGTGGCTACGCCTGATCTCTTGTCTCGCCCACTCATAAACACTCATCGCTGTGCTCCTGGAAGTTTTCCAGAGCATGAGCGGCGGCTGCCTGCACGGCCTTGATATGCATCAAGATTTGTCTTCATCCTTCCAGGGCGCCGACAGGTAGCGCGTGCGGTTGAAGGTCTCCAGCCATTCGGGGCTGAACACCACCAGCGCACTGACCACCATGCCGTTGATGAACGCCTCGGGGAAGATGATCAGCCAGAGGTAACCGATGAAGTCTTCCAGCCAGTAAGGCATGGCGAATACGCCGTCGTACCACAGCAGCGCGAGCCCCAGCAGCAGGCACAGCAACGCCGACAGCGCGGCGGCGAGAAAGCCCGAGCAGAAGATGTAGACGAACAGGTTGCGCGGCTGGGCGCGCTCCACCAGGATCGCGCAACACTCGGTGACCAGCACCGGCAAGAGGATCAGCAGCGCACCGTTGACGCCCATCGCCGCCATGTCCTGACGCCCCAGCAGCACCAGTGCAGACTGGGCAAAGAGGCCGCCGAGGATTGCCAGCGGCCAGTCCAGCAACAGCGTCACGGCGGTCATGCCGATGAAGTGATACGACACGCCCGTGTCGAAATCCCGTCGCACCAGCCACAGCATGAACAGCGCCAGCACCGTGCCGAACAGCAGGTGCTGGCGTCGACTGTCGGTGAACAGCTCCACCCACGGCGCGCGCCAAACGGCCCAGGCCAGCACCGGGACATACATCAGCCAACCCACCGCCTGGGTCTGCGGTGAGAGCAGTTCGGCACCGATCATCGCGTTACACCTTTCATGTCCTGTGGCCAGGGCTCTGGCGGCCACCGGGCTGCGCAGCCGTCCCCTTGCCAGCGTCATTTCCAGTCGGCAGTCTACACCTCCCCAAGCACCGCCATTAATCAACGCAACGCTTTCAGCTTGTCGCAATTGAACGCTAAGCTTGGGCCCATGGATGATTCCGATTATTTACGCCTGCTCACCATCGCGGCCGAGCAGGCCAATGCATTTCTTTCCAATGCCCGCAAATGGGAGCGTGAGCGTTGGGTTTGCCAACGCCTGCTGCAAGGCCTGAACGTGCCCTATCGCGCCGACGAGTTCGCCCCCGCCGGCGAGCCGCCGGACGTGCTGTTTCGCGATGCCAATTTCGAAGTGTTCTTCGTGCTCGACGAGGGCCGGCGCCTCAATGACGAGTGGCGCGACGAGCTGCAACGGCGCCGCAGCGCCTTTTCCCTGAGCCAACTGGTACGCCGCGAAGCCAAGCCCCGGCGGATCCCGGCCAACGAGTTCTTGCTCAGACTGGCGCCCACCTTGCGCAAGAAAGCCCACAACTACACGGAGCGCGGCATGGACCTGGGCGAGCTGGACATCATTGCCTTCGCCAGCCTCAAGCGTGAAGTGCTGGACCTCAACAGTCACTTCCCGCCGCCCACCGAGTACCTGCGCCAGGGGTGGCGCTCGCTGTCGCTGGTGGGGCCGACGTTTGCCCGGGTGCTGTTCGCCCATCCCGATGCGCCAGATTTCCTGCGGGGCAACCTGGGTCGCAGCATCGTGTTCGACGTCGGGATCAGCCTGTGAGCCCGCGCCAGGCAGCCCGTGGTGCACACTCATCTGACGAGCGGCTACGCTGCATTGAATGCCGGATCGCCGGACGCTGTAACGCCAGCCCATTTCGCAACGTCTACCTGACGAGGCCTTTATGACCAGCCGCCTGAACCCAGATGACCAGAAGCATGTCGAAGAGTACCTGCAACTGTCCCAGCACCGAGTCGAGCGCCGGCCTTTCCGGCCGTGGATGCTCCTGGTGGTGGTATTGGCCGTGACCATCGGCCTGTGCCTGTTGAGCCGCTTGATCAGTTACCTGACGCTATGAGCAGGTGTCGTGCCTCATTTCAAGGAACAGTGTTTGTGAGGCACGACACCACACTCGCGAGGGTAACGGCACCGATTTCCTTTAGCCTTGCGAGATATCCCCATGACTCATCGTATTGTCATTGTTGGCGGCGGCGCCGGCGGTCTGGAGTTGGCTACCCGTCTGGGTAAGACTCTGGGCAAGCGCGGCACCGCCAGTGTGATGCTGGTCGACGCCAACCTGACCCACATCTGGAAACCCCTGCTGCACGAAGTAGCTGCCGGCTCCCTGAACTCCTCCGAAGACGAACTCAACTACGTCGCCCAAGCCAAATGGAACCACTTCGAGTTCCAATTGGGGCGCATGAGCGGACTGGATCGTGAGCAGAAGAAGATCCAACTGGCAGCCACCTACGACGAGGCGGGCGTGGAATTGTTGCCGGCCCGGGAGCTGGGCTACGACACCCTGGTGATCGCCGTCGGCAGCACCACCAACGATTTCGGCACCGAAGGCGCGGCGCAGCACTGTCTGTTCCTCGACACCCGCAAGCAGGCCGAGCGCTTCCACCAACAACTGCTCAACCATTACCTGCGCGCCCACGCCGGCCAGGCCGATGCAGCGCAGCGTATCAGCGTCGCCATCGTCGGCGCCGGTGCCACCGGTGTCGAACTGGCGGCCGAGCTGCACAACGCCGCCCATGAGCTGGCAGCCTACGGCCTGGACCGGATCAAGCCGGAAAACATGCACATCACCTTGATCGAAGCCGGGCCACGGGTCTTGCCAGCCCTGCCCGAGCGTATCGGCGGCCCGGTGCACAAGACCCTGGAGAAACTCGGGGTAAATGTGATGACCAATGCCGCCGTCAGCCAGGTGACCGCCGACAGCCTGATCACCGGCGACGGCAAGGTGATCGATGCGAGCCTGAAGGTCTGGGCCGCCGGGATCCGCGCACCGGCTTTTCTCAAGGACATCGATGGCCTGGAGACCAACCGGATCAACCAGCTGCAAGTGCTGCCGACCCTGCAGACCACCCGCGACGAGAACATCTTTGCCTTCGGCGACTGCGCCGCCTGCCCTCAACCGGGCAGCGACCGCAACGTGCCGCCTCGCGCCCAGGCGGCGCACCAGCAGGCATCGCTGTTGGCAAAATCGCTGAAGTTGAAAATCGAAGGCAAGCCGCTGCCCCATTACAAATACACCGACTACGGCTCGCTGATCTCGCTGTCGCGGTTCTCGGCGGTGGGTAACCTGATGGGCAACCTCACCGGCAGCGTGATGCTCGAGGGTTGGCTGGCGCGGATGTTCTACGTGTCGCTGTACCGCATGCACCAGATGGCGCTGTATGGCACGTTCCGCACGGCGATGCTGATGCTGGGCAGCAAGATCGGCCGCGGAACCGAGCCACGGCTCAAGTTGCACTGAAGAGAGTCGTTGCCTGAAACACCGCCTTCGCGAGCAAGCCCGCTTCCACAGTTGACCGCGTACACATCAGGTACTCGATCTCCTGTGGGAGCGGGCTTGCTCGCGAAGACGGCAGTGCAATCGATGCTGATCTACAGCCCTGCACTCAGACCTGAAACCGCTGCACCATCGTGCGCAACGAATTGGCCAACTGCGACAGTTCATGGCTGGACGCACTGGTCTGGTCCGCCCCCGTGGCCGAGCGTACGGACAAGTCCCGGATATTCACCAGGTTGCGATCAACCTCACGGGCCACTTGCGCCTGCTCCTCGGCGGCGCTGGCGATGACCAGATTGCGTTCGTGGATTTCGCTGACCGACGTCGTGATGGTCTGTAGCGCTTCTCCCGCGCGCTCCGCCATCGCCAGGGTGCTGGCGGCGCGGCTGGAGCTGGCCTGCATGGAACCCAGCGCCTGGCTGGCACCGCTGCGCATGCCCTGGACCATCTGCTCGATTTCCTGGGTCGATTGCTGCGTGCGATATGCCAGCGCCCGGACTTCGTCGGCCACCACCGCAAAACCGCGGCCGCTTTCCCCGGCCCGAGCCGCCTCGATGGCCGCGTTGAGGGCCAGCAGGTTGGTCTGCTCGGCAATGGCCCGGATCACATCCAGCACCTTGCCGATATCCTGCGATTGGTTGGCCAAGGACTGCACCAGGTCACCCGTGACCTGCACATCGCTGGCGAGGGCGCCAATGGCGTCCACCGTGTCACTGACCCGCTGCTGTCCGAGGGAAGCCGACTCACTGGACTGACGCGTGGCATCGGAGGTGGACACGGCGTTGCGGGCAACCTCCTCCACGGCGGTGGTCATTTCGGTGACCGCGGTGGCCGCCTGTTCGATTTCGTTGTTCTGCTGTTGCAGGCTCTGGGTGCTGTCGAGGGTCACTGCGTTCAGCTCATCGGCGGCGGTGGCCAATTGCGTCGCCGAACCGCTGATGCTCTGCAGCGTTTCACGCAGGTTCAACTGCATGGTCGCCAATGCCTTGAGCAAGCGGCTCACTTCGTCGTTGCCGTGGGTCTCGATGGGCCGGGTCAGGTCACCTTGGGCGACATGCTCCGCCGCGCTCAGCGCCTCGCCCAGGGGTTTGACGATACTGCGGGTGAGCAACATCGCCAGGATCACCGTGGCCAGGGCCGCGAGCACGATGAACAGGCTGACGATCATGCGGGAGTTGGCGTAGTGCTCCTGGGATTTCTGGCTCTCGAGGGACACCTGCTGGGAGAACAACTGCGCCAGGTCGTTGAGCTGTTTGCCGGAACCGTCCACCACGGTCTTCATGTCCACCAGCAACAGCTTGATCAGGTCCTCGCGCCGACCCTGTTCCGCCAGGGTAAAGGACTGGGCGATACCGGCGCGGTAAGCGGCGAAGGTCTGCTTGAACTGGTCATAGAGCGCCTTGCCTTCAGGAGTGACGACGAGCTTGTCATACGTGGCGATTTTTTCGCTCAGTTCCTTGTCACGCGTGTCCATTTGCCCGCGATACACCGAAATGTTCTTCGGGTCTTCGTCCAGCGCCATGCGCAGGGAAATCGTGCGGATGCGCAGCATCAGTTCGCGAATCTCGTCACCACCGCGAATGCTGGGCAACCACTGGGTTTCCACCGCGACTTCGCTGTCACGGATGCTCGACATCTGGCCCAGCGCAAACACCCCGAGCAACGCCACCAGCACGGCGATCAAGGCAAACCCCAAGGCGGCGCGGGGGGCAATATTCAGCTGACGAAGAAACATAACGGGGTGCCTTTTTTGTTATTGGCCTGAAATGGGGCGATCAGTCCAAGCCCCGGTTGGTGGGCAACGGGCCAGACGCTTTCGCGAGCAGGCTCGCTCCCACAGGCGTTATCGGCAGGTTGTATGACAACTTGACACCCCGGGCCTTTTTCGCAGGCAAAAAAAATCCCCGTATCTTTCGATACGGGGATTTTCAATATGGTCGGGGTAAGGGGATTCGAACTCCTGACATCCTGCTCCCAAAGCAGGCGCGCTACCGGACTGCGCTATACCCCGGTAAAAAAAAGGCGACCTCTGCAAGTCGCCTTCCTCGATCAGCGCTTTTGGCCTCTGATCTTAAGATTCGATTCCAGCGAACTGGTCTCAAAAATGGTGGGTCGTGTGGGATTCGAACCTACGACCAATTGGTTAAAAGCCAACTGCTCTACCAACTGAGCTAACGACCCAAATATGGTCGGGGTAAGGGGATTCGAACTCCTGACATCCTGCTCCCAAAGCAGGCGCGCTACCGGACTGCGCTATACCCCGATTGAAATGGCTCCGTGACCAGGACTCGAACCTGGGACCCAATGATTAACAGTCATTTGCTCTACCGACTGAGCTATCACGGAACTGATATTTCAAGTTACAACGTTGAAGCTAGCTTCAACCTCTTCTACCCTGTTCGCATCGCTGCGTTCGTGTGTCTGAGGCGCGCTATTCTACAATCTTCAAAACCTCTGTCAACCCCTTAAATTGCTTTCAAGACAATGATTTGCAACTTATTTCGGATTCTTTCTCAGGGAGAAGTAACCCTTGGGGTGACGTACTGCGGGGCGCACTTTACAAGCCTTTTCCTTTGAGTTCAACGACCTGATGAAAAAAATGGTGCTTGGAAGCGAGCCTCCCCATCGATCAGGAAAAGAACGCCGGCCGTGGCGAGGGCACTTGCTCCCGCTGGGTCGCGTAGCGGCCCCTCAAAGAGCGAGGAATGCTTCGCACCCCAGCGGGAGCAAACGCCCTCACCACAAAAGCCCAGGCAATCGCCTCAGTTGAAGACGATTTCGTCGTTCTCCACTGTGCCGGTCACAGTTTCACCTGGCATGAAGCGGCCGGACAGGATCAACTGCGCCAACGGGTTCTCGATCCAGCGCTGGATCGCACGCTTGAGTGGCCGTGCGCCATAGACCGGGTCGTAACCCACCGCAATCAACTTGTCCAACGCCTCGTCGCTCAATTGCAACTTCAGCTCGCGCTCGGTGAGGCGGCTGCGCAGGCGACCCAACTGGATCTCGGTGATGCCGGCGATCTGGTCACGGGCCAACGGTTCGAAAATCACCACCTCGTCGACCCGGTTGATGAACTCCGGCCGGAAGTGGGTGGAAATCGCATCCATCACTGCCGCACGTTGTGCCTCGCGGTCACCTACCAATTCCTGGATCTGCGCCGAGCCCAGGTTGGAGGTCATCACGATCACGGTGTTACGGAAGTCCACCGTGCGCCCGTGGCTGTCGGTCAGGCGCCCGTCCTCCAGCACTTGCAAAAGGATGTTGAACACATCCGGGTGCGCCTTCTCGACCTCGTCCAGCAGGATCACCGAGTAAGGCTTGCGCCGTACCGCCTCGGTCAGGTAGCCGCCTTCCTCATAGCCGACGTATCCCGGTGGGGCACCGATCAACCGCGCCACGGAATGTTTCTCCATGAACTCGGACATGTCGATGCGCACCATCGCCTCTTCGGTGTCGAAGAGAAACTCGGCCAACGCCTTGCACAGCTCGGTCTTACCGACACCGGTCGGGCCGAGGAACATGAACGAGCCACTCGGCCGGTTCGGGTCCGACAACCCGGCACGGGACCGACGCACGGCGTTGGCCACCGCCACCACCGCCTCTTCCTGGCCGATCACACGCTGGTGCAACAGGCTTTCCATCTTCAGCAGCTTGTCGCGCTCGCCTTCGAGCATTTTCGACACCGGGATACCGGTCCACTTGGAGACCACTTCGGCGATTTCTTCCTCAGTGACCTTGCTGCGCAGCAACTGGTTTTCGCTCTTGCCGTGCTGGTCGACCATCTGCAGGCTGCGCTCCAGGTCCGGGATCACCCCGTACTGCAGCTCGGCCATGCGGTTGAGGTCGCCCTTGCGACGGGCCGCCTCCAGTTCCTGGCGGGATTGCTCGATCTTTTGCTGGATCTGCGCCGAACCCTGGACTTCGGCTTTCTCCGAGTTCCAGATTTCCTCGAGATCGGAATACTCGCGCTCATGGCGAACGATTTCGTCCTGCAACCTTTCCAGCCGCTTCTTCGCCGCTTCGTCGCTTTCTTTCTTCAGGGCCTGGGATTCGACCTTGAGTTGAATCAGGCGCCGCTCCAGGCGATCCAGCACTTCGGGCTTGGAATCGATTTCCATGCGGATGCGGCTGGCCGCCTCGTCGATCAGGTCGATGGCCTTGTCCGGCAATTGACGGTCGGTGATGTAGCGGTGGCTGAGCTTGGCCGCCGCGATGATCGCGCCATCGGTGATCGCCACCTTGTGGTGAACCTCGTACCGCTCCTTGAGGCCACGCAGGATGGCGATGGTGTCTTCTTCGCTCGGCTCCTCCACCAGCACTTTCTGGAAACGCCGTTCGAGGGCCGCGTCCTTCTCTATGTATTGGCGGTATTCATTGAGCGTGGTCGCGCCGACGCAGTGCAGTTCGCCACGGGCCAGTGCCGGCTTGAGCATGTTGCCCGCATCCATCGAGCCCTCGCCCTTGCCGGCGCCGACCATGGTGTGCAACTCGTCGATGAACAGGATGATCTGGCCTTCCTGTTTGGACAGTTCATTGAGCAGCGCCTTGAGCCGCTCTTCGAACTCGCCACGGTATTTGGCGCCGGCGATCAGCGCCCCCATGTCCAAGGACAGCAGACGCTTGCCCTTGAGGCCATCGGGCACTTCGCCATTGATGATGCGCTGGGCCAGGCCCTCGGCGATGGCGGTCTTGCCCACGCCGGGCTCACCGATCAGCACCGGGTTGTTCTTGGTACGGCGTTGCAGCACCTGCACCGTGCGACGGATTTCATCGTCGCGCCCGATCACCGGGTCGAGCTTGCCTTCCTCGGCACGCTTGGTCAGGTCGACGGTGTATTTGTCCAGCGCCTGGCGGGACTCCTCGTGGTTGGCGTCATTGACTGCTTCGCCGCCACGCAGGTTGTTGATGGCGTTTTCCAGGGCTTTCTTGCTCACGCCCTGGCCGAGCAGCAATTTGCCCAGTTTGCTGTTCTCGTCCATGGCGGCGAGCAGCACCAGTTCGCTGGAAATGAACTGGTCGCCCTTCTGCTGGGCCAGGCGGTCGGCCTGGTTGAGCAGCCGGGCCAAATCCTGGGACATGTTCACGTCACCGGTCGGATTCTGGATCTTGGGCAGTTGGTCGAGCTCCTTGGCCAACTCCTTGCGCAGGCTGTTGACGTCAAAGCCCACCTGCATCAGCAGGGGCTTGATGGAGCCGCCTTGCTGTTCGAGCATGGCTTGCATCAAGTGCGCCGGTTCGATACCGGGATGGTCCAGGCCGACGGCCAGGGACTGGGCATCGGACAGGGCCAATTGTAATTTGCTGGTTAAACGATCAATTCGCATGGGTCACCTTCCTATTGAGCAGGCCGGATCGAAAAAACATCCTGAATGAAGAAACCTGCCAGATACCGCTATAGATGTGGACGATTCTGGAAGATTCAAGCGGGCTTCATTGACACAGATCAGTCAGATGGCAGCCCCTTCCAAGCCTTTGTGGGCGCGAGCCTGCTCGCGAAGAAGGCGGCTTGTCAGCCAATTAAGGTTAGCTGACCCGTCGCCGTCGCGGGCAGGCTCGTCCCCACAAAGGGATCTGCTACAAGGAGGCAGCCGAAGGGGCTTTTATTGGTCGAGCCAGACCAGGGAGGCGAAGCGGCCGGTACGCGGATTGCGACGGTAGGAGAAAAAGCGAGGATCGGTCACGGTACACAGGCCGCCACCATAGACCGCCGTAACGCCGCGCGCCGCCAGCCGCAGGCGCGCCAACGCATAAATGTCGGCGAGGAACTTGCCGACATTGTGGCTGGGGACGAAGGCTTGCGCCGCACTGGGCAGTTGCGCGATGAACGCGTCACGCACTTCCGGCCCGACCTCGAAGGCTTGCGGGCCAATGGCCGGACCGAGCCAGGCAAGGACCTGGTCGGCGGGCACCTGGAGGCTGTCCAAGGTCGCTTCCAGCACGCCGTTCGCCAACCCGCGCCAACCGGCATGGGCGGCCGCGACGCGGGTGCCGGCACGGTCGCAGAACAGCACGGGCAGGCAGTCTGCGGTCATCGCCGCACACGCGATACCGGGTGTCGCTGTCCAGCTGGCATCGGCGGTGACCACTTGGCTGGGGTCAGCCTCGACCACGTCAATCCCATGGACCTGCCGTAGCCAGGCTGGACGGATGGCGAACCGATCGGTGAGACGGCGACGGTTCTGCGCCACGGCCGCAGGGTCGTCCTCCACATGGTCACCGAGGTTGAGGCTGTCGAACGGCGCCAGGCTGACGCCGCCCGCACGGGTGGTGACACAGGCCTTGACCCGGTCCGGCGCGGGCCAGTCGGGGATCAGCCAGTCACTCATCCGATGAACGCCTCGCGGTCCTGCTTGAGCAAGGTCAGCAGCCAGACGAAGTCATCCGGCAGCGGCGACTCCCAGCTCATGCGCTTGCCGGTGGTCGGATGGTCCAGCTCCAGGAACCGCGCATGCAGCGCCTGGCGCGGGAAGTTCTTCAGCGACTCGACCATCGTCACGCTGGCCGCTGGCGGAATGCGGAAACGTCCGCCATAGGCCGGGTCGCCCACCAACGGGAAGTTGATGTGGGCCATGTGCACGCGAATCTGGTGGGTACGGCCGGTTTCGAGCTTGACCCGCACGTGGGTGTGGGAACGGAAACGCTCCAGCACGCGGTAATGACTGACTGCCGGCTTGCCGCCCTCCATCACCGCCATGCGCTGGCGCTGCTGGCCATGACGGCCGATCGGGGCGTTGATCTTGCCACCGGCGGTGACCACGCCGATAACGATGCATTCATAGATACGGCTGACACTGCGGCTTTGCAGCTGTGCGACCAGTTGTGTCTGGGCCTGGATGGTCTTGGCCACGACCATCAGGCCGGTGGTGTCCTTGTCCAGGCGATGGACGATGCCGGCACGGGGCACGTTGATGATGTCCGGCACGTGGTGCAGCAAGGCGTTGAGCAGCGTGCCATCGGCATGCCCGGCCGCCGGGTGCACCACCAGGCCCGCAGGCTTGTTGATGACCAGGATCTCGTCGTCTTCATAGACAATGTCAAGGGCGATGTCCTGGGCGACCCATTCTCCCTGGGCCTCCTGCTCGGCAGTCAGTTCGAGGACGGCACCGCCATGGACGATGTCGCGCGGGCGAACGACCGCCCCATCCACGGTCAGGCGGCCGTCCTTGATCCAGGCGGAAAGGCGCGAGCGCGAGTGCTCGGCAAAGAGTTGGGCGGCGACTTGATCGAGGCGTTGGCCGCCCAATTCGGACGGCACCTCTGCGCGAAGTTCTATTTTATCGGACATGCTCGGACTGGGCGTCGGCACAGCCTTTGGTTTCGGCTGCGCGCTTGTGGTTAAATACGGCGTCTTTTGCCCCGAGGCTTTCAACGGGGCGCTCATCATAACAGGACGGCCCCGCCCAAGACAGCGGCCGTCATAGGGACGCAAGCCGCCATGCAAGTGAAACACCTGCTGCTGATCGCCATCCTCGCATTGACTGCTGCTTGCTCGTCGAAGGAAGTCGTAGACGAAAACCTGAGCGAAGTCGAACTGTACCAACAGGCGCAGAACGACCTGGACAACAACAGCTACACCAGCGCCACAGCCAAGCTCAAGGCTCTGGAGTCGCGGTATCCGTTCGGTCGCTATGCCGACCAGGCCCAGCTGGAACTGATCTACGCCAACTACAAGAACGCCGAGCCGGAAGCAGCGAAGTCCGCAGCCGAGCGCTTCATTCGCCTGCATCCGCAGCACCCGAACGTCGATTACGCCTACTACCTCAAGGGCCTGACCTCCTTCGACCAGGACGTCGGCCTGCTGGCGCGCTTCCTGCCGCTGGACATGACCAAGCGTGACCCTGGCGCGGCCCGCGACTCCTACAATGAGTTCGCCCAGCTGACCAGCCGCTTCCCCAACAGCCGTTATTCGCCGGACGCCAAGCAGCGCATGATCTACCTGCGCAACCTGTTGGCCTCCTACGAAATCCACGTGGCCGATTACTACCTGACCCGCCAGGCTTACGTCGCCGCCGCCAACCGTGGCCGCTACGTGGTGGAAAACTTCCAGGAAACCCCTTCGGTGGGCGACGGCCTGGCGGTGATGACCGAAGCGTACCAGCGCCTGCACCTGGACGACCTGGCTGCCACCAGCCTGGAAACCCTGAAGCTGAACTACCCGGACCACCCTTCGCTGGTCGACGGCCAGTTCACCCCGCGGGTCGGCGAAGTCGACAACCGTTCGTGGCTGAGCAAGGCCACCCTGGGCCTGATCGAGTCCCGTCCACCGCTGCCGCCGGGAGAAACCCGCGCCAACCAGGACGTACAGCGCCAGTTCCAGGACGCCAAGGAAGCCATTCCGAACGAACTCAAGCCCAAGGACGAGAATGGCGACGTGATCGAGGAAGAAACCCCCGAGAACGAATCCAGCGACCGCTCCTGGTTCAGCTACATGACCTTCGGTCTGTTCGACTAAGGCCACGCTGCCAGGCAAACAGGGAGACCCGACGGTCTCCCTTTTTTGTGCCTGGAATCCACAGCCCTGTGCGCCGCTCCCGTGCCCGGCTAAACTGCCTGATCTCTAGCCAAAAAGCCGCCCATCATGCTTCGTCTACTATTCTGGATTGCCCTGATTGCCGCCGCGGTATGGTTCTGGCGCAAGCTCAAGGCCGCCTCTGCCACGCCGAACGCCCCCCGGGAGCCGGATGCGCCGCCGATGGTCCGTTGCGCCCAGTGCGGCGTGCACCTGCCTCGCGACCGGGCGCTGGTGCTCGAACAACAGTGGTATTGCAGCCAGGCTCACCTCGAGCAAGGCCCAGGCAGCCGTGAACGCTGAGGCCGCCAGCCCGCGCGTCAAGCAGGCGCAGCGTCTGCTGCGTCTGTATCACCTGTACCGCCTGAGTATCGGCATCACCCTGGTGCTGTTGATCTCCAGCAACATGGACAACCGGTTGCTGGAGTCCGCCAACGACGACTTGCTGCGCAGCGGCAGCTGGTTGTACCTGGTCTTGAACATCCTGCTGGTGGTGTTCCTGGAAAACACCCGCCGCCCGGCCCGCCTGTTCGGCCTGGCCCTGGCCGACGTGCTGTTGCTCTCCTGGCTGTTTTTCGTCGCCGGGGGCGCCCCCAGCGCCATCGGTAACCTGCTCATCGTCTCCGTGGCCATCGGCAACACGCTGTTGCGAGGCCGTATCGGCCTGTTGATCGCCGCCGTCGCCACCCTCGGCATCGTCGGCTCGTGCTTCTTCCTCGGGCTGAGCGACGCAAGCCGGCCCAGCAACTATCTGCAGGCCGGCACCCTGGGCGCGCTGTGCTTTGCCGCCGCACTATTGGTCCAAGGCCTGACCCGACGCCTGGAAGCCAGCGAAACCCTGGCCGAGCAACGGGCCAGTGAAGTGGTCGGCCTGGAGGCGCTCAACGCCCTGATCCTGCAACGCATGCGCACCGGCATCCTGGTGCTCGACCGCCAACGCCGGGTGCAACTGGCCAACGAAAGCGCGCTGAACCTGCTGGGCATGCACGACCTGGTCGGCCAGCCGATCGACGACTGCTCCAACGCCCTGGTCGAACGCCTGCAACGCTGGCTGAACAACCCCAGCCTGCGGCCACAGAGCCTGACCGTCCCTGGCACCGGCCTGACGCTGCAGCCGAGCTTCATCGCCCTGGGGCATCATGAACAGCATCAGATCCTGGTGTTTCTCGAAGACCTGGCCCAGGTGTCCCAACAGGCCCAGCAACTCAAACTCGCCTCCCTCGGGCGCCTCACCGCCGGCATCGCCCATGAAATCCGCAACCCCTTGGGCGCGATCAGCCATGCCGCGCAATTGCTGCGCGAGTCCGAGGAACTGAACAGCGCCGATCGGCGTCTGACGCAGATTATTCAAGACCACTCGCAACGAATGAACCGCGTCATCGAAAACGTCCTGCAGCTGTCACGCCGCCAGCAACCCACGCCCCAACGCCTCGACCTGCGGACCTGGCTCCAGCAATTCGTCCAGCAAGCCCACGAAAGCGCGACCGAGCATCAGCATTTGCACCTGAGCATCGATCCAGGCGACTACATTACGCTCATGGACCCCGACCAGTTGACCCAGGTGCTCGACAACCTGCTGCGCAACGCCTGGCGCCACAGCGCGATGATCAACGAGCAGGCCGAAGCCTGGTTGAAGCTGTCCGTCGACCCCCATAGCCAGTTATCCACGCTGGACATCATCGACAACGGGCCCGGCGTGACGCCTGACCAGCAGGCGCATCTGTTCGAACCCTTTTTCACCACCAGCAGCCAGGGCACCGGCCTTGGCCTCTATCTGTCCCGTGAGCTGTGCGAAAGCAACCAGGCCCGCCTAGACTTCAAACCACGCCAAGGCGGCGGTTGCTTTCGCATCACCTTTGCTCACGGACGGAAACAGATTTGAATACACGCTCACGGCAACGAATCCTGATCGTCGACGACGAGCCGGACATCCGCGAACTCCTGGACATCACCCTGGGCCGGATGAAACTCGACACCCGCAGCGCCAAGAACCTTGCCGAGGCCCAAGCCCTGTTGGCGGACGAGGCCTTCGACCTGTGCCTGACCGACATGCGCCTGCCCGATGGCACCGGCCTGGAACTGGTGCAACACATCCAGCAACGCTACATCCAGCTGCCCGTGGCGATGATCACCGCCTACGGCAGCCTGGAAACCGCCATCGACGCTCTCAAGGCCGGGGCCTTCGACTTCCTGACCAAGCCGGTCGACCTGACCCGGCTGCGTGAACTGGTCGCCAGCGCCCTGCGCCTGCCACCGGTTGCCGCCCCCGGCACAACCATCGAGCGCTGCCTGCTGGGCGAATCACCGCCCATGCGCAATGTGCGCAAACAGATCGAAAAACTCGCCCGCAGCCAGGCGCCGGTGTACATCAGCGGCGAGTCGGGCTGTGGCAAGGAGTTGGTGGCCCGGCTGATCCACGAGCAAGGTCCCCGTTCCAATCTCGGTTTTGTGCCGGTCAACTGTGGGGCAATTCCCACGGAGCTGATGGAAAGCGAGTTTTTCGGCCACCGCAAAGGCAGTTTCAGCGGCGCCATCGAAGACAAGCCCGGGCTGTTCCAGGCCGCCCATGGCGGCACGCTGTTCCTCGACGAGGTGGCCGACCTGCCCCTGGCCATGCAAGTCAAACTGCTGCGGGCCATCCAGGAAAAAGCCGTGCGCGCCGTCGGCGGCCAGCAGGAAGAAGTGGTAGACGTACGCATCCTCTGCGCCACCCACAAGGACCTGGACGCCGAAGTCGCCGCCGGGCGCTTTCGCCAGGACCTGTACTACCGGCTGAACGTCATCGAACTGCGCGTCCCGCCCCTGCGCGAACGCCGCGAAGACATCGAGCCGCTGGCCAACCACGTGCTCCAACGCCTGGCGGCCAACACCGTCAGCCCCGCCGTAACACTCCACCCCCAGGCCCTGGAGGCCCTTCGCAACTATCGTTTCCCAGGAAACGTGCGGGAACTGGAGAACATGCTCGAACGGGCCTACACCCTTTGCGAACACCAGCAGATCGAAGCCGACGACCTGCGCCTGGCCGACAGCAATAACGCTACCGACGCCACCAGCGCCGACCTGGTACAGGTCGACAACCTGGAAGACTACCTGGAAGACGTCGAACGCAAACTCATCCTCCAGGCCCTGGAAGAAACCCGCTGGAACCGCACGGCGGCGGCCCAGCGGTTAAAACTGTCGTTTCGTTCGATGCGGTATCGGTTGAAGAAGCTGGGGTTGGATTGAGGGAAGCCGCCTCCAATGGCTGGGCTCTCCCCGCTGGGCTGCGTAGCAGCCCCAAGACAGTCAATACAAATCTACCTGATAAACGCCGCGACGCGATTGGAGGTGGCAGCTGTACGCGGGTTCGCGCACCGAGACCTTGGTACCCGGCATACCCGAAGGTATCCCACGCACAGCCAGCCATGACAGTGAATAAATATTGGATGTGCCGACGCCTTCGCGAGCAAGCCCGCTCCCACAGGGAGACCGAGGCCAGCCGCAAGAACAGGCCGGCTGTAAGGCCGCCTCACTTTTGCTTTTGCTTTTGATCTTCGGGCCCCGTTAACCACGACGGCCGAACGCAGGCATTGCGTAGTGGGCACCCCGGCATGGATGCCGGGGTAGCCGCGCTGGGCCATGGATGGCCCTTCGCGGTGGGCCCACGGAGCAATGCCGGAGTGAGGGTATGCCGAGCCCAAGCGAGGCACCGAGTGGTGGGGCCAAGCCTTTTTTGCTTACTTTTTTTGGCGTCTGAAAAAAAGTAAGCCGCCGTCAGGGCGGAACCCTAAGCCGCCGTTACCGCAGCAACGGATATGTGCTCGACCCAAGACCGCCATCGCGAGCAGTCTCGCTCCCACAATTAACCCTACATCCGCTCCGCCGGCGCGTACGGCGCAGGGTCAATCACCGGCTCGCGCCCTAGCATCACATCCGCAAACAACCGGCACGACGCCGGCGCCAATACCAACCCATTGCGATAATGCCCACAGTTCAACCACAACCCCGCAAACCCAGGCACTTCACCGATATAGGGAATTCCCTCCGGCGACGCCGGTCGCAACCCTGCCCAATGTCCGACCACCTCGGCATCGGCCAGCGCCGGAATCAGCTGCTGCGCCGAAGCCTTCAGGCTCTCCAGCGCCACATCGGTCGGGGTCTTGTCGAAGCCTTCGCGCTCCAGTGTGCTGCCCACCAGGATGTGCCCGTCGCGACGGGGTATCGCGTAACGGCCCTTGGCCAGGACCATGCTCGACAGGAAATCCGCAGCGCACTTGTACAGGATCATCTGGCCCTTGACCGGCTCGACTGGCAACTTCAGCCCCAGCGTGCCGAGCAACTCGCCACTCCAGGCACCCGCGGCCAGCACCACCTGGTCACCATGGATCGGCCCCGCGGAACTGTTCACCCCCACGACACGCTCACCCTCGCGAATGAAGCCGCTGACTTCGCAATGCTCATGCAGCGTGACACCGGGCATCGCCAACAAGGCGGCCTTGAGGGACTTCACCAACCGGGGATTGCGCACGTTGGCGACGTCGGCCATGTAGATCGCCCGGGAAAACCCTGCGCCCAGCACCGGCACCGCATCCCGCACGGCGCCGATATCCACCGCCCGCAATGGGCGCCCTTCCCGCTCGGCCCAGGCCAGCGCTTCGTCCTGGTCATCCAGGTCCAGCCAATACAAGCCGGTGACATGCACTTGCGGATCGACGCCGGTGGAGGCGAACAGACGCTGCCCCAGTTGTGGATAGAAATCCTGCGACCAATGGGCCAGGGCGGTGACCGCCGGGCTATAGCGCCAGGGGTACAACGGCGAAACGATACCGCCACCGGCCCAGGAGGCTTCCTGGCCGACGCCGCCGCGGTCCAGCAGCACCACGCGCAGCCCTTCGCACGCCAGATTGAACGCCGTCAGCAGGCCGATGACGCCCCCGCCGACAATCACCACTTGCTGTTGCATGGTCATGTTCTGATTCGACTCACAAGACAGAGGGCGCAAGACCGCGCCCGAAACAAGGAAAACCTAACGCCCCCAGCAATCCTTGGTGGTCACCCCGCTGGCGGCGTTGAGCATACTCCGTACGCCCGTGTTGTTGAGGGTGAAATCGCCGCACTTGTCCGTCGCCATGGAGGAGCCGCTTTTGCGCACGGCCGTCAGGGTGAAGCTCTGGTCCGCCAGCGTCCGGTTAATGGTATAGAAATCGTTACCATTGCTGAGGCCAGTCGTCGCATCGCTGTAGGAGTTGTTCTTTGAGTAGTAACGCTCGAGGATCTGTGCCTGCTCCGACAACAACCCGGCGATTTCGGTACGCCGCCCCTTCTTCATGTACTCGGTCAGGCTCGGATAGCCGATGGTGACCACGATACCGATGATCGCGATCACGATCATGATTTCGATCAAGGTGAAACCCCGGTTGGAACTGCGCATGCCCTTGCCTCTCACTGTATTTGCCGCCACATGATGCGACGGCTGCCGCCGACGGTCTTTTCCAGCAGGTTGGTGATACCACCGCTGGAGTCATTCACAACCATGTTGGTGGCCCCGCTGGCGCTGACGACGGCGCTCAAGGTCGGGATGCCACCGGTGAAAACGACGCCGGCGGAAATCGTATCGAGGTTGCTGAGGGCGCCGTCATTGTTGGTATCGAGCACCGCATAGTTGAGCATCTTACCGTTGAACGCACTCAACTCGATCAGTTTGCCGGTCCCGAAGCTCGCGCAGGGGTCGGTGGTGTCCACGGCGGCCGTGGTGAAGACCACGCGCCCGAGCACCAGGTTGGCCGAGTTGATCACCCGCTCCCCGGTCAAGACGTTGTTGTACACCAGGGGCAAGTACCAACCCTTTTTCGAGGGGTAGGCCACATCGTTCTGGCTGGTGGTCACGAACTGCCCCGTACTGCCGGAAAACACCCCGGTGATGGCCTGGGCCTGCAGGTTCGAGACGGTGATCTGCCCCCCTCCGCCGACAGCATCCCAGATCGAGTAGAAGCCCTGTAGATCCTTGTTGAGCTTGTCTGCCGTCTCATTGAACTTGCCGGTGCCGAAGAACACCTGGGTCCCGCCTTGGGGGTTGTCCGCCAGCAACGGCTGCACGGTGATGGGCTGGGTAGCGCCCCCCGGTGCGGTGAACAAGGGTTGGCCGGCAAACGCCAGCCCCCAGGCCGTCGGGGAGGTGGCGCTGAGGTCGAACTTCCACATCCGCCCCTTCAGGTCACCACCGTAGGCAGCCTGCACGACGTTCTGGGAGTTGACCCGAAGCTTGACCGACGACAGGCCGTTGTCGGTCTCGCTGCTGTTGATGACGATCTTCCTGATCAGCGAGCCGTCGCGGATATCCACCACATACAGCGCCGCCACGCCGCTGTTGCTGCCATAACCGTTGGAAATGAACGCGGCCCAGCGCCCGTCCGCCAGGCGCGCCACTTCGGGACGGGCATAGGCGTAGCCCAGGTCATTGAAGACGTTGGCCGTGCTGGCCACGGCCGGCGCACTGATTTCCCACAAGGCCCGATACACATTACCCGCCGCCGCGTCGAACAATTGAACCGCATAGAACGTCCTGCCACCCGCCCCGGTACCGCCCAGGGCCACGGTCTTCCAGGCGGTTCCCGACTGCGTATCGAACACGCCAATCTGCCCGTCCACCAGGAAGTCGTGGCTGACACCGTTGATGTAGTTGGGGTCCGCGATGCCTTGCAACGACGGCAGCACGCTCGACGGCATGTACGCATAGCGCCGCGTGCCGTTGGCACTGTTGATGACGCTGAAGAAACCGTCGTTGGCGTTCACCACCAGGCTGCTGCTCATGTTGGTCGCCTTGGTCGCCAGGTAAGTGCTGTAGCTGGTGTCGTTCAGCAGGTCCGCGGCGGTCTGGTCATTGGGCGAGGCCAGCACCAGTGGCGAGTTGATGATGTCCCCCAGCAACACGCTGCGCACCTTGAGCCCGGTCTTGTTGACGCCCTTGCTCCACTCCACCAGGTCATTGCCGGTGATGCCCGTGGGCAGGTTCTGGTTGAGGCTGGTTTGCTGGGCCGGTGAAAAGTTGGCGTAGGAAAGGGTCACGGGCGCATTGGTCGCGGTGTTCCAGGATTGATAGGTCGGGGCCGTGGCACCGGGCACGATGGCGGTGTCGGTGGTCCACTGCACCGCCGCCGAATCGACCGTGCCCGCCGACGTGAAGCCGAATGCGCGGATGGTGCCGCGCCAATCCTTGGGGTCGTAGGTGGTCTGGTAGAAGCTGGAGGTGCTGGACAACGAGGCGCCGTTGGTGGCGCCACCGCCGCCCGAACCGGCCTTGGAGGTAATGTCGCTCAAGGCCGAGGACAGCGCCGAACTCAGGCCATCGCTGTCGGTCGCCTGGTAGTACTTACCGGCGCCATAGCGGGCGGCATCGGACAGCATCGGGTTGGCCGCGGTGAAACCGACCGTGTAGGTGTTGAGGTATTGCCGGGGGAAGTCGGCGGCATTCCAGCTCTTGCCGGTGGCATCGGTGCCGGTGGAGCGCATGTCGATGTCGAAGGCGAATTTGGCAATGTCATCCAGGTACAGGGTGTCGCCTTCGCCATCACCGTTGGGGTTGTCGCCGTCGTTGGTGCTGATCCCGTCCCAGTTCGGCAGCCGGGGACCACCCGTAGCCGTAGCCTGCGGGTCATTGGTGGGGAACGTCCGGTCATAGGTGGGCAAGCCGTCGGTGATCACCACGCCGAAGTTTTTTTGGCACCGATACTGGATCGGGCTGGTGTAGGTGGTCGGCGTGCTGTTGTGGTAAGGCGCCATGCCCCTGAAATAGCGGGTGATCTCGTAGTAGCTCTCGGCCAACGGCGTATTTGCCACCGCGCCCAGGGCGTTGATGGCGCTGGTCAGCGCGGTGTAGTTGGTATTGGCCTGGGCCTGGGTGACACTGCCGCTGACCGGCGATAGGTCGCTGACCGCCCGGGCGATATAGCCGCCGGGACCGGAGTTGGTGCTGTTGGGCGGGTTGAAGGTGGCCAGACCGATGCGCAGGGCGCGGTTGCTGGCCACCAGGTCGGTGGAGACGTTCCGGGCCACGTTGATGCGGTAGTCATTGGGGATGGTGCCGGTGGTGAAATCACGGTTCGAGCCGTTGGCGAGGGTCAGCAGGTAGGACAGGTATTTGGTGGTGTAGCGGGTATCGCCCCCACCCACCGGGTCCGGCAACCGCAGGCAGACCCGGCTGAGGATGTTGCGGTAGAAACCGACCCAGCCGCTCGAGCAACCACCGCGCAACAAGCTCGACAGTAGGACGTTCCCGTCATCGGGGTCCAGTTGCTGGCCGCCGAAGCAACTGCTGCTCGAGTTGCAGTTGTAGATAAGCGGCCGCGAAACCTCCGGATCGAACCCCGATGCCCAGATGATGCTGTTCATGCTCCCCGAATCGTCGATCAGCAACATCACGTTCGGCGTCACCGCCCCCGCACTCAACAGTGGCGAATCCGACGGCGTGAAAGCGTAGGCCGGGGCCGCCAGGTAAAGGCCGAGCAGCGCGCCCCACAAGGCCTGCCGCCAGCCGCGACGCCCCTCAGTATTTCGCATAGATGCTCTCCACCACGCTGCGCTGGTTGTTCCCCACCACCGCCACCGCCGTGATCCGATACAGCGTCGCCGAAGTATTGCTGGGTACGTTGACCGCCGTGAGCGTGGTGCCGATGTTCTGTACGCCATAGAAGCCTGCGCCGGCGGCGACCCAGGTCACCCCCGAGGTGGAATTGCGCCCGGCGGCCGTCACGGTTGCCGACTCGGCCGGTGGCGCACATTGGGTCGCGGTAGTACACACTGCCAGCGAATAAGTGTCGACCTGCACCGCGCTCTCGCCCATCCGCAGCGCCGCCTCGGCGATCTGGAACGACTGGTTGCGCAGCATGACGCTGCTGGTCATTTTTTCCTGGAGCGTGGCGCTCTGCATGGACGACAGCCCGATCAGGGTCAACAGCAGCAGAAACACCAGGCTGACCAGCAAAGCCATGCCACGTTGTCGATGTTTGATTGGAATCGATTTCATGGGCTTGCCCTTTACAACAGCCGGTTGCGCAAGGCGGCAACCACGTTGAAGGTTTGCTCGCGCACCGCGTTTCGCGGATCGAAAAGCGTCAGGCTCAGGCGCACGCTGCGGATCAGTGCCGGGTCGGCCGGGTTGCTGCTGTAGCTGGACGCCGCGATGTCCGAGGCACTGCCGGCCACGCCGAAGGTCACGCTGAACGTGCGCACGTTATCCACCAGCACCGCCATGGGCGGGTTGGCAGGACCGCCGGCTGTCTGGACGCCCATCAGCAGTTGGTTGTTGCTGTAGCTGTAGATCAATCGCCTGATCGGAAACGCGATTTGCCCGGCCGCAGGCGCCCGCACGCCCGTGTAGGCGGTGGCCGAGGTGCGACAGTCGGAAACCACGGTCCAGGTGGGCGCCCCGCCGCCACTGCCCACGTCCGCCGTCACCAGGGTCAACTTCAGGTTGGCGTTGTCCCAGCGGATCGGCGTGATCTGGCTGGCATTGAAATCCCCGGCGGCGGACGCGTCGGTGATGCTCCCCAGGCAACCGAACATCCCCACCATGCGCAGCTCCTGGACCATTTTGCTCAAGGCGAACCGCGCATCCTCCTGCATCACCGCCGCCGCCCCCTGGCTGACGTAGGTGTTCTTAGCGGCGATGAAGATCTGCACGACCCCCAGCACGACGATCAGGCTGAGCACCAGCGCGATCATCAGCTCGATCAGGCCGAAACCCCGGCTGCGCCCGTTCATGGCGCCGGCGTCGCGATCGGGTCGACGGCGACACGGCTGGTCAGCACGAAGCTGCGCCGCGCGTCGGCCGCGTTGGTGGTGTTGGCGGCCCTCGCATCGTCCCAGGAAATGGTGATGGTGTAGACGCGCTGGTTCAGGGCGACGGTGCCGGTGGCCGTGGCGCCGCCAAAGGCGATGATGTTGGTCTTGAAGTCGTAGAGGTCCTGGTCCCGCGCCACATTGAGGTTTGGCGCGCTGGGCGGCGTGACGGTGTAGTCCGCGCCGGAGTTGGCGCGTATGCGGTCCAGCAGGTCATAGGCGATGAAACTGGCCTGGCTGGTCATGCGCGAGCTGTCGGTGTACTTGAGGGCGTTGAGCTGAATCATCGCGGCGCCCAACAAGCCCACGCCGAGAATCAACACCGCCACCAGCACCTCGATCAGGGTCATGCCCTCCTGTGCGCGTCTACTGCAATCCTTCATCCGCAACTTCCACCCAATACGATTCTTCCGTTGAGGCAAACATTCAGCGTCCTGCTCTGTGTTCCCCGCACATAATTGAAACCCACCGGCGTGGCCGGTGCCGATAATCCGCCCAGGTTGTTGAAATCAATCGCGGTCACGTCTGAGGTTAGCGTCAGAGTCGCGCCACCGCCCATCGCTGGAACAACCCGCAATACATTGGCCGGCGTGCCCGTACTGTCATACACCGTCAGTTCGCCGTTCCAGGCGCTGCCCAGCACCGTGGGGCGAATCCTGATGGTGGTGCCCCGGTCGATGGCCTCCATCCGGGCGAAGTTCAACGCCCGACGCAGGTCGCCGATCTCGGTATCGGCCCGGGTGCCCTGCATTGAACTGGTGAAGGCCGGCACCGCCAGGGTGATGAGGATCAGCATGACGCCAAGGGTTACCAGCACCTCGATCAGCGTGAAACCTTTTGTACGAAGATCCATCGATGCCCTCTGCCGCCGTCGGCTATACCTGCTTCTGTAACGCTAGAACAAACAGCCGCAGCATGCGTAACGCTGATCAACTGTGGCGAGGGGATTCATCCCCTCGACACGACTCACCAGCCTCAGAACCGCTTCGCGCACTCCAGGGAGGAGGCAACATGCACCAACAGGGGTTCAGCCTGATCGAGCTGCTCATGGGACTGGCAATTGCCGCGATTGTTCTGCCGTGGGCCAGTTCCAGCTACAAAGCGCTCATCGAATCCATCGAGCGCGAGGACGCCGCCCGGTTACTGGCCAGTGGCTTGCGCACTGCGCGAAGCGAAGCCATCACGCGCAACCGGACGGTGGCGATCAGAGGGATAGACAATGACTGGAGCAAAGGGTGGCAAATCATTCTGGACGGCGATGACCAGGCGCTGCTGACACAGCGCAGCAACGGGGCTCGCATCATGGGTAACTGGGCGATGAAAGGGTCGGTCAGGTTCGCCTTCCATGGCCAGGCGGTATGGCCCAGCGGCGCCTTTCATTCGGGAACGCTATACGTCTGTGGCAAACACGGCTCGATCAGCCACCATCAAGTGGTGCTCGCGCCTTCTGGACGCGTGAGCCTGCGCAGCGAGGTCGCCGAGCAGGCCGTGTGCGAAAAGCGCTTAAAGCAGCGAGCGGACGCGTAGTTCCTTGGGCATGGAGAACGTGATGTTTTCCTCGCGGCCGGCCAGTTCATCGGCACCCGTGGCGCCCCAGGCCTGCAACTGCTGGATCACCCCACGCACCAGCACCTCGGGGGCCGACGCACCGGCGGTGATGCCGATACGCTCGATACCGTCGAACCAGTTGCGCTGCAGGTCCTCGGCACCGTCGATCAGGTAGGCCGGCGTGGACATGCGCTCGGCCAGCTCGCGCAAGCGGTTGGAGTTGGAGCTGTTCGGACTGCCGACGACCAACACCACGTCGCACTCGTTGGCCAATTGCTTGACCGCGTCCTGGCGATTCTGGGTGGCGTAGCAGATGTCATCCTTGCGCGGCCCGCCGATGGCCGGGAAACGCGAGCGCAGGGCGTCGATCACGCGGCTGGTATCGTCCATGGACAGCGTGGTCTGGGTGACGAAGGCCAGGCTCTCGGGGTTGCGGACCTGCAGGGCAGCCACGTCGTCCTCGTCCTCGACCAGGTAGATCGCGCCGCCATTGCTGGCATCGTACTGACCCATGGTGCCTTCGACTTCCGGGTGGCCCTCGTGGCCGATCAGGATGCATTCGCGACCGTCACGGCTGTAGCGCGCCACTTCGATGTGCACCTTGGTCACCAATGGGCACGTCGCGTCGAACACCTTCAGGCCACGGCCAGCGGCTTCGGTGCGTACAGCCTGGGAAACCCCGTGGGCACTGAAGATCACGATGACGTCGTCCGGCACCTGGTCCAATTCCTCGACGAAGATGGCCCCGCGGCTGCGCAGGTCTTCGACGACGAATTTGTTGTGGACCACTTCGTGGCGCACATAGATCGGCGGCCCGAAGACTTCCAGGGCGCGGTTGACGATTTCGATCGCCCGGTCCACACCGGCGCAGAAGCCACGGGGGTTGGCGAGTTTGATTTGCATGCTGTGCCTCGTGTCTGGCCTGTTGATCGAACGAAGGGCTCGAACACAATGGAAATACCTTGTGGGAGCGGGCTTGCTCGCGAATACGGTCTGTCAGCCAACATCAATGTTGGATGTCAGGTCCTCTTCGCGAGCAAGCCCGCTCCCACACTTGACCGCATTCGGCCAGTTACAGAGCCTTGACCTCAAGAATTTCCACTTCGAAATTCAAGGTCTTGCCCGCCAGGGGATGGTTGAAATCCACGGTCACCTGGGCGTCGTCGAAAGCCTTCACCACGCCCGGCAGTTCGGTGTTGGCCGCGTCATTGAAGATCACCAGCAGCCCCTCGGACAGCTCCATGTCCTGGAACTGGGAGCGTGGCATGGTCTGCACGTTCTGTGGGTTGGGCTGACCAAAGGCGTTTTCCGGGGCAACGACCACGGTGCGCTTGTCACCGGCCTTGAAACCGAATATCGCCGCCTCGAAGCCTGGCAACAGGTTGCCATCACCGACTTTGAACACCGCCGGGGCCTTGTCGAAAGTGCTGTCGACGGTGTCGCCGTTTTCCAGGTGCAGGGCAAAGTGCAGCTTCACTTCGGTGTTTTGAGCGATACGCTGCTCAGTCATGGACGGCTTCTCCGGTTTTCTTGCTCTTGAACATGTCCAGGGCGAGCATGATCGCGCCCACGGTGATGGCGCTGTCGGCAAAGTTGAACGCCGGGAAGTACCAGCGGTTCTGCCAATGCACCAGGATGAAATCGATCACGTGGCCCAGGGCGATGCGGTCATAGAGATTGCCCAGGGCGCCGCCGAGAACCAGTGCCAGCGCCACCGCCAGCCAGGTTTCATCGCGGCCCAGGCGCTTGAGCCAGACCACCAGCACCGCGCTGACCACGATGGCAATCAAAGCGAACAGCCAGCGCTGCCAGCCCGAACTGTCGGCCAGGAAGCTGAACGCCGCCCCCGTGTTGTAGGCCAGCGTCCAGCTGAAGTAGTCGGGAATGACCACGATCTGCTGGTACATGGTCAACGAGCTTTCAAAGTAGAACTTGCTGGCCTGGTCGATGACCAGCACCAGCACGCTCAACCAGAGCCAGCCCAGCCGTCCGAAACGGCCCGCTGCGTTAGGCATAGTGGCGAACCTCACCGGTGCCGCTGATGTTGTCGACACAACGACCGCAGATTTCCGGATGCTCCGGGTTCACGCCGACGTCTTCGCGGCAGTGCCAGCAACGGGCGCACTTGACGAAGCTCGACTTGACCACCTTGAGCTTCAGGCCCGCCACTTCGGTGACCACGGCATCGGCCGGGGCCTGCACTAACGGGGCGACACTGGCGGTGGAGGTGATCAGCACGAAGCGCAGTTCGTTGCCCAGCTTGGCCAGGTCAGCCCCCAGGGACTCCTCGGCATAGAGGGTCACTTCGGCTTGCAGGTTGCCACCGACGGCCTTGGCCGCACGCTGGATTTCCATTTCCTTGTTGACCGCCGCCTTGACCGCCATGACGCGATCCCAATAGGCACGGTCCAGCTCGAAGCCTTGCGGCAGTTCGGTCAGGCCTTCGTACCAGGTGTTGAGCATTACCGATTCGTTACGCTCGCCCGGCAGGTATTGCCACAGCTCGTCGGCGGTAAACGCCAGGATCGGCGCGATCCAGCGCACCAGCGCCTCGCTGATGTGGAACAGCGCGGTCTGGCACGAGCGACGCGCCTTGCTGTTGGCGCCGGTGGTGTACTGGCGGTCCTTGATGATGTCGAGGTAGAAACCGCCCAGCTCCTGCACGCAGAAGTTGTGGATCTTCGAGTAGACGTTCCAGAAGCGGTATTCGCCGTAGTGCTCCTGCAATTCGCGTTGCAGCAGCAGGGTACGGTCCACGGCCCAACGGTCCAGGGCCAGCATGTCTTCGGCCGGCAGCAGGTCGGTGGCCGGGTTGAAGCCGGTCAGGTTCGACAGCAGGAAGCGCGCGGTATTACGGATGCGTCGGTAGGCGTCCGCACTGCGCTGCAGGATCTGGTCGGACACCGCCATCTCGCCGGAATAGTCGGTGGAGGCCACCCACAGGCGCATGATGTCGGCGCCCAGGGTGTCGTTGACCTTCTGCGGCGCGATCACGTTGCCCAGGGACTTGGACATCTTGCGGCCGGCTTCGTCGACGGTGAAACCGTGGGTCAGCAACTCGCGATACGGCGCGTGGTTGTCGATGGCGCAACCGGTCAGCAAGGACGAGTGGAACCAGCCGCGATGCTGGTCCGAGCCTTCCAGGTAGAGGTCGGCACGCGGGCCGCTCTCATGGCCCATCGGGTGCGAACCGCGCAGCACGTGCCAGTGGGTGGTGCCGGAGTCGAACCAGACGTCCAGGGTGTCGCTGATCTTGTCGTACAGCGGCGCTTCGTCGCCCAGCAGCTCGGCGGCGTCCATCTTGAACCAGGCTTCGATGCCTTCGACTTCGACGCGCTTGGCCACCTCTTCCATCAGTTCGACGGTGCGCGGGTGCAGCTCACCGCTTTCCTTGTTCAGGAAGAACGGGATCGGCACGCCCCAGTTGCGCTGGCGGGAGATGCACCAGTCCGGACGGTTGGCGATCATTGAGTGCAGGCGCGCCTGGCCCCAGGCCGGGACGAATTTGGTGTCTTCGATGGCCTTGAGCGAGCGCTGGCGCAGGGTATCGCCACTGGCCGGCTGCTTGTCCATGCCGATGAACCACTGCGCGGTGGCGCGGTAGATCAACGGGGTCTTGTGGCGCCAGCAGTGCATGTAGCTGTGCTCGATGACGGTGGTGTGCAGCAATGCACCGACTTCGGTCAGTTTGTCGACGATGGCCGGGTTGGCTTTCCAGATGAACTGGCCGCCAAAGAACGCCAGCGACGGCGCGTACACGCCATTGCTCTGGACCGGATTGAGGATGTCGTCGTTGACCATGCCGTACTTCTTGCAGGTCACGAAGTCGTCCACGCCATAGGCCGGCGCGGAGTGAACCACACCGGTGCCGGCGCCCAGTTCCACGTAGTCGGCCAGGTATACCGGCGACAGGCGATCATAGAACGGGTGACGGAAGTTGATCAGTTCCAGCGCCGAACCCGGGGCGGTGGCCAGCACCGAGCCTTCGAGGCCGTAGCGGCCCAGGCAGGACTCGACCAGTTCCTCGGCCAGCACCAGCAGCTTGTCGCCGACATCCACCAGGGCGTAGTTGAATTCCGGGTGGACGTTCAGCGCCTGGTTGGCTGGGATGGTCCACGGGGTGGTGGTCCAGATCACGATCGCGGCCGGCTTGGCCAACTGGCCCAGGCCGAACGCGGCGGCCAGCTTGTCTTCATCGGCGATCGGGAACGCCACGTCGATGGTCGACGACTTCTTGTTCTCGTACTCGACTTCCGCCTCGGCCAGGGCCGAACCGCAATCGAAGCACCAGTTCACCGGCTTGAGGCCCTTGAACACGAAGCCGCCCTCGACGATTTTCGCCAGGGCACGGATTTCACCGGCTTCGTTCTTGAAGTCCATGGTCTTGTACGGATTGGCGAAGTCGCCCAGCACGCCGAGGCGGATGAATTCGGACTTCTGCCCTTCGATCTGCTCGGTGGCGTAGGCACGGCACAGCTCGCGGGTCTTGTCGGCGCCCAGGTTCTTGCCGTGGGTCACTTCCACCTTGTGTTCGATCGGCAGGCCGTGGCAGTCCCAGCCCGGAACATACGGTGCGTCAAAACCCGACAGGGTCTTGGAGCGCACGATCATGTCCTTGAGAATCTTGTTCAGCGCGTGACCGATATGGATCGTGCCGTTGGCATAGGGAGGGCCGTCGTGCAGGACGAACTTCGGACGATCCTTGCCAATTTCGCGCAACTTTCCGTACAGGCCAATGCTGTCCCAACGCTGCAGAATCTGTGGTTCGCGCTGAGGCAGGCCGGCCTTCATAGGGAAGGCGGTGTCCGGAAGGTTTAGCGTGGCTTTATAGTCGGTCATTTAAGGCTCTTCATTAGCGATTGGCGCTGGTTGCGACAAGGGCACGGGCGGCGGCGATATCTGCATGGATCGCCGTCTTGAGCGCCTCCAGGGAGGCAAAACGCTGCTCTTCACGCAGCTTCTGGTGGAAAACCACCGTCAAACGCCGGTCATACAGATCGCCGGCAAAATCCAGAACATGTACTTCGAGGTGGGCTTTGCCATCCCCCTGGACCGTGGGCCGTACGCCGATATTGGCGACACCGGGCCAGGCCTTGCCGTCAATCTCGACGCTGACCAGGAACACCCCGGTCAGCGGCACGCGACGGCGCTTGAGTTGCACGTTGGCAGTCGGCGTGCCCAATTGGCGCGCCAGTTTCTGCCCGTGCAGGATCCGCCCGGCAATCCGGTACGGACGGCCGAGCAGGCGCTCGGCCAGTTCGAAGTCGGCAGCGGCCAGGGCATTGCGGACCTGGGTGCTGCTCACGCGCAAGCCGTCCAGTTCGACGGTCTGCGCAGCTTCGACGGTAAAACCATGGACGCTGCCGGACTGTTGCAGGTATTCGAAATCCCCGGAACGGTCGCAGCCGAAGCGGAAATCATCACCCACTTCCAGGTGTTTCACGTCGAGACCGTCCACCAGGATGGTCTCGACGAACTCGGCGGCACTGAGCTTGCTCAGGCGCTGGTTGAAGGCCAGGCACAAGACCCGGTCGACGCCTTCGCTGGCGAGCAGTTGCAACTTGTCCCGCAGCCGGGCTAGACGGGCCGGCGCGGTGTCCGGGGCAAAAAACTCCCGCGGCTGCGGCTCGAAGATGACCACGCAACTGGGCACGCCCAATTCCAGCGCACGCTCACGCAGCCGCGCCAGGATAGCCTGGTGGCCACGGTGGACACCGTCAAAGTTGCCAATAGTGGCGACACAGCCCCGATGCTGGGGGCGCAGGTTGTGGAGGCCTCGAACCAGCTGCATAACGCGCTTCTTGCTCATAAAGTGGCCGATTATAACCACACCCGGCGGCCGACGACAGGCAACACCGTAACCCAAAGTGCTCGAACCGACAAAACCACTGCCCGGTCCGGGTTGATCGAGGCCCCGCCCTCAGCCCAAGGCCTTGCGATTGAAGTCCCGCAGACGGAATCCCATCAGCAGCAACATGCCGAAATACGCCACCACGCCCGCGACAACCAGCACGCCCAGGCGCAGGAAACGTTCGAGCATCTGCCCTTCGCTCCAGGCCGGCATGAAGTGCAGCGCCCCCAACAAGACCGCCGACATCACCGCCACGGCGACCAGCAACTTGAGGCCAAACCGGCCCCAGCCCGGCTGCGGCTGATACATCTTCTGCTTGCGCAGTTGATAAAACAGCAGCCCGGCATTGAGGCAGGCACCGGCACTGATCGCCAGGGCCAGCCCGGCGTGGGCCAGTGGGCCGATGAGCAGGAGGTTGAACAACTGCGTCATCACCAGGGTGAACACGGCGATCTTTACCGGCGTGCGAATGTTCTGCTGGGCATAGAACCCCGGCGCCAGCACCTTGATCACGATGATCCCGAGCAGGCCCACCGAATAGGCGATCAGCGCCCGCTGGGTCATGACGGCGTCGAAGGCATTGAACTGGCCGTACTGGAACAACGAAACCGTCAGCGGCTCGGCGAGGATACCCAGCGCCAGGGCACAAGGCAGCACCAGCACGAAGCACAGCCGCAGGCCCCAATCGAGGATGCGCGAATACTCCTGGCGGTCCTGGTTGGCATAGGTCTTGGCCAGGGTCGGCAGCAGGATGGTGCCCAGGGCCACGCCCAACACACCGGACGGCAGCTCCATCAGACGGTCGGCGTAGTACATCCACGACACGGAACCGGCTACCAGGAACGAGGCGAAAATCGTGTTGATGATCAGGGAAATCTGACTCACCGACACGCCGAGGATTGCCGGCAGCATCTGTTTCATAACCCGCCACACGCCGCTGTCACGCAGGTTCAGCCGGGGCAGCACCAACATGCCGATCTTTTTCAGGTGAGGCAGTTGGTACAGCAACTGCGCCAGGCCGCCCACCAGCACCGCCCAACCGAGGGCCATCACCGGCGGATCGAAGTACGGCGTCAAAAACAGCGCGAACACGATCATGCTGACGTTGAGCAAGGTCGGCACGAAGGCCGGGACGGAAAAACGGTTCCAGGTATTGAGGATCGCGCCGGCCAGGGACGACAGGGAAATCAGCAATATATAAGGAAAGGTCACCCGCAACAGGTCGGAGGTGAGCTGGAATTTTTCCGGGGTGTCGGTAAACCCCGGCGCCGTGGCCCAGATGACCCAGGGGGCGGCGAGCATGCCGGCGGCGGTGACCAGCGCCAGCACCAAGGTCAGCAGGCCAGTGACGTAGGCAATGAATGTGCGGGTCGCTTCGTCGCCTTTCTGACTCTTGTATTCCGCCAGGATCGGCACGAAGGCCTGGGAGAACGCGCCCTCGGCGAAGATCCGCCGCAGCAGGTTGGGCAGCTTGAAGGCGATGAAAAAGGCGTCGGTGGCCATTCCGGCCCCGAAAATGCGCGCGATCAGCGTATCGCGAACAAACCCCAGGACACGGGAAAGCATCGTGATAGAGCTGACGGCAGCCAACGATTTGAGCAGATTCATGAAAAGAGTTTTTGCCTGTCGATAAACAGCAGGCGAACAACGCGCCCACTTGTGCGATACTCCGCGCCGCTAAACAGCACAGCGCCAAAGCCCGCGAGTTTACAGGTCGCACGCCGGAAAGAAATCACCCGGTGCGTAGCACCTGCCATTCAGCGGAACGTGTCACCCGCCCTTGACAAGACCTCAACTCATCGGCATGATTCGCGGCCTATTTTGTTTGCTATTTCCTAAAAAGTCTTTCGAGGAGCTCGACGGTGGCCAACTCACCTTCCGCCAAAAAACGTGCAAAACAGGCTGAGAAGCGTCGCAGCCACAACGCCAGCCTGCGTTCCATGGTCCGTACCTACATCAAGAATGTAGTCAAGGCCATCGACGCAAAAGACGCTGAAAAAGCTCAAGCTGCTTACGTTCTGGCTGTGCCAGTTATCGACCGCATGGCCGATAAAGGCATCATCCACAAGAACAAGGCTGCTCGCCATAAGAGCCGCCTGAATGGCCACGTAAAGGCCCTGAACGTTGCCGCTGCTGCCTAAGCGACGCGCTCATTAAAAAACCGACCTCAGGGTCGGTTTTTTATTGCCTGTGATCTACCCCCTCCTACAAGGCAATACCGCTCACCTAAGGACGTCCGTCCCGTGGCGAGGAAGCTTGGCTCCCGCTGGAGCGCGCAGCGGTCCCAAGCTTTTTGGGGCCGCTATGCAGCCCAGCGGGAGCAAGCTCCCTCGCCACGACAAGCGATAAACCCAGGGGGAGCCATTTGTCGATTATTGCGCGCGAGCCCACGGCAGGATCGGGATCGCCGTCACCGCATTCTGCGGGCTGCCCTCGATCACGCGATCGCTGTAGACCAGATACACCAGCGTGTTGCGCTTCTTGTCGAGGAAACGCACCACCTGCATGGTCTTGAACACCAACGAAGTACGCTCCCTGAACACCTCATCGCCATCCTTGAGCTCGCCCTTGAAGCTGATCGGCCCCACCTGGCGACAAGCAATGGAAGCCTCTGCACGGTCTTCGGCCAGGCCCAGACCACCTTTCACGCCGCCGGTCTTGGCCCGCGACAGGTAGCAGGTCACGCCTTCGACCTTGGGATCGTCGAACGCCTCGACCACGATCCGGTCGTTCGGCCCGACAAACTTGAACACGGTGGACACCTGGCCGATCTCCTCGGCCGAAGCCAACAGCGGCACCGCCAGCAGCAAGCCGATCAATCCTTTTGCCAAACCCATGATTTTTCCTTAGACGAGGATCAGGTTGTCACGGTGAACCAGCTCAGGCTCCGCCATGTACCCCAACAGACCAACGATTGCATCGGACGACTGGCCGATGATTTTCTGTGCTTCCAGCGCACTGTAGTTGGCCAGGCCACGGGCGATCTCGCGACCGTCCGGCGCCACGCACACGACCATTTCGCCACGCCGGAAACTGCCTTGGACCAGCTTCACACCCACTGGCAGCAAGCTTTTGTTGCCCTGGGACAGCGCCGCGACGGCGCCCGCGTCCAGCACCAGGGTGCCACGGGTCTGCAGGTGCCCGGCCAGCCACTGCTTGCGCGCCGCCAGCATGCCGCGCTCAGGGGAAAGCAAGGTGCCGATACGCTCGCCGGCTTTCAGGCGATCCAGCACCCGCTCCAGCCGCCCACCAACGATGATGGTATGAGCCCCCGAACGCGCCGCCAGCCGCGCGGCACGCAGCTTGGTCTGCATGCCACCACGCCCCAGCGCGCCCCCCGCACCACCCGCCACCGCATCCAGCGCCGGATCATCGGCCCGGGCCTCGTAGATCAGCTTGGCATCGGGATTGTTGCGCGGGTCGGCATCGAACATGCCGTCACGGTCGGTGAGGATCACCAGCAGGTCCGCCTCCACCAGGTTCGCCACCAGCGCGGCCAAGGTGTCGTTGTCGCCGAAACGGATCTCGTCGGTGACCACTGTGTCGTTCTCGTTGATCACCGGGATGACCTTCAACTCCACCAGCGCGCGCAAGGTGCTGCGGGCATTGAGGTAGCGCTTGCGGTCCGACAGGTCGTCATGGGTCAGCAGGATCTGCGCCGTGTGGCGACCGTGCTCGGCAAAGCTCGACTCCCAAGCCTGCACCAGGCCCATCTGGCCGATGGCGGCAGCGGCTTGCAATTCGTGCATCGCACTGGGTCGCGACGTCCAGCCCAAACGGCTCATGCCGGCCGCCACGGCACCGGAAGAAACCAACACCAGTTCGACGCCAGCCTCATGCAGGGCCACCATCTGCTCGACCCACACCGCCATGGCCTGGCGATCCAGCCCCTTGCCATCCGCCGTCAGCAGTGCGCTGCCGATCTTCACGACCCAGCGCTGCGCACCCGTCACCTTGCTCCGCATCATCTTCAACCTTTGCCAGCGGACGGCGCGACCCAGCGCCGCCCATGGGATTATTCGTATTTGCGTTTTACAGATACCAAAACGCCGCTCGAATGAGCGGCGCCTAGGAAACCGGCTTGCCGGCGATGATAACACCGCACTGAAACACTTGAACCTGCGGGAGCGAGCAAGTTCGCCCCCACAGGACTCCTGCAGGCCCTGGTTTCAGTTGAGTGATATCAGCACAAGATCAGTCGCGAACGTAGATGATTTCCGGACCGTCTTCGTCATCCACATCTTCCTCATCCCAATCGTCGTCACCGATGTCATGGACCGACTTGACACCACTGCGACGCAGGGCACGCTGGTCATCCAGGGCCTGCAACTGGGCACGAGCTTCGTCTTCGATACGCTGGTCGAGCTCGGCCAGCTCTTCCTTATAGGCTGGGTCGTTGGCCAGGCGATCGGCGCGATCTTCCAGGTAACGCATGATGTCGTGGCACAGGCGCTCGGTGCCTTCTTTGGCAATGGCCGAGATCACGTAGACCGGACCTTCCCACTCCAGGCGCTCGACGATTTCCTTGACCCGCTCTTCATGCTCTTCTTCGAGGATCTGGTCGCACTTGTTCAGCACCAGCCAACGATCACGCTCAGCCAGGGCCGGGCTGAACTTGGTCAGCTCGCTGACAATGACTTCGGCCGCATCGGCGGCACTGGTTTCATCCAGCGGCGCCATGTCCACGAGGTGCAGCAGCAGACGGGTACGAGACAAGTGCTTAAGGAAGCGAATGCCCAGGCCAGCGCCATCGGAAGCCCCTTCGATCAGGCCCGGAATGTCCGCGACCACGAAGCTTTTCCAGCGATCGACACTGACCACGCCCAGGTTCGGCACCAGGGTGGTGAACGGGTAGTCGGCGACTTTCGGCTTGGCTGCCGACACGGAGCGAATGAAGGTACTTTTGCCAGCGTTCGGCAGGCCCAGCAGACCCACATCGGCCAACACCTTCATTTCCAGCTTCAAGTCACGCTGCTCGCCCGGCTTGCCTGGCGTGGTCTGACGCGGCGCACGGTTGGTACTGGATTTGAAACGCGTGTTCCCCAGGCCGTGCCAGCCACCATGAGCCACCAGCAGTCGCTGGCCCGGCTTGGTCAGGTCGCCGATCACTTCCTGGGTCGCGGAGTCGATCACCGTGGTGCCGACCGGCACGCGCAGGATCAGGTCCTCGCCCTTTTTGCCGGTGCAGTCGGTGCTGCCGCCGTTGGAGCCACGCTCGGCATCGAAGTGCCGGGTGTAGCGGTAGTCCACCAGGGTGTTGAGGTTTTCGTCGGCGAGCATGAAGATCGAGCCGCCGTCGCCGCCGTCACCACCGTTCGGGCCGCCGTTTTCAATGAATTTTTCCCGACGGAAACTCATGCAGCCATTGCCGCCGTCGCCGGCCTTTACTCGAATCGATACTTCATCAACAAACTTCATGACACACGCCTCTCGCCATACGGACGAGCCGAAAAAAACAAGACATAAGACTCTTGCAAAAATGCACGCTGCGACCCGATCAAGCGCCCGATTGCGGCGCCGCCAGCCCACACAAACAGCTTTGCAAGAGACTCACCCCACAAACGAAAAAGCCCCGTCGCAAGACAGGGCTTCTCCAGCGGTCTCGCAATTAAGCTGCGATAACGCTTACGTAACGACGACCGAAGGCGCCTTTTACTTCAAACTTGATCACGCCTTCGACTTTAGCGAAGAGGGTGTGATCTTTACCCATGCCCACGCCGTAGCCAGCGTGGAATTGGGTGCCGCGCTGACGCACGATGATGTTGCCTGCTTTGATAGCCTGGCCGCCATACATCTTCACGCCAAGGCGTTTGGCTTCTGAGTCGCGACCGTTACGGGTACTACCACCAGCTTTTTTGTGTGCCATGAGTTCAATTCTCCTAGTGAGGAATTAGGCTGAAATTAAGCCTGAATACCGGTGATTTTGATCTCGGTGTACCACTGGCGGTGGCCCATACGCTTCATGTGGTGCTTACGACGACGGAACTTGATGATGCGGACTTTATCGTGACGACCTTGGGAGATCACTTCAGCCACAACGGTGGCGCCAGCAACAACTGGAGCACCGATATTCACGTCATCGCCATTGGCGACCAACAGAACGCGATCAAAAGTCACGGATTCGCCGGTGGCGATTTCCAGTTTTTCGATCTTCAGGTATTCACCTGGGGCGACCTTGTATTGCTTGCCACCAGTAACGATTACTGCATACGACATGGTATTTCTCCGATAATCCTGCTCACCCAGCGCTTTATAAGAAGAGGTATTGGCTGGCATGGCTGCATGGGCTGGAAGGCCCCGATGCAATTGCGTAAGGCAGGTGCTGCCCAGGAAGTTCAGGGTGCGCGATTGTACGCAAGCTGTTCGAGGCTTGCAAGTAGCCGTCCATCGCGCCTTGACACCCGCGGATGTGGGTCCTAGCATGCCGCGCAACCCTTCTGGAGCACCTGTCGCTGATGCAACCCCAAGCTTTCTACCGCGCGGTGGCGGACGATTTTAGCGCCGTCGACGGCATCATCAAGAAGCAGCTGACTTCCCGAGTGCCTCTGGTATCGAAAATCGGCGATTACATCACTTCAGCCGGTGGCAAGCGCCTGCGTCCTTTATTGGTGCTTTTGTGTGGCAAGGCCCTGGGCCGCGAAGGCGACGATATGCGCCTGCTGGCCGCCACCATCGAATTCCTGCACACCGCCACGCTGCTGCATGACGACGTGGTCGACATGTCCGGCATGCGCCGCGGCCGCTCGACAGCCAACGCCATGTGGGGCAACGCCCCCAGTGTGCTGGTAGGCGACTTCCTGTACTCGCGCTCGTTCGAAATGATGGTCGAACTGGGTTCGATGCCGGTGATGAAGATCCTGTCCCAGGCCACGCGCATCATCGCCGAAGGCGAAGTGCTGCAACTGTCCAAGGTACGCGACGCCAGTACCACGGAAGAAACCTACATGGAGGTCATCCGCGGCAAGACCGCGATGCTCTTCGAGGCCTCGACCCACAGTGCTGCCGCCCTGGCGGGTGCCAGTGCCGAACAGAGCGAAGCGCTGCGTACCTTTGGCGACCACCTGGGCGTGGCTTTCCAGTTGGTGGACGACCTGCTGGACTACAAGGGCGACGCCGAAACCCTGGGCAAGAACGTCGGTGACGATCTCGCCGAGGGCAAGCCGACCCTGCCACTGATCTACACCATGCGCGAAGGCACGCCCGAACAGGCGGCGCTGGTGCGCCAGGCGATCCAGAAAGGCGGAATCGAAGACCTGGAAAGCATTCGCGCCGCAGTCGAAGCCTCCGGCTCGCTGGACTACACCGCGAAACTGGCCCGTGACTACGTCGCCCGCGCGATCAAGTGCCTCGACGCCCTGCCCCCCAGCGAATACCGCGATGCGCTGGTAGAACTGAGCGAATTTGCGGTGGCGCGTACTCACTGATCACATAGATCGCAATGAGTTTTTGTGGCGAGGGAGCTTGCTCCCGCTCGGTCGGTCCGACGCCTCGGGCGCAGCGACCGCAAGCGCCATATGGGGCTGCTCCGCAGCCCAGCGGGAGCAAGCTCCCTCGCCACAAAAAACCTCACATCGCCCTTCCAGCCGCAAAACCCTATACAATGTGCGCCCTTTTGTTCTCCTGATACCAAGGAACCCTAGTGAGCACGTTGCCTCCCTGCCCGAAATGCAATTCCGAATACACCTACGAAGACGGCACCCAACTGGTCTGCCCGGAGTGTGCCCACGAATGGTCCGCCAGCGGCGAGGTCGAGACGGCCTCCGACACCACGGTGAAAAAGGATTCGGTCGGCAATGTCCTGCAGGACGGCGACACCATCACCGTGATCAAGGACCTCAAGGTCAAGGGCACCTCGCTGGTGGTCAAGGTCGGCACCAAGGTCAAGAACATCCGCCTGTGTGAAGGCGACCATGACATCGACTGCAAGATCGACGGCATCGGCCCAATGAAACTCAAATCCGAGTTCGTCAGAAAAGTCTGAACCTGCTGTACGCCATCCCGCGCCCGCCGTGGGATGGTGCCCCCACCTCCCCGATCCCACCCCGCCTTTGCACGTACCAGCCCATTGCCAGCTGTCCGCAGCGACGGCCGGACGTCGTCAGAAAACGAATCGGAACACCAATAGAGACTTGCTATTTAGCGAATAAGAATTATTCTCATCGAACCCATCAAGGAGATGAGAACCATGACTTATTTGATCGACGCCTGGCTGGATCGCCCACACCCCTACCTCAGGATCCTGCATCGGGAAACCGGAGAAGTCTGCGCAGTGCTTGAGGAAGAAGCCTTGAGCGAGCTGCAGGACCAGGGGGACCTGGACCTCAACAGCCTCAATTCCAGCGAGCCGCTGGTGCTCAAGGAGCTGGTACGCAACCTGTTTCTGTTCTGCTACGCCAGGGCATTGCGCCCCGCTGGCGAATTCAATGGCAGGTTTCACGGGTGAAGCACCTGACCCTGTGGGAGCGAGCTTGCTCGCGATAGCGGCATGTCAGTAACGAAAATGTCGACTGACTGTCCGCTTTCGCGAGCAAGCTCGCTCCCACAGTTTTTTGTCCGGCTGTAAAACCGGGCAGGGTCTTACAGGACGTCCAGCAACTCGACGTCGAACACCAGTACGCTGTGCGGCGGGATGCTGCCAACGCCTTGAGCGCCGTAAGCCAGTTCGCTCGGCACGTACAGGCGCCATTTGCTGCCGGCGTTCATCAGTTGCAACGCTTCGGTCCAGCCTGGGATCACGCCGCCGACCGGGAATTCGGCAGGCTGGCCACGATCGTAGGAGCTGTCGAACACGGTGCCGTCGATCAGGGTGCCGTGGTAGTGGGTACGCACCTGGTCCTCACGGGTCGGCTTGGCGCCTTCGCCCTGGGTCAGCACTTCGAATTGCAGGCCCGAGGCCAGGGTGGTGATGCCTTCGCGCTTGGCGTTTTCGGCCAGGAATGCACGCCCTTCGCCCGCCGCGGCTTCAGCCTTGGCAGCCGCTTCGGCTTGCATGATTTCGCGGATGACCTTGAAGCTGGCGGACATCTCTTCCTGGCCCACACGGCTTGGCTTGCCGGCGAAGGCGTCGGTCAGGCCGGCCAGGATCGCGTCCAGGCTGACGCCCGGTGGTGGGTTGTCGCGCAGTTGGTCGCCCAACTGACGGCCAATGCCGTAGCTGACGCGGGTTTCGTCGGTGGACAGGTTAACTTCGGACATGGTGCTGCTCCGCTGTGCGGACGGCCCGGGAATGGCCATGGATGACACGGCGCTTCCCGGAGCGCCCGGAACCAAAAGGGCGAGCAGACTAGCACAGATGCCGGGGCGGATGACCAACACCCGCGCCAAAGCACGCCGCCAGAAACGACAACGCCCACCGGTTTCTCAACTGGTGGGCGTTGCGCCAGCACGCGGGACGCGCCTCAGTGCTTGGTCAGTTTATCCAGGTAACCCATGGCAAACGCCGAGACCACGAAGGTCATGTGGATGATCACGTACCACATCAGATGTTCGGGATCGACGTTCTTGGCGTCCATGAAGATGCGCAGCAGGTGGATGGAGGAAATCGCCACGATCGAGGCGGCCACTTTCATCTTCAGCGAGGAAGAGTCCATGGTGCCGAGCCAGTTGAGCTTTTCCTTGTCGGAGTCGATGTCCAGTTGCGAGACGAAGTTCTCATAGCCGGAAATCATCACCATCACCAGCAGCCCGCCCACCAGCGCCATGTCGATCAGCGACAGCAACACCAGGATCAGGTCGGACTCGGCCATGGAAAACACGTTGGGGATAACGTGGAAGACTTCCTGGAAGAATTTCAGTGCCAGAGCCAGCAAGCCCAGGGACAGCCCGAAGTAGATCGGCGCCAGCAACCAACGGGAGGCGTACATTGCATTTTCGATAAAGCGTTCCATTGAGTCTCACACCAGGGCTGAAAAATCGCGGCGAGTATATCAGCCACGAGCGGCCCTACAAACGCCAGGCCCATCCCTGGACCCGGCGCAACGGCCAAGAGCTGCGTGGTGGAAACGCTCAATGCAGCGGGCGATACTCGAAGCCGCCCACGTTGCGGCACCGCCCGCCATTGATCTCCCGCAGTTGGGCCTGCATATGCAGGCACCAGATCTGTGGGTCGTTGGCCAGTTCATAGCCGTGCAACGTCAGGCTCTGGACGATGGTATCGAGGATGGTTTCGGCGGCGTTCGAGCCGGCAAACGGGCCCTGGGCCTTGATGGCGGAAGGTTGTTCACCGGCCATTCCGGCGGCAAAGAGCAAGGTCCACATACCGGTATCTCCCGCCAGCGGTCGGATGGCGCATTCGATACGGGTCACAAGGCCCAGGCATTGACGAGTGAGACAAAGGTTGCGCGACATGGCGGCGCCCCTCGGTAGATCCGGTATTCAGTCCCAGGAGGGGGCTGTTTCGATCCAATGATGGCTCTCGTTATCCTTGAGCTGAGGATAGAGGAAAAGTTCCGGGCACAACGGGTTTCGAGACCAGAATACGCCGAGCGGTCACAGTGTGAATATTGACGCCAAAGCGGTGGCATTTCTAACAGCAAATCACTGCAAAACCTATTGTGGGAGCGGGCTTGCTCGCGAAAGCAATGTGTCAGCTGACGACTATGCCAGCTGGTAAACCGCTTTCGCGAGCAAGCCCGCTCCCACAGGGCAATTGCCGCTCAGATCAAACCGGCTTGGCCTCCGCCAGGGCCTGCTGGGCCAACTCCTTTTCCGCCTCCTTGATGTCGTCTTCGCTGATCATTTCGGCAATGACCCGCAGGCGCTCCACCACCCGAGCGTTGACGCTGCCCTCCGGAAACTCGCCGTTCTCATCGGGCTCACCGGCCGGCTCACCCACCAGCAGGCTCAACGCCTCGTCGGCCTGGCGGACCGCATAGACGTGGAATTGCCCGGCGCGCACGGCGGCCAGCACCCGCTCATCGAGCATCAGCGTCGCGACGTTGGCCTGGGGAATGATCGCCCCCTGCTCGCCCGTCAGCCCACGGGCTTCGCAGAGGCGGAAGAAGCCTTCGATCTTCTCGTTGACCCCGCCCACCGCTTGCACTTCGCCAAACTGGTTGATCGAACCGGTGATGGCGAAGCATTGCTTCAACGGCGTCTTCGACAGGGCCGAAATCAGCGTGCACGCCTCACCCAGCGAGGCGCTGTCGCCGTCCACGTAACCGTAGGACTGCTCCAGGGCGATACTGGCCGAGATCGCCAGCGGGAATTCCTGGGCATAACGGCTGCCCAGGTAACCGGTGAGGATCATCACGCCCTTGGAGTGGATCGGTTGGCCGAGGTTGACCTCGCGCTCGATGTCAACGATGCCACTGCCACCCGGGTACACCGTGGCGGAGATTCGTGCCGGCACGCCAAACGCCGAATCACCGACCTCCAACACCGTCAGCCCGTTGCACTTGCCCACGGCGGCGCCGTCGGTGTCGATCAGGATGATCCCCGCCAGCATGTCGTCGAGGATCCGCGCCGAGACGCGCCCGGTGCGGGTGGCCTTGGCTTTCAGTGCGCGTTCGATATGGCCGGCATCGGTCATTTCGTCACCGGCCAGCTGGCGAATGAAATCCGCTTCGCTGACCAGTTGGAACAGGTCGCCGATACGCGCCGACAGACGCCCCTGGTGCTCGGCCAGGCGAGCGCTGTAGGTCGCCAGGCGAGCCACCGCATCGGCGGTCAACGGCGCCATGCCCTCCTCCGAGGTGCGGGTCTTGAGCAACTGGGCGAACTGCTCCAGGCTCTCGTCGCCCATCGGGATGTCTTCGTCGAAGTCCACCAGCACGCGAAACATTTCCTGGAAGTCCGAATCCAGATCCTGCAAGGCGTAGTAGAGCTGGCGGGCGCCAATGATCACGACCTTGACCTGCAACGGGATGTGCTGCGGCGTCAGGGTCACCGTGGCCAGTCGGCCCAGCTCACCCAACGGCGATTCCATTTTCAGCTTGCGCGACTGCAGGGCACGCTTGAGCGCATCCCACACGAACGGTTCGCCGAGCATTTTTTCCGCTTCGAGGATCAGGAAACCACCGTTGGCCCGGTGCAGGGCCCCCGGACGCAGCTGCCGGTACGTGGTGTAGAGCGCGCCTTGGTCGGTGCTGTATTCAATACGGCCGAAGAGGTTGTCGTAGGTCGGGTGCGGCTCGAACACCACCGGCGCACCGCCGCTGGACGGATGCCCCACCACCAAGCTCGGGGCGTATTGTTCCTCCAGCAGCTTGCGGGCAACGGCGTCGGTCTTGCTGTCATCCACCAGTTGCTCGACCACTGTGCGCAGCAGGTTGACCTGCATGGCTTGCAGATAACCGCAGACGGCGGCGTTCTCGGCGTACTTTTCCGACAACGGCGCCAACAGCGGTTGCAGGGCCAGGGTGATGGTTTCCTCGTTGAGTTGGCGCAACTGGTTGTTGGACTCGCGCTTCCACTGCGGCAGGCTGGCGAGCTCTTCGTTCAGGCGCTCTTCCAGGCTGGAGATATCCTCGTGGAAACGCTCGCGCTCGGCTTCCGGCAACTGGGCGAATTCCGCCTCGTCCAGGGCCTTGCCCTCGCTCATCGGCGTGAAGGCAATGTTGCTGCTGTCGCGGTACAGCGCGACGTCCTTTTCCAGCGCCAGGCGCTCGATCACATCGAGGGCGCGGTCGTAGCGCTGGTTGAAGGCGCGATCGATGGCGCTCTTCTTCTGTTGGTAGGACGGGTGCTCGAACACCGCGGGAAAGGTCGCCAGCAGGTTGTCGATCAGGCCGTTGATGTCGGCGATGAAGGCGCCGGCGGTGCCCGACGGCAGCTCCAGTGCACGGGGTTCGCGAGGCTCATCGAAATTGTTGACGTAGACCCAGTCCGCCGGGGTCTGCATGCGCTTGCCCTCGGCCTTGAGGTAGCGCTTGACGAACGAGAACCGACCGGTGCCGGGCTCGCCCATGACGAATACGTTGTAACCGGGGCGCGGCATGGCCACGCCGAACTGCAAGGCTTCGACCGCACGTTCCTGGCCGAGCACACCGCGGAAGGGCTCCAGATCATTGGTGGTAGAGAAGCTGAACTGTTCAGCGGAAAACGGACGGGTCAGCGCTTCAGGCGCTAGACGCAAGCTGGCAGCAACAGGATCAGGCATCGGGCTTCCTTACATCAGGCGGGGCAGATAGCGGCATTCTGGCGCTGCCCGTGCCTGACTGGCAAGGAGCGCCTCAGGCCAAAGCATAGTCGAGCGAGCGTCCCGGCCCGGGCTCGGTCCATTCACGACCCCACGGATTGTTTTTGCAAAATGTCACGGAACCCCAGGATCGTGCCTAAACTCCAAATTGCGCGGCTGGAACAATAACCGGCCCACTGGCACGCGTGGTTGAAGCCACAAAGGCGCCAGACCCTGTCCATTGGTATGCACATAAAGAGAACATAGCTATGAAACGGATTCTTCTCGGTACTCTCTTCACCGCTGTATCCATCAACGCCATGGCTCAGGCGCCAGGCGGCCCGGATTGCGGTTGGGGCAACATGCTGTTCGAAGGTCAGCGTGGCACTCCGGCCCACTTCCTGGCATCCACCACCAACGGCACCTCCGGTAACGCCACCTTCGGCATGACCTCCGGCACCAACGGTTGCTCGACCAACGCGGCACTGACCTATGGTGGCAAGTCCTGGCTGGCCATGAATGGCATGATGAACGAGCTGTCCGAAGACATGGCCAAGGGTCAGGGCGAAGCGCTGACCACCTACGCCGTGGTGCTGGGCGTGGCGCCGGAAGATCGCGCACACTTCTCAGCCGTCACCCACGAGCACTTCCAGCAAATCTTCAGCAAGGCTGACGTGACTGCCGAAGACGTGCATACCAATACCCTGGCCATCCTGAAGAACGATCCACGCCTGGCCAAATACGCCACTCAAGCTTAAGCTCGACACCACTCGCTCCTCTCGGGGAGCGGGTTTTCTTTCTGGGGCCCCTTGCGCTCTTTTTTTTCGACTTTCCAAGAAGCCGACTATGCTCAAACGCCTTGCCTGGCTGGCGCTCTGTGTGTGCGCCCCGCTGTCCGCAGCGCCTCATGTCGACCCTCAACGTTTGCAGCAACTGGCCAATGACCGCTTCTGGATTTCCCTGGGCCACTACGAGACCGCCAAGCTCGGTGGCTGGCGCAGCTACATCAGCGACAAGAAATTCTTCCTTGCGCCCGATGGCAATCAACACCCCGACCGTGAACTGACCGCCACGCTGCAAGCCTTGTATGACCCGGCCAGTGCCGGCCAGCAGCACGCCCAATGCGTGTACCCGGCGCGCACGCGCTGGCTCAAGGCGCAGCTCAAGCTGACGGACCTGCCCGCCGTCGACTGCAGCGAATTCAACCAATGGTTCAAGGACGTCTCGCCCCACAGCGCGGTGATGATTTTCCCGGCGGCGTACCTCAACAGCCCGTCCTCGATGTTCGGCCATACCCTGCTGCGCATCGACCAGGCCGACGTGCAAAGCGACAAGACCGCCCTGCTCAGCTATGCGATCAATTTCGGCGCCTACATCGAAGGCTCGGACAACAGCATCCTTTACGCCTGGAAGGGCTTGATGGGGGGCTATCCCGGCCTGTTCGCCCTGGTGCCTTACCAGGAAAAACTTTCCGAGTACCGAAGCCTGGAGAACCGCGACCTGTGGGAGTATCGCCTCAACCTGAGCCAGGTCGAAACCGAGCGCATGGTCGAACACGTCTGGGAACTCAAGCAGAACCAGTTCGACTACTTTTTCTTCGACGAAAACTGCTCCTATCGCCTGCTTGAACTGTTGCAGGTGGCGCGCCCCAGCCTGCGCCTGACCGAACAGTTCCCGCTGACCGCCATCCCCACCGACACCGTCAAGGCGGTGAAGGAAGCCGGCCTGGTGGAAAGCATCCAGTACCGACCGTCCCGGGAGCGGGAACTGCTCAGCCGTGCCGAGCCGCTCAGCGATGACGAACAACAATGGGTGCTGAAGGTCAGCGCCGACCAGCAACAACTGCAAGCCGACGCCTTCAAGGCGCTGCCACGGGACCGCCAGGCGCTGATCGTCGATGCGGCCTACCGCCTGGAGCGCTACCGCGCCAACGGTCAGGAGCGCGACCCACAGCGCTCCCAGCGCAGCTTCGAATTGTTGCGGGCGATCAACCAGAACCCGGCGCCGGAACTCGACATCCCGCAGCCGGGCCTGCCCGAGGACGGCCATGAATCCCGCACATGGCAGGCCGGCCTCGGCACCCGGGGCGACCGGGCGTTCGGCGAGTATGGCTTGCGCATGGCCTATCACGACCTCAACGACAACGCCGAGAGCTTCCCGCTGGGGGCCCAGATTGAAATCCTGCAACTCAAACTGCGCCAGTACGAAGGTAATGACTGGCAGGTGCAACAACTCGACCTGGCGACGATTCGCTCGCTGACGCCGCGCAATGAGTTGTTGCAGCCATGGTCCTGGCAGGTTACCGGCGGCCTGGAGCGAGTGCCGGGCAAGCACGACGATGAAACCCTGGTCAGCCACGTCAACGGCGGCGCGGGCGGGACCTGGGCATTGGGCGAAGATGTGCTGGGGTTCGCCCTGGGCACGGTGCGGGTCGAGCACAACAACGACTTCGCCGAGTTCATCGCCCCGGCCGGCGGCTTCAACAGCGGCGTGCTGTGGAAAAACCCGCTGGGCAACCTGAGCCTGGAAGCCAAGGGCGACTACTTCGTCAACGGCGAAGTGCGCCGCAGCCTGAGCGTGAACCAGCAATGGGAATTGTCCCGCAACCTCGGCCTGCGCCTGAGTGCCCAACGTGAATTCAGCCACCTCGCCTCGCCGGAGAACGAAGTGCTGCTCGAGGTGAAGTGGTACCACTACTGACGCCAACGGCCATCCATCGAGCCCCCCCCGCCAGGGGGTTCGTCACCTGTCCAACGGATTGCTCACAACGCTTTCACATCGGCCTGACGAATCCGCTTCTAGACTTCATGTACAGGTGAATCCGGCAGGAAGGCAGAAAATGAGGCGGGCGGTGGTGGTATTGGCGGTGCTGATGTTGCTTGGCGGTTGCGAGACCACTCACGAGGACCTCATTGCCCGAGGTTTCCCACCGGCCTTCGCCGACGGCTACGACGACGGTTGCAGCAGCGGCCGGCAAGCCGCCGGCGTGATTACCGGTCAGTTCCGCAAAGATGTGCCGCGCTATCTGAAGGATCCCCGCTACGCCGAAGGCTGGAGCGACGGGTTCCGGCAGTGCCAGGCCATGCGCGAAAGCGAAGAGCGCGATGCCTATCGCGAACGCCACTGGGACGAGCGAGAACGCGCCTGGCAACAGGAAAAGGATCGGGACGCCGGCCGGGCTTATCGCTCGCAGTGAGTCGCGCTCAGACATTCGTCGAAACCAAAAGCCTGCGACCATGGCCCAAACTCCAACAGAGGAGAACACCATGAGTCGCGCTTTCGTCAACGAAGACAACGCCGCCGCCCAGGCCGACCAGCCAGTCGAACGCCAGGTCAGCGCACAACCGAACTATGTCACGCCCAGCGGGCTCGCCGAGTTGCAGGCGCGGGTCGCACAGTTGCAGGCGTTGCACAGCCAGCAGACAGCCCGCGGCGATCTGTCCGACAAGCAGCGGATCGCGGACATCGAGCGTGACCTGCGCTATTTCAACCTGCGCCTGCAAAGCGCCCAGGTGGTGGCGCCGACGTCATCGGATCAGGTCCGGATCGGACACTGGGTGACCTTCGCCGACGAACTGGACCAGCAGCAAAGGGTGCAACTGGTGGGCGAGGACCAGGCCGACGCGGCCAGCGGCCTGATCAACTGGGGATCACCACTGGGCCGGGCGTTGCTGGGAGCGAAGTTGGGGGATGAGGTGGTCTGGCAACGCCCGATGGGCGATCTTTGCATTGAAGTGATTGCAATCGAACTGCCCTGAAGCGGCGCGCGACGGCATCTTGCTATTGGGCTAACTCACAACTAACAACCATTCGCTTAGTTGCCTGTAGCGATAGCTAACTGCAACATGAGGTTATAACCGCAAGTTTGCGCTTATCGAAGTCCATGCTACTGTTTTTCCCGCGCCGAAACCGGCGCGAACAAAAACAAGGAGATGCATGATGAGCGAACACATTTTGACAGTGTCCGGTGACTTCGACGGCGACTTCAATGCCTACCAACAGGTAAACCACCTCGGCATCGAATCGGTGGCGCGGACCATTGTCGAGTGTGGCACTGTGCATTGCACCGCCATCTTGTGCTGAATCCTGTTCTTTGAAGTCAACCGCACCGCGGGCACTTCGACACTCCCTAACCCTACCCCTTAATAAGTTCATGACATCCCACCGTTCGGATGCGCTGTCTGGCACCCGATCGACCGTGGGTCACTGTATTGAATTGATCAACCTGATGAGGAACACATCATGAGCGAACAGATCCTGAACATGTCCGGCGATTTCTACCTCGAGTTCGACGCCTATCAAGCGCCGGCCAGCAACATCGCCGCAATCCTGGCGACGACGATGGAATGCAACACGTTCGGCACCTGCACCAACCTCGAATGCTCGACACTCGGGTGCTGATCCACTCGACTGACCATCGCAACAGGCAACACCGATAAACATGGAGCAGGCACCGCCTGCTCCATCCATGCCAGGAGCCCAGGCATGCTTGTTAACGCTTTGAAGTGGGATCAGCGAGGACAGTACACAGGCGCTTCCACACTCGACATCGCCCTGTTCGAAAACAACCTGACTCGCCTGCACGCCGATGACCAGGCTTTGCTGGATCACTTTGGTCTGGGCCGGGAACAACTGCTGAAACACGTCAGCGCCCCCAACCACCAACACCGCCTGCCCCCCAGCAGCGAATCATGCCTGCAAAGTTTGGAACAGAAGCTGGCCCACCTCGACAGCCTTCCTGTCAAAACAAATACAACTAAAAAAGGCAACTTTCAGGGCTTCGGCCAACGATTTTTTCTTTATTTCATCGACACGTTCAAGGCCGACAAGCGTTACTCTCAAGTTTCACCGCACATTAACGAGCCGGCCTTGCTCGCAAGCCTCGAACAGTATGTTCTGGCCCGGGTGAGTCGCACTTCAGAACAAAGTCTTGTGCATTATTTGAATACGCGAATTGCGCAAGGTGAAAACATTGACCTGGGCACCTTCAATGAACAACTGCGCACGTCGCCACTGCGGTCACTCTTCGAGTGCTACCCGGTGCTGGCAACGCTGCTGTTCGATCAATTGGAAGACACCCTCAACTATCTTTATGCGGTCATTCTCCATTTCGCAGCCGACCTCGCATTATTGGAGGCCGCGTTTTCAATCGCGGCTCGGCAAATCAGCGCGATTGAACTGGGCCTCGGTGACCCTCACGGTCGCGGCGAAACAGTCTGTCTGGTCACCGTTGGCAGCGTTTCACTGATCTACAAACCTCGGGCAAGCCGGGAAGCGCTTTTCTACAACCGCTTGCTTGAACACCTGCAGGAGTGGACCGGCGCGGACTGCTTTTCTGTGCGCGGACCAAGGATTCTCAGCCGCCCGCGGCACAGCTGGATAGAAAAAATCGACAACCTGCCCTGCGAACAGGCAGCGGATGTCGAGTTGTTCTACAAGAGAATGGGCGCCCAGATCGCTGTCATTCATGCCTTGAACGGCATCGACTTTCATTACGAGAACATCATTGCCTGCGGCAGCAGCCCGGTCATGATCGACCTCGAATGCCTGTTCACGGCGTCCACCAGCGACTTGCTGACGGAGTTGCCCGCGGGCTGCGCACTGTCCAGCAGTTTCAAGGTGATCCAGCAATCCATCTGTTCCAGCGGCTTCGTGCCCTTTTCGCAAAAGTCCAATAACGACCAGAGCGGGCTGACCCGCCAGGCCCTGTTCATTTCCACCCGTCGCGCCCTGGTTTCCGAGGGTGGGTTCTACCACCTGCGCAAAATCGAATTCGAACATCAGTTGGCGCAGAAGCACCTGCCCCTGCTGCGAGGCGAGCGCATAGGGCCGCAAGCCTATAAGACCGCGCTGTTCAAAGGCTTCGAATACGCTTATGGCGCACTGATGGTTCATCGGCACGCGATCATGGAGATGCTCGAACAATCCGCCGGCGAACTGACCACCCGGGTATTGCTCAAAAATTCGCAGCGCTACGCCGACTTTATCGGGCTGATCCGCCACCCACGCTTCATGCAGAACATGCTCGACCGAGAACTGCTGCTTGCAACCCTGTGGAAAGATCTAAAAGAACCCTATCGGGAAAAAGGCATTGCCCGCTATGAAATAGCCGACCTGCAAAGGTCCAGCATTCCGTGTTTCACCATGGCGCTGAACGCCCACTGTTTTACGAGCGCACAAGGTGAAACCGTCGAGATGGCAACCCTGGAGCCTCCATTAAAAAGTTGCCTGCAAAAAATCAGTCACCTGTCCCGTGAGGACTGGGCCCTGCAACGCACACTCCTGGACATCTGCCTGTTCCCAGAGCCACCCTCACCGGAAACGCGAACACCCATACTCCCTGGAAAAGAACCGCCAGCAGAGCGACTCGACGCGGTCCTGGCCATCAGCGCCCGCCTCGATGAACTTGCCGTGAGGGGCACGGCAACCGACGTCCGCTGGCTGTCTTTCCATACTCATCCCGCGAGCCTGCGCAAATACCCGTCGCCGATGGACCACGGGTTGTACTCGGGTATCGCCGGGATCGGCCTGTTTTACCTGGCCGCGTTCAAAGTCGGTGGCCAGTCGCACTGGCTGTCGCGCATGGATCGGATCCTGGACACCCTGGACCAGCACTTCGGCTTTTTCCGAACCGACCTGACTGTCAGCGCTTATCACGGTCTGGGGGCCTACCTTTACTTGCTCATCAATCGCCGCCGGATCACCGCGGATGCCCGCCATGATGAAAAGATTGCCGGCTTGCTTACCCAACTGATCGAAATCCCCCCTGAGCACTACGATTTCGACTTCCTGGCAGGCTGTTGTGGCGCGGTGACGCTCCTGGCCAATCTCCATGAGTCGTCGGCACAGAACGAGGTACTGCCGGCCCTCCAGCGGATGGTCGACTACCTACGGGAGCAGGTCCTGATCGAAGAGGGTCGGCTTCTACGGCGCGATGATCGCTCCGTCATCCTGACGGGCTTGTCCCACGGTCTCTCGGGCGTCATCCATGCCCTGTGCAAGGCCTATGACGTGACCGGGGATGCGACGCTGGTGCCTTTGGCCATCCAGGTGCTCGAAGGTGAGAACCGCTTGAGCCGGGACGGTTTCTGGCTGGACCTGAGGAACCTCGGACCAGTGGACCATACGTCCAAGTGGTGCCATGGCGACGGCGGTGTGCTCATTGCCAGGCGACAGCTGCTGCAATCGATGGGGGATGTGCTGGACGCGGCGACCCGACAGACCGTGCTCGACGACATACAGCGATGCGAGCGCAATCTCTGGGAGCACGGGCTGGGTGAGGGTTACAACCTGTGTCACGGCGATTTCGGCAATCTGTTGTGCCTGCATGACCTGTATCGGCATTCAGGCAACGCCGATGGCATGAACAGGGTCAGGACAGCCCTAGACGAGGCCGCCCGGCAATTTTTTGCAGGACCTTGGCTGGACAACGACAGGGTGCCCGACGTCAGCCTGCTGACGGGCATCACCGGTGTGGGCTATGCCTTGCTGTACGAGATGGACCCGACGATTCCCAACATTCTCACGCTCGATTTTGCGCCACAGGCCTAGCGCCTGAACCCGTGGCGAGGGAGCACGCTCCCTCGCCACGGGTTCAGCGACCTTGCGGTCGCACGCCCCTCAAGCCAGCTTCTTGTGCCGTACACGGTGCGGCTGGGCAGCGGCCTCGCCGAGGCGTTTCTTGCGATCGGCTTCGTACTCGGTGTAGTTGCCTTCGAAGAACACTGCCTGGGAGTCGTCTTCGTACGCCAGGATGTGAGTTGCCACGCGGTCAAGGAACCACCGATCGTGGGAGATCACAATGGCGGCGCCCGGGAAGTCCAGCAGGGCTTCTTCCAGGGAACGCAAGGTTTCGACGTCGAGGTCGTTGGACGGTTCGTCGAGCAGCAGGACGTTGCCACCCTCCTTCAGCGTCAGCGCCAGGTGCAAGCGGCCGCGCTCACCGCCGGACAGGTCCTTGACGAACTTCTGCTGGTCGCCGCCCTTGAAGTTGAAACGCCCCACGTAGGTGCGCGACGGGATTTCGTAGTTGCCGATGCGGATCTGGTCGGAGCCGTCGGAAATCTGCTGGAACACGGTCTTGCTGCCGTCCAGGTCTTCGCGGCTCTGGTCGACGCAGGCCAGTTGCACGGTTTCGCCGATCTCGATGCTGCCCGAGTCCGGTGTTTCCTTGCCCATCAGCATGCGGAACAGCGTGGATTTACCCGCGCCGTTACCACCGATGACACCGACGATAGCGCCCTTGGGCATGGAGAACGACAGATTGTCGATCAGCACACGGTCGCCATAGCCTTTGGTGACGTTCTTGAACTCGATGACCTTGTCGCCCAGGCGTGGACCGGCCGGGATGTAGATCTCGTTGGTTTCGCTGCGCTTCTGGAATTCCTGCGACTGCATTTCCTCGAAGCGTTGCAGGCGAGCCTTGGATTTGGACTGGCGGGCCTTGGCGCCTTTGCGCACCCACTCCAGTTCTTCCTTCATGGCCTTTTCATGGGCCGACTGCTGCTTGGATTCCTGGGCAAGACGCTCGGACTTGGCTTCCAGCCAGCCCGAATAGTTGCCTTCGTACGGGATGCCGGCGCCACGGTCGAGTTCCAGGATCCAGCCGGCGACGTTGTCGAGGAAGTAACGGTCGTGCGTGATCGCTACCACGGTGCCCGGGAAATCGTGCAGGAAGTGTTCGAGCCAGGCGACGGAATCGGCGTCCAGGTGGTTGGTCGGTTCGTCGAGCAGCAGCATGTCCGGGGCGGACAGCAGCAGTCGGCACAGGGCCACGCGGCGTTTTTCACCACCAGACAGGTGCTCGACCTTCGCGTCCCAGGCCGGCAGGCGCAGCGCATCGGCGGCCACTTCCAGCTGACGCTCCAGGTTATGGCCGTCGCTGGCTTGCAGGATGGCTTCGAGCTTGGCCTGTTCGGCGGCCAGCTTGTCAAAATCGGCATCGGGATCGGCGTAGGCGGCATAGACCTCGTCCAGGCGTGCCTGGGCGTCCTTGATCACGCTGACCGCTTCCTCGACCACTTCGCGAACGGTCTTGGTCGGATCGAGCTGCGGTTCCTGCGGCAGGTAGCCGATGTTCAGGTCCGGCATCGGACGGGCTTCGCCGTCGAACTCATTATCGACACCGGCCATGATTTTCAGCAGCGTGGATTTGCCCGAGCCGTTGAGGCCCAGCACACCGATCTTGGCGCCGGGGAAGAACGACAGCGAAATGTTTTTCAGGATTTCCCGCTTCGGCGGAACAACTTTGCTCAGCCGATGCATGGTGAAGACGTATTGAGCCATGGTGAACCTAGCGTCAGTGACAGGTGAAAAGAACGAGCCAGGCCATGCACGGCGCCGGCGCTTGAAGGGGATCAAGGCCAGGGGGCCGATAGCGCCTGGGAATGTGGAGCTGGAACGCTCTTGTTTGACCGGCAAAGCTACCTCAACCGTCGGTCAAGGTCCAGCCGCCAGGGACTGGCACTTTGCCACAAGGCAAGGCATGCTAGCCGCCCTTCGGGCGTCCGGCTTATAGTGCACGTCGCGCCAGTCCAGCAAACCGCAGGATTACAGCTTGTCCAAAGTCACGCCGCCCTCGTCCCCACGCGCGCCCGCTACGGTGCCCGGCTCGCCCCTGCGCGGGACATTGAAGGGCGCGCTGGCCACACTGGTGCTGCTGTTGCTCGGCCTGCTCTTCTGGCAGTTGCTCGACCAACTGCGTGAAACCCAGCAGCAACAGCGCCAGTACACCATCGACTACACCGCCGACCTGGCCTCGCAAATCAGCCTGAACATGGCGCTGAACGCGCAAATCGCCCTCAACCTGCTACCGATCGTCGAACAACCGCAAACGGCCGACGAACAGCAGGCGCTGTTGCGCAAGCTGCAGCAATCGTTGCCCGAACTGCGCAGCCTGGCGTTGCTGAGCCCTTCGGGCAAGGTCCTCAGCGACAGCGACGCCGCCAGCGAAGACGCCGACTATCTGGCCGACCTGGTGCGACGCAGCCGGGCCCAGGCCCACTATTTCAGCAACTCCACGGACGGCTCCGTGGTGCACCTGCTGTTGCACCAGGCCAGCGGCAGCACCCGTGGCTACTGGGCCTTGCGCCTGACCCCGAACTTCTTCGCCACGCTGACCAAGCAGGCCGATGTGGGCCTGCGCCCGTTGTGGCTGGTGGAAAACCGTCTCGACCAGCAGATCATCAGCCGCGACGAGGGCCTGCCTTCGGAAAGCGCCGCCCGGCTCTCCCCGGACGACCTGGAAAACACCGTGCTGACCGTGCCGCTAAGCAGCAGCGATTGGCAGTTGCGTGGGTTGTTCGACCGGCGCCAGGTGATCGAGCAACTGTTACCGGCCTTCATCGGCAAGTGCCTGCTGGGCCTGGCGATCTCGCTGCTGCCGGTGATCGCGCTGTTGAACATGCGCCGACGCCAACGGCAACTGCATGAAGGCCGCCGGCGTTACCAGGATATTTTCGAAGGCACCGGCGTGGCCCTGTGCGTGCTCGATTTGTCGGGGCTCAAGGCCTTCTTCCAGAAGGTCGGCCTGCACACCGGCGATCAATTGCGCACCTGGCTGGAAACACCCCATCAGCGCGAGCAACTGCAACGGGAAGTGCTGGTGACCGAGGTCAACCAGATGGCGTTGAAGCTGCTTAACGTCGACTCGTGCGAACAGGCCTGGCAACTGCTGGTGGGCAACGGCCCGCAAGACCACAACCCCGTCGGCTCGAAACTGCTCCAGGCCCTGCTCGACCAGCACAAGCAACTGGAGCTGGAAATCCGCCTGCAAGACGCCCATGGCCGCGACCAGCACCTGTGGCTGGTACTGCGCCTGCCGGAAAAACAGGACGACTACAACGCCGTCATCCTGAGCATCAGCGATATCACCAGCCGCAAGCTGGTGGAACTCTCGCTGCTCGAACGCGAAGGCTTCTGGTCCGACGTGGTGCGCACCGTGCCGGATCACCTCTACGTGCAGGACGTCATCAGCCAGCGGATGATCTTCAGCAACCATCACCTCGGCCAGACCCTGGGCTACGACCGCACCGAACTGCACCAGATGGGCGAGTACTTCTGGGAAATCCTGCTGCACAGCGAAGATGCCGACCATTACCACGGTCTGCGCCAGGAACAGCGTCGGGGCGGGTACACGCAACTGCTGCAATGCCAGCTGCGTTTTCGTCACCGCAACGGCAAGTGGCGGCGCTTCGATATCCGCGAACAGGCCCTGGCCCGGGATCGGCATGACCAGGTGACGCGGATCATCGGCGTGGCCAAGGACATCACCGAACAGATCGAAGCCAGCGAATCGCTGCGCGACAGCGAACAACGCTACCGGATGCTCGCCGAAAGCATCAGCGACGTGATCTTCTCCACCGACAGCAAGCTTTCGCTCAACTATGTCAGCCCGTCGGTTCAGGCGGTGCTGGGCTACAACGTCGACTGGATTTTCCAGAACGGCTGGCAGTCGACCATCGCCAACCCGCAGCAACTGACCGGCATCTACAGCCTGATGGAGCGGGTCAGCAAGGCCCTCGACAAGCCCGAGCAACTGGCCGAGCTGCGCAACCAGATGCAGACCCAGCTGTTCCTGTTCGACTGCCTGCGGGCCGATGGGCGCAAGATCCCCATCGAGTTGCGGCTGGTGCTGGTGTGGGACGATCACGGCGCGTTCGAAGGCGTACTGGGGGTCGGCCGCGACATCAGCCAGCAGCGCCGTGCCGAAAAAGACCTGCGCATGGCCGCCACGGTATTCGAGCATTCGACCTCGGCCATCCTGATCACCGACCCGGCGGGCTACATCGTCCAGGCCAACGAAGCGTTCAGCCGCGTCAGTGGCTACGCGGTGTCGCAGGTGCTGGACCAGTTGCCCAACATGCTGACCGTGGACGAACAGCAGGAAGCGCACCTGCGCTATGTGCTCAAGCAGCTGCAACAGCACAGCACCTGGGAAGGCGAAGTGTGGCTCAAGCGGCGCAATGGCGAGCACTACCCGGCCTGGGTCGGCATCACCGCGGTGCTGGATGACGAAGGCGACCTGGCCAGCTACGTGTGCTTCTTCAGCGACATCAGCGAACGCAAGGCCAGCGAACAGCGCATCCATCGCCTGGCCTACTACGACGCCCTGACCCACCTGCCCAACCGCACGTTGTTCCAGGACCGCCTGCACACCGCGCTGCAAGCGGCCGAGCGGCAGAAGAGCTGGGTCGTGCTGATGTTCCTCGACCTCGACCGTTTCAAGCCGATCAACGACTCCCTGGGCCATGCCGCCGGCGACCGGATGCTCAAGGAAATGGCCACGCGGCTGCTCGGCTGCGTCGCCGACGACGACACCGTGGCACGCATGGGCGGCGACGAGTTCACCCTGCTGCTGCAACCGCGCGCCAGTCGCGAGATGGCGCTGAACCGGGCCATTACCGTGGCCGAACAGATCCTCGCCAGCCTGGTCCGGCCCTTCGTGCTCGAAGGCCGGGAGTTCTTCGTCACCGCCAGTATCGGTATTGCCCTGAGCCCCCAGGACGGCAACGAACTGAGCCAGTTGATGAAAAACGCCGACACGGCCATGTACCACGCCAAGGAACGCGGCAAGAACAACTTCCAGTTCTACCAGGCCGACATGAACGCCAGCGCCCTGGAACGCCTGGAGCTGGAAAGCGACCTGCGCCATGCCCTGGAGCAGAACGAGTTCGTGCTGTATTACCAGCCGCAGTTCAGCGGCGACGGCAAGCGCCTGACCGGCGCCGAGGCCCTGCTGCGCTGGCGCCATCCACGCCGTGGGCTGGTGCCGCCAGGGGATTTCATCCCGGTCCTGGAAGAACTCGGGCTGGTGGTGGACGTGGGCGACTGGGTCATCGCCGAGGCCTGTCGGCAGCTCAGGACCTGGCACCAGGCCAAGGTCCGGGTGCCGAAGGTCTCGGTCAATATCTCGGCCCGGCAATTCTCCGATGGCCAACTGGGGACGCGCATCGCCAACATCCTGCGCAGCACCGGCCTGCCGCCGGCGTGCCTGGAGCTGGAGTTGACCGAGAGCATCCTGATGCGCGAAGTCAGCGAAGCGATGCAGATCCTGGCCGGGCTGAAGAACCTCGGCCTGAGTATCGCCGTGGATGACTTCGGCACGGGCTACTCGTCGCTCAACTACCTCAAGCAGTTCCCCATTGACGTGCTGAAGATCGACCGCACCTTCGTCGATGGCCTGCCCTCCGGCGAGCAGGACGCGCAGATCGCCCGTGCGATCATCGCCATGGCCCACAGCCTCAACCTCGCGGTGATCGCCGAGGGGGTCGAGACCCACGAACAACTGGACTTCCTGCGCGAACACGGCTGCGACGAAGTCCAGGGCTACCTGTTCGGCCGCCCGATGCCGGCCAATCGCTTCGAAGCGCAGTTCAGCAATGATGCGCTGTTCATGCTCGATTAAAGCAGCGGCAAGCTCCAAGCTTGAAGCGGCAAGCTGGAGCACAGCCAGCCCGCATTTAGCTTGCAGCTTGTCGCTTGCATCTTGTCGCTTGCATCTTGAAGCTGAATTCCTTTCATACCCCTTCCAAAACCGGTTGGGTTAGAATGCCCCCCTTTTCTGCCCCGATCCTTGAGGACCGCCATGTTCAGCCGTGATTTGACTATTGCCAAGTACGACGCCGATCTCTTTGCCGCCATGGAGCAAGAAGCCCAGCGCCAGGAAGAGCACATTGAGCTGATCGCTTCGGAAAACTACACCAGCCCCGCGGTGATGGAAGCTCAAGGCTCGGTACTGACCAACAAGTACGCCGAAGGCTACCCAGGCAAGCGTTACTACGGTGGCTGCGAGTACGTCGACGTGGTCGAGCAACTGGCCATCGACCGCGCCAAGCAACTGTTCGGCGCCGACTACGCCAACGTCCAGCCGCACGCCGGCTCCCAGGCCAACGCCGCCGTGTACCTGGCGCTGCTGTCGGCCGGTGACACCATCCTGGGCATGAGCCTGGCCCACGGCGGCCACCTGACCCACGGCGCCAGCGTGTCGTCCTCCGGCAAGCTGTACAACGCCATCCAGTACGGCATCGACGGCAACGGCCTGATCGACTACGACGAAGTCGAACGCCTGGCACTCGAGCACAAGCCGAAAATGATCGTGGCCGGTTTCTCCGCCTACTCGCAAGTGCTCGACTTCCCACGTTTCCGCGAAATCGCCGACAAGGTCGGTGCCTACCTGTTCGTCGACATGGCTCACGTCGCCGGCCTGGTTGCCGCCGGTGTGTACCCGAACCCGGTGCCGTTCGCCGACGTCGTGACCACCACCACCCACAAGACCCTGCGCGGTCCACGTGGCGGCCTGATCCTGGCGCGCGCCAACGCCGACATCGAGAAGAAGCTCAACTCCGCCGTGTTCCCAGGCGCCCAGGGCGGCCCGTTGGAGCACGTGATCGCGGCCAAGGCGATCTGCTTCAAGGAAGCGCTGCAACCTGAGTTCAAGGCCTACCAGCAACAAGTGGTGAAGAACGCCCAGGCCATGGCCAACGTATTCATCGAGCGCGGCTTTGACGTCGTGTCCGGCGGCACCCAGAACCACCTGTTCCTGCTGTCGCTGATCAAGCAGGACATCTCCGGCAAAGACGCCGACGCAGCGCTGGGCAAGGCGTTCATCACTGTGAACAAGAACTCGGTGCCAAACGACCCACGCTCCCCGTTCGTCACTTCCGGCCTGCGCTTCGGCACGCCAGCCGTGACCACCCGTGGCTTCAAGGAAGCCGAGTGCAAGGAACTGGCCGGCTGGATCTGCGACATCCTGGCGGACCTGAACAACGAAGCGGTGATCGACGCCGTGCGTGAAAAGGTCAAGGCCATCTGCAAGAAGCTGCCGGTGTACGGCGCTTGATGCGGCACTAGGCTGTCATTGAAAAAGCCCGCCTCGAAATAGGCGGGCTTTTTTATTGGCTGCTCTTCCCTATAAAGCCAGTAATAACTTCAACAGCCCTTTATACACCTCACGCCTTGAAACATAGCCTCCCACACAACTTTCCAAGAACCTCCTAACATCGAATCTCATTATTCACGGCCACGCAGGCCATCAATAAAGGATGCGATCTCTACATGGACAGTAAACGCTCTTTTTCCGCAATACTTCGCTCGCCGGACATGCATATCCACTTGCTTGAAACGCTGCACGGAAAACCGGCCATGGCGACCATTACTTCATTCAGCGGTGGATTTTTCAGCGGCAAACCGCAAACCGTCGATCATTCACACCTGCTAGGCATGCACGCCAAAGCCAGCAGCGGCCACGTCGCGCCGCTGCTGCTGCATTTTCGCCACAGCGCCGATGGCTACACCCTGTGGATAAAAACGCCCGGAGACCATCACGACAAGTTCATCGGCAAAAGTTGGTTCGACGCCCTTGGCGTAAAAGACTCGGGCCAAGCAAGTACCTTTAGACTTGTCAATCCGAAGAATCGCGTCATCACCTTGGACGATATAACGGCCCAACACTCACCCCTCTCGCTCATGACGAAGCACAACAAATATGTGGGCGGATTAAGAATGCACGGTTCGCCTTATCTTTATCTGGCAGAAACCGATGTGCGCTCGAAGCTGACGTTCATACTCAGCCTGACTTGAATAGACAGTGAAGGCGCAAGCCTGCTCGCGATAAGGGCCCGTTCAATCGGCCTTGATTGACCTGCTCCTTTCGCAAGCCGGCTCGCTCCCACACGTTTCTGGTTTTGCCCCAGGCCTGGGCCGCCGGTCATTTTTTCATGGGAGGGAAAAGGCTCAAGCACGAGGGTTTCCTTGCAACTGGTAAGACCGGTAAAGCCAAAACCTAAAAAATCGCCTTGCGGCCTTGACAAAACCGCGCCTAGACTGCGCCTGCACTGGACAAACCGGTAAGACCACAATAATGAAGTCCTGACGCCAACGGCCCAAAGCCCAGCGGACACGGACACCGAACCAGGAATCCCTCCCATGCTCAAATGGTGCTCGCGGTCGATCTTCCTTCAAGTTGTCCTCGGACTGGTGCTTGGCATCGTCTGCGGGCTTACCCTTCCCGAATACTCTGCACAGCTCAAGCCCCTCGGTGACGGGTTTATCAAGCTGATCAAGATGCTCATCGGCCTGATCGTGTTCTGCGTGGTGGTCAGCGGCATCTCCGGTGCCGGCGACCTCAAGAAGGTCGGGCGCATCGGCCTCAAGTCGGTCATCTATTTCGAAGTCCTCACCACCATCGCCCTGGTGATCGGGCTGGTGTTCGCCTTCACCACCGGCATCGGCAGCGGTGCCAATATCCACCTGGAGCAGCTCTCCAGCGCAGACATGGGTGACATCGCCCAGCGCGGCCAGCACATGGTCACCACCACCCAATTTCTGATGAACCTGATCCCGACGTCGGTGATCGGCGCCTTCGCGGAAAACAACATCCTGCAAGTGCTGCTGTTCGCGGTGCTGTTCGGCAGTGCGTTGAACCTGGTGGGGGACGCCGCCTCGGGTATTTCGCGCCTGATCAACGAACTCAGCCACGTGATTTTTCGCATCATGGGCATGATCGTGCGCCTGGCGCCGATCGGTGTCTTTGGCGCCATCGCCTTCACCACTAGCAAATACGGCCTGGATTCGCTGCAGCACCTGGGCAGTCTCGTCGGGCTGTTCTACCTGACCTGCATCGCCTTCGTCGCGGTCATCCTCGGGCTGGTGATGCGCGCGTCGGGGCTGCCCATGCTGCCGTTCCTCAAATACCTGCGTGAAGAACTGCTGATCGTGCTTGGCACCGCTTCGTCCGACGCCGTGCTGCCGCAAATCATGCGCAAGCTCGAACACCTCGGCATCGGCAGCTCGACCGTGGGTCTGGTCATCCCAACCGGCTACTCGTTCAACCTGGACGGCTTTTCGATCTACCTGACCCTGGCCATCGTCTTCATCGCCAATGCGACCGGCACGCCGCTGGCCATGAGTGACCTGCTGACCATCCTGCTGGTGTCGTTGATCACCTCCAAGGGCGCCCACGGAATTCCAGGTTCGGCGCTGGTGATACTGGCGGCCACGTTGACGGCGATCCCGGCCATCCCGGTGGTTGGCCTGGTCCTGGTGCTGGCGGTGGACTGGTTCATGGGCATCGGGCGCGCCCTGACCAACCTGATCGGCAACTGCGTGGCCACCGTGGCCATCGCCCGCTGGGAAAAAGACATCGACGTACCGCGGGCCCGCAAGGTGTTGTCCGGCCAGCAAGGCTATACCTTCCAGGCCCGAAAACCGGTGGGCAGTGCTCATCACCAGCAATTCTGAAAGACTGCGGCGCCGGCCCGCGAACCGGCACCGCCTGATGATTTCCAAGGAGCCCCATGTGATCAGTTCATCAACCGTCGTCAACTCGGTCGTGGAGAAACTCCGCGCCGCCCTCGCCCGAGGCCAATGGCGCTCCGGCGACATGCTCCCGGGCCAGCGCGAACTGGCCGAGCAACTGGGCATCAGCCGGCCCAGCCTGCGCGAAGCGGTGATCGTGCTGGAAACCCTGGGCCTGGTTCGCTCGATGCCCGGCAAGGGCGTCGTGGTGCTGGAGGCCAATTTCAGCGATGCCGGCGGTGACAGCAGCGCCATGGCCGGCGCCAGTCTCGAAGACCTGCTGCAACTGCGCTACACCCTTGAACCCTTCATCGTTGGCCTGGTGGCCCAGTCCATCAGCAGCAAGGAAGTCGGCCAGTTGCGCCTGACCCTGATGGACATGCGCGAAGCCCTGGAAGCCAATGACAGCGACGCCTGCGCCAACGCCTACATCGCCTTCCACGAGGAACTGTTCGCCCTGACCTCCAACCCGATTTTCCAGAACGTGGTGCAGCAGACCAGCAACGCCCTCAAGCAGAGCGCCGATGTGTTGCGCAACTCGCCCGAACACCTGGCCGAGCGCCTGGAAGAGAACGAAGCGGTGGTGCGCGCCATTCGCGCCAAGAACAGTGCCCAGGCCAGCGCCGAGATGCGGCGGCACATCCTGCGGGAAGGCCAACGCATGGGCATCGAACTGAATATCCCGGACGACAACCTCGGCACTTGAGCCACGGCCTGCGGAGATCGCCATGAACAACCTCGCTTCCCATCAGCACCAGCGCAGCGTACTTGCCTCCCTGCCCTTGCCCGGCCGGGTCGGCAAGCCGTCGGTGGACGATATCTACCCGCGGATCTTCGACGCCATTCTCGACCAGCGCATTGCCCCGGCCAGCCGTTTCACCGAGGAAAGCCTGGGGGATGTGTTCGGCGTCAGCCGCAGCATCATTCGTCGCGTCCTGGCGCGCCTGTCCCATCAGCAGGTGGTGATCCTGCGCCCCAACCACCGGCCCCAGGTCGCGGCACCGGACCTCGAGCAGACCCGGCAAATCCTTCATGCCCGCCGCCTGGCCGAACACACCCTGGTGCGCCTGGCCTGCAAGGCGCCACACCCCAGGGACCTGCAAGGTCTGCGCGAGCTGGTGGAGCGCGAACGCCAGTGCCTGGACCGTGGCGAACGCGGCCCGGCGATACGCCTGTCCGGCGAGTTTCACCTGCAACTGGCGGCCATGGCTGGCAACGCACCCTTGGCGCAGTTCCTCGGCAGCCTGGTGCCATTGACCTCGCTGGCCCTGGCCCGGCATGAGGTCAAGTCACGCCGGCACTGCGCTTGGCAAGAACACCTGGCCATCGTGGACGCCGTGGAAAACGGCGACGTCGATGAAGCCATGCGGCTGATGGACGAGCACCTGGACCATCTCGAACAGAAGTTGCTGATGGCCGCCGGCGCCGGATCGTCAACTTAACGCGGCATCGAAGCCTGCGCGGATCTTCTCTTCGGGCAGCTCATCGGCGATGAACACGATCACGCTCTCGCGAGGCTCGTCGGGGCCCCATTCGGTGTCCCAGTCGAAACCGTAGAGCTTGAGCACGCCCTGGAACACCAGCCGACGAGGTTCACCGGCGATGTTCAGCACGCCCTTGTAGCGCAGCAGTTGCTTGCCGTGCTCCTCCAGCAACTGGTTCATGAACGCGCTGAGCTTGTCGATATCCAGCGGCTTGTCGGTACGCAGCACGAGGCTGCTGATGCGATCGCCCGGGGGCGCCTTGCCGACCGGGCGCAGGCTGAACCCGGCGCCCAGGTCCGCATTGAGGTTGAAGCCGCGGATGTCGAGCAGCTCGGCCAGGTCGATCTTGCCGTGCTCCACCACCCGGATGGGCGCTCGCCGATTGATCCGCGTCAGACGCTCGCCGAGGGCTTCGACCTGGGCTGCGTCCACCAGGTCGGTCTTGCTCAGGAGCAAGCGATCGGCGAACCCGACCTGGGCCTGGGCGATGGCCTGGGTCAGGTGCACGTCGGCGTGGGCGGCGTCTACCAGGGTCAGGATGCCGTCGAGGATGTAGCGTTCGCGCAGGTCCTCGTCGATGAAAAACGCCTGGGCCACTGGCGCCGGATCGGCCAGGCCGGTGCACTCGATCACCAGCCGATCGAACGCGATCGCGCCGCTGTCCAGCCGTTCGAGCAGCAGGTACAGGGCCTTGGTCAGGTCGGTGTGAATGGTGCAGCACACACAGCCGTTGGCCAGGGTCATGACCTGCACCGGCTCGTCGCCCAGCAGTTGGGTGTCGATGCCGGCATCGCTGAATTCGTTCTCGATCACGGCAATTTTCAGACCGTGCTCGGCCTTGAGCAGATGACGCAGCAGCGTGGTCTTGCCAGCGCCAAGGAAGCCACTGAGGATGGTGACCGGGATGGGAGAGGACAAACAGAATCTCCTTGATGCGGATTTTTGTGGGAGCGAGCCTGCCGACGACAGCAGAGGGTCAGTCACTGTCGATGTCGGCTGATAGTACGCCATCGCGGGCAAGCCCGCTCCCACACAGGGATCTATGGCGAACCCACCTCTTGAGCCCACCCAAAAACACTGTGGGAGCGGGCTTGCCCGCGAAAGCGGTGGGTCAGTCAACCTCTTCATCGAGTGACCCACTGCATTCGCGAGCAAGCCCGCTCCCACAGAGGGATACCTCAGGGCTGCCGGGTCAGCAGCACTTGGGCCCGGCCTTGCCGCCGTAACGGGCTTCCTGGCGTTCGCGGAAGAACGTCTCGTAGTCCATCAGCGGCTTGTCCGGGTGCTGGGTCTGCATGTGCTCGACGTAGTTGTCGTAGTCGGGCATGCCGACCATCAGGCGGGCAGCCTGACCGAGGTATTTACCCAGGCGACTCAAGTCATTGAACATCGTTGCAATCCTCGTTTCAGGCGTCCGGCAGCGCTTGGAAAGGCGCTTCCTTGTCCGTGCGTTCCTTCGTGCCCCAGGCGGCGATGCCGACCTTGAGCGCGTAGAACAGGATGCTGAAGACCACGAACAGGAACAGTGCCGTCAACGTCGCGTTGGTGTAGGCGTTGAACACCACGTGCTGCATCTGCTCGATGCTCTTGGCCGGGGCCAGGACTTGCCCGGCGGCCAGCGCCTCGTTGTATTTGCGCGCCAGGGCCAGGAAGCCGATCGCCGGGTTGGCGTCGAACAGCTTGATCAGGCCCGCGGTGGTGGTGCAGATCAGCAGCCAGGTCGCCGGCAGCAGCGTGACCCAGACGTAGCGCTGGCGCTTCATCTTGATCAGCACCACGGTGGCGAGCATCAGCGCGATACCGGCCAGCATCTGGTTGGAGATGCCGAACAGCGGCCACAAGGTGTTGATGCCGCCCAGCGGATCGATCACGCCCTGGTACAGCAGGTAACCCCACAGCGCCACGCAACCGGCGGTGGCGATCAGGTTGGCGGTCCAGGATTCGGTGCGCTTGAGGGCCGGCACGAACGAGCCCAGCAGGTCCTGCAGCATGAAGCGCCCGGCACGGGTGCCGGCGTCCACCGCGGTGAGGATGAACAGCGCTTCGAACAGGATCGCGAAGTGGTACCAGAACGCCATGGTGTTCTCGCCCGGCAGCACCGAGTGCAGGATCTGCGCGATGCCCACCGCCAGGGTCGGCGCGCCGCCGGCACGGGCCAGGATGGTGGTCTCGCCGATGTCCTTGGCCACGGCCTGCAGGGCGTCCGGCGTGATGGCAAAGCCCCAGCTGCTGACGGTCTGCGCCACGGCCACCACGTCGCCGCCGACGATGGCCGCCGGGCTGTTCATGGCGAAGTACACGCCTGGTTCGATCACCGACGCGGCGACCATCGCCATGATCGCCACGAAGGACTCCATGAGCATGCCGCCGTAGCCGATGTAGCGGGCGTTGGTTTCGTTATCCAGCAGCTTGGGCGTGGTGCCCGAGGAAATCAGCGCGTGGAAACCCGAGACCGCGCCACAGGCGATGGTGA